>JAUMVK010000077.1:0-8937 GCA_030530205.1 Thermoguttaceae bacterium | reverse complement strand
GGCTGGTTTTTGAAACGACGCTGGAAGCGTCGTCCCCGCAGGGGCTGGTTTTTGAAACGACGCTGGAAGCGTCGTCCCGTACTCTTTACCTCACGGATTTCTCGCCAAGGACCTGAACGTTCATGAAGTTTCCCGGGGCGTTCGGGTTCTGGTAGTACCACACGACTTTCCGGTCCCGCGTGATCTCGAACATGCACGACGTATGCGTCTCGCCGTGGTTACAGGCGTAGTTTCCGACCACGATGTTCCCGTTTTCGCGGACCTGAAGCCCGCACATACAGGAGATCTCGAGCGGTTTCAGATCGTCCATCGTGCAGCGCCAGACCTCTTTGCCGTTCGCGTCGAACAGGACGAGCAGGTTCAGGAACGAGCCGAGAACTTCACCGTTCGGGAGCGAAAGTACGCCGTAGCACTCCTGGCCCGGGACGGTCATCACGCGGACGATCCGGCCGTTTTCGTCGTACTCGGCAATCGTCCCTTTGCGTTTGTGGGCGACGAGGAACGTGCCGCGGTCGGTTGGCCGGGCCATGCGCATATTGTGGTGGCTTCCCATCGCGTCGAGGAACTGGCACGGGATCGTTTTAACCGTTTCCCCCTGCGGGTTCACGATGATGAGGCAGTTTTTCGTGTTCCAGCCGATCAGCGTGTTCCCGTCCGCCAGGCGCGTGGCGGTGAAGGCGGAGTCGCCGCGCTGGTCCTCGGGGATGTACTGGAAAACGACCTGGCAGTCGGGCGTGACTTCGATCACGGAGTCGGCATCGGCGTACAGGATGTTCCCGTTTTCGAGGAGCTGCACGTCGCTCATGTTGCCGATCTCATGGGAGTATGTCCAGACGAGATTCCCGTTCGCGTCGAACTTTTCAAGCCGGCCGGAGCAGCCGCAGAGGATCTCCTGCCGGGGGCGCTCGCCGTGGAAAAACGCGGAGTGGTCTTCGTTCGTCGGCCCGTCGGCGGCATATAAAAAAGAGGAAAGGGCCAGAACGGCCAGGAAGGTTTTGAGGATTTGCATAAAGGTTCCTTTCGAAGGAGGTGAAAATGAGGTGAAAATGGGTCGTTAATACGGATGGCTGGCGGCCCGGAATGGGAGGCGGTAATGGAGGCCGAAGGCCGGAATTACGCGTTTTGGGCGTCCGTGGTGGTTTAACCCGCGCGTAATTCCGCGCTGCGCGCTCCATTACCGCCTTCCGTTGCCGGCGCGTAATTCCGGCCTGCGGCCTTCATTACCGCCTTTCAAAACCCGGCCCTCCGGATCATTGTTTGTAAATCGGCAGATAGCGGTAATAAACCTCCAGGATCATGACCGCCATGGCCGTCGTGTAGAGGCGGCCGCCGATCTGATTGTTCGTTTTTTCCGGCTCGTCAAAGTACCAGCTCCCACGGTCCGGGCCGTTTTGTTCCTGGGTGCGGATGAGGTAATCGCGCATTTCCTGATTCCACGTCCGCCACAAAGGGCCGCCGTAGTGCCGAAGGAGGAGCGAGCCGTAGTAATTGTAGTAAAGGTCCGATTCGCTGCAGCCGCAGTCCTCGGCGATGTACCGGGTCCCACGCTTCAGGAAGTCGGCATCGTGCTTCGCCCCGCTGAAGACCCGGGCGCAAAGGCCCATGGCGGTCGTGGAGGGGATCGGCGGTCTGCCCGGCTGGTAGGAGTACTTCGCCTTCTCCTCCTTCGAGATCGAGTCGAGGAAAAGGTCCATCTTGATCAGGGTCTGGGAGGGAATTTCAAACCCGTTCATGTGGGCGCTTTTCAAGAGCATCACGACCCACGTCGTGACAGAAACATCACCGGCTTCGTGCGGCTGGTAGCGCCAGCCCCCCCCTTCCTGATCCTGGGCGTAGAGGATCCACTTCAGGCCGCCGAGCGCAAGCGCGCCGAGCGTCGGGTCCTTCGTTTCTTCCATCGCGTAAGCCTCGCAAAGCGCCAGCGTCGCTAAAATGTGGCCATACATCCCACGGCTGTCGGGCGAATCGCGGAAGTCGTAGCCGGGCATCGATTCCCGCGCGTGGGCCTGTGTGGAAAGGAAGTAGATCCCGTCCTGAACGGCTTTCTTGTATTCGCCCACCTCGCGGGTGTTTCCGTGGCCCAGCAACGCCAGCAGAGCCAGTGAAGTCGCCGCTACACGGGACGTTGCCTCGCCGGAGTTGGGAGTTCCGTATCGGGACAGGTCGAAACTCCAGCTTCCGAAGTATTTTTTCTGGGAGTCAAACTGCTGGTGACGGGCGATCCAGGCAAGTCCCATCGCGACGGCATCTTCGCTCTGGCCGTTGCCGCCGGCTTCCTCGAGCATCTTTCCGCGGCCCGCTGTGTCGGTTCGGGGGCCGATCCCGCCGCCGGCCGGAAGGGAGCGAGGGACCATGACCTGCTGGTTCCAATTGGTCTCGTTTCCGGAACTTTGAGCCGTCTGAGGTACGCCGTCAGGCGTGGGCGTTTCCTCCCCTTCCAGATTCGGGTCGTTCGGCTTGGTGGTTTCCTGCTCCAATGCTTCCAGAAGTGCGTTTGCCGGGTCTTCCACGGGTTCGTCCGGCGTGATTTCGACGGGATCGGTTTCAATTTCGACGGTCGTTTCTTCGGGAAAAAGCGTTTCGGTTGGCTCGGGGGTTTCGACTGATGTTTCCGAAGAATCCGTTTCGAGGGTCGCGCCCAGTTCCTCCATGTAATCTTCCCACTCTTCCGTTTCGTCAACGGTCGCGAACTCCATGGAAATTTCCGGTCCGCGCCAGGCCCCACGCGGGACGACGATCGGCCAAAGAACCATCAGAAGCAGAACGACCAGATGGAAAACAAGACTCCCAAGGAAACTGAAAGAATTTTCAAACGTTTTCTCGTCAACCGCGTAAAAGTTGTGCTCCGGTTCATCCCAAACCGGGGTGGAATCGTCCTCCTCCGCCTGGGAAGCCGCGGGATCAAATGCGGTGATTCCCAGTGAGTCAAGAAAAGACGCGCCGTTTTCTGAGGGTTGAGCCGTGGGGCCGGATTTAAAATCAAAATCTTCCGGTTTCAAGTTTCACTCCGGGTTGAACAGGGACGGGAACAAACAAATACCCGGAAATTATAACATAAAACCCTGAACCGGAAAAGAGCAATTTAATCCCTGGCTCTTTCAAACTCGACGCGAAGTACTTCCTCAAGACCTGCGCGGTTGAATTCTGGCGCGGTCTGCTCGTATTTCAGCGTAAAGGACTCTTTGTCAGACTGGCCGAAAGTGTGCTCTGCTTCCGTGTCGGGCGGTCCTTTTTCCAGCATATTATGGGCCAGGTTGAAAAGCCAGCGCAGGAGCCATTTCGTATCGTGGTGTGAATGGGAAACTTCCAGCTCGGCCAGCGCGAAAGCCTTTAGCCCCCACGTCCCAATGGAAAGGGTCAAGTCGGAGTTGAGCACCAGCCGGAAATCGACCCAAAGTTCCACGGGGATTGCCAGACGGTTCATTCCCTGCGCGTGGCTGATGAATGAATCGGGTGCGTGAAGCATTCCCGAATGATTCCAATAGACCGCTTTTGCCGAAACGTTTTTCAGGACCGCGACGGTCAAAGCCGTGAGCAGAAGCGCGATGTCAAGCGGTTCCAGAGTGTCCTCTTCGGGCAGAACCGCCAGAACGATTTGCCGGGTGGCCTGGGAAACCTCTCGTGCGGCGTCAACCCAGTGCCATGCGCGGGCGCAGGAGGCTTTTAAAGTCTCAAAGGGAACTTCCTGCTCGGGATTCGCGAGCGAAACGGCCAGAGTGGCCGAGTGTGACCGGAAAATAAAATGGTCCGGCATTTCAACCACAAACTGGAATGGAACCGTTTCGTAGCCGGGGACCTGGTTCATCGCTTCCATGACACTTTCGCGCGAGGGAAGATGTTCGGCGGTCGTTAATAAGGTCGTAAGCCAGGGCTTTGAACTCATGCAAATTACTCAACTAAAAATTGAAAATTGAAAAACGGAAAGCATCCACTTGTTCATTGTTCAAGCATTTTGCTGATCGTCTCGCGAAGCCGTTCCAAAAGAGCATCGTCATCCATCGCTTGAACCTCCTCCGCAGGGATCACATCACCGAACGTGATAGTAACTTTGTACGGTTTGGGAAATTTGGTATGACGTGACCACGCTTTGTACGCGCCCTGGATCGCACACGGAAGGATCGGGGCTTTGCTCCGCCGGGCCACAGAAATGATTCCTTTGTGAAATTCTCCCAGACTTCCGTCCTCGGATCGGGTTCCTTCGGGGAAAATCAGAACTGCCTGTTCATCTTTCAGGCGTTTCAGCGTTTCTTTGATCCCGGCGAGTGGGCTTTTGTCGTGCGAGATCGGAAACGCATTCAAGTGGGAAATGTGCCACCCAAAAAGGCCTTTAAAAAGCGTGTCGCGAGCCATGAAGCAAATATGACGGCGAATTCCGGCTGCGATCAAAGGCGGGTCAAGAAAACTCTGGTGGTTCGAGATGATACAAAGTTTGCCGGTCATCGGAATTTTGTTTTTGTTGTAGTACCAGATCCGGTGGTAGATTTTCCCGTAAAAGTACGCGGACCAGGCCCAGGCATTGTAGTAACAATAGTCGAATAGGCGCATGAGTTTACTCCTTGAAGTCAAATTAAATCAGTGGACCTTATTTTCTCAGCCGCTGAGCCGAAACACCCAACCTTTCCTGATTCTTGCGGTAAACAAAAACCAGGATCGCAATCAGAAGCGGCAGAACTGGCGGCAAAAGTACCGCGAGGAGTTTCCGCTCGTTTTGGATCTGAAGGATTTTCGTCTGGCAGTCCTTTTCCATCAGAGCGATTTCCTTCTGAACGTTCGTCATTTGCCGGTTGATCGCCTTCTGCATTTCGTTCTGGCCGACAGTTAAAAGCCACTCCCGGCTTTCTTCCGCCTCGGCCTGCGTGATCTCGCCCGCTTTGAGCTGCTCGTTCAGCTTCAGAACCCGCTCGTTCAGGGACTTTTCCAACTCTTTTTGACGATTCGTCAGCGACTCCATCAGTTTCTTTTCGCGTTCGTCGAATTCCTTTTGATACAGATTCCTGTACTGCTCGATCGCCTCGAGTTTCCGGTGGATCTGCTGATGCTTGCGGATCGCGTAGAATCGATTTTCGCCGCCCAGACGTTCCACGATGTTCAACACAAAGTTAATATTATCGAAATCGTAGTCGCTCCCCATCCCGCCTGCCGAGCGCATTTGAACGAAACCGTCGAAGAAAAGGTCGGAGTCCGCGGTCAGGATCACGTAAAGCCCCTTTTTGTCCGGTCGGGTGGAACGGATCTCGGCCGAAACGAAGTACGGCAGCGACGTGACCTCGAAATCCACGTCTGTTTTCAGGTTTTGCGGGAGGAAACCCAGCTCCTCATTTTTGAAAAGTTTCCGGTACGGGATCAACCCCGAGTAGGACTGCGCGATCACCAGCGGTGTGAAGAATACCGACGAAACTTTCGGGTCCGCTTCAAAATGTCCGGCATAGAGCATCACCAGCCGGCGCAGACCATTCGTCGCGGGATTTTTCTCGGCAAACGGGTGCGGGTTCAGCTCGTTCGCGTCGATGAAAAGGAACGGGTTCGGACTGCGCGAAAAGCGTGGGATCGGACGGTACTTCTGTGCGACGATTTCCTGATCATAAAACCGGACTCCCAGCAGATTCCAAAGTACAGCAGTGTCCGCCTTGGGAAGGTTCCCGGCCATCATCGCCATCGAATCCAACGGATTCCGCGAAAGCCGCCGCTGCTCGCACGTCGGCGTGAACTGACTGCAAAGCGGGAGCGGGTCTTCGAAAATCGCCGTGGGAACTCCCGCCTCAAGGACCTTCACGAAATTCTCCATCATGAACGGTTCCAGCGTGGAGGGTTGGACCGCCAGGATCACGTCCACCGAATTCGGGTCGATCGGGTACGACGGATTCACCGGTACGATCTCGTAAGACTTCCGAAGTTCCGCGACCATCGGGCTGACCGACTGCTCGATCGTCGCGCGGTCGATCCCCGTCATGGGCATTCCGTCGAACATTCCGAGCAGATTCGCGTCGGTCTGGAGCACGCCCAGCCGCTTGCGCTGGTGGGTCGAAACCATCAGCAGCGACCGGATCATTTCGTACTCGACCGGAAGCCCGCGCGAAAAGAACGGAATGACCTCCTGATTCAGCCCGCAGGTCATGGCGACGCCGAGGTAAACGCCGACTTTTTCCTGATTTCCGCGGACCAGAACGTTCACGTCGGTCGGCGTGATCCCGTAGTTTTTCTCGACGTTCAGCGCCTCGTCGGTGAACCGCTCGATGGAATGAATGTGCACGTGGACCTTGCTCCCCGCCCACTTCTCGAACTGGTGGAGCGTTGATTCCAGATTCCGCTTGACCTGCGCAAACTCGCCGGGAATTTGCGGGCTCAAATATGCGTGGATCTCAACCGGGTATTCCGGCTTGAACTCTTTCAAAAGCTGGATCGTTTCGGGGCAGAGCGAGTTCAATTTCTCAGCCGTGCAGTCGATCTGGAGGTCAAACCGGTTCAGAATCACCGTCACGGACGAAACGGCCACGGCCAGAAAAACGGTCCGAAGCGCGAAATGACCGGCGAGTTTCCACCCCCGCGTCCCGCAGAACCAGTGCCGGCGGCCGAGCAGGATCATGCACAAATAGAGCATCACCAGCGCGATTGCGACGAAATAAAACGCTGAGGCGAGCGAAAGCTCCCCCTTGCAGAACGGCGCGTAGCGGGCCTCAAAGCTCCAGAAGCTCATCGCCGACGCCCACTTTGGCGGGAGGATCACTTCGGCGCAGGCGGAAAAAACGAACGGCGCGTTCAGAAGTACACCCCAAACGTAACTGATCGTAATGTGGCCAGTGAGGAAAGACGCCATCATCCCGATTGCGAGCATCGCCACGCCGACGAACCAGAAACCGACGTACGTCGCGAGGAAAAGCCCAACGTCCGGGCTTCCGAGTGATCTCAGGACGATGAAATTGCAAATGGCCGAGAAGAGCAGCGAGCACGTATAGATCGCCAGGCAGGAAAAATACTTCCCCAGCACGACGTCCAGGTCGTTGGCCGGGAGCGTGAGGATCAGCTCGTCGGTCCCTTGCCGCCGCTCGTCCGCCCAGCTGTTCATCGTGATGGCCGGCGCGAAAACGAGCATGATAAACGGGAAAAACGGCGTAAGCTGGTCCAGATTGGCCAGATTATTGACAAAAAAAGCGTTGCTCCAGAACGCGGCGATTGTGCTCAAAAAGACGAAGACGCACAAAAACACGTAGCCGGTCGGATTGGCGAAATAACTGAAAAAATTGCGGGTAAAAATCGCCCGGATCGCGTATTGGTTCATGAATGGTCGGGTGAAAAGGAGTCATTTTTATGCCCCCCTCACCGAGGGGGGTGGCCCGTAGGGCCGGGGGGAGTTGAACGGTTCGTGGGCAAAAATCCCCCAGTCTCGCTTGCGGGAGCCAGCCCCATCCAAAAAGGAGACCACTTAATTATATTCTATCCCCGCGAAAGAAAAAGCCCCCCCTCCTTATTTTTTTTGAGACGAAAAAAGAAAAAATTGGCGCCGGGGATAATTGACGATTGGAAGGAAAGAAACTATAATGAAGAAAAAGGTTTCAATCAATCCGTTCCATCCTTACGAAAGGTTTCATTCCATGACTCACCTGAAATTCAACGTTTCCTTCTTCTTTTTATTCGCGGTCCTTTCCGCCGCTTGCGTTTTCGCCGATTCCCAGCGTCCCGACACGCCGAAATGGGAGCACGGGACCATCATCGCTGCGAGTCCAGACTGGGAACACGTCTTTTACGGTACTCCCTCCATGGAGATCATGGCCGACGGAACGTACGTCTTCACTCACGACTGGTTCGGCCCCGCGACCCACGGCGAGCGGACGTTCGTGTACCAGTCGCACGACCAGGGCAAAACGTGGAAAAAAGTCTCCGAATTTCCCGACCAGAAAAGCGGCTCCATATTCCGCCTTGGGGATACGCTGTACCACATCGGTTTCTTCCGTCCCGGCAAAAAGGGCATGAGCAACGAGTGCATCGCCATCCGCCGCTCGGACGACCAGGGCAAAACGTGGACCGTCCCGACCGACGAAAAGCACGGTCTGCTCTGCGCCGACGACCGCTACTACAGCGACCCGGTTCCGGTCCTGATTCACGACGGCCGCGTCTTCTGGCAGGTGGACCGTGTGGACGCCTCACGCAAGGGCTGGCCACCGTACGACTCGCTCGTCATCAGTGCTCCGCAGGACTGCGATTTGCTGGATGCCGCTAACTGGACGCGCTCGAACGACGTGAAGTGGGACAAAAACTGGCCGTATAAGGGGTGGCTGGAAGGAAACTGCGTCGCCTGCCCGGACAGCTCGGTGAGTGTTTTCATGCGCGTCGAAGACTGGGGCTGCGAGGGTGGCCCGGGAAAACACGTGGCGAGGCTGAACCTTTCCAAAGACGGCAAGACGCTCGAGTTCGCGAAGTTCCTCAACGATTTCCCCGGTGGACACTCGAAATTCTGTATCCGCTGGGACGACGTCTCGAAAAAGTACTACGCCCTGACCTCGTGGATCCAGCCGGGACAGAAGGGCGCGCGCAACACTCTGGCGCTGGTCAGTTCGCCCGATCTGGATCATTGGACGGTCAACCGTGTCATTTATCACCACCCCGACGGGATCAACGGCTTCCAGTACGTCGATTGGCGGATTGTCGGCGAGGACATTCACTTCGTCTGCCGCCTCGGCTGGTTTGGCAAGAATATGCACGATTCCAACTACATGGTGTTTGACGTCGTGAAGGACTTCCGCAAATAACGCATATTTCAAAAATTTTAAAAATTTTCGCCCCCACCCCCTTGAAAGAATTTCGGAATGTGGTATATTATGCGTTCACTTGAGTGAGGAATCACCAAGTATATCTTTGACAATATGATGAATTTTTCATGAAGCACAAAAATTTTATCGGGAACCTTGATAGAATTTGAGTAAAGTCAACAAGTGGTTATTA
>JAUMVK010000034.1:0-45551 GCA_030530205.1 Thermoguttaceae bacterium | reverse complement strand
CACTCCTAACTCCTCACTCCTAACTCCTAACTTTTACTTCAGTGCAGCGCAAACCGCGTCACCAAATTCCGACGTGCTGGACGTCCCGCCAATGTCCGGCGTGCGGACTTTTCCACCCGCCAGAACCGCGCACATGGCATCCATCACGGCATCCGCCAGAGCATGTTCGCCAAGCTGGTCCAACATCATATTGACCGCCCAAAGCGTTCCCATCGGGTTCGCGATCCCACGGCCCGCAATGTCCGGCGCGGAACCATGGATCGGCTCGAACATACTCGGGTGTTCACCAGTCGGGTTGATGTTTCCGGACGGCGAAATGCCAATGCTTCCGAGCATCGCGGAACCCAGGTCCGTCAAAATGTCGCCGAACAGGTTGCTCGCCACGACCACTTCCAGATCTTCCGGGTGCATGATGAATTTCCCGGTCAGCGCGTCGATGTGCATCTTGCTCGACTGGATCTGGGGGTAGTCCTTCTTCACCTGCTCCTGAACTTCATCCCAGAAGACCATCGAGTACTTCAGAGCGTTCGATTTCGTCGCGCTCAGGACCTTGGTCTTCCCGTGCTTCACTGCATATTCGTAGGCGTAACGCATAATGCGCTCGGTCCCCAGCTGCGTGAAGATGGAGTTCTGAATGACTTTCTTGCCCTTCACCGGGTCTTCCGTGATGCAGCCTTCCGAGCAGTACTCGCCTTCGGAATTTTCACGCACGACGACGAAGTCGATCTTGTCGTTTTTCAACGGAGAAACCAGCCCCGGCAGAAGTTTGATCGGACGCATATTCACGTACTGATCGAAACCACGGCGAATCGGGAAAAGAAGATTCTGCGCAGAAACCACGTCCGAAACGCCCGGAAAACCAACGGCGCCAAGCAGGATCGCATCGCAGTCGTCAAGGATCTTCAGCCCGTCTTCCGGCATCATAACACCATGGTGGAGGTAATACTCACAGCTCCACGGCAGGTGCTCGAACTCGAATTTCACGTCCGCCATGGCTCCGAGTTTTTCGAGAACCTTACGGCCTTCCGCCACGACTTCAATTCCAACACCATCACCAGGAATCAGATCAATTTTGTACGTCTTCATTCTATATTCCTCTGGAGCTTGCTCCATGTAAGTATGAGTTTAAAACAAAAAACAGAATGGTAACATTTTACTCCATCCTGTTTTTTTGTCAAGGGGCACTGATTGACGAAACAGAAAAACAACGCAGATAAGCTTTTCAGTCGTCAAATTTCGGTTTATCATCGCGTTTGGCCGGCATTCCGATCACGGCAATCCCCAGGAAAATACAAAGCACGAAACTTATGTACGGGAAAACCCACGGTGAGGCTTTTGCCTCTTGTTCCTCGCCAGCTTTCGCTGCCAAAAGAGGAAGCGGCGAGGTTGCGTAAAAAATAAACGCGGAAATCGCCAGACCTTTGATTAATGAAAAAACGCGTTTCATTGGAACACCCTTTCGTTCATTCAGTCTTCACGGGTAATTTCCAGAATTTTCAGGCGGAGAAGCCCCCTCGGAACCTGAATCTCTGCGATCTCTCCAACTTTTTTGCCAAGCAACCCTTTCGCAAGCGGACTGGAAACCAAAATTCGTCCATTGATCGAATCTTCTTCACCGGCGCCGACGAGGGTATAAGTTTCTTCATAATTGTCTTCCGTATCGAAAACACGTACGGTACAACCGAAACAAACTTCATCACTTGGAAGCGTCGATCCATCAACGATGGTCGCCATGCTCAATTTGTATTTCAAGTCATTGATTTTGGCCTGAAGGAGCCCCTGAGACTCGCGAGCACCATGGTACTCCGCATTTTCACTCAAGTCGCCTTCCGCGCGAGCCGTAGCGATTCGCTCAAGAATGGCCGGCATTTCAACAAATTCCATGTGCTCGACCTGAGCGCGAAGTTTGTCATAGCCCTTTTGCGTCATAAAAATGTCTGCTGACATGATTTCTCCAATATCTGCTACCGTTCAAACAAAAAAGCAAGACAATCCCCACAAATGGGAATTGCCTTCGAATGTCCTATATGATTGCACATTTTGTCGATTTCGTCAAGGCCCCTCTGCCACTTTTTGGGGAAAATATTGGAAAATTTTGAATCTTTTTACCTAAAAAACCGTCCCGGGGCTGGAAATTTTCCTGAAAATCGGATATACTAAAAAAAATGATACAACTTGCCTTCAGTAATTTTGAAAAATGTTAGCAAAATTAAAAACCCTCACACTCTGTGGAATTGACGCTCTTCCGGTAGATGTTGAAATTGACATCTCTCAAGGCGGTTCAAGTGTTACACTCGTCGGTCTCCCCTCCCAGGTCGTCAAGGAAAGCGTTCAGCGCGTCATGCGTGCTCTCGAGAATTCCGGTTACGCCCAGCCCGGGAATTCGGTCCTGATCAATCTCGCGCCTGCCGAAATGCACAAGCAGGCCGCATCCTTCGACCTTCCCATTGCCGTGGGCCTGCTGGCGGGCATGGGCCAGCTTCCGTTCGACCGGCTGGAAGAATACGTCATGGTCGGCGAACTCGCCCTCGATGGTCAGGTCCGCCCCGTAAAAGGCGCCCTTTCCATGGCTTTGGCTTGTGAGAAACTCATGGCCGAAAATCCGAATATTCGCGGATTGATTCTTCCGGCGGAAAACGCCGCTGAGGCCGCAGTCGTGGAATCTGTAGAAATTCTTCCCGTTTCGTCTTTGACCCAGCTCATCTCCTTCGTTTTAGGGGATTTGGATCTGGACGCAGCCCCATCGAATCTTGAACAGATTTACGCCAATCTGTCGCATTACGACCTGGATTTCGCGGACGTTCGCGGTCAGGAAATGGCCAAGCGCGCCATGATGATCGCCGCGGCGGGTGCCCACAATATGCTGATGATCGGCCCTCCCGGTTCGGGTAAAACGATGCTGGCGAAGCGGCTCCCGACGATCCTGCCGGACCTTTTACCGTCGGAATCCCTCGAAACGACGCGAATTTACAGCTCGTTGGGCAAGATTTCCTCGAAAACGCCGCTGATCGTCACGCGGCCATTCCGGTCGCCGCACCACACGATCAGCGATTCTGGCATGGTCGGGGGCGGAAGCATCCCACAGCCGGGGGAAATCTCTTTGGCGCATAACGGCGTACTTTTTCTGGATGAACTGCCGGAATTCAACCGCCGGACGCTGGAAGTCCTTCGTCAGCCACTGGAGGACCACGAGGTCACGATCTCACGCGCCCAGGCGACCGCCACCTTCCCGAGTGATTTTATGCTCGTGGCCGCGATGAACCCGTGCCCGTGCGGTTTCCGGGGCGATTTGCGCCACCAGTGCAACTGCACGCCAATTCAGGTGGATCGTTACATGTCGAAAATCAGCGGCCCCCTGCTCGACCGCATCGACATTCAGGTGGAGGTCCCCGCCGTCCCCTTTGAGGAGCTTTCGGTCGGAAGCAAGCAAACAGGAACGTCCAGCGCCCAGATGCGGGAAGAAGTTCTGCGGGCGCGTAAAATTCAGGCCCGACGTTTCAATTACGAGATCGGGGGCGGCTTCCGTGACTCGCTTCGCCCAGGGACCCGCCGGGTCTATTATAATGCGCAGATGACGACGCGGCAGATCCGCGAATTCTGCCAGCTCGACCAGGAAAGCATCATTCAGATGAAAGTCGCGATGAACCAGTTCGGCCTTTCCGCCCGCGCACACGACAAAGTGCTCCGCATCGCCCGGACGATCGCCGACCTGGACGGCTCCGAGAGAATTCTCCCGGACCACCTCGGCGAGGCGATCAACTACCGGATCCTGGACCGGAATTTGTGGACGTGATCCACTTGCGGGGACGACGCTCACAAGCGTCATCCCCTTCTTTCTATTTCGCCTTAAACGGAATCTCGTGCAGTTTCGCGAATCTTTCCGCCTCGGACCCTTCCGGGGCGCAGATCGTCAGATTTGGGCAGTCCGCGATCGCTCGCCATCCACCAATTTCCTTTACGCTTCCGGGAATCTCGGCCAACGTCAAGGCTTCACAGCCGTCAAACGTGAAATTTTCGATTTTTGTCACGCCTTCAGGAATCACGACGGATTTTAAGGAATGGCATTTATAGAATGCCCCGCCGCCAAGTTTTGTCACTCCATCGGGAATGACGATGGACGTTAAGGAATCGCAGCCACTGAACACCGAATCTTCCAATTTCGTCACGCTTTCCGGAATTTCGACCGACGTTAAAGACACGCAATGCAGGAAAATCCCGCTTTCCAAAACAGCCAAACCTTGGGGAAGTGCAACGGACTTTAAAGACACGCAGCTCGCAAACGCCCAAGGGCCGATTTCGGTCACGCTATCGGGAATCTCGATGGACGTCAAAAACTCGCAGCCATTGAACGCGTTTTCTCCAATCACTTTTATGCCTTCGGGGATCTGGTATTTTTTCGCAGAGTTCAGACAGGCGACCACTTTCTTCCCGTCTTTTGTCAGAAGGGCAGGACCATCGGCCCTGAAATAAGGGTTGGCAGAAGAAATATTCCATTTTTCCAGGGCCGGGCAGCCGACAAATGCCCCTTCGATTTTCTTTACGCTGTCAGGAATGACCACCGAGGTTAAGGAATCGCAGCCCTGGAACGCATGTTCTTCAATCGCGGTCACACCTTCAGGAATTTCGATGGAGGTTAAAGCATGGCAGAAAGTAAACGCACATTCTCCAATCTTCTTTACGCCTGGGGAAATCTTGACGGACTTTAAGGACGAGCAGCATCCGAACGCATATTCACCAATCTCCCTCACACCTTCAGGAATTTCGATGGAGTTCAGGGAGTTACACTCATGGAACGCACTCTTTTTAATGACTTTTACCCCTTTGGGGATGGTGACGGACTGTAAGTTGCACCTCTCAAAAGCCTGCTCCCCGATCTCCGTCACGCCTTCGGGGATCGTAATGGACGTTAAAGACTCGCAATCCTCGAAGGTGCCGAATCGGATGACTGTTACGCCTTTGGGAATCACGAAAGTTTTTAAGGAACTGCATACCGCAAACGCGCTCTCACCAATCTC
Source organism: Thermoguttaceae bacterium (assembly GCA_030530205.1). GTDB lineage: Bacteria > Planctomycetota > Planctomycetia > Pirellulales > Thermoguttaceae > RGIG3701. The sequence continues at coordinate 40,536 of JAUMVK010000034.1, read as the reverse complement.
CGTCACACTTTCGGGAATCTTGACCGACGTCAAAGATCCACAGAGCAGGAACGCGCTGGCTCCGATTTTTTTCACCCCTTCGGGAATGGTAACGGATTTTAAGGCTTTGCAACCTTCAAAAATATTCTTTTCAACCTCCGTCACGCCTATGGGAATCACAAAGGTTTCTAAAGAACTGCAGCCAGCGAACGCCCTCTTGCCAATTTTCGTCACCCCTTCGGGAATGGCGACTGACGTTAAAGATTCGCAGCCCTCAAACGCGCTCGCTCCGATTTTTTCCACCCCTTCGGGAATGGTGACGGACGTTAAAGATTCGCAGCCCTCAAACGCACTCGCTCCGATTTTTTCCACCCCTTCGGGAATGGTGACGGATTTTAAAGCTTTGCAATCTTTAAAAACGTTCTTTTCAATCACCGTCACCCCCTTGGGAATGACGACTGAGGTTAATGACTCGCAATACATGAATGCTTCGGCTTTGATCTTCGTCACGCTTTCGGGAATAACAATCGATTTCAGGGAGTCGCAGGCGATGAACGCACTGTTTCCGATCACCTTCACGCCTTCGGGAATGATGACGGACGTTAAAGATTCGCAGCCCTGGAACGCATCGTCAGAAATTTCCGTTGTGCCGTCGGGGATCACGACATCGGTTTCGTCGCCGATGAAATTGGTGATTTTCGTCCCTTCCCACTCAAAAGAATCCCGGCTGGTCGGGTTTGAGATTGAAATTGACGGGAACAGGAGGAACAGAAAGCTGAACAGGGAAATTAAAAAACGAAACATTGGATGCGCCTTTACTTCTTCGGTTTCACATACTCCACGACGACGCGGAAACCCGCCTCACCGCCGCGGGACGAGCCGCGTTCTGCCGCTCGGCATTTGGGCGCCGGGGAGGTAAAATCGCCGCCTCGCACCACTTTTTTATTGCTGAAGTACGGCCCCGTCGGGTTTTCCTCGGGCGATTTCGCGTAGTAGTCCACGTCGTACCCGTCCCGGCACCATTCGGCGGCGTTCCCGTGGAAATCGTACAGGTACCACGCGTTGTGCCGGCGTTTTTTGACGGGGTGAAGTCTTCCGCGGGAGTTTTTCTCGTACCACCCCATCTGGTCCAGATCACCGCCGCAGAACGGGCGTTCCGAACCGGCTCGGCAGGCGTATTCCCACTGCGCCTCGGTCGGAAGCTGAACCCGGTACTGGATCTTTCGGCCGAGCTTTTCGCAGAATTCCATCGCCTGTCCCCACGTCACGTCCGCGACGGGGAGAAGCTTTTCCTTCTCTTCCGGCGGCTCCGTTTCCATGACGACCGCCCACATTTCGCGGGTGACTTCCGTCTCAAGAATCCAAAAACCGGTGAGTTTCACGCGATGGACCTCCTCGTCGGGTTCCCGGCCCTGCTCCTTTTCGGGAGAACCCATCCGAAATTTTCCACCCGGGCACCAGCGCATCACAAAATCGACGCCGTCCACGGTCAAAACCCGTTTTTGTCCATACATTTCGCCATGGCGGACGGGTTTCTGTACGTAATCACCGTCCCGGGAGAAACCGTTTCGGAAGAAGTGGTACACCCCTGTCAGACTGCCGCACCAGCTCCAAAGGGCGAGAAAAGAAAGAAATAACAATAAAAGAATCGACCAACCGAGAACCGCGTCGCGCTGGCGCTTCCAGAAGTACGAAAACTCCGCCCCAAATCGCTTCAGCAGGGAAGGTTTCTCTGGGGCGGGATCGGTATGGAACTGAACGTTAGGCATAAAATCCTTCGCGGTTTTCCCGGTTAGCGGGCAATGAACTATTTGCCTTCAAAAAGCTCTTTACCGACCTGAGCCGTGTCCGTATTGTCGATGATCTTTCCGTCAAAACCCCACATTTTTCCGAAGGTTTCGTCGGTGCACTTCACGCGCTGCTCAAACTTCTCGGCACCCGGACCTTTCACGAAGAACGGAACCGGCGCGTTCGTGTGGCTCTTTTTGAAGAAATTGCAATCCGGGATCTGCCCCTTTCCTTTTCCGATCGGGGCCTGGAACATCGTTTCCGGTTTGTCAGCCAGCGGGCCAAAGAGGGCGCCCGTTTCGTGGTCGGCGGTCAGAATGATCGTCGTTTCTTCCCACGAAGAATTCTTTTCGACCCAGTCACAAATCGCCTGCACGGCATCGAAGAATTCGCACATTTCCTCGATCGTGCGCGGAGCGTTCCCGGTCAGCCAGTCAACCGAGCCGGACTCGACCATGAGGTAAAACCCTTTTTCGTTCTGGTTCAGCGTATTCAGACCGGCGAGGCAGCACTCGGTGAGCGTCGGGACGTTTTCGTTGCGCGCTCTATCGTGGGAGCGGCTCGACTGGAACGTTCCCGCCACCTGCGGAAGACCCATGAGTTTTTTCGGAGCGGGCACTTCACCCGAGGCGATCTTCTGGAAATCTTCGCGCTTTTCAATGAAGGTCCAGCCGTAGTAATTCGGCTCGGTGGTGATCAGCCCCCAGGCGTGTTCCGACGGACCGTACGGGTTGAACTGCGGCTCTTCGCGGCGTTCGCCGTTTTTGTCGTACCACGGGTGGGCGGCGCCGATGACCACGGAAAGAACGTCCTTTTTCACCATTTCGCGCCAGAGGTCTTTCCCCTCGCCCCGGCTCATGTTGTGACCGGCCACGGCCGCAGGAGTCGCGTGGGAAGGCATCACGTTAGTGATCGAACCAGCCGCAAAGCCACGGGCGACCGCAAAGTCAGCGACCGTTTCGAGCTGCTTGCCGTTTTCATCGAAATTGATCCGGCCGTTCTTGGTCTTGACTCCGGCATTCAGAGCCGTCGCGGAGGCCGCCGAGTCGGTCGGGTTTTTCATGTGGGTCTCAAATTCAAGCCAGTGCGTGTCCGGACTGTAGGAGCCGTCCTCGCTGTAATTCACGATTTTCTCGGTGCCGGCGTCCGTCGTTTTGGTGTCCTGAACGACGCCGCTTTTGCTGTAGGTCGTGCAGCCAAATTCCTTCCAGCCGTCGGCGTGTTTCATATACGGAAGGCCACGGTCTTCGCCGGTGTAGAACTGGGAGCCGATGCGGTACGCGCCTTCACCGCCGCCGTCCACGATCATCAGAATGTAGTTGGTCTTCGCGGAGGCAGAAACCGTTAAAGTCAGAACAAGAATAAGTCCGAGCGCCAGGCGGGTAAAGTTTTGGAGCAAAACTCTCATGAATGGATCCTTTCTTTGGTGGGAAAATGTAAAAACTCCTTGCAGGGGTAGAATACAAGGGGGACATAATTTTTCTTAATTTTAGCACGACCGGCCAAAAAGTCAAGGGTTAAAAACAAAAAAGTCAAAAAACTTTCTTTCCCTCCTTGATATTTTGGCCGTCTGCACTATAATAAGGGAAATCTTGATGGAATTGCTAAAAAAGAAAAAATAATTTACAGGCACACGGAATAAATCTCAAAATGATTTCCCGCTGTATAACGCTTTTTAATTGGAAAGAATCAGATGTCAAACCCGAATTATATATATGAAGACCAAAAGAATGGTATCACGATCACGAAATACATCGGCACGGAAGCAGACGTCACGATTCCGGCTGAAATCGATGGAAAACCCGTGCAGAAAATCGACCGGGCTGCGTTCGATGGTTGCGACTCCTTAAAATCTGTCATTATTCCTGAAGGTATAACAGAGATAGGATTCCGAGTGTTTAACTCATGTAGTTCCCTAACTTCTGTGATTATTCCCAATAGCGTGACGGAAATTGAGATGAGTGCATTCTCGGGTTGTACTTCATTAACGTCCTTAGTAATTCCTGAAAGTGTAAAGGAAATTGGAATTGGGGCAATCAATAGCAATATCTCATTGAAGGAATGGACCATTTCCTCCTCGAATCCGTTCTACAAAAGTGATGGCAGCGTTTTATTGACAAAAGACGGGAAAAAGCTGGTATCCTGCCTGCCCTCAGCCAAGGAATATCAGATACCCGACTACGTGACCGAAATCGGAACCTATGCGTTTAAGGGTTGTACATCCTTAACCTCCGTGATCATCCCTGAAAGCGTTGAGAAAATTGATTTCGGCGCGTTTGAATTCTGTTTTTCTTTAACGTCTGTAGTGATTCCCAGTAGTGTAACGAAGATCAAAGACAATATGTTTTGGGGGTGCATATCCTTAAAGACTGTAGAAATCCCCGAAGGTGTGACGCAATTTGGATTTGGAACATTTAAAGATTGTATGTCATTAACATCTGTAAATATTCCCAAAGGCGTAACGTGGATCAGGGAAAGAATGTTCAGCGGTTGCAATTCCTTAATCTCTGTAACCATTCCCCAAGGAGTGAAGTGGATCGGGTGGGATGCGTTCGCTGGCTGTAAATCATTAAAATCCATGGTCATTCCCGAAGGTGTGAGGAAGATTGAATTTAACACATTCAAGGATTGCACTTCCTTAACGTCAGTGGTCCTCCCTGAAAGCCTCACGGAAATAGGAGGCCAGGCGTTTATAGGCTGCAGTTCCTTGTCCGCACTGAACATTCCCCCAAATGTGACGAAGATCGGACACAAAGCGTTCTTTAATTGCGCTTCTCTGACCTCCCTGGTCATTCCCGATGGTGTTGAAGTGATAGAATGGAACACGTTTCGAGGCTGCCGCTCCTTAACGTCTGCGGTAATTCCCCAAAGTGTGAAGCAGATGGGGCGACATACGTTCAGGGATTGTGTTTCCTTGACGTCCGCGATCTTTCCTGACAGTATGACTGTGATTGAGGGTAACACTTTCCACGGCTGTCGTTCCTTAACATCCGTGACCATTCCTGAGGGGGTGACAGAAATCAGACGCAGTGTATTCTATGGCTGCGAGTCCTTAACCTCTGTGACCCTTCCGGAAAGCCTGAAGAAAATCGGGCGGGGCGTGTTTTACGGCTGCCGCTCTTTAACCGCTTTGAAGATTCCCAAAGGCGTGACGGAAATCGGGCGTGATGCGTTTGCCTGCTGCCGCTCTTTAAGATCCATCGTGATTCCCGAAGGGGTGACGGCCATCGAGAGGAAAACGTTCTGGGGCTGCCGGTCCTTGACCTCCGTGGAGATTCCAGAAAGTGTAATGGAGGTCGGAGCCGAGGCGTTCGCGAACTGTCCGAACGTAACGATCCACGCGCCGAAAGACTCAAAAGCGGAAGCGTATGCCAGAGAAAACCACATTTCTTTTGAGGAGATATGATGAACGTTCCAACGAAGTATTCCTACAAGGTCAACGATCACCTGTACGCCTCGGAATACCCAATCAACAAAGAAGACGTCGGTTCCAGCGGGAAGCTGGCCGCGATGGTCCGGTTCGGGATCACGGACTTCATCGACCTGACCGAGCCGGGGGAGCTGAATCCTTACGAGCAGTTTCTTCCGGACGGCGTACGGTACTGGCGGTTTCCGATTCACGACAATCACCCGCCGAAAAGTGCAGAAGAGATGGACCAGATCGTCGCCCAAATCAGTGAGCTGGTCGCACAGGGCCGCACGATCAACGTCCACTGCTGGGGCGGTATCGGCCACACCGGAATGGTCATCTGCGCGTGGCTCGGCAAGTCGCAGGGACTGGACTTCGACGAAGCCTTTGCGCTCCAGCAGCGACTATGGCGGACCAACCCGAAATCGACGTTTACGCCGTATAATATCGAGGAGGCTCAGAAGGACTTTCTGCGGAAATACCTGAAGGATCCGGAATGAGCGACCTCCCAACCCATCGGGTCATTCTTTCGGCGCGCGGATGCGGAGGCTGGGCTTTTCCATCATCACCGTCGTGTTCGGCTCGATGGACTGTGTGACCCAAACGCTCGAACCGATCACTGCGTTTTCACCGATGACGGTCTGACCGCCCAAAACAGTCGCGTTGGCGTAGATCACCACGTGGTCGCGAATGGTCGGGTGACGTTTTTGACCACGCACGAGCTGGCCCGTCTCGTCCGTTGGGAAGCTCAGCGCGCCAAGCGTCACGCCCTGGTAAAGCTTGACCCACTGGCCGATCTCACAGGTTTCGCCAATGACCACACCGGTCCCGTGGTCGATGAAGAAGTGAGAGCCAATCGTCGCCCCGGGGTGAATGTCGATTCCCGTCTGGCTGTGCGCCCACTCGGTCATCATACGCGGGATAAGCGGAACCCCCAACACACACAGTTCGTGTGCGATTCGATACACGGAAATCGCCCTCAGGCCAGGATAGCAGAAAATTGCCTCGGCAAACGATTTGCAGGCGGGGTCACCTGCATAAGCGGCCTGAACATCGGTTTCGAGGATTCCTCGCAGCTCGGGCAAACGGCACAGGAACGCCAAGGCTTTCTCCTGGCCCTTTTTTTCAACTTCCGCCCGAAGGGAGACATTGCAATTTCCATCACAATCGGAAGATCCACAGGAAGTGGAATGGCAAAGGGCCAGAGTGATCTGCGTCGCCAGTTTATCATATACGCGATCCAGAATCTCACCCATGAAGTAATTAATGCTTCCAATGTGCAGGTTATTGCGCCGGCCAAATCCCGGATACATGACTTCCAGCAAATCGTTCAGAATATCCACAACCACACTGTGGCTCGGCAACGGGCACGGACCCAAATGCTGAATCAATTTGAATGTCGAGCAGGTTTCAGTCAGGCGCCACGTGATCTCCGGAAGATTTTCCGTTTTCTCTTGAATCGAAGTAATGAAACTCATCGTTTACCTAAAATCGGGTTCGAAGTTACAATTTTCCTGTCCGGGTCCATTGCTTGCGTTTTGGACTTGAGTCTTTTATTTTATCCTTATTCAATCATCTGTCAAGTAGTTCAACGTAAAAAAAACAAGAAACCCGGTTTGTCATTTTCTCTAATTTGAAAATATTTTACCCATTTTGGGTAAATTTCCCCATTTTTAGAAATATTTACTTGACAAAACTTTTATTTGTGGTAGAATATAATATAGAGAGTAATTCTGTTTTTATTTTGATTTTTTAATTATTATGTTAGTTTTGTCGCGTAAAACTGGTGAACGTATCCTGATCGGCGATAATATTGCCGTGACGGTAGTACGTATTTCTCAAGGGATTGTACGCATTGGTATCGAGGCTCCACGCGATATGTCTGTCGTTCGCGAGGAAGTCGTTATTCACGATACGGAAGCCCCGGCTGATAATTCCTGCAACAGAGTGGAAATTAACATTCCTGAAAAAATTTCTCCGCAAAATCCGGTCACGTTCTAACGCTGCTTTTTTTCCTGATTCGTCTGCTGACGGAACATCATATTAAAAGGTTCTTCTGGCTTATCCAAATATCCATTGGCCTTAAATACTTCGTCTAACTGCGCGATTTTGTCCGTATCCAGCACATCTTCCTTGCTGGCGGCCTCATCAATGCAGCGCCCCCAGTGAATCCGGGAACCATTCTTCGTCACAATACAAAACTGGTTTTCAAAATACCAGTCATCTTCGTCGTTTTTGTTATTTTCTACGCAAATATAGTCGAGGCCAAATTTGTTCCAGCGGTCACCCAGCATATTCACAATTTTCACGGCGTCCCGAATCTGCTCGTCATAGACCCAGAGTGCCCCTGGCTTTGAACTGATCGGGGGTTGACATCCTGGAAAAGCCGTCACATCAAGGGGTTCCTCCGATTCATAAAAAGCGCTGGGTGCTTCACCGCAAAATGTTGGGAAATTTGCCACGTCCTCTATCGGGACCGGGAAATTATCCGGGTCGGTCGGCAAAATGTGGCAATCTGAAGAAAGCGGAATGTAATGGAGACGTACCTTCGAATCATTGGGATCCGTATCCTCGGGTGAATCGTCCGAAACTGAAACCAGCATAGCGGGCCGACGGTATGTCACTTCGATCTCAAGAAAAGCAGGATAGAATTTCCGAATCCTCTCAACCTTTTGAATCCAGTACACTTCCTTGAGAGCATTTTGCACATACTCGATCTGTTTCTCACTGTAAATCGAAAGAGCGCTCGGGTTCAAAAGGAGCGTATTGTAAATCGTCTCAGGAATATTCTCATGGATCCATGAGGGAACTTCAGAAGAAATCGTTCCGTCTTCCAAACGATGAACGAGACGAATTTTCTGAACCGTGATCTGGCTCATTTTTTGTCCGTTCCCAATGGGGCCTTTTTCATAAAAATGCCAGCCAAAGGACCCCCAGAAAATCAGGGTAAGAACCATAAGAAAGGCCAGAATTACCAGACAGGTTACAAAACGCCCCCGTCCGGGAACCAGCTCACCAAGGAAATGGCCCGCGATTTCGCTGTAACTCATTTCCTCGTCCGAATCCCATTTTTCGGATTGTTTCTGGATCGTATTTTCCTGCTCTATAATCATCTTTTCAGGCATGAAAAGTGAATTGGCTTTTCCCGTTAGAGAAGTTCAAAGTCCCACAATTCACATTCACCAAAAAGTTTACCAGATTTCCAGTTCCAGCGCAAGTTTTACGCCCGTGTGTTCGTGTACCTGTTCCTGAATGAGCCGGATGAGCCGGAGAATATCGTTAGGTGTACACTCGGGCTGAGCGATGATATAGTTCGCATGACGGTCACAAACCATTGCGCCGCCGACGCGCGTGTTTGACATTCCGACACGTTCGATCAGCTCACTGGCACTTTCGCCCGACTCCGTAACATTACGGAAAATGCGTCCAGCTCCCTGATGTCCTAACGGCTGCGAGGCTTTGCGTACGATCCAGCACTTCTGCATTCTTTGAGAAAGTTCAACTGGATTTTCCTCATGAAGTTCAAGTTCAGCCCCCAGAATAATCGAGTCAGAAAGACTGCTCTGGCGATAGGCGAAAACCACTTCCGAAGCATCCACCTGAGTAACCGTACCATCTGGGGCCGCAATAGTGGCCGTTTTCAGAAACTGGCCGATATCTGTACTGTTCGTTCCAATGTTTCCATGAAGAGCGGCGCCAACCGTGCCGGGAATCCCAATAAGATCTTCCAGACCACCGAGACCATTCCGGACAGCAGTTGTGACCAATCGGCTCAGCGGCACGTTACTGCTGACTTTAACCGTAGTTCCGTTCACTTCGAGCGTTTGTGGCAGGCCCTCACTGAGATTGATCACCAATCCCTTCACGCCTTCGTTCCTGACCAGCACATTCGACCCCGCACCAAGAATCCGGAAAGGAATATTCTCCTGGGCGCAACATTTCAAAAGCCGCTGAAACGTCTCCCAGGACTGTGGCTCCGCATAATACTCGGCATTCCCGCCCACCTGAAACCACGTATGCATCGCAAGCGGTTCCTGCGTTTGAATCAAATCCGAAAATTCTGTCAGCAAAGTCGAACTCATGTGCGCACTCCGAATGAAAAAGCCCTCTAAACACTTTTATTTTACCGCATTTTCTTCATTCTGTCAAGAGGCGCGAAGAAAATTTTTGTCTTTCAAAAAAACTCAGAACGAAAGCGTGAAAACTTGCCCGTCCGCGCGTCGTCCCAAGTAGAGGAACGTCTCTTGATCAATGCTGTACGAAATTCTCTGAACCGAGCCATCGCATAGGACCGTCCCGAACGACCCCGCGTGGACACTTCCGAAAAGACCTCCTGAATTGAACTGAGAACGATCCTGGCGCGGTAGTGAGGCGGTATTGCGAAGGGAATCGTCGTCGGCGCCCTGGACTTGTGTCAGGTCGTCACCTGTAGCGCCTCCCGTTTCGTAATGTTCCGGCTGGACGTACTTTTCACCAACCAGCATCGTGTTACTCGTCCCATCCCGAATTTCCCCAATCTGGACATTGCTTTTCGAGAAAATTACCCCTTTGTTGTTTGTGTTAGGCTGAATATTTTTCCCGCCAGAATTCGTATTCGGGCTGGACTGGCTCATCCCGCTTGGGAAGGAATTTCCATCGGCTGAATTGCCGGCATAGTCGTTTTTCCCGACCTCCGAGGTACTTGCCATGTTACAGAGCTTCACGCCCTTGTACGGGTACAATTTATTCGTTCGGCGTGATGGGCAAAGGAAAACGTTAATGGGGCTCTGCGCACGGGTGGAGGCGTTATTTTCCTGCGTCGCGTTGATTTCTTCTACCCCATCCTGCCCCAAGGCCCAAAGAGCCTGCTGTTCCATGTAAGGGAGGAGCGAGTACGCCCACCCGCCCGGCTGCGTCAGACCGAACGCCATATCCGGGTCACCGGTCCAAAAAGCCGTCCACCCGCCAGTTGGCAGTGACTTGGTCGTCGATTCGTGGTTCAGCGAAGCAAGCCCCATTTGCTTCAGATTGTTCCCGCACTGCATCTGACGAGCGGCCTCACGAGCCTGCTGGACCGCCGGAAGAAGCAGGCCAACGAGCATCCCAATGATCGCGATGACAACCAATAATTCAACGAGTGTAAAGGCTTGACGGCGCATTTTTCCCCCTTTTCTCAGGAGTCCCCAAAAACAATTAACCCCAATTTATACGTTCTTTTAGTTTGCCTGGAAACTTACCCTTTTTTTGATTCCTGCTCCCAGCAAGGCCAGCACTCCCGAAAGGAAGAGAAGCCATGCAGCGGGTTCAGGCACTTCCGAAGAAAACAGCCCAGTTGCCATCACATCTGCAGGAGTATAACCGCTGAAATCGAACAAAAGCAACTGCTCTGTAAGCGAGGCGGGGAAGACACTCAGCATCAAAGAGGTCGGTGAGGTCATTCGGGCCTCGTAGCCTGAAGTCTCGTTGAACCACTGCGAGAACGCGTCAGCGTCAGATTGACTCTCCAGACCGGAAATCGTCATTTCGATTTGATACGGATCTGCGCTCGGCGCGATTTCCAGATAGCCGGCATTCGTGGCGTCAAATGTGATCGAATCATTCACGTGATACAGACCAGAAACAATATTTTTCGATGTATCGAGCGTTACGGCAGTTCCGTTGAGCACGAACAGAGGAGTGTTGATGGTAATCGACTCGTTCCCGCTCAGCTCCGCAAGGGAAACAAAAGAAGCATCTTTCATTTCCAAGGGGAAAATCCCGACTGCAGAATCCAGAAGCACGTTGATCTTGCCCGTATATGTGTTGCCTTGGGTTACGTTAAACGTCCCGTAACTATCGGGAATGACATGCACGTTAATGTCTGATCGGTAATTGATCGTTCCATCGACAGAAGTCCCGCCGCCCAAATTCTGGGTCGTGTAGTTTCCGCCGTAAATATTGATCTCGCCGCGGCCGTAATGGGTAGTACTGCCTTGCACGTAGGTATTCAGGAATGTATCGCCCGCCTCAACGTTTCCGCCGTACAAATTGTACGTGCTGATCTGGGAATCATCGAAGCCGCTTTTCGTGCCCAGGTTGATTTGGGTCGCGGTGACCGTACCGGCATACTGATTGAAGTGATTGTTATTTCCGCCGCTGCAGTCATACGTCGAAATGAACATGTTGGCGAAATCCCACTTTCCGGAGTCGTGTTTGTTGATCACGTTGTTCGCGCTGCACATCGTGAGCTGAACGGCATCGGTCGCACCGTTCGAGGTCTGAAAAGTCACCGCCGCGTTTTCGCCGAATGTGATCGTATTTCCGCCGCGCATCCAGAAGCCGTTGAAGCTGAAACCGCCATAGGGTTCCCGTCTGGATATGAAGTTTCCATTGATCACGATTTGCGTATTGGTAATGTCGAACCCGGTTGCGATCGCCGAGGCGCCTTCAGGGATGATGTACGTATTCCCATCCTGCGCTTCGTGCATCAGGCCGAAACTGTTCTTGTTGAAGCTCGGCGTGTTTCCAGACCAGTTTTCTTTCGTCGAGACGTACTCGTCCGCGCCCTGCCCGGTCCAGGTGATCTCCGCCGCCTGAAGGGAAACGCCCGCCAGCAGAAGCAGCGCCGAAATTGAAATCAAACTCTTAAATATTGTATTCATGGCAAAATCTCCACATTTTAAACTAAACTCACTCTTTTATTATATTCAGGGAGATTTTCCCGTCAAGGAATATTTCAGAAAAAGGACAAATATTTCAGAAAAAAGTTAAAAAATTTTAACTCTTCCAAATCAAGGCTTCGTTCCGACGTACAGCGTCGCGATCCCGAACGTCAGAGGCCAGAAACGAACATCTGAAAGACCCGCAGATTCCATCATCCCGGCCAGTTCTTTCCCTTGCGGAAACGCCGCGACGCTTTCGGGGAGGTAATTATACGCGTCGAACTGATTTCGTGCCGTCCATTGACCGATTTTCGGTAAAATGTGTCGGAAGTAGAACAGGTAAAGCCAGCGAAACGGCGGAAACGTCGGAAGTGAAAATTCCAGAACCGCGACCTGACCACCGGGAACGCAGACGCGAGTCATCTCGGAAAGTCCCTTTTCCCAGTTTTCCACGTTCCGAAGCCCGAAAGCCACCGAGACGATCCGGAAAGTATCGTCCGGGTACGGGATCGCCGTCGCGTCCGCTTCCACCAGTTCGATCTGCTCGGGCGAGATCCCCATTTTCTCGAGTTTTTTCCGGCCAAATTCCAGCATCTCGGGCGTAAAATCCCCGCCCACGACGGGAATTTTGTACCTTTTCCAGAACTCGATCGCCAAGTCACCCGTGCCCGTGCAAATGTCGAGGATTTTCCCGTCCAAATCCCGATTTGGACGCACTTTCCGCACGACGTACCACCTCCAAAAACGGTCCACGCCGCCCGAAAGGAAGTGGTTCAGAAAATCGTATCGTGGGGCGATCTGCCCAAACATTTTCTTGACGCGTGTGCCGGAATGATCAACCATCGTTTTTAATCAGGAATGCGTAATGCGAAATTGGACGGGGAGTTAGGGAATCGAAATTTAAGGTCCTGGTACGCCTTCGAAAATCGCGTAGTGAGCGCTTTCGCCTGTGGAATCCACATCAGACTGAGACGCAATGACCGATGCGAGTCCCAGAGCGAGCAAAACCACACAAACCGTCAGAAACCAGTTCCGCCAGTCAGTCGGAAGGCCCAAAATCGTCATCATGAGCATCATCACGACGAGACAAAGAGCCGAACAAAGGATCAGGCAAATCAAACTCCCGAGTCGTTTTTTGACGTTAAGACGGAATTTCTGAACGGCCATTTTGTAGTTTTCTTCCTGAACGCTTTGACTGTCAAACACGACCGGCAGACTCGGAAGATACTGTTCCTGAACCATCGGTGAGGCCAAATTTCGCCGAAGAAGAAACCCCTGCAGTTGCAGGGCCCGATCCATAAGTGAGCGGATATTTTCCGGGTTGTAATTCATTTCCGGGGGTGGATCGAAAAGCTGGACCGAAAGCTGGTCCAACTTCGCAAACAGATGGATCAAAGGTTTAAGTTCCGGAATCTCCAGGCCAGTCCCTGATGTCGGTTTCATCACGATCGCCCCGCCAAGCAGACGGTCCGCGGCAGCTAAAAGAGCGGGATTTTCCAAATCAGTCCCCTCGACCGGATCAGACAATTCACCGGGAAGGAACTCAAGCGCCTGCTTTTCTTCACGAAATTCTGGGGTGTTCAACCTGTTCGCAAAGGAACGTAAAAAAGCCAGCTGGGAGGCTTCAAGCTCCAAATCTTTCGGCGGCAATCGATAAATCAGTTCGTGCTGGATCACCCGTGGCGGTGAGACAGCCTCGTCGATCAGAAGTACCGAAAACATTCCAGAAGCATTTTCAGGAAGAGAAATTGAAACGTTTCGCCATTTTTCACGTGCCAAAGTAGGACGACACGCCAAAAGTTTGCCTTTCTGCCAAATTCCCACGAAAACCGGATGAAACGGTTCATCAGAAGTTAAAACCGAAAAGGAAAGCTCCGGATTATCGAGGATCCGGTGAGGAATCACCAGCGAAAGTCTGCTTTGCGGCCCTAATTCACTTTCCGGCGCAGCAATCGAATCAAGCGGCCGATCCTCAAACAAAAAAGAATCTTCCGAAACATCCTCCGTCCCGGATTCGTCTTCCTGAAGAGTCCGCACTTTCAGGAAGGCAGTAAAATCCGCTTTTTTTTTGCCTTCCTCGGCATGAATCTTCAATTTCACCCTCTCGGGCATCCGCATGTCGGGGACGTCGAGCTGAAAACGCCCCTCCCGATTCGTTACATCTGAAAGAAACCAGAACGGAACATCGTCCTGCGTCAGAAATGAAGCTTCGACCCGAACGTTCGGCAGCGCACCCCCGTAGGGCCGGCGGACTTCAACATAAAACGGGCCAGGATTGGATTTTGAATCTTCACTGGCTCTTCCTGGTTCCTGGAAGAAAATCTCCTGAGGGCCAAAAAGCTGGAGCCGGAGGTAATTGTTCGAGATTCTGGAATATTCCTCCTGAAACACGTACCACGCGGCAAGCGAAAGAACAAGAAGCAGAAGAGCCGTAAACCCGATGAGAAGCTGAACTTTCACCTTCCACGACCGTTTTACCCACCAATGCAGGGAAACAAAACGCCTCATTCCCCGGCGGAGCTGCACAGCAGGCCGGGAATTCCAGAAACGTCTCAGTCTTTCGAAAAATGGAACGGGTTTCATTGTATGGCTTTTCTGAAGGTTTTATGCAAAACGATATTTGTATTATTATACCGTACTTTCGACTTCTTTCAAGAGGGTTTCCCACAAACTTTTTCAGGTTTTTTTCAGTTTTTTCTTCCTGAAACTCTTGTATTTTGGGCAAAATTTGATAAAATGCTCTTTCAGTGATTGTTATACTTGTCTGTATTCCTCTGCTTCAGCGTCGAAACTAAATTCCAGGGAACCGGTAAAATACGCTCATGGACGATCAGCTTTTCCTTTTTGAAACTCCTCAAGACCCTCCCAACCCGTGGGACGATGATGCCGTCGGCGAGGAAATTCCCGCCGTGAGCGTCGTTTTCGCTGAGGGGATCGACAAAACGCTCGATTACGCGATCCCGCCCGCCTGGGTCGGCAAAGTTCAGAAGGGGATGCGTCTTCAGGTCCCGCTTGGAAAGTCCAATCGGCCGTGCGAAGCGTTTTGCGTTGATGTACACTCGGTTCAGAAATCTCGGGTAAAACTCAAATTTTTCCTGAAGATACTGGACGAAAAACCGCTCATTTCTCCCACGATGCTCGAATTGACGCGCTGGATCAGCGAGTTTTATTTATGCTCCTGGGGAACAGTCCTCCAGTGCATTCTTCCCGCCGGCGTTCGGGATCAGGCCGGGACGCGAGTGGCCGTTTTACTCTCAGTTTCTGCACAGGGACGGAAAGCGTTCGACCTTCTGCAAAAAGAGCAGGAAGAGGAAAAGAAGCCAATTTCTTACGCGGCATTTGAAACCAAAGCCAAAGCTCAAGCCCGTCGGGCGCAGCAGAAAACCGAAATTCCCAAGGAACTCAGACTTACACCGACCCAGGAGAAAATCATCCGCACGCTTCTGCTTTGGGGAAAACCGCTCACGCAGGACGAACTTGCCCGCCGTGCGAACGTGTCATTCGGACCAATTAAACTACTGCGGGACCGGGGGCTGATCCAATCCCAGCAGTCGCGTATCCGTACAGGAGCCGGAGATTATGGTCCGGAAAGACAGCACAAGCAGGATGATCTGGCTCTGAACCCAGATCAGGCGGCAGCGATGGAACAAATACGCTCAGCACTTCACGCCCGGACGGTTCCCAAACCGATCCTTCTGCACGGTGTAACGGGAAGCGGCAAAACAGAGGTTTACATTCAAACGATCAGGGAAGTGGTTCGGTCCGGCCGTCAGGCGATCGTTCTGGTCCCCGAAATCTCGCTCACGCCTCAGACCGTTCAGCGGTTCCGAAGTCGTTTCCAGAACATCGCGGTTCTGCACTCACATCTGACCGACGCGCAGCGCCACGACGAGTGGGAGCGGATACTTCACGGCGACGTGGAAGTGATCATCGGCGCGCGGAGTGCCGTTTTTGCCCCAACGCCGCGCCTTGGGTTGATCGTCATCGACGAGGAACACGAAACGAGTTTCAAGCAGGACTCCATGGCTCCGCGGTACCACGCCCGGGAAGTGGCGATCCAGCGGGGAAAGATGGAAAACGCGCTGGTTCTGCTCGGCTCGGCTACGCCCGCGCTGGAGACGTACTGGCACGCCCGGCGAGGCGATTATCAGCTTCTGACTCTGGCGAACCGTGTGAAAAACCGTATCCTCCCCACCGTTTCGCCCGTGGATCTGCGTATTCGCGACACACTCTCGAACGGAGCGATCGGGCGCAAGCTGCACATCGCCATGCACGAGTGCCTCCGCGAAAAGCACCAGATGATCCTCCTGCTGAACCGGCGTGGTTTCTCGACGCACATCCAGTGCCCTTCCTGCGGGGCGGTTCTCTCCTGCCCTCACTGCGAGATTTCGCTGACGCACCACAAAGTGACGGACGAGGTCGTGTGCCACTACTGCGACTACCACGCTGCCCCGCCGCAGAATTGCCCGCAGTGCGGAAGCCCGTCCATCCGTTACTCGGGAATGGGAACGCAAAAACTCGAACAGGAAATTCAGACACGATTCCCGCAGGCGCGCGTCCTGCGGATGGACACGGACTCGATGCAGGCCCGCGGGGCGCACGAGAAGGCGTTCGCGCAGTTCCGGGCGGGTGAGATCGACATTTTGCTCGGGACGCAAATGATCGCGAAAGGGCTGGATTTCCCGAACGTGACGCTCGTCGGCGTGATCAATGCGGACACGGCGCTCCATCTGCCGGATTTCCGCGCGGAGGAACGGACGTTCCACCTCATCACGCAGGTGGCCGGACGCACGGGGCGCGGCGACGCCGGCGGAAACGTCCTCGTGCAGTCGTACCAGCCTGAAAACCCGGCCATTCAGTTCGCCTGCCGCCACGACTACCTGGGCTTCGCCCGCTACGCGCTGCCGCTGCGCCAGAAGCTGAAGTACCCACCCTACGGTGAGCTGGCCCGACTCGTGATTCGCGGGACCAATGAGGAAGAAACGAAAAAGACCGCGGAAACGCTCGCGGCTCAAATCCGTCTTGCCGGCGCTGGAAATCCACCCTCGGGTTCAGCATTTCGGGTCCTCGGACCTGCACCGTGCCCGGTGGTCAAACTTCGGGACTTTTTCCGGTTTCACATTCAGGTCCATGCCGACTCCCGGTCGTTCCTGGCGGACACGCTGCGGAAAATCCAGAGCGAGGTCAAAATTCCCTCTGAGATTCAATGGATCATTGACATGGACCCGCTCGCGATGCTTTGAAAAAGCCGTTGCAGGGGGCCATTTCTCGCTCAAGGGACTCATGTAAGTCTTTTCGGCTATAAAATTCTCACTTTTTTCCTGAAAAATCGGCCCGAGGGGCTTTTCAAAAACGACTTTTTCGTTTATAATAGATAATAATTTGTTTTGTTTTTTCTCCCCCACCCCAAACCACGAGGAAAAAAACCATGCGTCACATAAATCGCCGCCAGTTTGTCCGTGTTTCACTTGCCACCGGAGCGCTCGCCTCACTGTTCCCCACTCCCGCAATTCAGGCCGGGACTGGAGCCAATGAAAAAGTCAACGTCGCCGGGATCGGCATCGGATGGCGTGGCGGTGACCACCTGAACTGCTTCAGCAAAATGGAAGGCGTGAATCTCTGCGCGTTCTCGGACGTGGATGAAAACATCCTCGCTGCAGCGACTGCCCGCGTACCGGGTTCCGTCGGTTACCGCGATATGCGCAAAATCTTCGACGATCCTTCCATCGACGCAGTGTATGTTTCCACGTGCAACCACTGGCACTGTCTGGCGAGCATCTGGGCGATGCAGGCCGGCAAACACGTTTATGTCGAAAAACCGCTCTCGCACAGCCAGTGGGAAGGTGACCAGGTCGTGAAAGCCTCGCGCAAATATAATGTCATCTGCCAGGTCGGCACGCAGCAGCGCAGTGACCCGATGCAGGCCGAAATCAAAAAATTCCTCCACGAGGAAAAAGCTCTCGGCGAAATCAAATCTCTCGCGGTCAACCGCTACGGTCGCCGCGCATCTATCGGCAAACGGGAAACACCGCTCCCGATCCCGCCGGAAGTGGACTACAATCTCTGGCTTGGCCCGGCGCAGGACAAACCCATCTTCCGCGACAAACTCCACTACGACTGGCACTGGGACTGGAACACCGGCTCCGGCGAGATGGGCAACTGGGGTGTACACGTGCTTGACGACGCGATCAATAACGTCCTGCTCGACAAAGTGGCGTACCCGAAGCGCATCCTTGGCGGCGGCGCGCGTGTCACATACAACGACGCGGGTGAAACACCGAACGTCCACTTCGTCTGGTTCGACACCGGCTCGATCCCGATGGTGATCGGTCTTTCCAACATCACGGAAGGTCCCGAATCCAAATCCGCCGGCAAACATACCGGTCCGGGAAGCGGTTACTGCGTGTACTGCGAAGGCGGTATGTACTGGGGTGAACGCGGGCGCGGAAAAGCCGTAACCTATGACGGGCAAGTGATCCGCGAGTTCAAAGGCGACTCGGGCGGCCAACACCAGAAAAACTTCATCGACGCAGTTCGCGCTCATGACCGTTCCATCCAGAACGCCGACGTGGAACTGCACAATCACGTCGTGGCGTGGTGCAACTTCTCGAACATCGCCTTCCAGGTCGGCAAACCGTACCGTCAGGAAAACGCGGACGTTCTGAACGGCCAGACCGACGGCCGCTGGGAAGAACTCCTCGCAAACATGGGCGACCTTCTGGCGAAAAACGATTTGACACTGGAGAACTCGCCGATCGTCCTGAGCGATGTACTGACGTACGACGAAACCGCCGGCAAATTCACCGGAGACGGCGCCGACGCCGCCAACGCCCTGCTGAAACGCGAATACCGCGAAGGTTTTGTGGTCCCGGAAATTTGAATTAATTCGTAATTCATAATTAAATTTCCTAACTCCTAATTGAAAGAAAGGTCGCTTGATGAAAAAATCCTTAGCGTTTTTCATGTCCTGTTTCGCCCTGCTCCTTTTGGTTGGCTGTGGACCTGCAAAACCCACACTGCACTTTTACACGTGGGAAGATTACATTGACCCGGCAGTCGTTTCTGACTTTGAGAAGCAGTATAACTGCCAAGTGATGATTGAAACGTTCGACAGTAACGAGGACATGATCGCGAAAATCCGTACGGGAAGCGTCGCTTATGATGTCATTATGCCGACGAATTACACCGTGGAATCGATGCGGGACGAGAATCTCATCCAAAAACTCGACCCGGCGAAAATCCCGAACGTCTTCCAGAATGTGGAGAAGGAGATGGCTGAGAAAAACGGAGACCCGAATTTCGAATATTCGGTTCCGTACTACGGCGGAGTGACTGGCCTTGGCTGCCTTGTAAGTGAGTGCGATCCGCTCCCGGACTCCTGGACGGTTTTTAATTGCGAGAATCAGAAATACGTGAAGCGTATTTCCTTGTTGGACGATATGCGTGAAACGATTGGCATTGCGCTCCTCACTCTGGGTTACGACATCAACTCTACCGATGACAAGCAGCTCGAAGAAGCTAAGCAGCTTGTAATTTCCTGGAAGAAAAACATCGCGAAGTTTGGTGTTGACGATCTGAAGCAGGACCTTAACTCCGGCGCGAATTTCATTATTCACGGTTACGGCGGCGACATCATGCAGATGACTGCTGAGGACAACAACATCCGCTTCGTTATTCCAAAGGAAGGCGCGATCATTAACATCGACAACTTCGTCATTCCGAGCAACGCCCAAAATGTTGAACTGGCGCACTCTTTCATTAATTTTATGTGCGACAAAACCAACGCTGCCCGTAATATGGATTTCACGAAATACAACGTATGTGTAGATGATGCCGAAGAAGGTGTTTCCGAAGAGACGCGGGCAATTCCTGGATTCCTTCTCTCTGACGAAGTAAAAGCCAACCTTCACACGATCAAAAACCTCAAAGAGGAAGATGGCAAAAAATTCACCAAAATCTGGGATGAAATTAAAGCGAAAAATTGATTTTTAGTGTAGTTCACCGCGAGAAGGGATCAAGAGGATTCCTTTCTCACGGGGTTTGAAAAAGACGGAAAGGAGGTACGTATGATTACCGGTTACGTTTTTGAAAACGGAAAGCTTGTGGAAGCTGATGACCAGGAAGCCAACACCTCCCCCGTACTTATATGTACCGAGCCTGACCAAATCGAAAAAAAGTTTATTCAAACCAAGTTCGACTTGGGAATCCACACCTTGCAGTCAATTCTGGACGAAAATGAGTTGCCGCGAATCGAGAACCGTGACAACAAAATCGTCGTGATCTGCAAACATCCCATGCACATTGGAATCATTGACCGTGATATTGATTCCCGTGTGATGTCACTTGGTGCGGTCATTTATGAGGATCGGCTTCTCTTTATTTTCAACGAGAAAATCTCCTTCAAAGATTTCCTCTTTGCCCCCATGCGGGTCGAGGATATTCGAGACGTCCTGATTAATGTTCTGCACCGGACGACACTGCATTTCCACGAACATCTGCGTTGCATGAGCCTTGCGATGGAACAACTGGAAGAAGAGGTCATTGAAACGGCCTCCTCGGACCAGCTTATGATGCTTTTCAGTCTCGGAAAGAGTATGACCTATTACGCAAGCGCTCTGAACGGAAACAACGCGTTGATCGAGCGAATCTACAATAACACCCAGAAACTCGGGTTTAACGATATTCAAAAAGAAACCCTGGATGACATTCGGCTGGACTCCGCCCAGTGCTGTCAGGAGGCGCAGATCACCACAACGATTATGACGAAAATGACCGATGCCCGCATTTCTCTCATGGGTAATAACGTCAGTAACCTGATGAAGCGCCTGACCATCATTTCGATCATTATGATGCCGATGAACCTGATTGCGGGAATCGGCGGAATGTCGGAATTTACAGTCTTCAACGAGGAATACTTTAAAATGCCGATGGCGGTTTCCTACCCGATCCTCTTTCTGTTTTTGGGAATCGTGGGATTTTTAACGTATAAGTGCTTGCAAAAAATGTATCTTCTCTAAGGAAATGTGGGGCTGCGGGGCCGATTTTATTCAAACCGAACTTCGTACCACAGCGTTTTGAATTCTTTGGAAATCTCTATCGCCGCGTGCGTTTCATCCACGCGCTTCACCTCAACCTCTTGCGCAGGTTGGGCGTTTGCATCGAGGGAGAAACATTTTACCGCCGCGTCTTTCGGAACCTCAAGCGTGATCCTGGCCGAAATCCCCTCACAAAGAACCGGCCCCGTCCCGTGCTTCTTGCAGAATGAGATCTGCTTGTTGATCAAACCCGGGTACTCGGCGACGGTCACACCCTGGATCGTGTCGGGGTGGTACTCGCCCAACTCGCAGTTTTGATTCTTCTGCAAGCCCGTTGCGGCCAGCAGCAGATGGTTCGGCTCAAGCTCCGTCAGTGAAACCGTTGCCCAGTTCAACAGCGTCGGGCCAAATTCGAGTTTTACTTTCAACCCATTACGGAACTCAATGACCCTGTTCTGAATGAAGCCGGTGAAGACCTTGGTCTTTGGCGTATCAACGAGGAAGAACCCCTGATCGGGCGTTTCCGCGTTCCACTGAAGCACGCCGTCCTTCGTGCTGACTACGCTTTTAACCTGTTCCTCCTCAGAAGGCTCATCCGTTTGGGAGGCAGGAACCGTTCCTAAATGGATCCCAACCCGTTTTTCAAGCGGGGCCATGGGACTGAAACCCGCCGGGTTCACATCAAAGTTCCAGCGGTACGACTTTTCAGCAATGAACTCCCGTTCCTGCTCCGGCGTCAGTGGGTACTCGAGTGTTTCTTCGGCCGGCATCAGGTCCCCGCGGACGAAAAGGTTCCGGCACGCGGCCGTATGGACCAGCTTCACCGAATTCGCTTTCAGGTCGAAAAAGCCCGGCGCCGCCGTTTCGTTGAAATCGGTTGAGTGAGACCACGCGAAATTGAAGATCCCGCTCCAATTCTGGAAAGCGGCCATGGCCGCAATCATCGGGCAGCCTTCCGCCCCGTAGAGATTCGGGTACGGGTGATTGTACTCGCTCACCGTGTACGGCTTCCCCAAAACGCGCTGGCTCGCCATGAGGTTCAGGTTTCCATCCTTTTTGCCCAGCGAATTGGCCAGCGCCGTGTTCACGACGAACCAGTTCTTCTGGTCCCAGCGAACTCCGGGAAAACGTGGGTGATTCCAGTACGAGTGAATGTCGCAGTAATCGAGCTGGGCTTGCGCCGAACGCGCTCCGTATTGCAACTGAGTGCCCGTCACCGGAGCTTTGGCGTGCAGATCCTCCACGATGAACCGGCGCATTTCCGCCCAGTAATTCGTCTCAAGATCGACCAGAAAACGCTGAAAATCCTGACGTGCCGCCTCGGTATTGCGCTCCGTCTCACGGTTGCGGTAAATGATTCGGACCGACCCGTCCTCCAGACGCTCGGACGGCTTGATCCCGATTTCTCCACCCGATTTCAGTGAAATGTTCCGGAATTCATAAACCCCCACCGGCATCCTCGCGAAACCAAACCGTGCCGCCTCGTCACTCGCGGAGGGAAGGAAACGGAACTCAAAATCCTGCCACTCGGAAGTGAGCGTGAACTCCTTCCGGAAGCCCAGATTGAGCCAGGGGGCATGGCTCTGCATGACACTGGAGGAAAGAATGGCCGGGGGATCACCCGCCGAGGGACTCACCCGCCGCGCCTGAAAGCTGATGGTGTACGGGATCCCTTCCTTCACCTCGAACGTTCGGACGTTATACTGCGGCTGCCACGCGACCGTACCGAGTTTTTCGACCGTCAGGCGGTGGGTTTCGTCCTGAACTTCGACCGACGCCTTCGCGCCGCCACCGATTTCCAGCACCCATTTCAGGTCCGGACCGATCAGATTTTCGCTGATCGGGAAGGTTTCGCAGGACCAAGCCGCCCGGAGTTTTTCGGTCGTGCCGTACTTTTTCCGGAGCCACTCGTTCCAGAGTTTTTGAAGCGGAAACTCATAATCGGCTCCGAGAGAATCCATGGCCCCGCCGCTGTACTGGGTCAGAATGGAGTTTTCGTTATTAATTTCGATCATCGCAACGCACGGGTCCTCGGTGTACGCCATTTTCGTGTAAGGGTTCACGTGGGTCAGAAGGTCGTGCGCGTACTTTTTTTGAAGCTCGATCATCCGCGGCTCGTAATTATCCACGCCTTTATCGTACCGGGTCCCCTGATCTTCCGGCAGGAAACCCTGCGCCGGTCCGAACTGACGCGAGACGTGGAGGTTAATATTGACGTAAATGCCGTTCAGTTTGAGCTGGTAAATGAACCAGTCGAGCCGGTCGAGCATTTCCGGGTCGATCGTCGTGAGGTCTTTCGGGTAGTTTTTCCCCCAAATGTCGCGCCGGTCCATGTGGTGCAGACGCACGGCGTTGAACCCGAACCCTGCGATCCGTTGGGCATAGCGGGCAGCGTCGGCCTTTTCGGGAAAATTCATCGTGAAGCACGTATTCAGGCCCCAGAAGCGGATCTCCTTTCCGTTCCCGGCGGTAATGAACCGGTCGCCGTCGGTCACGACCTGACCGTCCGCCCCGGCCGGAGCCGAAACTTCAGGAGCAACGCCGCGCGTCGGGTAAAACGGGAAAAGCCCCAAATCTTCCTCGTTAGCCAAAAGACTGGAAGCCGAAAAAAAAGCCGCGAGCAAAAACAGGAAACACTTCATCTGAAAACTCCTCATTTAATTGGTCCACGAAATCCTTAACGGATGATTTTCTTGTACTTGCTGCGCCGGTTTTCGAAACGGCCCGGGTCCTGGGTTTTGAGCATTTCTTCGTACTCGGAGAAATTGCCCTCGAACCAGCGGACCTTTCCGTTCCCCTCGTAAACGAGCGTGTGCGTGCAAATGCGGTCGAGGAAGAAACGGTCGTGGCTGATCACCACCACGCAGCCGCTAAAATCCAGGATCGCCTGCTCCAACACGCGCATCGTGTTCACGTCCAGGTCGTTCGTCGGTTCGTCGAGCAGGATCACGTTTCCGCCGCGGCGCAGGAGTTTCGCCAAATGCACGCGGTTTCGCTCTCCGCCCGAGCACTGGCCAACCAGTTTCGACTGCTGCGTCCCGCGGAAATTGAACCGGGAAACGTACGCCCGACTGTTCATCTTCGTTTTTCCCAGCTCGATCACATCTTTCCCGTCCGTGATCTCGTCGAAGATCGTGTTCTGGTCGTTCAGTGCGTCGCGATGCTGGTCCACGTACGCCAGCTGCACCGTGTCACCGATGGTGATTGAGCCTGCATCCGGTTTTTCCTCCCCGACGATCATGCGGAAAAGCGTTGTTTTGCCGGTCCCGTTCGGGCCAATGACTCCGATCACGGCGCCGCGCGGGACGTTAAACGAAACGTCATCGAGCAGTTTGATCTCGTTCCCGCCGATGGTGAAACCTTTGGAAACGCCGTCGAGTTGAATGACCTTTTCGCCCAGCCGCGGGCCGGGGGCGATTTGGATGATCGCGTCGCTTTTATCGTCGATCGTCTCCTGGCTGGCGAGCTGCTCGTACGACTTGATTCGCGCCTCGTTTTTCTGTTTGCGGCCTTTATGCGCCATCTGGATCCATTCCAGTTCCCGCTGGAGGGTCTTTTGCCGCTGGGTCTCCTTTTTCTCGAGGACTCGCAGAATCTCGGCCTTTTGCGCGAGCCAACTCGAATAGTTTCCCTCGAACGGGATCCCTCGCGTGTTTTCCAGTTCCAGGATCCACTTCGTCACATTATCGAGGAAGTACCGGTCGTGCGTCACGATGATCACCGTGCCGGGGTAGTCGCGCAGCGTTCCCTCAAGCCACTGGATCGTTTCGGCGTCCAGGTGGTTCGTCGGCTCGTCGAGAAGCAGAAGGTCCGGCTTTTCCAGAAGCGCCATGCAAAGCGCGACCCGACGGCGTTCACCGCCCGAGAGTTTCCGAACGATCGCATCATCCGGCGGAAGCACCAGCGCGTCGGCGGCCAGGTCGATCTGGTGGTCGAGGTTCCAGCCGTCCACCGCGTCGATCTCTTCCTGCAACGCGCCCATTTCCTCCATCAGTTTGTCGAAATTCGCCTCCT
The DNA here is from genome assembly GCA_030530205.1 of Thermoguttaceae bacterium. Lineage (GTDB taxonomy): Bacteria > Planctomycetota > Planctomycetia > Pirellulales > Thermoguttaceae > RGIG3701. The sequence continues at coordinate 15,691 of JAUMVK010000034.1, read as the reverse complement.
GATCCGGGTCGCCCATCAGGACGGAAATCTCGTTGAAACGGTCGATTTTGTCCGTGATCGGCTTCACAGCGGTCATGAGGTTCTCGCGGACCGTCGCGTCCAGTTCCAGCTCGGGTTCCTGCGCGACGTACCGGACCCGCATCCCTTTCGCCAGCTTGGTCTCGCCCTCGAAATCTTTATCGATCCCGGCCATGATCTTCAGAAGGGTCGATTTTCCGGCGCCGTTCTCGCCTACGATCCCGATTTTCGCGCCGTAGTAAAACATCAGGCTGATGTTCTGAAGCACGACCTTTTCACCGTAGCGTTTTCCAACGCGATTCATCTCAAAAATGTAGTGTGGAGGCATTTTTTCAATTATGAATGAAGAATTATGAATTATGAATTACGGGCGACGCTTGCGCGTCTTATGGAGTGCGGCAATACAGAAGCCGAAGGCTTCCTTTGCCGCTTTCACTTAGCGACCAAAAAAAATTGCGGCAAAAAATGATTTTTCTCGTGGGAAACGTCCAGCAAGATTCAGCGGCAAAGTCGCTTCGCGACTGTATTGCCGCAAGGGAAAGCGATGAATGTCGCTTGCGCGACTGTATCATCGCACTCCAAAACTTCTTGCATTTTACCAGAAAAATTTCCTTTTGAAAAGGGGGGTGGTGGATTGCCAAAGCCGAAAAATCTGCTATACTGAAAGAACTCGTGACGAGAAAAAACGATTGACTCGACGGAGCGTGAAATGCTGACGATTCTTGTGTGCACCAAATTCATTCAAGGAGAACTGAACCCGTTCGACGCGGCCGCGCTCGAATGTGCGCTGGAACTGGCCGAATCTGCCGAGGGGCTGAAACGCGGTACGCAAGTCATCGTGCTGGGCATGGGTCCCACGGCGTGGGTCGAACCGATGCGCCGGGTCACGAGGCTCGCGAGAAACGGGAATTTGCGTGCGATCCTCCTTTCCGACCCGGATTTTGCCGGAAGCGACACGCTGGCGACGAGCCGGATCCTAAGCGCGGCCATTCGGAAAATCGCGGTCAAAACGCCCATCGGCTGGGTTTTCTGCGGCCGCCAGAGCATCGACGGCGACACGGCGCAGGTCGGGCCGGAACTTGCTGCCCTGCTCGGCTTCGGGCTGGTCACGAACTGCCTGGAACTCCCCAGAATTTTCGATGAAACGGTCCAAATCCCCACGCGGCTCGGGCCGGAAACCGCAGTTTCGCCCGCCGTTTTGACGCTCGAACGGGTCCGTGAACTGCGCTTTCCGTCCCTTCGTTCCAAACCCGGCGAGGTGGAAATCTGGGACCGCGAGAAACTCGGGATCGACGCAAAACTCTGCGGAACGGTCGGCTCGCCGACGCGCGTTCTGCAAACCTTCACGGCGGAGCGCGGGCGCAGAAAATGCCGGTGGATCACGCGGGACGAGCTGTCTCCGCTCATTGAGGAACTACGAAAACGGCCCAAAGCCGGACTGGAAATTCCCGAAAGTGCCGTCCGTCTGCCGAGAATTTACACCGTCGGGCACGAGGTGGAACCCCAGGCGCGGGCGATTGCCGAGGAAGTGGTTTTCGTGGAGAAATCATCGGCTCAGGAAATCGCGGAGGCCGTGAAAGACGCCGACGTGGTCCTCTGGAACGCCGATCTCTGGGGCCGCCGGACCGCGCCGCAAACGGCCGCGCTGCTCGGGACGGGCCTCTGTGCCGACTGCACGGCTTTGGAAACCGACGGGACCACCCTTTTCATGTACCGGCCTGCGCATTCGGGCGACATTCTGGCGAAGATCGAGTGCCGGACGCGGCCGCAAATGGCGACCGTGCGGACGGTCAGCTCCAGCGCCGACGTCATCGTCTCCGGGGGCCGGGGCGTGAAAGGAAAGTGGGCCGAAATTCAGAAACTGGCCGAAAAACTCCACGCCGAGCCAGCAGCCTCGAGGGGACTGGTCGATGCGGGCGACGTGCCGTACGCCTTCCAGGTCGGCCTGACGGGGAGAAACGTTTCGCCGAAAATTTACCTCGCGATCGGGATCTCCGGCGCCGTCCAGCACACGTGCGCGGTCGAAAACGCCGACGTCATCATCGCGGTGAATCCGGACCGCAGCGCGAGGATCTTCGAGTACGCCGACTACGGGATCCTGGACGAATTCGAGGGCTGGGTCTGACCGACCCCGTTTGCGAACTGGAAAATCAGAAAAGCCCTTTTCTTGTAACGTTTCAAAGAGGCAGAAAACGCTCACCGCTTCAGGATTTCATTTAAACACGGATTTCCACGGATTAGATGGATTAAAAGGATTCGTCTGGGGAAGACTTTGACCTTTTTTCTTTAAAAATCCGTGGAAATCTTTTTAATCCGTGGAAATCCGTGTTTAAATCGCGTGTCAAAGCGGGGCTGGTATGGTGTTTAGCCGAAAATTTCTCATTTCGCTATTTCAGGCTCCGCCACTCGCACGGCTCGGGCTGCGGGAGACGCCAGTACTGGACCGTGGGGGGGCCGAAAAGCATGATGATCTTCAGCTCGTGCGTGGCGGGAATTTCAAGCCGTTCCAGAAGCTCAGGAACGCTCTGAAACAAGTCGGTCGCCATGCCGCCCCAGCAGGTCCCCAGGCCGAAAGCCGAGGCCAGGATCTCGAACTGGGCCGCGGCAATGTACGGGTCGATGTGCGCGTCCTTGGCGTCCGGAGGAACTGCGATGGCCGCGAAGTGCGGAGCGTTCCGGAAGAAAACGTCCACCCCACCCTCCAAAGCGGGCTGAAGCCGCGCGAAATGGGCGATTTTTGTGGGCAGCGTCGCGTTCCGGATCATCTCCAGCACGGCTTTTCGGGCGTCCTCACGGAACGAATCGGTGACGCTCACGTCCTCGGCGCACGTGAAAAAAAGCCGATGGTCATTGCACCCGGTCGGCACGAAATCCATGGCGCTGCGCATAGCCTGCAGGACCTCATCTGGAACGTTTTCACGCTTGTACTGGCGGACGCTTCGGCGCTGACGCAAAAGGTTCAGGACCTCCTGCGGGTCGGGCGTTTTGCCGGGCAAAAGCGACTTTTCGGCCGACTTGCCATTCCAGCCAAACGCCCCGGTCGGGCAGACGGCCAGGCAGTGCTGGCATCGGAAGCAACGCGTCTCCCCGCCCGGCACGAACCGCGGCACACCCGTTTCGAGCGTCAAAATCTTCGCGAGGCAGTCCTTTATACAGGCTCCACAACGAACACATTTCTTTTCATCGATCTGAATCTTGGGAAACATCAAAAATTTTCCTTTCGGGGGCAATACTAAAATCATCGTCCCCTTAAATGACTCAGTTTTCTGAAAATTCCAGGGTCAGGTTCACGTTCTTCGTCTCTTCCGAGCCGAGTTTCACCGCGACGACTTTTCCTCCGGCTTCAAGCGTGGTTTCTACCGTCACTTTCGGGCAGCTTGCCGCAGCGGCTTTAAACGTATAGCCTTCCGGAACCGTGAAACGGAACGTGGTCGGGAAATTCGCGATCAGTTCCACCGTACCGCGGAGTTTCGAGCCGGCCCAGTTCATCGCCTTCACGTCCACCGCGCCCTGCGTGACGTGGCGGTCACTGGTGAGGAACTGCGGATTGGCCTGAAGCTGGTGCACCGCGAACAAACGCACGGCATGAGCCGGGACCTTGCAGGAATATTCCCCCTTGATCTTCCCGACGAACTGATTCGTCCAGAACTCGTACGCGACGAATTCCGTCTCAGGGCACAGGCCGACTTCCTCAGCCGTGAAACCAATCTCCGCGTCCTCTTCGGTCCAGTTGAAGAGCGCGATCACGTCATAATTTTCCCACTTGCGGCGGACTTTCAGGTCCCAAACCGGCAGGTGCTTGAAGATCGGGTAAAGGTTCACCGGGTGAATGTCCGGGACCGGCGGGAGGGCCTGCTGGAGCAGACGCATGCGGTCCATCGAAAGCTCCGCCAGTTTGTCGCCGGAGAACATCATCTGGCCCGGGAGACTCACGACAACGGTCGAGAGGCGCGCCTCATCCATCGTCAGAGCGTCGTTCACCAGCAGCGTGTCCGGGTCGGCCCAGAACACAATATTGTGCGCGAAAATCTGATTGTGCGTCCGTCCACCCTGATCCATCAGGTTTTTCCAGCCGACCGGCTGATTCGGGTACACGATGTCGGAGCCAATTCGGCCGCAGTCAGCGTACTTCGGTTCCGGCCCGGTGAAGTGGCCCTGGCAGGCGTTGAAAATGCGGTCCTCGCCGATCCCTTCGCGGAACGCGCGGACGCAGCGTTCGAACGGGTCGGGGCAGTTCGGATTTTTCATCGCGGCTTTGGTCTCCGGCCGTTCAAAGAAGTGCGCGCAGTAATGGGCGCCGGAGCCGGACATTCCGTCGATTTTGAAGTAGTCGTAGCCCCAATCGTACGCGGCGATGTGGTGGATCTTCCGCAGATGAGCGATCACCTCGTCGTTGGACGGGTCGATCGTGTATTTACCGTTCCACGAACGCATTGGAACGCCGTTTTTGTCGTGCAGGAACCAGTCTTTGTGCGCTGCGTAGAACTCGTCGTTTCCGGTCCCAAACGGCGCCATCCAGATCCCGGGACGGAAACCGAGCGCACGAATGTCCTCGGCCAGCTTCTTCATCCCTTCGGGGAACTGCTTCTCGTTCACTTCAAGGTTCAGATTATAGAAATTGGAGACCGGGAGCTGATCGGAATTTCCCTGCCACGATTCGATGTGCCAGAATTCCATCCCGAACGGCTGCAAGTACTTCTTTCCGATGCGGGCTTCCGCCAGATTGTCCTCGGCCGTCGCTTTGTCGAAGTAGAGGTTCCACGACATCCAGCCGGTCGGAGCTTTCGGCGCGCGGGTCCGGTTGATCGGCGAATAGTACGGAATGTAACGGGTCTGCAAGTAGTGCGGCTCGATGTTGAAAACGAACGCGGCCTCGGCGGATTCCTGGATCCGACCGCTCATTTTTACGTCGTAAATCCCGTTTCCTTCCGAGGAGACCGTCAGGTTCGCACTGCGCAGCTGCAGGGCGAGGTCTTCCTCCGGCGCGAACAGCGTGTCGTTCAGGAGCGAGTCTCCGTCACCGGCGGCGAGGAACAGAACGCGCTCGCTGGTCGAGGCCTGTGTCTTGCACGCGAAACTGGTCTGACGGAAACGGACCTTCCCATCGAATTTCAGAACGCCTTCGTAGAACTGGCGAGTGCGGTGGGAGACCAGCATCTCGAGCCGGCTTCCGTTCTGCTGGAACGTGATGTAGCCCATCACGTCGTTATTCCTGTTGAGCAGGCCGAGCCGCTGAGGGACAGCGTCGCGCGCCTTGATGATTTTCCATTCCTGATCGCCGGACTCAAACGTGAGCGTCCCCTCAATGGAAACGTTCTGCTCGGTGTTCTGAAGCGTGAGGACGGAGGTTTCCTCATTGAATTGAATATTCCAGGGGCCAAGCACCAACACGAAAAGGTGCGCGGCGATGACTGCAAGTGGGTTCATGATCATATTGGTCCTTCCTGATGAGAGATTCGTTAATAAAAAAGCCGTAACGCGGATTTCGTTACGGCTCTGCTTCTACGAATTCAAAGCATTAAACTCAGATTCTCTGGTAGCCGTTCTGGTAGTTCGGCGTAACGAGTTCTTCGAGGCGGGCTTTGTCTTCCGGATTGTTGGTGATCTTCATGTTCTTGGCATCCCACTCGATTTTCGGACCAATGGTTTCCGGTTTGGAAGCGCCCCAAACGGCCAGGTTGCCGAGGAGGATCGTCTCGGTGAGCGGACCAGCGTAATTCGGGAAGTTGGACCAGCAGCGATCCGGATTACCCTCTTTAATGGCACTGACGAATTCACCAAAGTGACCGCCGTAAGGACCAGCGTATTTGTCGGCGGCTTTGAGTTCTTCTTTCGCCTGGGCGAGGTATTTCTCTTCCTCTTCCTTGGAGATCGTACCAAGCAGGTCGCGGTCCTGACCATAGTCGTTTTCGGAGAAGAATTTACCTTTCTCACCGATCATGAGCAGACCGGAACCAGACGGCTGTTTGCCTTCCAGAAGAGCCGGATCAGGACGCTGACCACCGTCCATCCAGGTGAACTTGAATCCCGGACGCAAATCGTTGGTCGGGAACTCGAAGGAGATCTTGCTCCACTTCGGCAGGGAGTCGTAATTGTGACCAGAGGTGATAGCCTGAACCCAGAGCGGGTCTTTGATGTCGAGCGCAGCGAACGCAACGTTCACGGTGTGGCAAGCCATGTCGCCGAGCGCGCCGGACCCGAAGTCCCACCAACCACGCCACGCAAACGGATCGTAAGCGCCAGAAACATACGGACGTTTCGGAGCGACACCAAGCCAGCAATCCCAGTTGAGGTAATCCGGAACCGGTTGGGCTTCACCGCGTTCGCCGCCCTGCGGCCAAATCGGACGGTTGGACCAAACGACGACTTCTTTCACTTCGCCCAACAGACCGTTGCGGATCATACGGGCGCTTTCACGCAGACCGTCACCAGCGGAACCCTGGTTACCCATCTGGGTGCAGAGGCCTTTTTCCGCGGCGATTTCACGCAGACGACGGGCCTCGAAGATGGTACGGGTCAGCGGTTTCTGGGTGAAGCAGTGTTTGCCAAGCTTCATACCGGTCGCAGCGATGATGGCGTGCATGTGGTCAGCGGTGCTTACGGTGATGGCGTCGATTTTGTCGCCCATTTTATCGAACATTTCGCGATAGTCTTCGAACGCGTTGTCGCCAGCTTCCTTGAAGCGTTTGCCGCCTTTGAGCTGGTTACGGTTCGTGTCAGTATAAGCGACGACGACACCGAAACGGTTGGCATCATTGGAGTCAGACGCGCCTTTGCCGCCGATTCCAACGCAGCCAAACTGCACTTTTTCGTTCGGGGATTCCTGGGCGAGCAGATCACTTACAACCAGGGTGGAAGCACCAGCAACTGCGGTGGCTTTAAGGAAAGTACGACGATTCGTCTTCAACATTTAAATACTCCTTGAGTGAATAGGAAGAACGGTTGGAAACCGTACGATGAAATTAGGCTGGCGGAAAGGCTTCGCTCAAACGAAAAACCAATCCAGATACCCCTCGCGGGATGTACTATCCTATAGCATACACTTAACCCAAATTAATTTCAAGGGCCTCCAATGGCATTTTTTCCAAAAATTTTAAGATTTTTATTGTTTTTTCTGAAAAAAGAGGCGGAAAAATGAAAATCACGGCCTATTCCCACACTCCGTTGACTTTTTCACCACAGAAAATACACTGCCCTTGGAAAATATTCAGGTCCGTAATCCGGAACCCCGCGCGCCCGATGAGCATCTGCGAGCAGTTCGGGCACCACGTCGCCTCGTAACCCGGGGCCGAGCAGTTTCCCACGTACACGTAACGGATCCCCGCTTTTCGGGCCGTCGAGTACGCCATTTTGAGCGTTTCCCACGGCGTTGGCGGCCGGTCCACCAGTTTGTGATGTGGGAAAAACGCCGAAAAATGCACAGGGATCTCCGTACCAAGGTGCGTCACGATCCAGTCACACATCCTGGTCAAATCGTCCCGCTTGTCGTTCGCCCGGGGAATCAGCAGGTTGGTCAGCTCGACCCAGACGTCCGTTTCCTTCACAGCGTACTCGATCGTGTCGAGCACCGGCGCGAGGCTGGCCGAACAAAAGCGCTCGTAGAAGTCCTCGGTGAAGCCTTTCAGGTCGATGTTCACCGCGTCGAGGATCGAGTAAAAATCTTTCCTTGCGTTACCGCAAATGTAACCGTTCGTCACCGCGACCGACCGGACATTGCGGGCTTTGCAGGCCTTTCCGATTTCGATACCGTACTCGCTCCAGATGGACGGTTCATTGTAGGTGAACGCAACGCTTTTGCAATTCTTTTCGCGGGCCGTAGCCGCAATTTCCTCGGGCGTCGCCAGGATTTTCATCACGTCGTCGTCCACGCAGCGCGAAATGGTCCAGTTCTGGCAGAAATTGCAGCCGAAATTGCAGCCTATCGTTCCAAGAGAAAGGGTTTTGGAACCCGGCAAAAAGTGGAAAAGAGGTTTCTTTTCAATCGGATCAACACAAATACTGACGGAACGTCCGAACGTGGCGAGAACGCTCTGCGAGTTCCGGTTTTCACGAACGTGACAGAAACCACGGCGGCCCTCTTCGAGGTGACAGTGGCGCGGGCAGTGGTCGCAAATGATCATAAAAAATCCTTTCGAAAATCGGGCCGATCCGGGAAATGGCCTCAGGAGAGTCCAGCCAGCTGCCCACTTCTATTTAAACACGGATTTTCACGGATTAAAAGGATTTTCACAGATTAAAGGAAAAGAGGAAAAAATCTTTCGTGAAAAAATCCTTTCAATCTTTTTAATCCGTGGAAATCCGTGTTTAAATCCCGGTTGGAAGCGGGACGGATCCGGTGCTTCGCCAATTGAATCCCCGTGGCCTCTTTTTTCTTTTCAGTTTACACCAACCCGCGCAAAAAATCAACCCCTCCTGAAGATTTTCTTTTTCAAAATTTGGGGGCCTTGCAAAAAATCTCCTTTCGGGTAAAATTGAGGAAGTTTGGAAGATTTTACTCTTTTGAAAATTGAGTCCGAAACGCAAGGAAAACCATGAAACGCACACTTTTACCCCTTTTGACGCTCGTTTTCACGTTCGTCTTTACGCTCACGCTCGTCCCGGCCGTTCAAGCCGAGGACGATGACATCACCGTGGCGGTTTACTACTTCGGAAACTACCACCTCGACGCACGGAACCAGAAGCACCACGGCCCCGGCTGGACGGAGTGGGAACTGGTGAAGAACGCCCGCCCGCGCTTTGAGGGCCACCACCAGCCGAACGTCCCGCTTTGGGGCTACACGGATGAGGCCGACCCGAAGCAGATGGCGCAGAAAATCGACGCGGCCGCCGATCACGGCGTGGACGTTTTCCTCTTCGACTGGTACTACTATAATGACGGGCCGTTCCTCAACCGGACGATCGATGAAGGGTTCCTCCACGCTGAAAACCGCGACCGGATCAAGTTCGCACTCATGTGGGCCAATCACGACTGGGTCGATATTCACCCGAAGCGGAAGGACGATCACAATCCGCCGTGCCTTTACCCCGGAGCGGTCACGCCGGAGAAATTCGACGAGATCTGCGACCTGGTGATCCGCGACTACTTCTCCCAGCCGAACTACTGGAAAATCGACGGGAAGCCGTACTTCTCGTTCTACGAACTGACCAAACTCGGTCAGAATTTCGGCTCTTACGAGGCGACGAAGGCCGCTCTGAAGCGTTTCCGCGAGAAAGCGAAGGCTGCGGGTTTCCCGGACATTCACCTCAACGCGGTCTATTGGGGCCGGCCGAATATTCCGGGCGAAGGAACGATTTCGGACCCGGTCAAAATGATCGAAGACCTGGGTTTTGACTCGGTGACGTCGTACGTCTGGATCCATCACGTGGGTCTGCCGCAGCTCGTGACCGACTACAACTGGGTACGTGACGCGTACTTCCAGCACTGGGACCGCGCGCGGACGGGCTTCAAAATCCCGTACATTCCGAACGTTTCCATGGGTTGGGACTCCTCGCCGCGAGCCGATCAACGGGACGAGTTCGGGAATTTCGGCTACCCGTTCACCAACACCATCGGGAACAACACGCCGGAAAACTTCAAAAAGGCGCTGGAACTCACAAAGGAACGCATTCTGGCCGACCCGAACTGCCCTCGTATCATGAATATTAATAGCTGGAACGAATGGACCGAGGGGAGTTACCTCGAGCCCGACACGCGAAACGGTTTCGGCTATTTGGACGCGATCAAAGAAGTTTTCAAATAATTTTTCCCCACAAACAAAAAGGAATCGATCATGAAAAAAAATCTTACCCTCTCGCTGATGTTTTGCGCTCTGACCTTCTGCATGGTCCTGAGCGCCTCCGCCATGGAAAAATTCAACGTGTGGCCGGACACGCCACCGAAGTACGAGGAAGGCCAGGCCATTCCGGTTTTGGAGTGGTGGGCGCCGGAAAACAAGCAGTCGGACGCGTGCCTGATCGTAGCGCCGGGCGGTGCGTACATGGGCGTCGCGTATGACTACGAGGGCGTTCCCGTCCGCGACTACTTCCTCGAAAAAGGCGTGACCGTCGTGATGCTCCGATACCGTGTCCCTCGTCCGAAAAACCTCCCGAAGCACCAGTCGGCCTGGATGGACGCCCAGCGTGCGGTCCGTTTCGTCCGCGCCCACGCGCAGGAATGGGGCATCAACCCCGAGAAAATCGGTTTCATGGGCTTTTCCGCCGGTGGTCATCTGACGCTCATGACGGCCACGACGAGCCAAACCCCCGCGTACGAACCGGTCGATGAACTGGACAAAGTGCCGTGCCACGTCAATTTCGCGATCCCGGTTTACCCGGCGTACGTTCTTCAGGACGGCGCAGACGGAACCAACACGGGCCGCGGAAATGACGCCGATTTCGTCCCGGACTTCGCGTTCGACGGAAAAACCCCGCCGATGTGTCTCTTCCACGGCGACGGCGACGGCTACTCGTCCATGGGTTCGGTCAAAGTGTACCACAAACTCCGCACGATGAACATTCCGGCCGAGATCCACGTTTACGCGCTGGCCAACCACGCGTTCCGGAACTGCAAGCCGGACGACCCGATGATGTTCTGGAAAGACCGCGCTTACGCCTGGATGAAGGTGATGAATCTTCTTTGAACCCAATTGGGATAGAAATGTGAGGAATGAGAGAATGGGACTTTGATCCCTGCTCCCATTCCTCTTTTTTTTCTTAAACAGTCAAATCGAAACGGCATTCAAAACAGGCTCCCGGCCCGTCGCAGGAAACCAGTTCCACCGTGCCTCCGTGGAGACGCATGACCTGGTTCACGATTGCCAGTCCCAAACCGGAACCTTCTTTTGGAGTGCGGTCGGCTGAGCGAATTCTGAAAAAACGGTCGAAAATTCGTTCCGCATACTCCGGTGGGATCCCGATCCCAAAGTCACGGATCGTTACGATGGCTTTTTCTTCATCGGAAGTCAGGCTCACATCCACCGCCGGGCTCCCACTATACTTCACAGCGTTGAGAATCAGGTTCTGAAAGGCCCTTTCCAGCAATTTCGCGTCTCCATTGATTTTTACAGGCGAAAGTTCCTTCACCTGGATTTTGGTGGAGTTCTGCAGGGCGTAATCTTCACAAAGTTCCACAGAATCAGAAACGATTTCGTCGAGTTGAAGCGGCTCAAACGATTTTTTCAGCGTTTCCTGTGGGTTTTCCAATCGCACAAGCTGAAGGAAATCCTGAACCAGCGTGTTAAGGCAAACGGTTTGACGAGTCAATATTTCCCTGCATTTCGTCAGCCGGCGAGGGTCATCCCAGCCTTCTTCCTCAAGAAGCTGCAGAGCCGAAAGCATCGCGGTGAGCGGCGTTTTGATCTCGTGTGAAACGTTCGCAAGGAACTGACGCCGGAGCGCTTCCTGTTCCTGAACACGTCGGATCTCCAGTTTTAGCTGCTCCGCCATTCTGGAAACGCTTACGGCCAAATCTCGAACGGCCCCGTGAGAAGGCGTCGCGACAGGAGTGTCGATCTGACCCGCGGCAATCTGTTCGGCACTTTGCTGAAGGCGGTTCAAAGGTCTGTAAACGGTCTGAAAAATATGAATGGAAAGGATAACCAGAAGGATCGTTCCGACCAGAAAAACCCAATAAATGATCACACTCGCCGATCTTAAAACATTAGAAACGGACTGGGCTGGCGAGGTAACATAAAGCAGAAACCGACCGTCTGGAAGTTCCGCCTCGGCTGCTGCGTAAACCGTCCAAATTTCTTTTCCTGGGTCTTTTCGGACCGCGATTCCGATCTTTTTCTCAGTTCGTGCCTCACGAATCTCCGGCAAGTCAAGCTGGCAGACCCTCAAATTAACATTTCCAGCAGTAAAGACCGCGTCACCGCGTTCATTAAAAAACGTGATGGACCTGTTCCCTTGGGCAAACGTTTCACAGAATTCATCCAGAAGATCCAATTCCTGAACCTCAGCGTGGGGAAGAATGAAATCAAGGATCATTTGAACATTCTGCTCAATTTCAGCCCTTGACTCATTGAGGTACACGCGTTCAAAGTCCTTTTGCTGATGGATCAGAAGGATACCAATCAGCACGATCATAACCGCGAAGAGGAGTGGAATAAATAAAAGCAGGATGTTCCGGTATTTCATGATTCACAACCCCTTAATACTTCCACCTGTACCCCACGCCCCGAACGGTTTCCACACAGTCACCACAGTCGCCCAGCTTTTTACGCAGATTAGCGACCTGAACGTCCACCGTGCGATCCATCTCGAAAAGTTCCTCACCCCGCAGTTCCATCACGATTTCCGCACGGGACCAGACCCTGCCAGGCCGACGGATCAGAAGGACAAGAAGATCAAATTCCGTCAGTGTGAGCGGAATGGACTCTCCCTGAATGGAAACCAGATGTTGGGTCAAGTTCACAGTGACTCCATGACTCTCGATGATTTTTCCTTCGACCGAAACTGGTTTGGGGGCAGATTCCAGTTCCTGCGTTCTGCGCAAATGAGCGCGTATGCGGGCGATGAGCGTCTGATTGTTGAATGGTTTCGTGATGTAATCGACCGCGCCCATTTCCAGGCCAACCACCACATCCGACTCCGTGTCCCGCGCCGTCAGGATGATGATCGGCACATGAGCGTTTTGCTTGATTTCTCTCATTCGGCGGCAGACTTCCAGACCATCCATTCCAGGAAGCGTCAAATCGAGAAGAACCAGATCGAACGTTTTTTCCAAAGCGTATCGAAGCCCCGTTTCGCCCGTTTCCGCAAAAGTCAAGTCGGCAAAACCTCGGGACTCAAGGAGGAGTTGAAGCATGTCACGGATCGATGGATCGTCTTCAATGATCAAAAGTCGACTGGTACTCATGGGAAACCTCGCCAAACGAAAAGAAAAAAGAAATAAACCAGAAGTACGGCCATTCCTGGAATGGCGCTAAAGTGCGCCTCACATGAACCCTTCACGTAAATTTCCAACTCGACCGTACTTTACGAAAACAATCACTTGCGGCTGCGGAGAAACTCTGCAATCTCTTTACGGCCTTCCTTCTCGGCCACATTCGCAGGAGTAAGGCCGTCCACATTCACCGCATGTACGTCTGCGCCTTTTTCGACGAGGTACTTGACCATCTCAAACGTTCCTTCCTCGGCGGCAACGTGCAGAGGAGTATCTGCGTTGGAGTCCTTTGCGTTGACATTCGCTCCGCATTCGACCAGGAGCTTGACCATTTCGAGGCTGTGCCCTTCGCACGCTTCAAAGAGCGGTGTTTCACGATCTTCGTCTTCAGCGTTCATGTCCGCTCCATTTTCGATCAGGAACCTGGCAACTTCGATCTGACCTTCGTCAGCAGCGCCGTGAAGTGGGGTTTCGCCTTCGTTGGTCCGTTCGTTCACGTTAGCGCCCTGGCTGATGAGCTTCTGTACTTTCATCAGATTCCCTTTCTTGCACGCGCGATACAGGGCCGGCTCATAACTGATCATCTCATCATCATCGTCGTCGTCTGAATCGTCTTCTTCATCATCCGCGTCTTCGTCTACTTTTTTGACCTTTTCACACGCAGGACCTTCTTTTTTGCCCGAAGTACCGTCTTCAGCGTCCGAATCATCTTCATCCGCTTCATCTTCGTCATCGTAATCGACGTTCTTGACCTTACCGCACGCAGAGCCATCGGAAGGGTTTGGCACAGTAACTGCCTGCTCGTCATTGGTTTGCTCGGAATCAGCACAGACCAAAGCGTTCAAAGTGAAAAGCAAGGCAACAGACAGAAAAGCGACAAATAAAATGGTGATCTTTTTCATGGTATTTCTCCCTTTTTGAAAATCGAGGACTGGATCTCGGTGAAGCCATTGCCCTCACCTTCCTTGAAATAGTTTACAGAATAATTATAAACCAAATTTAAATAATTTGTAAATATTCTGTAAAAATCCTCAATTTTTTTAAAATTATTCTGATGTCCCGTGGTGGACCGCAATGTCGAACTCCGAAATGGCCGGAACCAGCATCGCAGCGGTCGTAAATCCGTACATGACGGCCACGACCAGAAAAACGCCCAACGTATAGTTCATCATCAGGGCGCTCATGGCATAAAACGTGGCAAACGGGCAGCCGAACGAGGCCAGACCGATCGCCGAAGACGGGTTTCTCGCCCCCAGTGCCAGGAACATCGCCAGCCCGCCGCCGGCCATGAACGCCAGAAATGGCTGGAGCTGCGCGTGGAAGGAGCCGCCCATCGAAAGCATCATCCGCAGGCAGACGGCCACGCCGACGAACAGGAAAAAGAGCGTCCCGAGGCTCACCCCGATCGCGCTGCGGCTTCCTGCGTACGTCATGCCGGAATGGATCCCGAGCATCGCAGCAAAAAGGAACAAAACGCACAAACCCGCGACAAGGTAAAACGTGATTTCGGCCGACGCCACGTTCATGAAGCCGAGATAGAACAGGTAAAGGATCGGCAAAAGCACGATCTCCCGCGTGTTCCAGAAGACGCCGCCGAGCTTCCCGAAAACGATCTCCTTCGGTGAAAGGTCCGTGACGAGCAAAAGGTCGATCGCGCGTCCATCCCGCTCACCCGTAATGGCCGTCACCGCCTGGGCGTTGACCAGAACAAGCGCCAAAAGAGCCATCGGCAGGAAAACCTTCATCGAGAAAAGAAGCGCGCCAGAGTTTTCCTCGTAAAACGTCAAATCGAGCGCACTCAAATGCTGATGGACGGCACAGATCGCGACAGCGAAGAGAATCACGTAACACAGACGCACGATAAATGCGCGTTTCCCGTACGCCCGCGTCCGAACTTCACGCCAGAGGATCGGATTGTTCCAGACCTCACGCGATTTGGCGGGGATGGGCTCACTGGACTGTTTCGCTTCCATTTCCGCCGCAGGTTCGTCTTTTTTCCCGACTCGCTGAACCCGTTCCGAGCCGTTCCATGCGCGGACCCGCAGAACAGTCCAAAGGGTCAAAACCACAGAAACGGCCAACGCAAAAGTCGGGAACGGAAGCTTTGCGGCCGAGAAACGGGTGATCCCCAGCACGGCCCGCCACGGGCTGAAAACCACGGCGTAGTTTTGAAGTTCCGCCCCGAAAACGCCACCGGCGATGCACTCGCCCAACGCGAGCCAAACGACCAGGACCAGCGCGGTCATCGAGACGGCTTGGAACGTTTGCTCCCGCCAAAATGCGATGCTCGTGCCGATCACGCCGCACAAAAGGACGGTCGAAAACGTGATGGCGAGGCACTGAACGACCTGGGCCGTACTCACTCCTCCAAAGCACAAAAGCATGAAAAAAACCGGAACCGCCGCGAGCAGATTGGTGAAAAGATGCAGCAGCGAGGCGGCGAGTTTCCCGAGGACCAGCTCCCAATTATTCATCCGCGTAAGCAAAAGGAGGACCAGCGTGTTGCGGTCTTTCTCCTGCGAAACGTTCCCGGCCGCGAAAATCGCCGAGAAGAACATCGCAAGCACGAGCTGAAGCGGCGCCAGCAGCGTGAAAAGCGAGTTTCCAAACCGCGCCATGTCACCCAGGTCCGTGATGAGCTGCGTCCCGGAAACGATTAGCCACGCCGTGGCCGTCAGGATGAGCAGCGCCACAGTATAAGCCGTCCGCGAAGCGTAGAGTTTCGTCCGCCGCGGCGCAATCGTCAATTCGCGATGAAAAATGGGACCAAGCATAAATAATTAATTATGAATTATGAATGATGAATTA
>JAUMVK010000005.1:0-165222 GCA_030530205.1 Thermoguttaceae bacterium | reverse complement strand
TCGCGCTCTCTTAAAAAACTATAGTCTTTTAAGATGTCACTTATCCAAATTGTTTCGCTTCTTGTCAAAGATAAACTCGGTGAATCAATTCACTCAAGTGGATGTGTATTCTAGCACATTTTAAAATTCTTTCAAGGGGGGCCGAGGGAATTTTTCCACAATTTTTTGCAAAGGCCTGATTTTGCGGCTCGTCAGGTGCTGTAAACCCATCTTCCGATCAGGGACGCCAGCACGAAAAGGGCCAGAATCACCATAGCACACGGCAGTCCGGCAACGACCAGCGTCAGTGCCGCATCCAAGAGAAAAACCAGGAAAAGGGCCTGCTTGACGACGCGCCGGACAGCCGTCACGTCCTGAAAATAAGCCATTACCGCGCGGAAGGCCAGCCAGATCGCCAGAACTCCCAGAAGCGTCGGCCAGCGCCAAGGCTGGAACGCGAAAAGCGGCTGTACGATTCCCGGGATTGCCGCGTTCAACTGGGTTGGAAACGGGAGTAGGATCGCCGTGCCAACCACCAGAAGCAGGACCGAGAAAAGCATCATCCCCACGCCGGGGCGGTGAATTCCGACTTCCGGCGCGTCGATGGTTTCGTTACGAGCGTAAAACGTCACGCCCGTGATGAAAACCGACAGGGCCATCGGGTAGAGGAAAAGTGGCACCGCGGCTTTGAACATTTCCGGGTTCATAAAGGCCAGAAAAAGCAGAACGTTCAGCCCGCGGCAAAGCCCCATCAGGAACGGGCCCATGGGCGTTTTTTTAAGCCGGGCGTCGTACATGACGATGCACGCGCAGAGGACGGTCGCGATCCCGATGACCGAAAGCGCCGAGGTGAGATTTCGGGTCCCACGCCCCGCCAAAAAGCAGAGCACCCAGCCGGCGGCCAGAAGGCCCCAACCCGTTTTTATGGCGGTTGGAAGCGCGATCCGGCCCGATGGAAGGGGACGCTCAGGCCGAAGAACCGAATCTTCCAGAAAGTCAAAAACGTCGTTCAGGACCATTCCCCCCCAGTAGAGGCAGACCGAGCCAAAGCCCGCCGCGATGAACGGAATCAGATTCTGCGCCGGCAGAAGTTCCAGCGACGTCAGAAGAAACGCCACGGTCAAAATGTCCGCGAGGAGCACAAAAACGTTGGGGAAACGCACGAGCTGAAGGAACGGGAAAATATTACGCATAAAAGGCCTTTCCTACTGGGCTGAAATGCCGCGAATTACCTTGAAAACCGACGTGTTATCGACGTACCGGCCGTCGTAGAGCCAAAACTTCCCCATGCGCTCGTCGGTCCCAACGACGAACTCACGGAAACGGTCGGCGCCCAGGCCGCGGGCGTAAAGCGGAACGAGCTGCTTCGTGTGGTCGTCGGAATAGTACTTCATTTCGGGGAGCTGGCCCTTGCCGCGGTAAAGCGGTGGGGTGGTCGGAACGCCGTCGGGGCCGGTTTCGGGGCCGTAAATCGCGCCGTTATCGTGGTCGGCGGTGATGATCAGGAGGGTTTCGTCCCACGAGGAATACTTTTCGACCCAAGCGCAGACGGCCTCGATCGCCGCGTTGAAATCGACCATTTCCTCGATACAGCGTTGGAAATCGTGGGCGTCGTTCGCCACGTCCACGCAGCCGCCCTCGATCATGACGTAAAACCCTTTCGACCGTTTGCCCGTCTTCGGGTCCACAGCGAGAAGATTCAGGGCCGCCAGAGACGCCTCGGGGAGCGTTGGCGTCGTGGTCAGGAACGGCGCGCCGGCGCTGCGGTGGCACTGGAACGAATTGGCCGTCTGCGCGATCCCGAGCAGACGCTCCGGCAGTTCCCCCGCGTGGATCACATCGGGTGTCAGGGCGGCGAATTTCTGGAAATCGGCCCGTTTTTCAATGAAAAGCCAACCAGTGGGCAGATCTCTGGCACGAATTTGAGTCCAAAGTTCTTCGCTCGGACCGTACTTACCGAACTCGGGGGAGCGGGATTTCCCGTCATCGTCAAACTCGGGGTGGGACGCGCCGATCAGGACGTCCAAATTGCCGTCCAAAAGAAGCTGGGCGAAAAGTTTCTGCCCATTTTTACGATCCAGATCATGACCGGCCACGGCCGCGACCGTTGCACTGGCGATCTGGAACGAAGTTACGGCACCTGTTCGGCGGCCGTCACGATGGAAAAGCTCCGCAAGCGTGGCAAGTTTTTCATCATTGGGTCCGAATCCAATTCGGCCATTGCGCGTTTTCACGCCCGTGTTGAGCGTCGTACCTGTCGAGGCGGAATCGGGTGGAATGAATCCTTCCTCGCGTTGGTAGAAGGGGACGAAGTAGTTTTTGAAGTCGGGCCAGTCACGCTCAGGGTCGTAAAAGCTCTTTTTGTGAAACGTCGCGACGGACGTCATTTTCCACGGCGCCTGCTGGTAAAAAAGGCCGGTCGGCGAGCCGGTCTGGAAATCTGCGGCGGAATAAAACGCCCCAAAACCGGCACCGTCCGCGATCATCAGAATGACATTTTTCGGCGTGTCGTGCTGGTTTTCGTCAACGGTTTGGACACTGGGTTCCGGCGTGGATTCCGGTTCAGGCTCCGAAGATTCAGACGGTTCCGGATCGCTCAGGTCGGCAATCTTTGGCGCGTCTAGCTCAATCGTAACAAATTCCTCTTCCTCCGGTTCGGCAGTCGGTGAGACGGGTTTCTTCTCACAGCCCAGCGGCAAAACAAGCGTCAGAAGGAAAAAGAGCGTAAAGAGTCGGAGATTTGCTTTCATGGTTTGAAGAAAATAAGCGGTTTCACACGAAATAAAGGTCAGAAAACGATTTACTCACTGGTCGCTTTCTTTTCCCTTGCATATTCCACACTGATCGCACGCGGGTTTTTGGCTCGACCAAAGCCACTCTTTGCTCCCGCACGGGATCGACTTCACAAACGCCGCGAGACGGGCGAACTTCTGAATGATCTCCGGCGAGAGAATGTGCTCCATCTTACAGGCTGTTTCGTCGGCCAAAGTCGGGTCAACCTCCAAAAAATCGCGGAGGAAACCACGCAGCGTTTCGTGGCGGCGCGTGATTTCCCGAGCGTGTTCCTCACCCTTGGCCGTCAGCGTGACGCTCATGTACGGCACGTAGTTGATCAGGTCCCGCTCTGCAAGAGCGCGCAGCGCACCCGTGACGGACGCGTTGGAAACGGCCATCTCTTTTGCGATGTCGCGCGGCCAGGCCACTCCGTTCTCGCCAGTGATGTGCAAAATGGCTTCCAGGTAGTCCTCAAGACTTTCAGAAAGATGGGGGGAGGAAGGGGAGTTTTCCATGGGAAGGGACCTCTTTGGGAGTGCGGCAATACAGCGCGTCAGCGCATTTGCCGCTTTCATTAGCGGGGATTGATCAGGAGATTGGGGGAATTTTTCGCGTGGGAAAGATTTTAGGCACTTCAGCGGCAAATGCCACTTACGTGGCTTTTTGCCGCAAGTGAAAGCGGTGAATGCGCTGACGCGCTGTTTCACCGCACTCCAAAAATCACTCAAACTTCAGGACCGCGCCGGTGTCGGCACTGGTCGCCAAAGCCGCGTAACGGGCCATCCAGCCGGTCTTGAAGCGCGGTTCCGGCTTCTTCCAGTTCTTTTTGCGCTCGGCCAGTTCCTCGTCGCTCAGCGCCACCGAGATCTTGCGGGCCGGAATATCGACCGTGATCACGTCGCCGTCTTTGAGCAGACCGATCGGACCGCCAGCCGCGGCTTCCGGGCTGATGTGACCAATGCAAGCGCCAGCCGTTCCGCCGGAGAAACGACCGTCCGTGATCAGGGCGACCGAATCGTCGAGCTTCACGCCCTTGATGGCCGTCGTAGGGGCAAGCATTTCCTGCATTCCCGGGCCGCCTTTCGGGCCTTCGTTGCGCACGACCACCACGTCGCCAGCCTTCACTTTGCCCGCGACGATGCCGTCGTACGCCTCGTTTTCGCTCTCGAAAATCACGGCCGGGCCGGTGTGTTGCATCATGCTCGGTTTGACGCCCGCGGTTTTGACCACGGCGCCTTTCGGAGCCAGATTCCCGAACAGAATGGCGAGGCCGCCTTCCTGATTGTAGGCGTTTCCGACTTCACGAATGCAGTCCTGCGGGTCGAAATTGAGTTTCAGTTCGTCGATGTTCTTCGCCTTGCGCTCGACGCTGAAGCACGGCTGATTGCGGCAGTTGCCCGGCTCGATGGCGCAGAGTTCCAGCGCTTCGGCGCAAACGGTCCCGCGGGAGCGAATGTCCCACTCGTCGATGTTCTGGCCGAGGGTTTTACCCGTGACGGTCAGCGCATCGAGGTGCAGGAGTTCCGGCTTGCCGCGCTTGATCGTGCCGAGGATCGTGTGGATGCCGCCCGCCTGGTGGACGTCTTCGATGTGGTAGTGGATGGACGGTGAAACCTTGCAGACGTTCGGGGTGCTGCGGGACAGTTTGTCGATGCGGTTAATGTCGTAATCGACACCCGCTTCGTTCGCGATCGCCAGAATGTGCAGGACTGTGTTGGTGCTTCCGCCCATTGCCATGTCGAGGACCATCGCGTTATCGATCGACTCGGCCGTGATGATGTCACGGGGCAGACCCTTGAACGCGTCGCCTTTTTCTTCCTGCTCCTTTACCATCGCAATGACCCGCTCGGCGGCTTTCTGGTAGAGGCGTTTGCGGTCAGCGCTCGTCGCGAGGATCGTTCCGTTCATCGGAAGGGCCATTCCCAGCGCTTCGCACAGGCAGTTCATCGAGTTGGCGGTGAACATTCCAGAGCAGGAGCCGCAGGTCGGGCAGGCACGCTGCTCAATGTCCAGCAGTTCCTCGTCCGAGATGCGTTTCTGCTGCTTGGCGGCAGCGCCGACGAAAATGTCGATCAGGTCGATCGCTTTTCCATCGCGTTTACCGGCTTCCATCGGACCACCGGAGACGAAAATCGTCGGAATGTTGCAGCGGACGGAGGCCATGAGCATACCCGGGACGATTTTGTCACAGTTCGGGATGCAAATCATTCCATCGAAGCAATGCGCGTTGACCATCGTTTCCACACAGTCGGCGATCAGTTCACGGCTTGCGAGCGAGTATTTCATCCCGACGTGGCCCATGGCGATCCCGTCATCGACAGCGATCGTGTTGAACACGAAAGGAACGCCGCCGGCCTGACGAACACATTCCTTGGCGACCTCGGCAACTTTGTTCAAATGAACGTGACCCGGCACAATGTCGGTATAACTACAGCAAATCGCGATGAACGGCTTGCCGAAATCCTCTTCTTTGACGCCGGTGGCACGAAGCAAGCCACGGTGGGCTGCGCGAGCGTCGCCTTTCTTGATCATATCTGAACGCATTTTAAGTTCCTTGATGAATGACTTGTGAAAAAAATGGAATTAATTTAACTGCAGTATAAAGCTTCAGATAAAAAGTATTGTAACATTTAAGAAGTTTTTGTCGAGGGGGACCAAAGAAAATGTGCGTTTAATAAGGGAAAAACTTCAAAAAAAGAAAAAAAATTACAAAATTTAAAAAAGTTGCTCGCTTCAAACCTTGCGCAAAATACGTGTTTTGGTTATAATATATGGAAAATATACAAACAGGAGTGCGTAAAATGTCAAACGAAAATGTTCACGAAGAATTTGAAACTGTCGTTCTGGGAAAAGGAACCGAGTCTAAATCCGGCAGCGGGGTGAGTATGCCCGAGGAGGTTCTTTCCGTTGGAGACATTTTATGCGATACGTATATTCTGCGGGCCAGACTGGGTCGAGGCGGAATGGGCGAAGTCTGGAAAGCCGACGAAGTCTATGAAGGCGAGATCCTGCGCACCGTCGTGATCAAGACGCTGGCTCCGAACGTTCCGAACGTTCAGGAGGAAATGGCCCGGATCCAGTCCATGTTCCACAAGATCCACAGCCTGCAGCATCAGCACATCTGCCCGATGTACGCGATGAAAAATGACCCGAAAGCCGGGACGATCGTCGTAATGAAATACATCGATGGAATGATGCTTCAGGAGTATTACGCTCAATACCTTCGGGCGAACAACGAATTCCCCGTTTCGGAAGTCGTTCGCCTCCTTCTGCCGATCGCTCAGGCGCTGGATTACTCTCATTCCAAATCGGTGCTTCATCGGGACGTAAAGCCCCAGAACATTCTGGTGAGTAACGATGAAAGTGACGGCGTACAGCTCATCGACTTTGGTCTGGTGATGGAAATGCGTTCCTCAATGGCCAGTCCAGGCATCGCCCAGCAGTTCGACACATCGGGAACTTTGCCCTATATGTCGCCCGAACAGTGGAGTGGTGAGTTTCAGGACGCAAGGTCCGATCAATTCTCGCTGGCGGTCGTAGTTTACGAACTTTTGGCGGGGCACTTGCCTTTTACCGGGACGAATATGCAAGTCCTTGGATTCCAGATTTTGAACAAAAGCCCCGAACCGATTGTTGGAGTGCCAGATTACGTAAATTTCGCACTTCAGCGGGCACTTTCCAAAAATCGAAAGCTGCGGTTTGACAATTGCGAAAGTTTCATTCGCGCTCTGGAAGACCAAAAGCTGACGCAGGATGTACTGTCTAAAGCGGAAATCAAAGCCGAAGAAGAACAGAAAAACAAGCCGGTACAAAACATGAACCTGCTTCCGTGGATTATCGGCGGCTGTCTGGCGATTTTCCTTATTCTGCTTGTCGGAATCCTTCTCGTGCTAAACCGGGAAGAAAAACAGATCGCACAGCTTCAACAGCTTCAACCTGCCCCTTCTCTGCAGCCAATCGAGGAAACTCCGCATCTCTCTCCGTGGTCAAACTATTACCAGCAGGAAGAGAGGGGGATCTCCCGTTCCCAAAACGAAAATGCCGGATCTGATAAAGAAAAAACTTCTGAAACCAAGAAATCGGATCCGAAAGACGAAACCGTTGAGGAGGCTCTGACAAAACCTGAAGTGAAGGAAGAACCCAAAACGGAACCTGCGCCCAAGGAAAATCCGGAACCAGAAGCCGTGCCGGAAGTGAAACCGGAAGTAAAACCTGAAGCGGATTCGGAACTGGTCGGTCCTGAAGAAAAGGATGAACCGGCCCCCGCTGAAGAACCTGAAGAAGACCCCATCGCGAAAATGACCCCTGAAGAGATACTGGAAAAGGCTCATGAAGCGGTCAAAGACAAAAACCCGGAGGAAGCGTTTCAATTTTTCAAAAATCTGAATCTGGAAGATTTGAGTGACGAAGATTTGGACTTGTACGGGGATATTTGCTCTGATTTGGGTCTGGATGTCACCGCGACGAAAGTGCGTACGGTTCAAATGTCACGCAATCCATCCCTGGACACTGTTAAGGAATGTATTCGTGACGCGATGGAAGCGCAAAATTTCAAAAGCGCTGTAGAGTGGTGCAATTTTGTTCTGAAGGACGATCCGAATAATGTAGAAATGCTGCGTCAAAAGTTACTCGCCCTTGCCAATTTGGCCGGAATTGTTGGTGACGCGGGACCTGCCCGCAGCGCACTCGAAATCGCAAATCAGCTGGTGGAGATGAAGCCGGAAGATCCTGATTCGTATGCGGAACGAGGTTTCGTGTATATGAAAAATCCGACGGTATTTGAAAAGGCGTATGACTTTTCCAAGAAAGATTACGAAAAAGCGCTTTCGATCGATCCTGACAATATTTCAGCCCTTCTGTACCAGGGAATTCAGAGCCGCGACGTGTTCTCGAAAAAACAGGCAGCTTATCAGAATTTCCAGAAAGTACTTGAATTGGATCCGAACAATCCAAACGCTCAGCTTCAACTCGGAATCCTTCTGAAAGAAGACAAACCAAAGGAGGCAATTGAATATCTGACAACCTACCTGAAACTTCAGCCTGAACGTTGGGACGTGTACGAACAGCGTGGAAATACTTACTTTGATATGGGTGAAAATGAAAAAGCGCTGGCCGATTACAATCATTGTATTGAAATCTCCCCGCAGAATTTCGCTGTCCGTTTCAGCAGGGCGCAAGCGGAAGCACGCCTGAAATTCTGGCGTGACGCAAAAACCGATCTGGATTATCTGATCGAGAATGACTCAGAACTCAAAAATCAGGTAGAATATTACAAAATACTCGCGGAGGTCTTCGAGGGAGCGGGCAAGAAACGTCAGGCACAGGATGCCCGGGATCAGGCCGATAAGATTCACGCCAAGATGCTTTACAATTAAACCTGCGGAGACGACGCTTCCAGCGGCGTTTCAAACCTAAACACTGCGGGGACGACGCTTCCAGCGGCGTCTTTGTTTTCCTGACGACACAAGAGGCATCGCCCCCTAAAATCTACTCGAACAACGCGGAGCCAATACGGACCATCGTCGCGCCTTCTGCGATTGCAATCGGAAAATCGTGGCTCATTCCCATGGAAAGCTCGCCACCGGGGAGGAATTCGTCCCGCAATTCACGCAAAGACGCAAACTGGCGGTGCGCGGCGGCTTCATCCGCGTCGAGCGAGGTCATGCCCATGAAACCCACGATTTCCAGGTGCGTGAACGCCTGAATCGCCGGGTACGCCGCCAGAAATTCGTCGCGGGAAAAGCCGTGCTTGTTCGCTTCGCCGCCAATATTGATCTCGATCAGGACGCGCCGGCGGAGGTTCAGCTCCGCACTGATGCGGTCCAAGGTCTGCAAAAGAGCCAGACTTTCGCCCGAGTGGATCACGTCGGCCATCTGGAGGATCTTGCGCGCTTTGTTCTTCTGCAGCGGGCCGATAAAATGCCACCGAAAAGCCGTGGCGGGCGTTTGCTGAAGGTCTTTGAGCGCTTCAAACTTGGGCTGGAAAACCGGGAGCCGATTCTCCGCGAAGTCGCGGCAGCCGCTCTCGTAAAGGTCTTCCACCTCCCGCGTGCCGGTAAAATACTTCGTGACGGCGATCAACTTCACGTCTTCGGGCTTGCGGCCGCTTGCAAGCGCCGCATCGGAAATCTGATCAAGAATTTTCGCGTAGTTTGGATTCTGCATAGTGATTGGACCCAAAAACCTCAAAAACCCATCTTCACAAACCAGTCCCAGGTCCGGTCCTTCCAGGTGTCCGCGTGGCCCTGCCCGGGCGTGACATTCAAAAGGCCGTGCACTTTCAGCGCGTAAATGTGCACCTCGGCCGGAATGTTCATCCGGCGCAGCTGGTGGTAAATTTCGATGGAACCCATGGGCGAGTACACATCCGCGTCGCCGTGAATGAAGCACATCGGCGGAGTTTTCGCCTCGAATTTCAGGTCGCTCGTGAGTTTTGAGTCGTTCCCCTTCCCAGTATTCGCCCCGTCTTTCCCGTCTTCAAGCACGTAAGCCGGGTAAACCGGGATCGCGAAATTCAGGTGGCACGGCACGGAGTCCAGATCGTCCACCGGCTCGTAGGCTTTCGTCTGACTGTTCACGGCGAGGTAAACCGTTAAATGCCCGCCGGCGGAAAAACCGGTCGCGCCGATGCGCTCGGGATCGATCTCCAGCTCGGCCGCGTGTTTGCGGATCCAGCGGATCGCGCGCTGACCGTCCTGCCAGGCGGCCTGGTGTTTTTCCAGACCCGGCCGGCGCGGAACACGGTATTTCACCACCACGGCCGTGACGCCGTGAGCGTTCCAGTATTTCGCAATTTCGGAACCTTCGTAATCCCCCATCAGCGCACCGTACCCACCGCCGGGAAAGATAATCAGACAGGCGGAGGAGGTCCGGTTTTCCGGACGGTAAACCGTCAACGTTGGGACCGTCACGTGAGTGAAGTGCGTCGGATTGTTAGCGGCCGCACGATCTTCATCTGCCACAGTCTCCCCCGGAGCAAGGCCAGGCCAAAGCCGGACTTCCTGCGGCGCCGCAAAAGCTAAACCAGCAAAAAGGATACAAAAAAAGGTGATGGCGATTTTTTTCATGGAAAAATCCTTCATGATTTGGAGAGACAGCCATTACTCTAACGTTTTTTCTTCCGCCGTGCCTTTTCCGCCTGAGTCCTCTGACGTTCGATTTCCGCGTCACGGGCTTCCGCGGCCTTCTGAATCTCCTCGACTTTCTTTGCCAAACGTGCAAAAAAACCTTCCTTTTTAGGAGCCGCAGGTTTGTAAGGATTCGACGCGGTGCCGTTCTGGACCCGCATGTCAATGATCCCGTCAGGTGAAAGCTGGAAGTTCTCCGCACTTGGCATAAACTGGCGCTCCAGGAGGCCCCACAGACTCGAAATAATGAAGTAAATGCACAGTCCGCACGGAACTTTGAAGAATAGGAACCCCATGAAAATCATCATGAATTTCATCATATTCTGCTGCATTCGCGCCTGTTCGTCCAACGCCGGCGGCATCATGATCTTCTGCTGAATGATGAAAATCGCGATCGTCAGGATCGGGAGCAGGTTCAAATACGGTCCAAGGCCAAAAATCCCGACACCGCTGGAAACCCACGTCGGAACGTAATCCTTCCAACAGAAGAACATATCGGGTGCGACCAGGTTCGAGCAGAAACGGATCGACTCGGTGAAAAGCGGCATCTGACGCAGTTCCACATCGACCAGAAGCGCCCGGTATAGCGCGATGAAAATCGGGAGCTGGATCAGCATCACCCAACACCCCGACATCGGGTTGTATTTATACTTCCTGAAAAGCTCCATCTGGGCCTTCTGACGCTCCATCGGGTCCTGATATTTCTCGTTCAGACGGGTTATTTCCGGCTGAATCTTCTGCATGATGATAGAGCCCATGATCTGTTTCCTGGAAAGCGGGAACATCAGCAGACGCACCAGTGCTGTCAGGAGCAGGATCGCGATCCCGTAGTTCCCGAAAATCGCGTAGAAGAAATGCAGGATCCCGACCAGGATCTTCGCAATGAACGAGAACCAGCCGTAATACACTACATTATCAAGTGAGTATCGGGAAAGGAGTTTCGGACGCTTTGGACCGATGAAAACCGTAAACTTCTGCGTCGCTTCTTCACCCGGCTTGAGAGTTTTGGCACTTGAAATCACGCGGCAAGATGTATTCGTTCGCATTTCCAGCCCCTTCGTGACGTTTCCGACGCGCAGAGCGGCAAATCGTTCCACCGCCAGCGAGGAAGCGTCCTTTTCCGGGATCAGGATCGACGAGAAATATTGCGCATCTACCCCGATGTACTTCAGCGGCTTCTGCGAGCAAAGGATCTGCTTGCCCCATTTCCCGGCCGCGATGTTTGTGCAGGTGTAATAGTTCGGGGTCGAGTTCCCCTCAAAACCGATCAGCACATCCCGGATCCCGGTCATACCCCATCCTCGACCGGCTTTGGAGCAGAACCAGTTCCCTTCCGTCAACAAACCGGTCGGCCCGTCCTGCTGGATCGCCAGGGTACGATCTTGCGTCCCGACGTTTTTCACCGTTATGTTCAACGTAAGGTGGTACGTTGGCGAGGATTCGTCCCGACGCTGCGTTTCTTCGACCTGAACCAGCGTGTATGTTTTACGGACTTCCATCCCGTAAACCGGCATTTCGTAAAGGAACGTAACCGAATCTTCACCACGGGCCTCAACCTTCCACGACGCTTTGTGCATTTCAAAGCCGAGAATTTCCTGATTCACGAATTGGTCTAGGAGCGTGTAATCGTCATTCGCGATCTGCTTCTTGACCTCCATATCCAACTTGGAAAGCGACTGCTCGCCGAAGGAATAGAACGTCGTGAGGAACGATGCGTTATTCTTTCGATTCGTCGGAAGGCCTTTGAGTGCATCCGCGAGGCTTTGCGTATTGGCCGATTCCACTTCAGGACGGATGACGCTGACCGGCTCACGGATGAGGGTCGCCTCAAGTTTGATTTCCTGCCCTGCACGGTTTACATCCAGAGATATTTTCGTTCCCGGTCGGAATTTTCTGACCGTTTCAGTCAGAACGACCGCATTGGCGACTTCCTGACCGTTCACCTTCAAAATCCGGTCACCCGGAAGTATCCCCGCTGCTTTGGCGGGCGTTCCAGCTCCAACGACCTGAACCAGCGCGCCACCGACAGCATCGGTGTCTTCATCGCAGTTCATCTCGCCCAGATAGCCGCCTTTAAAGTCTTTCTCATCGCTCATACTTGCGAGCCGGGCCTCGTTCATTTCGACACGGGCCACCGCAGCGCCTTCCGAAGTCAGCGTGACCAGCATCCGATACGGGCTTGCCGGATCGACAGAACCAAGCGTCAGGTACTCGACCGGATTCATATTCGGTTTCGCCATTGCATCGGCTGGATCGGCCTTTTCGGCAGGAACCGCATTCTCCGCAGGCGCAGTTTCCGGATTGGAAACTTCTGTCGGAAGTGTTTCCAACATCTCCGCCGGAGTTTCGGTCTTCGTGGAATCAACAGCCTTTTCAGATTTTTCCGACGGTTCCATTTTCTCAGGAGCCGTGACAGATTCGAGGGCCTGAGTTAACGAAGAGTTTTCGTTCTGCCCCTGATCTTCCGGCGCACAGGCACGCATGACCAGGAGGTTGAAAAGGAGAAGGATCGCCAACAGGAAAAAGAATTGCGAACAGCCCCCTTGAGGCGGTTGATTCTGAGGCGCTTTGTTATTCGAGGAGGAAGGACGATATTTCTGCTGTGGTGGTTGAATAAACTGTGGCATTTTGATTAATTATGGAAAATGAAAAGTGAGTATTTCACCAAATGAATGAAGGTCCAAAACGATTGGTTTACCGTCCCAAAAGGAGGCGCTCACCAAGAAAGTTATCCAATTCGGGAGTTTGCATGATCTTATCCACCGCTTCCTGAACCGGATACTCCAAACGATGGTAAACCAGATGAATCCCATTATCGGAATCTTCCGCCGTCACGTAACATGAATCCTTAATGGAATCACGCGGCTGACCAACCGACCCCACATTCACGAGATATTTGTGTTCCGGCAAAAAATCAAACTCAAAATTCATCTCTTCCGGCATAAGAAATTGCCCGTCCTGGGTGAAGATTCCCGGAACGTGCGTGTGGCCCTGAAATGAAATGTGTGTCACGAGGTTAAAAAGAATTTCCATCTTCTTGGGATTGTAAATATCTTCCGGGAAGATGTACTCGTTTAGCGGATTTTTCGGTGAGCCGTGCACAAATAGAGCCTTCCAGTTCTCGTCAAAGTATCTGCGTGGGTTCATATTCAGGAACTCCCACCGCTCGTCACGGCGTTCTGACGGTTTTGAAAGCTGTTCCCGGGTCCAAAAAATGGCTTTCATGGCATTGCCGTTGAACCCGTCCGGATCAAACAACGCTCCTTGTTCATGATTCCCAATAAGGCAAACTTTGCATTTCTCCATAACGATGTCAAGACACTCCAGCGGGTTGGCACCGTACCCAATGACATCACCCAAACATATAATTTCATCAACATTCTGTTTTTCAATATCATCCATCACAACCGTCAGCGCCTCCAGATTGGCGTGGATGTCGCTAATAATCGCCCGTTTCACGTTATACCCCTTTCTTTTGGGAGTTCGGCACAAACCCGATTAAATCAAATTACAAAATACCTTTTCTATTATCCCATAAATTCGATTTTCGTCGAGGCCCCCCTTGCAAAAATTTTAAAATTTGTCAAGCTATTAAGAAAGATTCAGCCGAAATTGCGTTTTAATCGTATTTTTTCGGTTAAAAATCATTTTTTTACTGCTTGAGTACAGTCGTTTTGACCTTAAAAAGCCCTTTTCCCTGAAAAAATTTTTTCATTTTTTCAAAAAATTTTTAAAAATTTTCGTCCCTTCTCTGACGAACCTGACCCCGAATCATGAAAATTTTAGCGTTTGAAACAATCGAAATGTCCGCGAGCGCCGCTCTGCTGGACGACGAAAACGTTCTGGCCTCCACGACTCTTCCCCCCCAGCAGCGCAGTGCGCAGTACCTCGCTCCGGCCGTCCGTGATCTTCTGGCTCAAACGGGCTGGAAACCTACGGATGTTCAGTTGATCGTCGTGTCACAAGGGCCCGGCTCTTTTACGGGGCTGCGGGTCGGGATCACTTTCGCCAAAATTTTCGCCTGGGCGGTCGGCGCTGACGTTATCGCGCTGAACACGCTGGACATTCTTGCCGAGGCGGTTCCCCAGGAATTTGCGCGGGTTTCAATCGGCCTGGATGCCCAGCGGGGCGAGGTCGTAGTCCGGAATTATGAGCGCGGCATGGATGGCCTTATGGCTCCTCTGGACGAAACACGCATGATTGATCTGGAAGACTGGGTCAAAAATGTTCCGGACGGAACCTTTCTCTCCGGGCCCGTACTTGCGCAAAAGGCCCGTTTTTTGCCAGAAAATCTTCCAACCGTTCCGGCGGAATTCTGGACGCCGAGTGTTGCGCAGATGGGAAAAATGGGGTTTCGGCTTTATCAGGCAGGCCGCCGCGATGATATTTGGAACCTTCTGCCGATTTATTCCCGTCCTGCGGCTGCGGAGGAACGGCGTATGATGATGAAAAAGTAAGACCAAAGAATTATTACGGACTCAAGAAGATGAAAACAGTTACCAAAAAAGAACTTGTTCTGACCATTTCCGACAAAATGCAGTGCAGCCAACAGTTTACCGGCACCATGGTGCAGTGTACCCTCGATACGATTCTCGAGGCGCTGGCAGAACACGGGCGCATCGAGTTGAGAAATTTTGGGATTTTCGAAGTCAAAGAGCGTAAACCACACCTGGCGACCAACCCTAAAACTGGTGAACGGGTACAGGTCGAACGCCATTACGCAATCACATTTACACCGGGAAAACTGGCCACCGAACACATAAACGACCAGTTCCAAAGTCGGGAATTAAGAAATTTGGACTAGGGCCTGAGTTTTCTATAATCCTGCAGAATCTCCAAATTTAACTTTGTTGGGACCGGTATCATATTCGAAACCATTGATCGTTGCGCTCGGCTGCGAATCCAGACTCAAAGCCGGCGGCGGGGCAACGGTGTAACTGTCGTCCAACCCGGCCGCCGCGCCAGCGCTCTCTCCTGCTTCCAGAATCATCGCGTTACGCAGAGTGGCCACACCGCCAACGATTCCCAGAACGAGAAGTGAAAATAAAAAAATCCATTCCAGCGTCAGGCTTCCTGTCTCGTCCCGAAAAATATTACGCATGATTCTGATTCCTTTAAAAAAGTCAAAAGTACCTTTTTCTTTATCGGGCACGTCTCAAGATGAAAATTACCAACTTGCGAAGAAATCAGTTTGAGCAAAATAAAAAAGATAGTTAAGATTTGCAGGGATAACTCTTTACGCGAACGACCCCTTACGGGGACAGCGCTTCCAGTGTCGTCTGAATTAATTGCTGTTTTCCAACGACGCTGGAAACGTCATCTCCGCATCATTTCACTCCATCGCCCTGGCGATCCCCGCCGCGCCGATGAAGCCCGCGTCACCGCCGAGGGCCGCAAAATCGACGATCGTCGTGGCCGAGCACGTCGGCAGGGCTCGGACTTTGATCTCGTCGCGGATCGCCTTGATGAACGTGCGTCCCAGTTCCGACTCATTCCCGCCAAAGGTCATGGCTCCGCCGAGATAGATCGCGTCCGGGTCGATCGTGTGCATGAGGGTCACGATCCCGATGGCGAGGTACTTTGCCGTGTCGAGGATGATCTGCATGGCGACTTCATCGCCTTTTTGGGCCTCTTCCGCGACGACTTTGGCGCCAATCGTGTCGAGGTCCGCCCGACGGGCCGCCAGGGAGGTTTTCACGCCGGAGTCGATGATCTCTTTCGTGCGGGAAATTACCGCCGTGGCGCTCCCGTACGCTTCGTAATGCCCGGGCCGGCCGCAGCCGCAGATTCGGGCGTTCGGAGTCGTGTCGATCAGCGCGTGGCCGTACTCGCCCCCCTGCGAGTGTTCGCCGTCATAGACCATTTTGTTGATGATGATTCCGCAGCCGATGCCGGTGCCGAGCGTCAGGAGGACCATGCTCGTGATCGGTTTGTCGAGCGTCACGACGCCCTGCTGGTTGACCGTGTGCTTCTTCGCGTCTTTGCCCTTTCCGACCCAGTATTCCGCGAAAGCGGCGGCCGACGCGTCGTTGGCGAATTCGAGGTAAATGCCGCACGCTTCGCTCATCATGTCGGCAATCGGGCAGTATTTCCACTTCTCCCCCAGATTGGCCGTCTCGCGCAGCGTCCGCCCCGGAATATCCATCGGGCCGGCAGAGGCGAGCCCCGCCTTCGCAATGTCGGCGCGTGTAAGGTTGGCCTGAGCCAAAACTTCATCAACGCCCCCCGCAATGCGCTGACAGGCGGCTTCCGGGCCCTCCTGAATGTGTGTCGGGACCGAGCCTTTCGCGACGATGTTCCCATTTTCGTCAAGGATCCCGATTTTCGTATTGGTTCCGCCAAGATCGATACCAAGGTAATATTTCATGGGTCAAACTCCAGTGAACGATTGGTTAATATTTAACAAATGAAAACTATCTTCGTATTTTAATACAACTTCCAGAGAAAACAAGAGGCCCGACGCGAAAAAAGGGAAAATATTTGAAAAAAGTTGAAAAATTTTCCTCCCCCCCACGTGACAAAAAAATTAAAATGGCTATAATGGTATAGAATTTATCATCTCGCTCGCCAATTAATTATTTGCAAATGAAACACGGTGCCGTCATTTTCGCTTTTTTCTTCTGCCTCGCGTCCACGCTGAGCGCACAGGAATTTCAATTCCGTCCGGGGCAGTCTCTGGCTCAGGTCCGTGATGAGATACGTGCTTGGCACTCTCAGAATCCCGGTCAGACCGCCGTGGTCAAAATCGCTCCTGGCGAGTACTTTTTCGCGGATCCGGTCGAGTTTACTGCCGACGATTCCAACACGGTTTATGAGGCAGCAGACCCAACTCAGCCGCCTGTTTTCACCCGCGGGATCGAGATCACCGGCTGGAAAGCCGCTCCGAACGGCTGGTTCGTGACGAAGATCCTGGACGTCGCGGACGGGAATTTCTGGTTTGAGTCGCTTTTCGTCGGGGGCCAGCGCGCCCAGCTCGCCCGCACACCGAACGCGGACGTTCCTGGCGGCGACCGCTACCTGTACATTCAGGAGGTCAGCGAGGAAAACCCCAAAACGCAGTTTTCTCCCCGCGAGCCGGACCGCGCGATTTTCGCCGAAATCGCCCAAATGCCGAATCCGCGGGACGTGAAGATCCTCCTGTACCACTCCTGGGAAACGTCATTTCACCGGGTCGAAAGCGTGGACACGGCCAAAAACCTCGTGACGCTTACCGGTCCCGCGTGCTGGGACATTTGCTGGTGGGGCAAGAATCAGCGCTATCACGTCGAGGGGATCGAATCCGCGCTGGACGAGCCGGGCGAATTCCTTTTGAAGCGTGACGGGACGTGCATCTACATTCCCCGCGAAGGCGAAACACCGGAAAACGTCCGTTTCCTCGCCCCAATGGGGCCGAAGCCGTTCGAGGAGTCCGGTTTCCTGAAATTCAACGGCACGCAGGACTCCCGCGTCAAAAACATCAAGTTCCAGAACATCACGTTCACGTGTGACGTCTGGAACCTTCCGGAAAAAGGCCTATCGGTCGGTCAGTCGGCCATCAGCTCACCTGCGTCCATTCTGGCGAACTACGCCGACGGGCTGGAATTCACGGGCTGCAAAGTGACACACATCGGCGGGTACGCCTTCCACTTCCACGTTGGCTGCACGAACTGCCGCGTGGAGAAAACGCTGATGGAAGACCTCGGCGCGGGCGGCGTGCGCATCGGCCCCGGCCACGGTACGGATCTGGCCCCGGAAAACCTTTCCTCCGGGAACCTCGTCCAGAACTGCATCGTTCGGCATTACGGCCAGATCGACCTCGGCGGGATCGGCGTCTGGATCGGCCACGCGCCCAAAAATTCCGTCCTGCATAACGACATTTCGGACGGGTACTACACGGGCGTTTCGCTCGGCTGGGTCTGGGGCTACTCCAAGTCGGTCGCCGTCGAAAATCACATCGAATTCAACCACATTCACCACATCGGTCAGGGCGTCCTTTCCGATATGGGCGGGGTTTATTCCCTTGGTATCTCACCCGGGACGACCGTTTCGAATAACGTGATCCACGACGTGTACTCGTACAATCGGTACGGCCGCGGCGGCATGGGCCTTTATACGGACGAGGGGTCCTCCGACATCCTGATGGAGAACAATCTGGTGTACCAGACGCACACCGGGAACTTCCACCAGCATTACGGCGAGAACAATTTGCTGCGGAACAACATTTTCGCCTTCAGCCTCGAGAATCAGTTGCAGCGCTCACGCCCGGAAGAGCACACGTCGTTCACGCTGGAGCAGAACATCATCGTGTACGACTCCTCCGCCGGCCAGACGCTCCTGCACGGGCAGTGGAAAAACCCGTACTCCAACGAGGACCGGAACATTTACTGGAACTACGGCGATGACCACGCGATCGACTTCCAGGAGCTTTCCTTCGAGGAGTGGCAGAAGCTCGGGAAGGACCAGCACAGCGTGATCGCGGACCCGTGTTTCCAGGACGTGAAAAACTTCGATTTCCGCTTTACGGACGCATCGAAGCCGGTTTTGGAGAAAATCGGTTTCAAGCCGTTTGACTTCACGCAGGCTGGCGTTTTGAAGGACGATCCCGCCTGGGTGAAAGAGGCGCAGAACTGGGTTTGGCCGGAGGTGGTCTTCGCTCCGGACGGGCCGGCGCTCCCGCCGTTTGCGCTCATGGACGATTTCGAGACGCCGCGCAGAAACCTGGTTCGTCAGACCTCACCGCACGGAAATCCCGGCTCGCTCAAAATCCTGGAGGAAAACGGGAATCACTTCCTCAGGATCTATGACACACCGGACCAGCAGTACGAGTTCGATCCGTTCTGGCAGTACAATACAAACTACACGGACCCCGGAATGGTTTACGTTTCGTTCGACGTGCGCGTCGCGGAAGGGGCCGACCTGATGGCGGAAGTCCGTGACGAAGGCTCACAGTACCGAATTGCCGCTACGCTTCGGGTCAAGCCTGATGGGGTTTACTTCCACGACGAGACTTTCAAAGTTCCGGCGACGGACTGGGTCCACGTCGAGCTTTTGGTCCCGAACTTCCCGGCCGACGGCGAGCCGTACACGGTAAAAATCACGCCGAAGGGGGGCGAAACGCGGACGTTCGTCCGGCCGATCCGCAATCCGGCGTGGAAGGAATTTGACTGCCTGGTCTTCGCAGCCCTGGGTCATAACACGACGACGATCGACCTCGATAACGTGCGGATCGAGCTGAAAAAACAGGCGGCGCAGTAAACAATACAAGGATTCATTTGATTTAAACCTTTTTTCCTACTTTTCAACCTAAAGGGAGGTTTCCATGATCGTTACCACTACCGAACTGTTCAAACAGGCTTACGGCAAATACGCCATCGGTGCTTACAACATCAACAATATGGAACAGGCCGTTGGTCTTTTCCGCGGCAACCTGGGCAAATCCGGCAAGAACTCGGACCCGGTTGACAACACGAAGGCCGCTCCGTTCATCATCCAGATTTCCCGCGGCGCCCGTGACTATTCCGACACGCGCATTCTGGAAGGCATCATCCGCGCTTGCGACGAAGTGTTCCCGGAAGCCATTTTCGCGGTTCACCTTGACCACGGAACGGAAGAAGTCTGCTACGACTGCATTAAGAGCGGTTTCTATTCTTCCGTCATGATCGACGCCTCGCACGAAGAATTCGAGAAGAACGTCGAGATCACGAAGCGCGTCGTGGACGCCGCTCACGAAAAGGGCGTCGTGGTCGAAGCGGAACTGGGCCAGCTCGGTGGTGTTGAGGAAGACGTCGTTGGTTCCGTGAAACTGACCCGTCCGGAAGATGCCGCGAAGTTCATCGAACTGACGAACTGTGACTCTCTGGCCGTCGCCATTGGAACTTCCCACGGCGCGTTCAAATTCTCGGGCACGCAGGGCCTTCACTTCGACGTTCTGACCGAGATCCAGAAAGCGGTCAACGCCGTGAAACCGAACTTCCCGCTCGTCATGCACGGTTCCTCCAGCGTTCCGCAGGAATGGGTCCGCCGCATCAACATCGCCGGCGGTCATCTGGCTGGCGCTTCGGGCGTGAACGAAGACGAATACTTCAAAGCCTCGCAGCTCGGCGTGACGAAGATCAACATCGACACGGACGGCCGTCTGGTCTGGTGCGCCACGCTTCGTGAAGAATTCATTCTCCATCCGGAAGTTTTCGACCTTCGTCCGTCTGGCAAGGTCTTCATGAAGAACTACGCTGACTACATCGTCCACAAGAACCAGAAGCTCGGTTCCGCCGGTTCGCTGGCTGACGTGACCGCCGCTCTGAAATGAGTTTAAATCACGTATTCAGGAGATCCGTCATCCGGCGGGTTTCCTGAGATGCGCCCGTGGCTCAATTGGATAGAGCAACGGACTTCTAATCCGTAGGTTGTGGGTTCGACCCCCGCCGGGCGTGTTTCCATAAAAAGACCTCCTCGTGCGAAAACACGGGGAGGTTTTTCTTTGCTCTTTCAAATCCGGAGATTACTTGGCCGGGATGACAATGAAAGTCAGCGAGTGCGGCCCCAGCGTGACTTTGCCGTTTTGGACTTTCATAGCCGTTTTTTGAGGCAGGACGCGTTTTTCAGCCCCGACGTCGTTGAAGTCATCCGGCGAAGCGCCGCTCAAAACCGTGGCTTCCAGCGTTTCCTGCCCGTTTTTCAGCCCGGCGAGGAAATCCAGTTTGACCTCTGCCGTCTGTTCCGGGTCTTTATTCACCACAGCCAGAACGTACCGGGTTTGATCGTCGTTTACGCTTAAAACCGCGTCGATCCTGGGAGTTTGTTTATTGTTCCACTTCAGCGGTGCGGACTGAACGAAAACCGGCATCACGTTCTTTTCAAGCAGGTGGACGTACATCCAGAAAACGTGGTACGTCGTCCGTTTCACAAGTCCCTGCGGATAGACGTACAGAGCGCCTCGTGTGTTGACGATCGGCGAAAAGCACGCGATCTTCACGTCATCGCAATGACGCAGGCAGGAATTGAGGAAACAGGCCGAGAAGAGTGCGTCTGCCATCGTGTAGGTGGAATTAATGTCGTTTTTGTCCCGCGCCTCGATGTCCATGTGCGGGTGGACCGCGCCGATGCCGGGATGGTGCCAGCCGCGGAGATTCCACTCGTCGAAGGCGATGAACACTTTCCCGCGCATCCCGGTTTTATCCAAAACGGCGATCGTGCGCAGGATCTCCCCTTCCGGTCTCTGCGTCCGCATCATGCACTCCATATAGGGCAACGGATTATTCGTCCCCGCCAAGTGATCCCAGTAGCCGTGAATGGAAACGTAGTTGAGCAGGTAGCCGGCCTTTTCCAGCAGCGGAAGCGTCCAGTTTTCGTTCGGGAGCGCTGCGGCGAAGAGTTTAACGTCCGGGTCGGTGTTGAGCATCAGCTTGCCGGATTCGCGGACGAAGTCGCCCCACTCGCCGACGGTTTTGGCGCCCATTTCGTGCCGGCCCCAGTTTTCGTTCCCGACGCTCCAGTACTTGACGTTGAACGGCTCTTTGAACCCGTGCGCCTGACGCAGGCGGCCGAATTCGCCGACGTTGAGATTGCAGTATTCCACCCAGTCGCTCATTTCTTCCGGCGTGCCTGTCCCGGCGTTCGTGCAGATGTACGGTTCCGCGCCGATTTTCCGGCACCACTGGATGTACTCGGCCGTCCCGAATGTGTTCGGCTCCTCGACGTGCCACGCTTTGTCCCACGCGGGCTGACGGTTGGGCCCGACGCCCTTTTTCCAATGGTATGCGGAAACGAAGCAGCCACCCGGCCAGCGGACGATCGGAACTTTAATCTCGCGCAGTGCTTCGATCACGTCTTTGCGAAGCCCCAGCTCGTCGGAAAGAGGTGACCCTGGCTCAAATATCCCGCCGTAAACCTGACGGTGAAAATGCTCGATGAAGTGGCCGAAAATCATGGGGTCATATTCCCGGGCCTTGGATTCTTTCGCGATCGATATGACGTTGGAAGCCGGGTCAGGCAAAATGTCCGTCTGGCAGATGAAGTCCACCTTGATATGGCCCCAGTTCCCACCGTTTTTTTTGTCGAAAATCACGATCCGCGCGGTTTTGCCCTGAAATTTGGAAACGTCCCAGAACCGAAGCTGGAGTCCTTCATCCCCCTGATTCGGAACATTGTACAGGCCGGTCTGTTCCGCGACTTTTTCGCCATTCACGTACAGCGCGATGCCGGTCTCACCGGGGAAATTGCCGCCGCCGATCAGGAAAGTAATGTATTTCCGCTCAATCCTGAATTCGGGCGAAGTCAGCGTTCCGATCGCTTTATCATCGCCCGGGGCAGCATACGTATTGACCAGTTTTTGACCGTGGAAACCGAACACCGCTCCCATTCCGCCGCGATACATCGCACCAGAGTCCCGAAGCTGAAAAGCATCACCTTCCGCTTGCCAACCCTCGTAATTGTCGGTCTCGAAGTCCGCCAAAATGAGTTCCGGCCTCGGAGAAATGTTTTCCTGAGCCGCAAGTTTACAAACCCACGCCGCTGCGAGAGCCAATACCAAAACAAAGAACACAGGAGATTTTTTCATAAGTTGCCCTTTCCGATTGGTAAGCGCCTAGTGATTTACAATACTTTTCCAGTCATTCGTTTAAACAGAAAAAGGAGTGCAAAGCCGCAGCCTCACACTCCTGATTTCTCATTCCCGATTTACTTCCGCTTCCGCCAGCAAAACAGGCCCGCCGCGCCGAGCAGAAGCAGCGCCCACGTCGCCGGTTCCGGAACGGCATTGGCGTCGAACGAACCGGTGATGGCGTAGAGGCCCGAATCGAGGCGCGTGTAGCTCAGCTCCCTGAAACAGTCAGGCGCCACGACGTAATTCTCGATGAAGGTCGGCGCGAATTCTTCACTGTTCAAGGCCGACAAAATCACGGTGAAATTATCGCCCCCACCCAACGAGTAGTTCGGCGCCAGTTCCAGAACGATCTGGCCGTTGTTCAGCTCCAGGTCGCCTGTGACGACCAGTTCGTCGTTCTGCTCCGGGGCCGGGCCGCCGACTTCCATGATGATCGTCGCAAGCTCAGCGCCATCCAGCGCCTCTCCGAGGGCGAAAGTGCCGTCCACGTTCAGTTTCCCGATCGAGTTACCCGGCGAGAAGACCGCGCCGTTGTTGATTTCGAGCCGACCGGTGAGGTACGATTTCATATCCAGCCGGCCTTCTTTGACGGTCAGCGTCGTGGCGGCGAAACTGTTCTCCGCGGCATCGATCTTCAGCGTGCCGGCGCCGGTTTTGAGGACCGTGCCTTCGCTGGCGAACGGGGTCTCGGCGCCGAACGTAACGGTTTTCGTCTGATCTTCGGCCAGAGCGTATTCCAGCGTCGCGCCTTGTGCGACCGTCATCGAGCCGTTGTCCCGAACCGCATCGTTGGTGAGTTTGAGGTACCCGCCCGAAACGGTCGTTCCGCCGGTGTATTCGTTGGCGTACGTCAGTTCCATCGTCCCCGCGCCCGCTTTGGTCAGGCCGCCGGCGCCGTGAATGTCGGCCGTAAGGACAAGATTCACGCCCTCGGCAAGATCGAGCGTCCCGCCGTTGTCCTGCAATTCGATTTTACGGCCAATCGACTCGCCGAACGATTCGGTGATCTGGACCGTACCGCCGTTCATGTGGAAATTCGTGGACCCCTGATTCGAGTAGGTCAAACCACCCAGAGACGCTTTTCCGCCATCGGAATAGCCGAAATTGTTGACCTTGAGCGTTCCGCCTTCGTTGACGAAAACTTCGCCGGTGCTGACGTAAGCGCCGGAATAAAGTTTGCCTTGCGTCAGGTCCACGGTACCGCCGTTAACGACCAGGTTTTTTTGGAACGTGCTGTTTGCCGTCAGCACCAGTTCGCCCGCGCCGGCCTTCGTCAAATTCGAGGTAGAATTCGAGACGATCACGGAGGAAATCGTTAATTTCGCGTCCTCGGCCACATCGAACAAACCGGCAACGTCGCCTGGCTCAAAAGGAGTACTGCCAAGAACACGAAGCCAGATGCCATTTGCGGAAATCAGATTATCCGTCCCGGCCGTCACGTGGAAAGCGTTATCAAACAGGTAATTATACGAATTGCTTGTCCCGTTGCCTTCCGCGGCAATAACACCGTTATTCATGTAAACCACGTTATTGACCGTGATATGCGTACCGGCCAAGTCGTTTTTAAGCGTCCCGCCGTTTTGAAGTGTCAGACGTCCAACCGCCCCGCCGGTATAACCCAGAATGTCACCATGACCGGTAAGGAGCGAGGTGGCGCCGTCAACGGTGATGGGGGCACGAGGCGCCAAAGCGCCCGTTCCAGCGCGGACCGTCAGTTCCAGCGTGCCATTTTTAACCGTCGTTCCGCCGTAGTACGTATTATTGGCGGAAAGCGTCATCTTTCCCGCGCCGTCTTTAACGAGTTCGCCGGCACCGCCGATCACCGTATCAAACGTCTTGGTGACATTGGCAGGAATTTCCAGCGTCACCGTACCGGCGATGGTCCCGACATTCAAAGCAGAATCCGCCGGAACCACGATTTTGGCCCCCTCGCTGCCACAGATCTGATCCGCCGTAAGGGTAGAATTTGCAAGCGTGATCACGCTTTTATTATCGACCACAGCCGCGCGTAGTTCCGAATTGGTCAGGTTGAGCGCCTTCCCGTAGGCGTTGACCCGCGAAAACTTCGACCCGTCGTTGGTGACGTCCTGAACGTTCAATGTGACTCTGCCATCACTATTGCCGATCTGGATGGTTCCATTACCGGACAGTTTCGTCGCGGTAAAGGTCAAATCTCCGAAATCATAGCTGCCATTGTAAGACTTGCAGGCAAAATCAAGCTGCGCCCCACTGGCAACATAAAAATCCGTCGAGCGAATGGACTCGCCGATCAGCAGTTTTCCTTCCAGCACGACCGTTTTTCCGGAATAGGTATTCGCGCTGGTTGCCCGGGTAATGGAAGCCGGGCCGGTGCCCGTTTTGATCAGATTGAGTTTTCCGTTGGGATTGTCAACGATCGTGGATTTGTCAACGCGCATATCAATGGAGGTCCCCACCGCGCAGAGGTACAGATCGTACTCGCCGTCGGCGTTTTGGTATCCGGAGGTGATCGTACCGCCGCCCTGGACCCAGTGGTTCCGGTTGTCGAACATCATCATGCCGGAGGTGATGGTCAGCGCACTGTTGTTTACATAGTCGAAAGTACTGGTCAGAGAATTGAGCGTTCGGGGCGCATTATCTGTGATTTTGGCGTTGACGTTCAGATCTATCCCATCCGTCGGCTCAGCCGCATAAGTTGGCACCACAGGGGCAAGAAAGTAGCTCGCCGTTTGGTCTTCATTTACAATTTTTGCAATTTTGGCGAAACTGACCGTGGTCCCCTCGACATAGTACGCGCCGGGAATACTCCCCTCGGTGGTCGGCATTGCGGCAAACGTCGTATTCGAGCCGAGTTTGACCGCGGCTTGCGGGGCCACTTGAGCAATGTTGGGGATGCTTACCGTCTCAGCCATTTGGGTAAGGTCCATGACCGTATTCGTTTTTCCCAACTGGCTGACCGTACCGGTAAACACGAGATCGGTCGCCGTGCCGATCAGTTTAATGTTGGGCAAATTGGTCGTCGCGCCGTTCAAATCGACCGTAAACGTTTCTTCCGCTCCGGTATAAAGAATTCTGTAACCGTAAGCGGAGGCGTTGAACCCCTCACCGGTCGCGCCCGTCAGGTCGTTCGTCCAGCTCACGTTCGCCAAAATCAGAGAATTCTCGGCCGTGGTCGTCGATTGCGAGTTTGTCGTGTTGACGATCTGCAAAGCGCCGTAGCTGCCGCGGTGATTTTGACCATCATTTGCAGCGCCTTGAACTGAAATTACTGAAGCATCAGAAGAAACTCTCAAATAGTTTACGCCTTCAGTCAATGAGGCAATATTCCCTGAGACACTCGTTCCCCAGTTGGCGGTTCCCACGATGGTTCCGGCACTGCCGCCACAGTAATTAGTAGAGTTGATCGTCACATAACGATGCGGAGTAGTCTCAGTCGAGGGTCTGTCCGTAGCCGCATAATAATAAACATCGTAATTGAAGTACGGAGAGTCCATGCTGAAGTTCGCATGATTACCGCCATCGTCCAGATACCCGTAGTACAAAATCGCGTTGTTCGTCGTTGTTGGGCGCGTCCCGCCATACCGGTACGTATTATTGGAACTCCACGTCCCGGAAACGCCCGTTTCCGCACCGGTGTTGCTGATCAAACTAATGGTGCCGGTTTTGTTGG
Source organism: Thermoguttaceae bacterium (assembly GCA_030530205.1). GTDB lineage: Bacteria > Planctomycetota > Planctomycetia > Pirellulales > Thermoguttaceae > RGIG3701. The sequence goes on along the minus strand of JAUMVK010000005.1, from coordinate 139,112 downwards.
TACCAATATCGGCACTGCCTGTTCCGGTAGTCGTATTGGTTCCTTCTCCTGCGTTGTTCCAGTACTGAAAATTGACGGGGACCGCCCCCAGATCGCCGCCGGTCGGCGCGCCGTAATGAGGGCCGAAGTTGATCGAAATGGAAACGGGAGCCGCCGCGGCGCCGGAAACCAGTCCGCTCCAAACCAGCAATGCGGCAAATAAAATATTAATATTCGAAATACTGGCGAGGATCAGGCCACTTGTGCGTTTCATTCTCTGTTACTCCTCAAAAGTACATGGAAAGTCTTTATTCTATGCGTAAAATTATACACCAATTCCGGAAATTTACAAGAATTTGACGAAAAAAAGAAAAAAATTTCAAAAATTTCGACACACTTGTCGGATAAACCTTACTTTTTGCCTCACGCGGAGAAGCTCAGATGCAGAGTTTTAGTGTTGGGATGGTTGATAATTCGCGCCTGCCCATTCTCTGATCCTCCGCGGCTCCACAGCTCCGCGTGAGAACGGAAAGACGCTTTCTTGACACGTGATGCGTAATTCACAATTATCACTTCACGTAGCACAGGTTTCAGAAAAAACCTGTTCTTTTTTTAATTACGAATTACGCATTACGAATGACAAACCAGAGCCTACGGTTTTTTCAGTCCGAATGTCTCCCAGCGCAAATAAATCACACCGCCCGCGAGGATCAGCAGGCCAAGCGCCACGAACGCGCAGATCCTGTAAATCTGCTCCAGCTCGGCCAGGTCGATGAAAAAGATTTTCCAGATCGTCACGGCAAATAAAACCAGCGAAACGAGGCGCGAAGCCCTGATTTTGCGGTTCAGGCCAAAGATCAAAAGCCCCAGCGCGAAGAGCGTCCACGCGATGGAAAGGGCGCCCTGCCGCATGGAGGGCAGGTAATGGCCCGCACTCACCCACGTCTCGATCGTCAGCCAGGCGAAAAGCTGTAAAGCCGCCAGAACGCCGAAGAACCAGGCGAATTCCCGGGAGTTTGCAAGTGTTTGGGAGTCCCGTACTCTGTACGCGCTGAGCGCCAGGAAAATGAGGCTCACTCCCGGAAGGCCCGCACGCAGGAACCGGTCCAGAAATGCCGAGTCTTCCAGCATATAGTACGGCCAGAAAACCGTAGCGCACAAAATACAGATCGCGATCAGACTCCCGAAAAAGCGCACGATCTGGACCGCCGCATTGCTCGGGACCTTCTGGCACGCACTGTGGAACGGGATACAAAGCAGCAGGAGCACGGACGGAACGATCGGACTTAATACCAGCGCGTTCGACAAACCAACTGCCAGGACCAAGAGAGCCAACAGAAGGTTCATCGCCCGGAAAGTAAGATTTTCCGGCTTCTTTTTCAGCAGGAAAGCCGCAAGCAAATACCCGGCGGCGGGGATCCCGAGCCACGCCATTTGCGCGTTCATCTTCAGCCCGGGCAAACCATAAAGTTTCACGGGGATCGAAGGCAAAAAGCAAAGCGAATCCGTTAAAAACCAGAGTAACAAAAGGCCGTTCAGCGCCTCAAGCGCCAGGTCGCCGGGCGTCGCGGCCGTGACCAGATTCCGGACCCGCCGCTGAGCCGCGAGATGGAAAACGCCCATGAAAAAGAGGATCGAAACGATCTGGACCTGGAGGTTCCACAAAAATTCCGGTTTGGTTGCTTCCCAAGGCGGAATGGCACTCCATGACAAAAGTGCGAGATTTCCCCAGAACGCGATCCAGAGCGGCAAAACCCACTCCCGGAAACGCCGGATCGCCAGAATTCCAAGGGCCGGAAGCGCGAGGTAAAGCATCAGCTCCATCTGCTCATCCAGAATAAACGGGAACAAAACCGGCGTCAGGTACGCGCCCAGCGTCCCCAGAACGGCCACCAGCCGACTGTTCCAGCGCAGCGCCGTAACGACCAGCAGGAGCGTGACGGCAAGGCACCAGTTGAAGCCCATCCCGCGCGGGATCAGGTGGTAGAGTTCCGTTGCGCCGAAAGCCGAGAAGTACAAAACGCACGCGCTTCCCGCCATCAGAGCCTGACCGAGGAGGTTCATTTTCGTGTGCCAGAACTTGATCCCGGCCGCGTACATTCCCAGCCCGAGTATGGTCGTTCCGAGGATCCGCACTTCCGGCCCGAGCCAGCCGCGGTCGATCGAGTACTTGACGAAAAACCCCAGCCCGAGCACGAGGACCAGCATCCCGAAACGGATGAGCCAGTTCGAAGCAGCCAGAAACTCGGGATTCGCTTCCGGGTCGATCTCTTCCTGACCGTACCAGAACCAGTTCCACGCAGGCGAGGCTTTGAAGTCCCACTTGGGTCGGGATTCCTCCACAGGAAAATGCTGCCAACCCGAAGTGGATTCCGGCTTGGTTGCGCTTCCTGTTCCGGTCTCTGTTTGCTGCACGAATATCGGCGGAAGTCCCTGCTTTGGTTTCTTTTCTGCAACGGGTTCCGCTGAGGGTTCCGGCGTGGAAATCGGCTCGGTGGCCTGAGTTTTTTCCTGGATTTTCTCCTGGTCCTCTGCGAGTTTTTGACGTATTTGATCCGAAACGGAGGACGATACCGGTTTTTTAGGCTGGTCATAAGATTCTCGTGAAACTTTCCGTGAAATCTCGTCAAGTTTCCCGCAAATCGCTTCCTTCGTTTGCACGAGCACCACGATAATCACCACCAATCCCACAAAAATCAGAAGTTCCATAAACGTCCCTCATTTTCAGCCAAAGCACACAAACGCCATATCTTCTCTATTTTACAACAAAAAAGAGAAAAAACAAGGAGGAAGAGATATTTTTTATGAAAAAATCGGGGACGACACAGGCAGCGCCGCCCCCGATATTTTTATTTTTTCCGCCAGCAGAGCAGGCTGAAAGCGCCGAGAAGAAGCAAGGCCCACGTCGCCGGTTCCGGAATTTCGTTCGGAGAGAACGGCTCTCCCAGCAAAGCGATCACGCCGTCGGTATAGAGCCGGGACAGATCCCATGTCGCGCCATTGTCCAGTTCAGGGAGCAAAATATCCGCGAACTCGCCAGAGATGTCCACGTTGTCCGCCAGATCAAACAGTTGGAACTCCGTGGTGGAGCCCTTCGGAACGTTCAAAACGTCCAGATCCAGAACAGTTACATCCAGGACGGCCAGATCGGAACCTACGTTAAATGAAGGCCCCTGCGCCACAAGCTGGTCGTAATTGTCAGCGGAACTGATCTCGAACTTCAGCGTCGGCAGGTTGGTCACGTCCGCTGCCAGGTTGTACGAGTACACTTCGACCTCAGTCAGGTTGAGCGGGTCAGCAGTGGCGGCGCCGCGAACAACACGGATCTTCTGTCCGGTAACATCATATGGAACGTCAACGGTAAATCCCTTATGTCCACCGCCTTTATAGGTTTGCGACTGCCAAACGACGTTATCGTCAGCGTCTAAAACGTCAACGTAAAAACCAACGCCGTCTGTCAGACGAACGTCAATGCCGCTAAAGTTTCGATTGAAAATGACGACCTTGCCAAAGTTGACGTCTTCGTTATATGACACGCCCCAGTAATGAGCGACGTTACTTGTGCCTGTATGAGAGAAGTTGCTGTCATTGTAGTTGCCGTCGGCAGCGAGCGAAGGAAGGTACGTATTATTATAATTGGAATCCTGGAATGCCGTTCCCGTGCGGGCGATGTTGGCCTCGCCGAGCTGGGTCGCCGCCAGATAATTGCCCGTGATGGTCGTCGTTCCGATCGTGCCCGTTCCGCCAACCGTCACAACACCGCCGGACTGCTGGAACGTATCCGTCGTGGTGATGGTGGTGTCGATCGTCTTCACGTTCAGCGTTCCGCCCGTCATGTGAAGCGGGATCGCGATCGTATCGGCATTGACGGCACCGCCGGACAGGTTGAACTGCGCGTTCAAATTGGTTGAGGAAGCCAAACGCTTGATCGTCGTGGTGTTGAGTGTACCGTCGGAAAGGTTATAAACACCTGACCCCTGGTTGGCGTTTAACCCGTATTGAATGCCCGCCTTCACGTTCATCGTTCCGCCCGTCTGGTTGACGACCGAAATGGACGATTGAGCGTAACCCGGCGCGCCGACGAACTCTCTGTTCAGATTCATCACGCCCGTTCCCGACAGATTGATGGTCGATTTGCCGCGCGTACCGCCAACAAATTGATTATTGGCGTTAAACTCGCCGCCGGAAATATTGAGAATTGCAGTGCCTGAAGCAGCGTCGCCGGTATAAATCTGAGCCGTTGTATTTAAAGTTATGGTTCCGCCGGTCTGGTTAATGACGCCGGTTCCCGCCTCGCCAATGACAAGACCGGGTGAGGAAACGGTAAACGTCGCATTGTCTGAAATATTGAGCGTACTCGTGCCGGCATTATAACCAATATACGGTCTGCCTGAACTGGTAACCGTTACAGAGGCGTTATCCTTGAGCGTCATCGTACCGGAACCTTTCGAGCTGCCGTCCGTACCAATCTGAAGATTGCCATTTACTGTCAATTTCGCATTGTCCGAAAGCGTCATGCTTCCCTGAAGCGTTCCGCGCTGGCCGACAAACAGGTCTCTGACCGTCATCTCGCCGTTCTCTTCAATATTGATAAACGAATTGGGACCGCCGGTGTTTGCAATACGGACCGGGCCGTTGAAAGTCAGTTTACCCGAGCCGGAAACCGTAACTTGCCCCGTACCGGCATCGCCGATTTCCGATTCGGTATTCACAGTGACTTCGCCACCGGAAATGTTGACGATCCCTTTGGAACCGCTGAAAACGCCGGGCCTGAGTTTGTTAACGGTAACCGTACCGCCGTTTACATTGAAAACGCCAACCGAACCGGGACCGTGTCCCACTTGGAGGTTGCCGGAAGCCGTGAAGGTCGCGCCGGACTCGACGGTAAATGTTGCCGGGGCGTTTTCACCCGCCGACATTTCGGTAACAGAAAGGTTGGCGCCGCTGTTCAGCGTCAGGGACGTTTCGCCGGCAGACCCGCTGTAGCCCAGGTGCAAGTAGCCAAGACTCATGGACGTGTTGAGCGTCATGTTCGCCGCCTCGCCCGCGTAGAGGCCCGCCGCGACGTTCTGGTTGATCGGGTTGGACGACCAGTTGTTCACGTTCGCGAAGTTTTTGTCCTGCGGCGTGCTGATCCAGTGGATCATCTCCTCCGCTTTGAGGTTCTCCCCAGGGACACTGCGAATGACCACGTTGCTGTTGAGGAACGTTTGAACGTCGCTGCCCGCAAATTCGATCCTGTCGAAATTGCCGACAAAGGAATTCGCGGACAAAAGATTGGAAACGTCCGCGGCCGTAAATGCGCTGGCGTTTATGAAATTGAGTTTCAGGGTTCCGCCCATGTTCAGCGCGCCGGAAACGGAGAGTTTATCCTTTTCGGTCCCGTTCACGTCCATGGTCAAAACAGAGTTGTCGGACAAAGTCAGGTTATACGACTGGTACTGTTTGCCGTCGATCACCGCGCCGTTGTTGCTGGCCGCGGAGAAGCCGCCGTTATCGGTCGGGGAGTAGATCTGGACCTCGGAAATGTTCAGCGGCTGCTTGACGCCGTTCGTGATGCGGACCCAGTTGGCGTTGAACGTCTCCGGCAGGTCGATCGTCCCGGTGCCGGGGAACGTCCCGGAATACGTATAGGTATAAACCGGCGACGCACTGGCGTTGACGGATGGGTCTTCCAAGTAAAAATTCATGGTGAAGTTACCCAGCCGGTTCGTGCTCCCGGTATCCGTTCGGTTCCAGATGGTCACTTTATCGACCGGAACGGCGGAATCGGCGAACTGGACCTGCCACCATTCATTATCGTTGTAGTCCGTATGGATCATACTGCCGCCGGCCCAGCCCGTGTTGGTATTGCCGTCCACCGCGCGGGACGCAACGCCGCCGTTGGTCGTGGAGGATTGCAAAGCGTACTCGCCGCGGCCGTAAGCCATGTTTTCCTGCTGGATGAAACGCATCGTTCCAACCGAGCCGATGCCGCCGGGGCTGATCTCCATGCTGGCATTGCTCAGCGAGCGGTTCATCGTGTCCGAAACCAGAGCGGTCTGTGACGTCGCCAGGTTCAGGATCTCGCCCGACGTCAGCGCTTTATTATCCACGACGAAATCGTCCATTTGAACGGAAAGCTGGTTCGCGATCGTCATTCCCACGATGCCGGAAACGCTGCGGGTTTTGCCGGAGCCGGCCATCCACTCGACGCCGTTGCGGTAAACGCGCATGGTGCCGGCAGTTGCGTCCTTGACGTACGTCCAGTGGACCCATTCCCCGACGGGGTAATCGCTGTCGGCGTTGTACACTTTATTGATACGGTCGTAGCCGTTATTGGCCGTGCCGGAATCGAAATACGCATTGCCGTTCTGGTACGCGAAATGTGCGAACATGTTACGGTTATCGGCTTTGCTGTCGTTGAATGTCACGTCGTTGCTGAGCCAAAATGCGTTACGTACTTTATAGCCAGTATCGGAGCGCGTGTCGCTTTTAACATTCGCCCAAAAACTGATCGTGCAGGTTTGATCCAGCGACGAGAGAAAATTGGCAAGCTGTTCGCCGGTAAATGTCCATCTGTCGTCAAACGCGAAGTCCATCCCTTCCCCGTACTTGCCGGAAATGGTCGTAGGGTTACCGGAAACAGTCGGCGTAAGCTGGGAATTGACGTAATTCCCGGAGTCGAAATTGAAGTAGGAAACCACGTCCGCCGCCGCGCCGCCAACCATGCAAAGCATCGTACAAAGAGCCAGACCACACGAAATAAAAACACGTCTGCGGGGATGAATCACGCTATTCACAAAGGTTGATTTCATTTTGTTTCCTCAAAATTCTGGACGTCTGGGCCAGTCAAAACCCGATCCAAATCTAATCATTTAAATTTAATTATAGTCCAATTCCCTGTAATTTCTGGGCAATCCGAGAAAAAAAACGAAAAAAATTAAAAAAGAGACTTCTGCGGGGAGGATCCTTCCAGCGTTGTTTAAACTCCCCGCAGTGATGGACCTTCTGTCAGACTACTGAGCTGTACGATATTGACTGTCAAAATTCCTGAACGTCGTCAGATGGTCGGTGTTGATAAAATCGACTTTCAACCGACGCAGTTCCATCCAGAAGTCTGCATTTTGCGGCGCTCCCCAGAACCGCAGCAGACGCCCCTGATTATGAGCTTTGTCGATCAACGCCGCCAGCCTGGCACGCTCGTCCGCGGGAAATTCGCCTTTACCCTTCCACGAGCAGATACTTCCCCAGTTTTCATTGATCGCCCCAACCATCCAGGCAGGACGATTGGGATCATCCAGATCGGCAAAGCGTCCGTCCAACGTCGCGTAAAATGTTTTCCCATTGGGATCCTCAAACGCCTTAAACGGCCGGTTGCCGGTAATGATCACCTGAACCGGGCCGGGCTTCTTCACGCCGTCCGTTACCGAGCAAAGCATATCTTTGTACTTTTCCAGCAGCGGTGATAACGCTGCCCACGCTTTTTCAGGGTCTTCCTTGAATTCGATCCACAAATAGAACGTCTCAACGCCAGGATAGACGGTTCCGCCATTTTGGGCGATCCGCTCCTTGAGCGTTTTAAAATAAATGGTTTCCAGATTGCGGCCCAGCAGGATCTCTGCCCTTGTATGCCCCGCCCAAAACTTTCCATCACGAAGGAACACATCCGCCTCGACACTACAAAAACCGTGATCGAGAGCGTCCAGCATGGGACGGTTACGCCAGTAGTCATTATGCGAATGGCCGTCACGAATGGGCTTGACGTCCTTCGTATCTGCGCCAACCAAAAGTGCATTCGCGGTTAAAAACGTAATGACGAACAAAAGGATCCCACCGTGCCACACGTGAAATCTGAAAAAAGGGGTTGAGTAAGGTGATTCGGTCATCATCGTGGTTCAGGCTTAATAAAAGGAACGGATCAAGGTTTTTCCGGCTCGAACCAGAACGAACGCCAGTACTCCTCATCCAGTGTGAACGGGTTGTAGGTCGCTTTCGGGTCCGCGTCGGTCGGCAAAATACCATAACGGATCATTTCCCGCAAGTACGCCCAGCGGGGCCGGAACGCCTGCGGCGCGTCGCCGTTGTTCGGGTCGCGGTAGATCATCGAGTACCGATTATCCTCGTTGAGGATGTAGTCGCGCCCGCGCTGGATCCCCTTGAGGATCGTCTGGTAGTCAGGGTCGTCGGTGGACTCGAAAACCGGTTTTCCTGCCTTCGCTTCACAAACGCCCAAGCCGCCGGCTGACCGGCTCAGCGGAGCGAGCAGCGCCTTCGATTCCTCGGGGTACGAAAGGTCGAAAATCTCCATGCGGGAGTAACGGGCGTTGCCTTCGCACAAGTCGTGAGCGACGGTGCGATACGATCGTTTTCTGGGGTTGGCTGACGAATAATTGTCTCCGGAAATGCTATAACTTCCGCGTTTTTTATCCTGTTCTGTAGGCGCATGACAACCATCACAGCGTCGAGAAATGGTTTCTCGCATAGCAACCTGCTCCGGCCATGTTTTCTGATTCCAAACGGGATTGTTAGCCATATAATACCCAACTCCGCCAGAGGCTTCAGCAGCGTACGTGCCGGCAAAGTTCGCGCCGGCGTCGATCCAGTGCCGAATGACCGCCTGCTCTTCCGGCGGCATTTTCACGCCCTGGTGCCCCTCTTCGATCAGCTTGACCAGCCGGCTGGAACCGGTCCCGATCTCGTACGGCTCGAAGTTACTCACCGCCCGGTTTCGATTGTCGCCGAGCAGATTGTACCAGCTCAAATGCGTGTAGCTGATCGTGTACATCGGGGTCCAGTGGCCGGAGAGATTGACGCCGCCGTCCTCGCGCCGCGTGTTGTGGCACTCGACGCAGTGGCGGTCCAGGATCGGCTGCACGTCACGCGGGAAGTCGAACACGCCGTGAAAATCCGGTCCGAGGTCCTTCATGTCCGTGATGGGCTGGATCTCGGCCGGCTCGTCGTTGTTGATCATCTTGAACAGACGGTTCCGGTCGTCGAGCGTCGGGGTGAGCGTCCGTTCCTCGTGGCAGCCGATGCAGATCGTGTTTTCGCCCGGCATGACCGAAACGAACGAGTGCATCCGCTTGACGCAGTGCCCGTTCTCGTCCATGGCGAGGAACAGGACCGGCCGGTTGGCGGGGAGTTTGAAGTACGCGGAGCCGTCCTCGCTGACCGGGACGCTCCCCAAAAGGCGCTCGAGCGTGAACGTGCCGAAGATCGACATCATCTCGGTGCCGCCGGTGTAGTGGATCGGCTTCGGAAGCGTCTCGTAAATCAGCAGGCTCTTGACCGTCCCAGGCTTCACGCCCTGCATTTTGCGGCCTTTGTAGAGATTCGCCATCGCCAGCGTGCCGTAGTCTTTCGAGTAGTCCGTCTGCTTCGGGATGACGTACTCACGCGGACGCGGCGCCAGCGGCCGGGGCTCGTTCACCTTGAACCCCTGCTCGCGGAGTTCCTCCGGAAGTTGGAACAGAACGGTCTGCTGGCCCTGACCGTTGATGATCATGATTTTGTCCTGCGACGCGGTCATGAAGTGGTCCTCGTCGAACGCCCACGGGTCGGAATGATTCGCGTCGCTGGTGATGTTCCGCAGGGACTCCTTTTTATCGGGGCCGGCGCCGGGATCCAGGACGGCCAGTTTGCCGTAATGCTCCGTTTGGCCGTGGCCCGGACTGTTCGAGCAGACGATCTTCTGCGAGCCGGGGATCGGCTTCGCGTCGATGAACACGCCGCCGGGATGCAGGTTTCCGAAAAGGACCATCTGCCGGGTCCCGTCCTGGTTCATCGTCCAGAGGTGGTGATAGTTCACCTGCGAGCGGTCCACGTACTCCCAGCGCATGTACGCGATCTGGCCGTTATTCAGGACCCACGGCGTATTATCCTGCTCGACGTTGCACGAGAGCGGGATGATGTTCGAGCCGTCCGGGTCGCATTTGTAGATCGTGCCGACGTGCGTCAGCCAGCAGCCGACGTAGCGTTTCGCCCGGGTCGAGCAAAAGACGATCGAGTCGTCCGGCAGGTACGTCGCCTCGTAGTCGTCCCAGCCCGGGGGTGAAAAGTCGCGCGTGTTCAGGTTACACGTGGCCGCCATGCGCCAGCCGGGCGTTTCGTCGGGAACCACCCCCACGGGGAGTTTGAGCGGCGCGTCCTCCCCCACGCCGGTGATTTGCTTCAGCCCCGTTCCGTCCACGTTGATCTCGTACAGACTGTAGTGGTTTTTCCCGGCCGGGCAGTAGGAGAAAAGGATTTTTTTGGCGTCATAATGGACGTTGGGGTCGCGGAACATCCCTTCTTTGTCCTCCAAAATGGTCCGCACCGTTTTCGTTTTGACGTTGTAGGCGTATAGCCCTCCACCCGAATTTGCCGGGTACGGCTTATGGTACACACTGTCGGCGTAGTAGCCGAAATTCGCGTACCAGTGCTCGGGTCTGTGCTTGCGCGTGCAGAAAATGATCTCGTCCGGAAGCACCGACTCGACGAATTCTTCCGTCAGATCCGGATTAACGATCCCGTGAATGTGCTCGTCCGTCGCGGGGTCGGCAAAGACCATGATTTCCGCCGCGCCGGAGTTGGGCCGCCCGTAGTCGGAGAGAAACTTCAGAGTGATCGACGTCACGGCCGTCTTGGGGAAATCGAGCTTCTGGGCCTCCACAATCGGCTTGAGCTGCGTTTTCACGACGGGCGTTTTCGAGTCGTTGAGGTAAACCTCGACGTCCTTGAACCCCTCGTCGATGTACGACGCGCCGGCCCGGCCGAAGTACACGATTTCCGACGCCTCGACCGGTTCTTTCCACGTCAGGGTAAACTCGGCTTTACCCTTCGCCTCCGCGCCTTTGATCGCCCACGCCTGACCCGAGTCACCGCTGTGAGGCTCGGCAATCTGGCCGTCGATCGCTTTGTCAGCCGAGTGAAAGTCCGCGTATTCGGAGGTCGCCGACGCCGTCGCCCGCCGCGCCAGATTGGGGTTGGAAGGGGCCGCGGCAGGAAGGTTTACCGTCTGAAGCGCCAGAAGCGCCAACATGAAAAGGAGGGTTAAAGTTCGTTTCATAGTCATTGGCTCGTAAAAGAAATTTGAATTGTAAAAACACTAATGCCAGTATATCCCGCTGCGAAAGAAATTACAAGGGGGGGGCAGGATATTTTGAGGAGTACACCTAAAAAAAGGAGGAGCCACTCGCGGCTCCTCACTTCTGAATTTTTGCATTGAAATTACCTGCGCTTTCGGGTGTACAGCAGACCAAACACACCGAGCAGGAGCATCGCCCACGTCGCGGGTTCCGGCACGGCATTATAGTCCGCCGCAGCGGTGATGGCCCAGTAGCCCGAACCAAGCTGGACGTAACTCAAATTCTGCAATAATGCAGGCGTCTGGACGTAATCCTTGATAAAGGTCGGCTCGAGATCCGCGCTGTTGTCAGCCGAGAACAACACGGTAACCGTATCCCCCTGGTTCAAATGGATGCCCTCGGAAAATTCCAGCAAAACCACGCCGTTGTTCAGTTCCAGGTCGCCCGTGACGATCAGCTGGTCGTTCTGGTCCGCGTCGGTTCCGGCGATCTCCATGATGATCTTCGCAAGGTCGCCGCCTTCCAGAGCCTGACCGAGCGCGAAACTTCCATCGACCGTCAGTTTCCCGATCGAGTTGCCCGGCGAGAAGGACGCGCCGTTGTTGACCTGCATCCGGCCCGTGAGGTACTCTTTCATATCCAGCCGACCCGCCGCGACGGTCAGGTCTTTCACGTTGAAAACGCCCTGAGCGGCATTGATCTGCATGGTTCCCAAGCCCGTTTTAACGACCGAAAGCTGCGGAGCGTTTACCGTGCCGGAATACGTGTGTACAAACCCCTCGTCCTGATTAAAGGTGATCGTGCCCGCGCCGCTGATGGGTGAGGTAATGTCGAGATCCGAGTTGGGCGAATTGATCACGATGGACGCGCCCTCGCTGACGGTGATCGGCGATGTGAAACTCATGGGCTCCAGATTGCGGAACACGAAGCTGCCGTCGGAAAAAGTCCAGTTGCTGCCGTCAAAGTTGAGCGGCAAATACTCGCCTTCCGACCCGCTGACTTTGGCGCCCAGGCCGACGAGCGTTCCGTCAAATCCGTTGAGCCCGCCGCCGTTGGCGCCGATGGTTCGGTTGAAGCGGAACAAACGCGCTTCGATCGTATAGGCTTCGCCCGGTTCAAAGGTATAGGAGCCGGTATTGGTCGCATACTCATAAGACCCCTCGTCGACTGTATGAGCAGAGGAGTCCACCCAATCCATTACCACGGTCTTATTCCCTTGGGAATCCGTTATCGCCAGATTCACGCTGTTGCGGAACTGGTACGCAAAATCAAGCGAGATCGGCGAGCCCGTCGTATTGACCACCCGGGTCTGCAGCAGGTTGGTGTTGTTTTCATCGCCAGATTTATTACCCCATACATCGGCATCGTAGGTTCCCGAGGGATACGCGGTATTCGCGATTTTATCCATGTTGGAAATGAATTCCGGATTCGTCAAGTCGGACATATCTTTGGCGGTCCCGGTAAAGAGCTGCCTCGCGTACGTACCCGCTTCCGGTCCAATAATATTAATGGTCGAATCGCCCGCAGTCGCCGTGATCGTGGAACCATCCAGATGAGGAGTGGAATAGCAGTTCAGCGTACCGCCCTGCAGGTTGATTTGCGTTGCCGCCGAGTTCGTTCTCGCGGGAATGAACGTTCCGCCCTCTCCGACGGTGATGCTTTGCGCGCCGGAATTGTCGCCGGTCAGAATCAACGTTCCGCCGCTGACGGCCAAAGAGCCGGTATTGTTTCCAGAGATCGTCAGCGTACCCGTCCCCTTCTTTTCCAGTGTCGCTGAGCCGGTAACAGCGCCCGCGTAGGAGTAGTCTTTATTCGCGTTCACGATCAGCGTCGCTGGGGTGGCGGAGGTGATCACGGCGTTGGTGGACTGGCCGTAAACACCCGCAACAGTTTCGTTGAAACCCTTCAGATCGAGCGTGATTTTTCCGCTTATGCCGCTCCCTTCGGGGCTTTTGCCCATGACGACTTCCGTTGTGTCTGGCAGGACGCCACTGGCGCCCAAATTAAGCGTGGCGGCATTGTTGAGACCATTGCTTCTCCATTGGAAGTTGCCGAGATAAGTTTTGCCCTGATAATCGTTACCGGTATTGGTTAGAGTAACCGCTCCATCATTGACGATCTCTAAAGAGCCAACGCCGGTAATTTTGGCGTCAAAATTGCCGTTTCCGCCGGAAAGCCGGATCGCACCGCGTTCGCCCGCGCTGGCATCGCCAACCAGATTGAACGTGTAGCCCGCAAACGTTTGGTTCGTCATCAGGCTGCTGTGCTTCATATCGATCTGTTTGCTCGTTCCCAGCGCGGCGTAATTATCGACGCGGACCGTTCCCTGTTCGATGTACAAACCACCCGTATGGGTGTTGGTCCCGCCAAGCATAAATCGGCTGTTGTTGTCCTGATTGGTCTTCAATTTGATGACCAGGCGCGTATTGCCGGAAACCGATTTAGTAAAGGTTTGATTGACTAATTCGGCGGTCGGCGCGATGGTCAGAACCGACAGTTTCTCTGTGTTGGTGTTCGTGATGGCGACATTATTGAAATCGGTCGCAAGGTTAGATTTGTAAGTCAAACTGGAACCGTTCAAATCGACAGTTCCAGGGGCAGTCATTTTCCCGTTGACCGTCATCGCGACATCCGAGCCGAATTTTAATTCCCCACCAGTCACTTCAAGGCTGGCAAGGGTGACGGTATTCCCGCCAATCGTCAGTGTTCCCGTCGTGGAACTGGTGATGCTCGCGTTGGTAATGTTCCCGCCGAACGTCTGGTTCCCCTCACCGGTGATCGTCAGGTTGGTCAAAAGCGCCGCGCTCTTTCCGGTGATCGAACCGGCGTAATCGTAAGATTTTCCCGCCGCGAGGTTGATGGTCACATTGGCCCCGGCATCCTCGGAAGAGTTCGTAATGGTCGCAATCGAGGAACCATGCAGACCGGCAATCGTCTGCGTCGTGCCTTTGAGATCAAGGCTCGCAGTCGCGGGCAGATTGGAGTAAGTGGCGATTTGTGACTTGCCGACTTCCACGACGGTCGTGGAGGGCAGCGTATTGTCCGCGCCAAGAGCGAGAAAAGCCGCAGTATTTGCCCCGCCTTTCACGGTACCGACCGACGTAACACCGGTATAAGTGTTCACGCCCGACAAGGTAACCGTGTTAACGTCTGTAACGATCACCAGGTCCCCATTTCCTGAAACGGCCCCGATTTGCTGAAGAGCGCCACCCGACGCACGCAAACCGGCAAAAGAGCCGTCCTGGATGTTCAGGGTATTTTCAAAATCGCCAAACGCCATCAAAACGGCCTTATCAAGCGTAAGGCCGCCGGCAAAATTGACGGCCTGATTGCTGTTCGTAACAAACAAAATCCCGTTGTGCATCGCAACGCCGCCGGTAAAATTATTTCCTGTGTTGGAAAAAGTAAAGCGGTTCTCGTTGTTGGCGTATCCCTGATGAGTAATGTCGATAAACAGATTACCGGTAAGGGAGCCGCTATAGGTGTATCGCGTACTGTTGACGAGATCGTAGATCGTAATATGAGATTGCGTATCACTCGAATTGGTGTAGGAATCACCCCACGGTCCAGAGGCAGTGATCTCTTTATTCTCGCCGTTAAGATCGGTCTGCGCCTGCGCAGAATCCCCCAAAACGGCAGCCGCCAGAAATGCCGCGACCAAAACACAGGTCAAAAAACGGTGGGAGAGGATAACACGGTTTACCAGGGTGGATCTCATCTTATTTCCTCAAAATGATTCAATATTATAAACATTGCGGAGACGGCACCGGAAGCGTCGTCTCCGCAAATTTTATTTTTTATTTCTTCCGCCAGCAAAGCAGTCCGACCGTGCCGAGCAGGAGCAGAAGCCACGTGGACGGTTCCGGAACAGATGGAGAAGCTTCGCCAAAAGTACCCGTTAAGCCCCAAAGACCCGAACTGAGTTGCTGGTACTTCAGATTCGTGAAATCGCCCGCTTCAACGAACGTTTCAATGAAATCATCGAAATTGTAATCTTCACTGTTATTTCCATGGAATACCACTTCAAAACTGTCGCCGGGGTTCAGGCCGAAGTCTTCCGCCATTTCCAGCTGAATGACGCTTCCATCATTCAGGATCAGGTTCCCCGAAGCGATCAGCTGGTCGTTCTGGTCGATGTCCGAACCGCTGATCTCCACGATCATCCGCGCGCCGGTGCCATCCGCTTCACCAAGGATGAAGCCGCCCGTAATATCCAAAGAACCGATCGAAACGCCTGGCGAGAACTCCGCGCCATCGCCGATGGTCAGATCACCCGTGAGAAAACCGCCCATATCGAGCCGGCCCTCCGAAACGGTGAAGCCACCCACTTCCATCGACCCTGCGGCGGCCTCGACCTGAAGCGTGCCGGCGCCGGTCTTGGTGACCTGGCCCGCACCGGTGATCTTGTTCGTATCGTCGAACGTCAGCGCTTTCGTCTGCTCGGGAACATTAAATTCCAGCGTACCGTTCGCTTCGAGCGTCGTCGGACCGTTCGCCGCCACCGCGTCGCCGATGAGCTTCAGAACGCCTTCCGAAACGGTCGTCCCGCCGGTGTAGGTGTTCGTGCCAGTGACCTCCATCGTTCCCGCGCCCGTTTTGACCAGAGCGATCGAATCGCCGAGGGTGCCGGAATACGTATGCGTGACGCCGTCGTTCGGATTGACTTTCAACGTCCCCGCCCCGCTGAATGCCGCGGAGTTGGCAAAGTCGAAGTTTTGCGTATCAAAAGCGAGCGACGCGCCCTCGTTGATCGTGACCGGGGCCGAGAAATGAACGTCATCGCTGTAAATGGTGAAACTGCCGTCGGCGAACGTCCAGTTATTGCCGTCGAAGTTCAGCGGGAGGTACTCGCCGTCCGTTCCGCTGACGCGGGCGCCCATACCGACGAGCGTTCCTTCAGCGCCGTTCAGGCCGCCGCTGTGGGCGCCGATGGTTTTATTGAACCGGGTCAAGCGGGCCTCGATGGTATAACCAACGCCCGGCTCGAAAGTGAACGTTCCGTTTTGGGAAACCGCCGCTGCAGTCGGTGTCTCGGAACTCCAATCCAGCACGACGGTCTGGTTTCCATCGGGATCCGTGATCGCCAGGTAACCGTCATTGCGGAACGTGTAGCCGAATTCCAGCGTGATCGGCGCGTCGGTCGTGTTGACGACGGTCGTCCGCAGGAGGTTCGTGTTGTTTTCGTCCGCGGCAGGGTTGCCCCAAATGTCGATCGTGAAGTTTGCCATGTTGTTGGTCGGAACATACGCCCTGTTCGCGATCGGGTCCATGTTGGTGATGTATTCCGGATTGGTGAAGTCGGACATATTATTATAGGTGCCCGTAAACAGCTCGCGGCTGTACCCGCCCACCGGCAAAGCGATCACGGAATCGCCCGCCGTCGCGGTGATCGTGGCAGTATCCAGCATGGAAGACTGGTAGGCTTTCAGAGTTCCGCCCGCCAGGTCGATCCGGGTCGCGGCAGCGTTCTCACCGGCCGCAACCAACGTCGCGTTTTCCGCAACCGTCACGCCTTTCGCGCCGGAGTTGTCGCCGGAAAGGACCAGCGTCCCTTCACTCACGACGAACTTGCCGGTATTGTTCCCGAGAACGGTCAGCGTCCCGCTCCCCTGCTTGTCCACGGTCGCGGAATCTTTGACGGCGCCGGCGTACCGGTAATCGTTCTCCGCCTTGACGGTCAGCGTCGCGTCCGTTGAAGACGTGATCACGCCTTTGCCCAGGAAATCCGTAAGCCCCGCCACGGTTTCATCATGACCATTTAAATTAAGAGTCTGGGTCCCAGACGGCGCGTCAGCCAAATTGTTGGAACCGTCATATCCAAACACCACGACGGTCGTATCCGGCAGGACGCCGCTGTTGCCCAGGACAAGCGTAGCGGCATTCCCCAGGTCTGACCCAGAATTTTTTCTCCAGCCCAGATTCCCGATATAGGTTTTGCCCTGATAATCATTCCCGGTGTTGGTAAGCGTGCAGGCGTTGTCGTTGACGATTTCCAGCGAGCCGACGCCGGTGATCTTCCCCGAAAACGTCGTGATGTTGGCGCCGGACATGCGGATCGCGCCGCGTTCGTTCTTGCTGACGTCACCGACCAGGTTGATCGTGTAATCATCAAACGCCAGTTTCGTCATCAGGCTGCCGTTCTTCATGTCGATCTGCTTGCTCGTTCCCAGAACACGGTAATCGTCAACGCGGATGGTTCCCTGCTCGATGAGCAAACCTCCGGTAAAATCGTTCCCTGTGTTGCCAATGGTGAACCGGTCGCCGTTATTCTGATTGGTCGGCAGTTTGACGACCAGGCGCGTATTGCCGGAGACCTTTTTGCCATAAGTCACGGACACATCCGCGCTCGGGGCGAACGTCAGGACCGACTGCGTTTCGGTGTTGGTGTTCGTAATATCGAGGCTGGTAAAGTCGGCTGTATTTGGGGACGTGTACGTCAAATTGGCGCCGTTCAGGTCCAAAAGGCCCCCGGCGGATGCGGGAAGCGTGATTTTGCCGCTGACCGTCATATTGACGTTGGGCGTCAGATCCAGCGTTCCCGCGCTGACTGCAAGGTTGGAAAGGCTGACGGTATTCCCGCCAATCGTCAGCGTTCCCGTCGTGGAACTGGTGATGCTCACGTTGGAAATGTTCCCGCCGAACGTCTGGTTCCCCTCACCGGTGATCGTCAGGTTGGTCAAAAGCGCCGCGCTCTTTCCGGTGATCGAACCGGCGTAATCGTAAGATTTTCCCGCCGCGAGGTTGATGGTCACATTGGCCCCGGCATCCTCGGAAGAGTTCGTAATGGTCGCAATCGAGGAACCATGCAGACCGGCAATCGTCTGCGTCGTGCCTTTGAGATCAAGGCTCGCGGTCGCGGGTGAATAGGCGTAGGTGGCGATTTGCGACTTGCCGACTTCCACGACGGTCGTGGACGGCAGCGTATTGTCCGCTCCAAGAGCAAGATACGCAGCGGTGTTGGCTCCGCCCTGGACGGTACCGATCGACGTGACACCGGTATAGGTGTTTGCGCCCGACAAAGTAACCGTGTTACCGTCTGTAACGATCACCAGGTCCCCGTTGCCGGAAATGACCCCATTTTGCTGGATACCACCGCCTGACGCGCGCAGACCGCCGAAAGAGCCGTCTCTGATTTTCAGGGTATTGTTATAATCGCCAAACGCCATCAAAACGGCCTTATCAAGCGTAAGGCCGCCGGCAAAATTGACGGCCTGATTGCTGTTCGTAACAAACAAAATCCCGTTGTGCATCGCAACGCCGCCGGTAAAATTATTTCCTGTGTTGGAAAAAGTAAAGCGGTTCTCGTTGTTGGCGTATCCCTGATGGGTAATGTCGATAAACAGATTACCGGTAAAGGCGCCGGTATAGGTGTATCGCGTCCCGTTGACAAGATCATAGATCGCAACAATCGACTGCGAGCTATTATTCGAGTTGGTGTACGAAAGGTTCCACGGGCCGGCACCGGTAACGATCAGGTCCGAGCCGTCCAGATCGGTCTGCGCCTGCGCGGAAACACCCAACAAAAGCACCGCTGCGAAAAGGACTGCGAAAGCCGCGCGGAAGGATACTTTTTTGATATTCATAGGGATCGATTTCATTTTAAAACCTTAAAGGAATTTGAGGAAATGACGCTTCAAGCATCTGTAATGTTTTTTCCCAGACAACGCTGGAAGCATCGTCCCCACAATAACCCAAACACGCCAAGTGCAAGCAGCGCCCACGTCGCCGGTTCAGGAATGGCATTCGAGTCGAGCGAACCAGTGATAGCATACAAGCCGGCGAACTCGCCCGTCGTCAACTGGCTGTAGGCCAGATCCGTGAAAATGGGAGAGCTTACGTAATTAGCGATAAAATCATCCGCAAGGTCAGCGCTGTTCAGCCCCGACAAAACCGCCGTGAAACTGTCGCCGCCCTTCAACGCGGAACCTTCCGCCAGTTGCAGGAAGACCTTGCCGTCATTCAGAGCCAGGTCACCCGAAACGATCAGGATGTCGTTCTGGGTCGGGTCCGTGCCGCCGAGCTCCATCACGAGTTTCGAGCTGTCCGCCGCAAGCGTGAACGTGCCGCCGACCTCCGCCTTGCCAGCTGAATTGCCCGGCGAGAAGACCGCGTTCGGTCCAACCGTGATCCCGCCGGTCGTGCTGCCCTTCAGGTTGAAACCGCCCGAAGAAATGGTCAGGTTGGCGACGTCGATCGTTCCGGAAAACGCGCTTTCCGTGTCGCTGCTGAGCTTCAGGTTTTTACCGGCCCCGACGATCGCCCCGTTCGTACCGGTCAGATTGTTAAACTGCATATCCTCCGCACCGGTGTAACCCGTGAAATTAAGCGTCCCGTTGACGTTGACCGCGCGGGAATTGGCCAGACTGGTATTTGCGCCAGTGAGGTTCAGTCCTTTCCCGGAATCGACCGTCGTGGCCCCGGTATAGGATAAATTGCCGCTCAGGACGTGCTGCGTTCCGTTGACCACGCGGATCCCCAGTTTGGAACCGGTATCACCATCGGAAATCGAGCCGGTAAATGTTCCATAGGCGCCGCTGGCGTCATAAGGTTTGAGCTGAAGCGTGACTTCGCCGCTTTCCGCGCCCGAGACGATGTTGCCGGAAACCGTTCTGGAACCGTCAAACCCCATCGCGGCGTCTGACATAACCGTCACGGTGCCGCTCACGGTATTGGCGATACGCAGCGCGCCGCGGCCTTCGCTGTTACCGGAGCCTGCGAGGAGAACGTCCGCTTTAAATTCGTTACCCTGAATATAAATCGAGGTTCCCGGATTGACCTTGAACGTGAAACCTTCAAAGGTTTGGCCGTTGGAGTTGATCTTGTTGCCGCTGGCTCCGCCTTCCTGAACCAGAGAGATCGTGCCAGTAAAACCATTATTCACCAAATTCGGCAACCTTGTGTCATAGTTGCCCCCGGCAAGCCGCAGGACCAGATCGCCGGAGCCGGAAACTTTCTTCACGTTCAAATTTTTGTTCGTGCCATCCATCAGGAAGGCGAGCGAACCGCCGTTGATCGTCACGTCGCCCGTGTAGGTGTTCGTGCCGGTAAGAGTGACCGTGTTGGTCCCGTCCTTAACGATCGTTCCCGCCCCGGAAATGGGGTTGGCAATCGTGGTATTCACCAAATCGGCGGCGAATTTCAGCGTCGCGCCGGAAGCGACCGTAATGGCGCTTGTGCCGGCACCAAACGTTCCATTCCCGGCAAGGACAAGCGTTCCGGCGTTGATTTCCGTTTTGCCTCTGTAACCATTGTTGGTGTTGTTACAGGTGATCGACATGGTGCCGGGGCCGTTTTTGATGACGCCCTGGTTGTTCCAGAGACGGGCGGAAAGTTCGAGATCGATGCCGCTTTCACTTGTGCCTTTGGCGACGTCGAACGTCAGGCTCTGGCCGTGAAGATTGAATCCGCTTGCACCCTTAATATAATTGGTCGCGCCGCCCTTGGTGACGAACTGGGTCTGCGAGTTGTTCACGAGGTTGATGCTGTGATTGTCGCCGGCGTTGAACGTTCCGCCGCCGTTTTCGTCGAAGGTGATGGTCGTCTGGTTGGAGATCCAGAACTGGTCTCTGCTGCCGGACCGGGCGAACGTGACCGTCCCGCCGTTATTTATGAAGATCTCCGCGCCGGAGTAATTGCCGTTTGCCTCCGAGGAATCGTTATTAAGAGTCACGCTGGCGCCATCGACGACAAGTTTTCCGTCGTTGCTGATTTGCATCGCAGCAGGCGTTATAACGAAACTGCCGCTGCCCGTGACTTTCAGGGTCCCATCGCCGTTGATCACGCCGCCGCCCCAGGTCCACGGCGTCTCGGAAGTCCCGATTTCCACTGTAGCGCCGGAAGCGACCGTCGCGGTTCCCGCGCCCAGTGTACCCGGAGCCGTCACTTTGACCGTGCCCTCGGTGATCGCCGTACCACCGGAATACGTGCTGGCTCCGGAAAGGGTCAGCGTACCCGAGCCGATTTTTTGAAGCTGCATGGCGCCCTGAATGATTCCGCCGAACTCCGAAGTAGCGTTATTCGCGCCGACGATCAGTTTACTGTTCTCGTCACCCGTGATCACGCTCAAATGATCCGCGCAGACCAGCCCGTTGACGGTTTCCGTATGACCGTTCAGGTTCAGCGTCGAAGTGAGTCGGTCAGATTCGTCCGCCCAGCTCATCATGACCAGATTGCCCGCGCAGGAAGACCCCATCGTTAAAGCGTCCGGGATCTGTTCGTCCGCGTCCAGAATGATCGTTCCCCCGTAGTTGGTATTGCCGGAGTTATTATAGCATGTCGTGGAGCCGATCTGGGTGTTGCCCTGGTAGTTATTGGCGGACGTGGTGTTGTTCAGATGAACGACCGAATACCGGCCCGGCGCGACGATCAATGCGCCCGCGCCCGTGATCTGATTGTTAAAATATAATGTCCCCTGATTGTTTTGCCAGCCGTGGGAACCAATGTACGTATCCCCAACCAGGTTGACCGTCCCGTTGAAATTGGCAACCTGGGCAGACGACATTTGCATACGGATCTTGCCGGTTTTTTCGCTCCCATAGGACTTGCCGCTGACGTCAACGTTACAGTCAAGCGTCGCGGAGCTGCCGGCCAGCCAGATCTGCGCGGCACCGGCGGTAACGATCAGTTTGTCATCGGAAGTCAGCTGAGTGTATGTCTTGCCGTCAAACACCGCTTCGTTCGGTTTTACGCGCGTTGTCAGCGTATAATCCGTACCCGACACTCGGTCAACACAGGAAAATACCACGGAAAAGAGCAAAAGTAAACTCGTACCGCGTGTTAATAAGCGAAAGGTGGATAAACTCAGGCGGTTTACACTTATAAACATGTTTTTACTCCCAATGTATTGAACTGGTAAAACGTTATTTCATATACGTAGTATTTTACACGGGCTTTCATCTTTTGCAAGTGATTATCAAAAAAATTTTCAAAATTTTGACATTTTTTTGTTTTCGGAGATTTTTTGATGGGATTTTGAGGATTGGGACAATTATTTCAAAAATCTGCCACAAGGGACAGAGCCAGAAACATTTTTCTGAAAAATTCCCGAAACCCCCCCTCCCTCTCCTTGCGTAATTCTACGAAAAGGGCTATAATTATTATTGAATATTATTTTTTTCTCGCTTTCCTTTCCGACAAAACGAGGTAAATCATGAAAATCAAGCAGCTTTCCGTCTATTTGCAGAACGAGCCGGGCCATTTGAGTACAGTTTGCAAGATTCTCGGTGACGCGAACATCGACATTTTGACACTTTCTCTGGCCGATACGGCTCAGTTCGGAATGCTCCGTCTCATCGTCAAGGACTGGGAACCCGCCTTGAAACTTCTTCAGGAAGCAGGCTGTATGGTGAAAACTGTGGACGTTGTCGCGACCGAAATTCCCGATCAGCCCGGCGGTTTGGCATACATTTTAAGCCTTCTCGAAGCCGCAAAGATCAACGTCGAGTACATGTACGCATTCACGTCCCACGTCAGAGACAAGGCGATCCTCGTTTTCCGTTTCAACGACCCGGACGCCGCGGTGGACCTTCTCCACGAAAAAGGCGTAAACGTTTTCGGAAGTGTCGATTTATATCAGATCGGCTAATTTGTCAACTTACGGGGACGATTTTTTATGGCTGAACTTTTCGATAAACTTCCGTTTGAAAATCTATACTGGAATCAAATGGAAACGCTTCCCCTTTCCGAACTGCGTGAGCTGCAAACGCTGCGTCTGCGCCGGGCTGTAGAGCGTGCGAAAGGTTTGGCTTTTTACCGTGATTATTTCGCGAAAAACCCGCTTGCGGATAAGGATTTTAACTCCCCCGATGATGTTCGCCGCCTCCCGCTGACGACGGAGGCGGACCTTTTAGCTCAGTTTTCTTCTGGCTTGTGGACGGTCGCGCGTCACGAAATCGCCCGCTTGTACTCGCAGAAAAACGGCCTTCTGACTGCCTTCACACGCCGGGATCTGCAAACCCAGGCGGATCTGGCCGCCCGTCTAATGTATGGAACGGGTACACGGAGCAATCATTTTGTTCAGATCTCACGAAAATTTAATCGTGCCGGGGCCGGTTTCGCTTATCAGGCGGGTGTCGAATGTATCGGTGCCGCCGCGATTCCGCAAGGTGGAATGAACGAGGAATTCCTGAGCGCACCGGCGGATTTCCTGAACTCGCTGAACGTGAACGGGATCTGCGCGGATCTCGAGAGCCTTTCGGATATTTTTTCGGCCGCCGGCTGCCAATCCCTTTCCCTTGACTACGCTCATATTTTAATTGGGGATGATATTTTGAAACGTCGCAACGAGCTGCAGGAACGCTGGCAGTTAAAAATCTGGCTGAACTGGTCCCATCCGGCGTTTTTCGGGGCAGGAATGGCCAATGAATGTTTTCTGCGCAATGGGCTGCACCTTCAGGAAGACGCTTTCCTGTTCGAGATTTTGGATCCGGAAACGCTTGAACCCGTTCCGGAGGGGCAGCCCGGCGAGTTGGTCGTGACAGATTTGACGCGGGAGGCGCAGACTCTCTTACGCTTCCGCACGGGAACGACGGTCGTGTGCCATTCCGAACCTTGTTCGTGTGGCCGCACCGGTCGTCGGGTGACGTTGGGTTAGCTGTCAATTATCAGTTTCAGTGTTTCGGTTTCGCCGAAATTAGGGATCTTGGATTCTGGTTATTAACTATATTCTATGGAGACTGAACGATGAAAACGGACAACCGAAAACTGAAAACCAAAAAAAATTCCAAATTTTTTCTTTTTTTGTGAAATATTTTTTTTCTTGTTCGTCCTAATAGATAGAAGTCAAAATTCCTTATGACCGGTATGAGAGAACATGACTGAAAAACAAAAAGAAAACCTGAAAAAAGCGGCGGAAGATGAAACGTACGTCAGGCTGCGTTTGTATGCTACGCGTCTGGTTCACAACTACGCCCTGGCGGAAGAGTTCACGCAGGAAACATTTCTGCGGCTCTGGGAAGAAGTGGAGACCAAACACAAACAGATCGAAAATGAGCGCGCATGGCTCTATCGAACGGCCCGGAATATGATTTACGACTTCCTGCGCCGCCAGAAAAAACGAAAGGACATTTTTAAACACCTCGCTGCCACGGTACAGGATTCCATCCCGGAACAGGCAGTTGCCGCGGCTGAGAAGAAAGAAGCTGAAGAAATGCTGATGCAAAAACTCGATAAACTATCGGAGCTGCATCGTGAAGCGGTGCGGCTAAAATTCCAGGAGCAGCTCACTTATGACGAAATGGCGATCGTGATGGGCGAATCCAGATCCACAGTAAGTCGGCTGCTCGCGGAAGCGATTCAGAAACTTCGTGAAATGATGAACGAATAAAGGAACCTTAAAAATGAAAAACTGGAAAGATAATTATGAAATTGTGACTGCTTTCGCGCTGGGAGAAGCGACTCCCGAACAGAGCGCCCAGCTCGAAGAACAGATGAAAAACGATCCGGAACTCCGCTCGGAAGTCGAAGAGATCCGCCGTATGGGCGACTTTTTGACTGAGGCTTTGGCGAACGAGCCGATTCCTGAAAATAAAGAGTACTCAAATGTGAAGGTTCTTCCAATTCCTGAAAAGCCTGTGAAAAAACATTGGTCCAGGATGACCCGAACCGTGGTGTGCGTTTGCTCGCTGTTACTGATCGTTACGGCGGGTGTGCTGTTCTGGCCAAATGTGTATTATTCGACTGTGGCAAAGATCGAGCCTGGAGAACCGGCAATGTATTACGAGTATCAGAAAGTCCCCAATCGTGAGATTCAGGTGGATAAAGAAGAATTTCTTTTGGCCGAGAAAACAAGGCTCAAAAGCCCTGGAATCGTTGGTTCTACCATCGAAGCCGTCAAGGATGGCGTGGATAAAGTCAAGGGAGTTTTCGGCAAGAAAAAAGAATCGGCCGATTTGGTTAACCTGAACGAAGCTCCCGCGCCTGCCGCCGAAGCTCCGGCTGAAGTCGCGGCAGAAGCCCCCGCAGCCGAAGCACCAGCTCCGTCTGTAACCGCCGAAGAAGAAGTTGCGGTCGAAGAAGTAAAAGTCTTTGACGCCAAGGCTGATGTGGCCGGCGACGATGACGATGAAGCCGAAGAATACATGGACGTGGCCGAAGAAGCCGCCGCACCCGAAGAAAAAACTGGTTTTTGGAGTTCTGCTGCACAAGCGGCCAAAAATGGTATGCACAAAGCCGTTGAAGCTCCGCGCCAGTTCTTCCGTCGAGAAAATGTCATGGCTCCAAAAGAGGCATCGCCTGTAAGTTCACCCAATTTAGGGGTGGATCGTATGATCGCTTCGCCGGCTCCCGAATCTTATATTTTCCCGGTCCCGCTGCCCAAACCGGTGCCTGTGCCGGAACCGGAACGGTTTATCACTCCACCTCAGGACCGGAATTCCTTCTCCATGATGGAAGAACAGAAATTCCAGAAACCGGAAGAGAATCCGTTCTCCACTTTTGGTGTCGATGTGGACACGGCATCCTACACGCTCATGCGTCAGTTCCTGACCGAACAGGGGCGCAAGCCGCCGAAGGAATCGGTCCGGGTCGAGGAGTACATCAACTACTTCAAGTACGACCTGAAAGGCCCCGCCGAGGATTCCGACTGCCCGTTTGAAACGACGGTCGAAATTCAGAAGCACCCGTGGCGTGAGGGCCTTTACATGGCGATGGTCGCCCTCAAAGGCCGGGAGATCCCCGAGGACAAACGCCCGAAGCTGAACCTCGTGTTCCTCCTCGACGTTTCCGGCTCGATGAGCGACTGGAACAAACTGCCGCTGGTCAAGGACGGCATGATGAAACTCCTCGACCAGTTGAAGCCCGAAGACCACGTTTCCATCGTGACCTACGCGAACGGAACCGACATTAAACTGGAACCGACTGCCGGAACCGAAAAAGGGAAAATCGAGAAAGCCATTCTGGAACTCCGCGCCTATGGCGGAACCAATGGCGGTGAAGGGATCCAGAGAGCGTATGAGCTCGCCCGCAAAAATTTCGACAAAGAAGCGGAAAATCGCGTGATCCTCTGCACCGATGGCGATTTCAACGTGGGAATGACCGACATTTCCGAACTGGAAAATCTCATCGAGTCGGAAGCGAAAAGCGGCGTTTTCCTCACGGTGCTCGGTTTCGGAATGGGGAATTTCCAGGACGATCGCATGAAATCCCTCGCATCCCACGGAAATGGCGTGTACGGCTACATCGATTCCCGGGCCGAAGCAAAGAAAATGCTCTGCGATGGTCTGAGCGGCTCGATGATCACGATCGC
Source organism: Thermoguttaceae bacterium (assembly GCA_030530205.1). GTDB lineage: Bacteria > Planctomycetota > Planctomycetia > Pirellulales > Thermoguttaceae > RGIG3701. The sequence goes on along the minus strand of JAUMVK010000005.1, from coordinate 112,841 downwards.
GAAAGACGTCAAACTTCAAATCGATTTCAACCCGGCCAAAGTCGCGGCGTACCGGCTCATCGGCTACGAAACGCGCCACCTGGAAGCGAAAGACTTCCACGATGACCGGAAAGACTCGGGTGACCTCGGTGCCGGGCACAGCGTGGTCGCGCTCTATGAACTGGTCCCGGTCGGGGCTGAAATCCCGCAGTCGGAGCAGGTCGATGAGTCCCGTTACGCTCCCAAGCCGGAAGAACCTGAGCCGAAAAAAGAAGAAGCGAAACCGGTGAACGACTCTCCGGAATGGTTCTTCGTGAAACTGCGCTGGAAGCAGCCGAACGAGAATGAAAGCACGCTCAAAACGTTCCCTGTCGAGTTCAAAGAGCAGCCGGTGAGCCAAAACTTCCAGTGGGCGTCTGGAACGGCACTCTTCGCGATGCTTCTGCGTGAAAGCGCGTACACCGGAACGGCCAATTTCGACAAAGTTCTGGAAATGATCCACCCCGCCGTGGGTGAGTCGGACCAGAGGAAAGAGTTTGAAGAACTCGTGAAAAAGGCCAAAGAATAAAGTTTTTATACTGAAGCGCGGCCAGTAAGACCGCGTTTCAGTTTGACTTGAGATTTTTCAATGAGAAAAAACAAGCGGACGGAAACGCCCGCTTTTTTGATGGACTACTCAAACTTGTTTCCAAGTTTCGCAATCGCGTCGATAGAAATCTGGCGCACACGTTCACGTGTAATCTTCAGCTTGCGGCCCACCTCGCGCAGGGTATAGGCCTGGCCATCGACCAATCCGTAACGGAGTCTCAAAACCATCGCTTCGCGCTCCGTGAGTTTTCCCAGTTCTTCCTGAATTTTTTCGATGGTATTTCTCTCGATGAAAATATCCTCGGGTGTCCGCTCCCGTTCATCCACGACCGTTCCATCGAGGCCCAATCCGTCAGCCAATTCCGGCCCCGGTGCCACTTTATAAGCATTGAGGGCCTTGAGAGTCAGCGTCAGCCGCTTGCGAGGCAAACCAATACGTCGTGCGATTTCTTCAGAAAAAGGAACGCGATGCAGTTCTTCCTCGAGCAAAACCGCCGCCCGGCGCCATTTACTGATGATTTCCACCATGTACGCTGGAAGCCGGATCAGTTTCGAGGAATTGATCATCGCACGATGAATCGCCTGATTGATCCAGTAGCTCGCATAGGTAGAAAAGCGTGTTCCTTCGTTCACGCGGTAGTTCGTAGCAGCGCGGATCAGGCCGAGATTACCTTCCTCGACCAAATCCTCAATGTGCCAGCCCTTGTTCGCGTACGAACGGGCGATATTCACCACCAGACGCAGATTCGCCTGAACCAGTTCATTTCGCGCATCCTCGTCTCCGGCGGCAATTCTTTCAGCCAGCGCACGTTCCTCTTCCGCTGAAAGCAGTTCTTTGTCATGAATATCCGAAAGGTACATATCCATCCCGCTCATGAGTTTGGAATTGGCCTCACGTTCAAGACAGTTTGCTGGATCTGATTTCATGGAATACTTTCCTCCTTGATTCAATATATTTATGCATATCATTTTTCTCAATCGACGGGAAAAAAACAAAAAAACAAAAATTCTACAAAATTCACTTTGCAACTGGAACAATAATTAAATCAAAAAAAACGAACCCGCCGATTATTTCGATTTTATGTAAAAAATCTCAAAATTTTTGAAAAAAAGCGGGGCCCACGGGTTGCATTTCCTGAAAGATTTTTTATATTAAAGATAAAGTATTTCCTTAGGATTTTTCTACCCGAGAAAGGTTTCCCATGAAACGATTTTCCAGAATGTTTTTCGCGGCGGTTTTCGTGCTGGGCATTTCAGCTGTCAGTTTTGTTGCAGCTCAGACTGCGGAGAAAAAATCTGCGCCATCTCCGGCTGCGGGCGTGGAAGCCGGCATGAAACCCGCAATGGCGAAGTACCGCCAGGCTCAGGCCGACCTTAAGAGCGCACTACGTGAAGCGGCTGAACTCCAGCGCAAGTACCTCGGAATCAAAACGACCGAAGAAGAAAAAGAGGAAATCGGTGAAAAACTCGAAAAAATCTCCAAAGTCGTTTCGAAGATCCACCCCAAACTCTTCGATCTGGCCGAAAAGGCGTGGCTTGAGGAGCCGTCCCGTGAAGATGGTGAGTTCCTGAATTTCATCATTCAGGTCCTCGAAACGCGCATGACCGTCGGTGAGTACGAGCGCGCCAACGCCATCATGCAGGGGCTCATCTCACTGAAAATTCCGGACATTCTGCCCGATTTGTACGATGCCGCGGGCGAAATCGCGTTTATGCTCAACGATTTTGAGCAGGCGGCGCGTTACCTCGAACTGGCGGAACAGAACAAAGTCCTCTCGGAACGCTGTGCCGGATTCAAAAAGGACCTTTCGTACTACCGCACCAGTTGGGCGAAAGAGTCGGTTTTCCGTCAGCAGGACTCTGAAAAGAAGGATCTGCCCCGCGTGACGCTCGACACGACCAAGGGGAAGATCGTCCTGGAGCTTTATGAGGATCAGACACCGAACACAGTCGCGAACTTCGTGTACCTCGTCGAAAAAGGCTACTACGATGGAATGTTCTTCGAGCAGGTCATTCCGGGTGAAGGCGCCGTCGCCGGCCGTTCCCTCGAAAATCCCGACGGTGGCCCGGGCTGGTCGATCCGTGACGAGTTTGACGCGACGAACTCCCGAAACCACTACCGCGGGACTATCAGTATGATGCGCGGAGAGCCGAATTCTGCCGGTTCCATCTTCTTCATCTCGTTCTCGCCGATCAAGGACCTCGACGGGAAGTACGTCGTGTTCGGCCGCGTCATTGAAGGGATGGACGTTCTGACGAAACTCCAGATCATGGACCCGGCCAATCCCGACCCGATGGCCGAGCCTGACCAGATCGAAAAGGCTTCCGCCGTAACGAAGCGGGACCACAAATACCGCCCGAAAGTCATCAAGAAAGTCGATCCGGAAGAAGAAAGAGCCAAAGCCGAGGCGGCAAAAGCCCAGGCCGAGAAAAAGGCAAGCAAGAATAAAAAGAATAAAAAACCCGCGGCCAGAACGGCGTATTAGTCAATTTACGGGGACGATGCTTCCAGCGTCGTTGTAAGCGGGGACGATACTTCCAGCGTCGTTGTAAGAGGGGAAGATGATTCCAGAGTCGTTTTTAAAGGAACCATCTTTGTGGGGGCTGGCGAGCTCAAGCGAGACTGGGGGAGTTTCGTGAAAGTTCCAATTAACTCCCCCCGTCCTTCGTGCCACCCCCCTCAAAGAGGAAGGCTTTAAAAGATGACGCTGGAAGCGTCATCCCCGTAGATGTTGGTTTTTGAGGCGACGCTGGAAACGTCATCCCCACAAGATCACGCATTTTGTCCCTCCCGTATCCTTTTAACCCTTTTTATTGCCGGATCCTTTCCATTTTTCTACGGTGAGTCATGCCCCTAGTCCCCCGAAAAGTCGCGATCATCGGTGCAGGCCTTTCCGGTCTTTCGGCCGCGATTCGTCTGAGCGAAATGGAAGATCCGCCCGAGATCCATCTTTTCGAGTCTCTGGCGCATCTCGGCGGCCGCGCGTCTTCTAATTGGTTCCCTGACGAAAATCTTCTGCTCGACTCCGCACAGCACGTCACGATGAACTGCTGCACGGAAATGCTTCAATTCCTCCTGAAAACGGACCTTCTGCGCTTCTGGAAACTCCAGCCGGAAATGACGTTCTGCGTGCGCCAGACCGGGAAAAAGTCCGGCAAACTCGCATTTTACCCGCTGAGAAACTCTCGGGTCCTTCCGAAACCGTTTCATCTTCTGCCGTCGCTTTGGGGGCTGAAATTCCTCACGCCCGTGGAACGCTTTGAGCTGCTCGGCATTCTGCGCCAGATCCGGCACGGCTCGCCGCCCCCCGGGACTTCATTCCGGGAATGGCTCGAAGAACTTTTCTGCCCTCACCGCGTCGCGGAGCTTTATTTCGGCCCGGTCATTCTTTCGGCCTTCAGCGACCAGATGGAAAGCGTTTCGGCCCAGATCGCGCAGTCCGTTTTCCGTCAGATTTTCTGCGGCCCCCGCGACGCCTGGCAAATGTGGGTCCCCAAGGTCCCGCTGCGAGAGATTTTTGACTCGGCGCTGACGCCCACGCTCGAAAAACGCGGGATCCGGATCCATCGTCAGGCCTCGGTCAAGCGGCTTTTCGCAGATCGGCTGGTTCTTTCCACGTCGGAAACGAATGAGCAGACGGAGTTTTCGTTCGACGCGGCCATTCTGGCGGTTCCATGGCATCGGGCCGGGAAAATTCTGCCCGAGCTCGTGACGCAAAAGACGTTCAACCCGGACGTTTTCGAGCCGCGGACGATCGCGTCGGTACATTTTTTCGCGGACCGGGAGCTTTTCCCCCAGGAAAATCTGGTCTTTCCCTCCGAAACGATCCAGTGGCTTTTCAAAGTCCCGTTCCTTCGCGGGGAACACGGATTCCAGGCCCTTTTGAGCGACTCGGACCGTTGCGTCTCGACCAGTTCCGGGGCGATTGAGCAGATCGTTCACGCGGAGCTTCAAATGCTTTTCCCCGAGGCGGTTTTCAGCCGGTTCCGCGTCACCCGGGTCCCCGCGGCGGTTTTTTCGTGCAACGCCTGGATGGAGCACGCGCGGCCGACGGTCCTGACGCCCTTCCCGACGGTTTTCCTGGCGGGCGACTGGACCGCCACGGGCCTCCCCGCCTCGATGGAAAGCGCGGTCCGCAGCGGAAACAAGGCGGCGGAAGAAACCCGGTTTTTTCTCGAAAATTTACCGGAAAACGCGTCAAAAAGGGCTTGACAAAAAGAAAATTTCCTGTAAAATGAGTTCACCGATGGATGAATGGCAGAGTGGTCGATTGCGGCGGTCTTGAAAACCGTTGACCTTCACGGGTCCGGGGGTTCGAGTCCCTCTTCATCCGTTCATTTGAAGCCCGTATTTTGCGGGCTTTGTTTGTATATAGTAACAAAAAGCCTCGCTCTTGATTTGAATAGTAAAATTTGGCTTGTGCCATATTTGTGCCAGAGTTTTCAAATCAGGAGGAACTTCTATGTTACCAATCGTCAAAGTTGGAGCCTATTCCAGAAAAAAAAGAAAAGGCTGCAAACAGGATGGAGCTGTCTGTGTTGTCGTGTTCAGCGATGGCTCCCGTAAATTCATCAACCTCGGTCCTTATGGCTCGGAAGATTCTTTGAACAAGTACAAGGATCTTTCGGAGAGCAAAAGAATTGAAGAAGCCGCAAAAAAGAAAAAGGATGGAACATTCACATCTGAATTATTTGCTTCCTTTCTGAGTTGGGCTGAAAACAGGATCAACAAAGGCGACTTCATCAGAATCCGTCAGACGTGTCAATTAGCTTTCGAGTTTGCGCCTGAAGGAACGATAGATGGATTCACAGCACTGCACTTTCGGGCCTTCATCGATCATCTGCAAAAGCTCGGCAGGAATCCCAAAGCCAGAAAAGGGAAAAGTGTCTGGTCCCGGCCTTACATCAATAAGATGATCAGCGACATCAAGCGAGTCTTTCGCTGGGGCGTTTCGTGGGATCTCGTGACGGTGGAGCAACGTGAGCGCGTTCTTGCGGTTCCGGCTTTGCGCCGGAGGGATACCGATGCGCCAGAACGTCCGATTCGACGCGGGGTTCCAGACCGGGACATTCTCGCCGTCTTGCCTTATATGGAACCGGTCATTCGGGATATGGTCTGCGTTCAGCGTGGAGCGGCAATGCGGTCCAAAGAAGTCTGCACCCTGAAAGTAGGCGATCTGGATAAAAGCGCCGCCTGTTGGTGTGTCCGGTCTGGCGAGTTTGCAAACGGCATGAGCAACAAAACAGAACGATTCGGAACACGCCGCTTCATCGCCTTTTCTGTTGCCGAAACCGAAATCCTCCGGCGAAACTGCTTTGGCAAAGAGGATGACGCTTTCGTTTTCGCATCAGACCGGAGCCGTTCAGGTTCCGCCGGTTACACAGTTTCCAGCTACGGGCATTCAATCCAAGCGGCCATTGCGAAGGCTCAGAAGGATGGCAAGCAAGTTCAGCATTGGACCTCGTATCAACTCCGGCACTCAGGCGTAACAGCCATCTCGGTGAGTCTGGGGCACGAAACGGCACAATACGCCGCCGGGCATACCAATCCGAAAACTACCGAGATCTACGACCATAAGGCTGCAATCGTTTCGATGGATGCCGCTTCCAAGCGTGGTGGATGGTGGGAAGAAGGGAAATGATTTTGGTTATTAAAAACCGATTTCGCAACCAGGCATAAATTAAGGTGGATCTGTTTTCTTCAGATACAGGTCCACCCTGGTTTGGTTTTTAAGGGATTTCTAGTTTGTCGCCGGTATTTGCTTTTTCTTGCGGCTCTTAGATCACCGCGTTATTTTTTTCTCCCAGCTATTACTATCCTTTTCCACTCCATTGGAATTGTCGTTTCATTTCCGTTTTGCCACCCGTTTGTAGAGGTTAATCCGGTTGTCCTGTATGACTTTAGAAAAATATTTCATTTTTTTAGAATTGATTAAAGAAGAATTTGCTCACTTCTCGATACTAGGATTAATGTGTCTTTCCATATCCTTAACCGAAAGTGAGGTGTTTTATTTACAACCACGAAGTAAGGTGAGTGCAATCGATGCTTGAAGGTGTGTGTTACTTTATGTAATTTTAACCCTAACAGCGAGAGGTGTTACCAAATGTAAAACCAATGATTGCGTAGTGAAATGTCGGCCATCTATGAACCGTATGGAACAAGATTTCTATCGAAGTTACATGCTAAGGGTGACTGAGAGCTTTACGAAAAGGTTATTCTGTTTTGGTCTTACCAGACTAGTCCTTGTTAATCTTAACAGGAGGTGGGTAACCTGATCCAATAAGCAGGCGCAGAGGGGCTGTGGTTAAGAGCGGCCCCGATTTTTTTTATAACAATCTTTCAACAAGTAAAAGCCATCCTGGAAAGGAATGGCTTTGGGTTAGAGAGGAGTTAGTTGTTAGAAACGGGAACGGGGATCAGGTGGTTTCCGTTCCTTTTCTTGATGAATAAGTTAGCCCCGGAGATCTGCCGGGGCTTCTGTGTTAGGGTCAGTTCCCTCTCTGTTTCTCAACCCACTGTTTGACCTCTTCGGGATCGAATCGAATCATATTGCCGACTCTCCGGGAGGGAAGGCCATGTTTTTCACGCAGAACATCGACCTGACGAATCGAAACTTTGAGAAAATCCGCGACGTCTTTTTTCGTCCACATAAGTTCACCTCATATAGAGTTAGAAGGAAAGGAGCGCTTATTCCTTGAAAGCACTCGCAGAATTAATGAAGCCGCATATTATATGAAATTAAAACGATTTGTCAAGTAGCGAAAAAAGATTTTTGGAGGGGAAAGTTACTTTGATTTGGTTATTAAAAACGGATTTGGGAGAAAATTACCCGTTTCGGAACCTTTCCACTCAGGTTTGGCTCAAATACAAATAGAATCTCCTTAGGCGCGGATGTATCTCCGCGCACTGTAAGGAGGAATGCCGGTAATAATGTTTATGCCGTATAAAGGAATCGTTGGAAATCGGCGAATGTACGGCGTATCTTATTAGGATTTCCAAGAACCTTCACCGCGTCAGGAACTGAACCGTATTTCAGATTCAGCAGGCTTGTAATCCTGTCCTGACTTAAAACGTCATAGCCTACCGAGACATACTGGGTCAAAACGAAATCCAAAAACTGACGTTCGTTTCCCTGATAATGGGTCTTGATGGCTTCCCGAGCCACTTCTGCCCTTTGAGCTCTTTCCAGCATCTTTTTGTCGTAAGCTACATATTCGAGGACGTCCAACAAGTCACAATCCTTGGCGGAAATCACGTTCTGAAGCTGTTCGAGTTTGTCTTTTCCGAAGCCAGCCAGTCGCAGTTGTTCCAGGAACTCAGCTCGTGTATCTGGCCTGGACCATTTTTCTCGCAGTTCCTCTTCAGAGCCGCAAAATTGGGATAAATGTCCGAAAAGTTTCTGAATGAACTCATCCGTACTGATCACTCCCCCATCGAACCAAAAACCCTGATTCCATTCGATTTGGAGATTCATACTCCGATGTTTGGAAAGTTTAATGACGACACATTTTGAATTTCCGCCTTCACACGTGCAGGGGATATTTCCGCAAACCGGACATGGCTTTGGGGGTGGGGATGGTCCACGTTCACAAGTACAGGGCAGATTTCCGCAAATCGGACAGGGTTGGGGATCAGGACTATTACACGTACAGGGGACATTTCCACACCTAGGGCAAATCGGTTCTCCGTCCCAGTCGGGGTCTTTGAATCGTTCACTCGCTCCCGAGAAATCGTAAATCGTGAAATAATATTTATTGCTGAACAATCGAGTGCCACGTCCAATGATCTGCTTAAACTCGATCATCGAATTGACACTTCTTAAAAGCACGATATTTCTCACGTTCCTGGCATCCACCCCGGTCGAAAGTTTCTGCGAGGTCGTCAGAACCGTAGGGATCTTCTTGTCGTTCTGTTGGAAAGTCCGCAGAAATTCCTCTCCCTTTTCCCCGTCATTGGCTGTAACGCGAACACAATAGAACGGGTGTTTAGCCTTGGAATGACGATTGATCATATCCCGAATTTGCATCGCGTGGTTCTGGGTCGCGCAAAAAACGATCGTCTTTTCATTCGGATCGATTTTTTCCATAAGTTCTCGGATACGAAACTCATCCCGTTCCCGGATTTTTATTCTGCCCTGATAAAAGTCTTTTTCCTCATAGACTCTATCCTTGTCCAGATATTCCTCGCCGGAGACAATAATATCGTCCTCGTCGTATTGGTATTCATCGATATTGGTCGTTGCTCTTTCGACGCGGAAGGGAGTCAGGAAGCCATCCTCGATGCCTTGTTTCAGAGAATATATGTAAAGCGGCTCCCCAAAATACCTGTAGGTATCGACGTTCTTGTCCCGTTTCGGCGTGGCGGTCATACCAAGCTGATACGCCGGTTCAAAATAGGTCAGGATCTCCCGCCATTCGCTTTCGTCATTCGCCCCGCCCCGGTGACACTCATCGATGATGATGAAGTCGAAGAAGTCCGGCGGATACTGCTTGTAATACGGCTCCGTTCCGCTCATAATCGTCTGGAAAATGGTGAAGTAAATACTGGGTCCTTTGGGAACCACCCCGCCATTTTTCCTAATGTCATTAGGAGTCACCCGTCCTCGGTCCGTTTCGGGAATCCCTCTGAAATCATTGAAAGCCTGACTTGCAAGAATGTTTCGGTCCGCCAGAAACAAAATCCTCGGCAGTTTCCTCTGGTCTGGATCCCCGGCAGCCATCAGATTCCATCTTGTCTGATAGAGTTTCCAGACGATTTGAAACGCGATAAAGGTTTTTCCTGTGCCGGTTGCCAGTGTCAGCAGCATTCGGCGTTTCTTTTGGGAAATCGCTTGCATTACCCGATTGACGGCAATTTCCTGATAATATCTTGGTGTTCGGTCGCCGATCCAGAAGGGTGTTTCATTAAAAATATCCCGCCAAGGGTTTTCATCCGGGAACGTCCAGTCCCAAAGTTCCTGCGGTGTGGGAAAGCGGTCAACAAACCTCTCCTCTCCCGTCACCATATCCATGCAGTAGATTTCATCACCGTTTGCGACATAGGTAAATCGAATTTGCAGCCGCTCCGCGTATATTTTCGCATTTTCCACCCCTACGGAAACATCGGCCTCATCTCCTTTAGCCTCAATCACCGCCAGCTTCTGGTTCCTGTAGGTCAAGACATAATCGGCTTTCATTGGGTGCTTCTTGATCTTGCCAACCCGACCTGGGGCAATCTCGTACGCACTCTGTTCCATCAGGATCTTGCTTTCAGGAACCTGATTCCACCCAGCGGCAAAAAGAGCCGGAGTAATTTTATCCAGTTTGGTCTGTTCTTCGTTCATGACTGAAGTAAGGGTTGAGTGGGTACGGGTCTGTAAAACTACAACTCTCCACGAAACGCTTTTGCGAGGATGGCTTTTTTCATTTCTTCACAATAAACGGTAATTTGCTGGCAGTTCTGTTCGAGTTGAGTACAAAGGTTGGAAAGAGTGATAAGGTATTGAACAATTTTTTTCTGTTCCTCTAAATCAGCAGGAATTACAAGCGGAATCGAATTCATTTTTTGCTGGTTTAGTTTAGGTTGTGCAGTTCCCGTCACAAATTTTTCAATATTGGTTGAGGCGATCAAAAATTCAATAAACTGCTGTGTAACGGAGTTTTTGAATCGTAAAATGTGTGCGTGATTATTTACCCACGTTTTACCCGAAATGGAAAAGGCTATAGGTGTAGTTCTTGAAAGCAGGTTCGCCCCATCTTCAGATATTAAAAGTAGTGGTTCATCAAAAATATAATCTTTCACATAATCAACAATCCCGGAAGCTCCGTAATATGGAATTTTACCGGGTGTTCTTTTACTCTTTGTAATAGGGACTCGCCAACTGTCCAGATTTTCAGAAATGTCTGGCAGGAACACCGTGATCCAGGACTTTTGAGGAAGCATTGCATTGCGAAGCCCTTCCTGATACAGTTCATACGCTTCTTGCAGGCTTTCCTCGGCATTTCGGCGTATGGCATCGATTTTCTCAAACGCCTTGTCGATGATTCTCACGATCCGTTTCTGCTCCTCTAAACTTTGAGGAAATACGATTTCTTCCTTTTTAAGAATTTTAAAATGTCGAGCGTAACCCAATGATTTAAAATTACAATTCTGAATTGCATAGAACAAGTAACGTGGTACTACTTCATTAGACGCTCTCAAAATTTTTATTCCATCTGCACCTTGTACAAAATCAAAATCTACATATTTGGTTATTCTTGTATGGTCTCCAAATATTACAAGAGGCGAATCAACTTTTATAACGTCAGAATCCTGGTTCCAGTACCCATCAATAAAATTACTTTCTTGTGAAACAACAGGAAATACCCCTTCCGGCAACACTTCCGATGCTTTTATTTTTGCGGGTGGTGTAACTACAGTAAATACCTTTTCAAAAGGCTTTTTTTGCCATTTATTTCCCATCAATCAAATCCCTTAACTCTTCTAAAATATCTGCGTTTTCCCTATTCAGTTTTTCAAGGCTCTCCAAAATCTCCTCTACTCCCCGCGTCTGAACCTCTTCTACTCTGTTCGGATTTTTCACCGACAAATCAAAGGTATTCGGGTCGATGTCTTCCACGTTGACCGTCCAGGAGTTTTCGCTTTCGCCCCGGGTTGGAAACAGTCGTTCAAACTCGGCCAGATCCTGCTCATTGAGCGGGTTCGTCTTCCCTAAAGTGCGATCCAGGTTAAGCTGGTAATACCATATTTTATCGGTGGGAGTCCCCTTCTCAAAGAAAAGAACCACAGTTTTGACCCCAGCCGTGAAGACTTTCGGAGGCAGATCAAGAATGGCGTATAAACGGCAGCTTTTCAGCAGGTCTTGCCGAATGGCGGTTGCATCGCCGTTGCTCAGGAAGGTGTTCTTGATGACGATTCCAGCATGACCACCTTCACGAAGACGGCTCATGAAGTGCTGAAGGAAAAGATAAGCCGTTTCGCTGGTTTGGAAAGTAAAGTTCTTCTTGACTTCACTCCGTTCGATTCCTCCAAAAGGAGGATTGGCCAGAATGTAGTCGTAACGGTCGCAGTCCTCAATGTCCGAAGTGCTCTCGCTGAGCGTGTTGGTGTGTTTGATGTTGGGAGTTTCCACGCCGTGAAGGATCATATTCATCGTGCCGATGATGTAAGGCAGGACTTTCTTTTCCTTTCCGAAGAAGGTGTCGGTCTGCAACGCCTCGACATCCTCCACGGTTCCTTCCCTCTTTGCCTTCTCTCTCAAATAGGTAAACGCTTCACAAAGGAACCCGGCGGAACCACAGGCTCCATCATACACCGTTCTGCCCAGCTTGAGATCGATTACCCGAATAATGGATCGAATGAGAGGCCGGGGAGTGTAATATTCACCACCGTTTCGCCCGGCATTACCCATCATGTTGATTCGGGACTCGTAGAGAACACTCATTTCGTGTCTGTCCTCAACCGTCTGGAATTGCAGGGCATCCACTTCACGAAGAACTTCATTCAGGACGGCCCCGGAAGCGATTTTGCAGTGGATCTCGCTGAAAATCTCGCCGATTTTGTATTGGATCGTGGCGGTTTCGGATGCTTGTTTCTTGAATTTCTTCAGGTAAGGGAAAAGCGTCTTGTTGACGAATTCAATCAGGTCCGAGCCGGTCAGCATCCCCTTTTCATCAATCGAGCCGTCCGCCAGTTTGGGCACGGCCCAGGCGCTCCACTGATATTCCGGAGGGAGAATCGGCGTATATTCATTTCCCTCAAGCTCGGCTTCCAGTTTTTTGGTTTTCTCATAATCGTTCAGGTATTTGAGGAAGAGAATCCAACTGGACTGCTCCACATAATCCAGCTCGGAGCCGCAACCGGCGTCGCTGCGCAGTTTGTTGTCGATGTTTTTGAAGTTTTGCTCGAACATTTTGGACGGTTTGTTGGTTCAGGATGAAACGAAATTCAGTCAAACTTTTATTTTAGCATCGGCCCTCGTTTTTGCAAGGGGGGAGGAGGCCTAAACAGACAAACTTTTACTATTTTTAATTAACTCCCTTTCGAGTGAACTTGTTTTTTTTAGAAGATATTGGTTGTTAGAAACCAATTTTCGTTAATAGTAACCAAATTTGGGGTTGGAGAGGCAAAAAAAGAGCGACAGCATATTTGGCCAAAGCTGCCGCCCCAAGTTAGTGTTCAAACGTTACAGGTATTTCACTGAAACGTTTTCCAAATGGGTGCTTCAAGAATTCAATATAGTTACCTCTGCAACCGCTTGCATAAAAAGGCCCCGTACATCAACTTCGCCTTTAAGTCGTACAACTTTTTCGGTATAAGGGAAGTGGATATATTGTGCCTGTTTTGCGAATTCTGAAAATTTGGCGTACAATTCCCGCGTCTGCTCCTCGTTGAACCGGTCGAAACTGGCATTGCAACGAAGAGTAAAACACATGAAGGATCGCCCTTTGTATATTTGCTCAAAAGAATAAAATTCACCTTCTGTGTAGAGGAGTTGTATTGCAAATTCCTTAGGATCAGTGTTTGCAATCAAAAATTTCTTGTGACGGTAAATCCATTCTCTTGGAATGATATACTTGTCAGCCAAAAAATCTGCCACACCAAAATGGAACCGCGCCTCGTCAAAGGTTACATGCACTTCTTCTGAAGCTCCTCGTTCTGGACTACGATAAACCAATTCCGGAAATTGCTTTAACGTAGCCACAAGTTCGTTGAACTGTTTTTCGGTGAATACAAACTTCCCTTCGTCGATTGGCAAAAAGCTGAAGTAGGCTACTCCGTCGACAGTTCCATACAAAAAGCAAAAATCACCAAATTTGAACGCATAAAAATTTTGGCACTCCCGCCAATTTGCACCGAAGTACATTTCGGCAAGAGAGGCGGCCGGGCGGTAATCATACCGACTCAAAACACTAAGAAGGCACTCGGAATCGTTGCTCATTCACGCTCCTTACTTTACGGTTAAAACTGAATTTAAGGACTGTACTCTGAGAACTAATCAAATCAGTTCTCTCCACATTCGCTACATCTCATGTCTTAACAAAAGACAAGTATCATAAAAAAAACAATGACGAACACACGATGGCGCCACCTTGCATTGTGTATTTTAACGGATTTTGGGGAAAAGTGTAGGGGGACCCTGTAAATTATCTACAGGATATTTTCAAAAATTACTTTTGGAGTTTCTTTCCCGATGTGGTTTAATTATAGTTAATTCGTTCAGGGAAGCGGAAAAATCGTTTTTGCGTTCTTCTTTTGAAGGGATTAAAATAAGGAAAAATCGGAACTGGAAAAAATTTCGGATTTTTTTTTCTTCAAGGAAAAAAAATAGTTGACACGAATGGAGGATGCCAGTATATTGGGGCCTCGTTGTTGGGAAAAATAAATTTTGCAAGTTCCGCCATTTACCTGTACAATTAAAAACAATTCGATCAAGGAGCGCGATCATGCGGAACTTTCATTATTTTATCGATCCAGCAGATTCGGTCAGGCGCTGTCCCTGCTCGAAATGTGGCGGTTTGCCCATTATTGCGGGGAGGTCTGACGGAAAGTGGATCGGATTTTGTCCCAAGTGCCATCTTGGGAAGGGCTTTAACGGTCTGAATCCAAAGTGGTTTGCTGCGGATAAGAACGAAGCCATTTTCAACTGGTCAGCGAGACAATTATTATATGATGTTTGCATTAAAATTCCGGAGGAAGTATAATTATTAAATCGAATTCAAAGTCGTTGAATAAACGGCTGAAGATGTATAGTTTTTTTATTTTTTTAATTTTTTGTTATAGGAGCCATAATAATGGAAACTAATGTTAAAAGCGGAATGTACGATCTGGAAATCGTGGATGTGAAGGAACGGACCAGTCAGGCTGGACGGGATTATATCTCTCTGAAACTGACAACGTTTTCCGACAAAGAGGAAGCAGAGCAGATGTATGTGAACTACATGAAAGAGTATCGTTGGGCTATGGATAAGCTGAAAGATGTGCTTGCAGCCTGTAAGGTTTCCCGGTTGGGAGAGCTGACCGGGAAACGACTCACGGCTGAAGTGGTCGTCAAGAATGGGTTCACGAACCTGAAGGATCCTCGGCCTTATGTGGAACCAGAAAGTGACTCGTTTGAAGATTCCGATTCCGGAAATGAGGAGGAAATCCCGTGGTGAGTGCCGAGTCTGAGGTTTGCGGAATTTGTGATGAGGTAAAGGAACTGCTGATTCAGACGGAACCAACCGAACAACTCACGTCACTCGATCGCCTGATGTGCCGCGCCAATGAAAAACTGACGCGGCTGGAAGTTCTGCGATGGGGTGCGCATCCCAAGGAAAACGAATCCATTGAAGGAATCTTACTGAGCTTGGCAGCCGATGTTATCCGGATTTTGCAAGAATTCCGGAACAGTGAACCGATCGATCCGGATTGGTGATTTGGCAAAATACGGGAATCTGTTAAAATGATCGCAGTTCGTTTGAGGGTTGCCGGTTTCCCTCCGAGTTCAAAACCGGCTTCAAACAGGAACCACCCTAAAGAAGGAAAATAGGCGAAATTGGTTTTTAATAACCAAATCGGGATTTTTTTCTCTGGGACTTTCCGGAAGATTTGAAAAGATTTTCCTGAGCCAGTTGGTTTTTTAGAGGTTTGATGCTAAATTTAAACAGTAGGGTCCCAGAAAGATGTGGGACTGTTGGTTGAAGTGAAGAGACGCACAGAAAAAAATTTGGTATAACGAGCTTCCGGGATGGGTCCCGAGTCGCCGGAAGCTCTGGTTAAATCGGGCGGAAAATAAAAATCATGGTATCTTTAACAAAGTATGGCCGGTGTTGTGTAATCAACGGCCAACGTCACCCGGTAGGGACGTGGACAGACCTGCCGGAAGAAGAATTTCGGAAACTAAAGAAGGAAGAACGGCGGTTTTACGAAGATGAAAAAGCCAGATTTGAGCGGGATCGAGAGACGTATAATCAAATGTTGAGAGATGTGGTAAAGGACCCGACAAAATGGTGGACGAGTCGGGTCGGCTATCTGGAACCCGACAGACCTTTCCAGGTGATGGTTAATGGACTGTCATTTTACGTTACCCTGACGGAAAAGGAGATTAAGGGCCTGTATCTGTTTCCGAAAAGTGAGTGGGTCTGTAAGGCGGTTCGTGAAGGCATTCGGAATTGCACCTATTCGAGACGCCATTACTGCCACTATCCGGATTGGAAGTGGAGCTCGCAGTTATCGGTGACAAACGGTGAGATCCGCATTGAAAGGCTCCGGGCGTTTCCGATCCTCCCTTCAAGCGTGATCAATCCACTTGATTACGAGTCACGGGAAGCGATTTCTGAGGCTATCGCGGCTGAATCCCCAAATGGGACCTACATTTTATACGTAAAGGACCACAAGCATATCACCTCCAAAAAGAATGGTCGCCGGTACTTGCTGCTGGAAGTCGAGGTTTTGGACAAACAGGCCCGGGGTTATGTCGGGAGCCTTGTCTTTGATGAAAGCAAGCCGTATGCGCTGGAACGGCTCAACGAGATCGAACGGGCACTGAGAATTAAGCACGGACTTTGGCAGGAGATGGAGAATGCAAAGAACGATTACAGGATCCAGGGTCCCAAGCAGCTTGAATGGCCTTACTTCAAAGCCCGGTTGGATTTCTCCGGCAACTATCTGGGCCTCGAAAATCCCCGTAAAGTGGAAGCAAAGGAGGTGGAAGAATGGCTGTGAGACGAACAAAGGCAGTTCCACCGAAAGAAGAAAAACCAAGGCTCATGGAATCCGGCAAGTTCGATCTGACGATTAGCTGGATTCGGAAACTGGACAGCGATGAGGGATTTACCTGCCGCTTTGATACCGATGATGGCCGGATCTTTTTCAAAACCTTTTACACCGCTGACGGATATAGCTGGGAAAACAAAATGCTGATCGGCCAAATTATCAGTGCTGCAAATATTCTGCCATTTCCACGTGAACCGGAGGAACTGAAAGGAGGGCGTTTCAGTGCCCTGATCGAAGTCAATTCGGCGGAAGGATACGAGTATCCGTTTTATAATTTCAAGAAAATGTGGAGGTGTGAAGCATGAATGAACGTGAATTAGAATATTGTCGGCAACTGATCCGGCAAGGTTTTGAACTGCTTCCCATCGCAGGACCAGCTAAAAACCCCGCAAATAACTTTATGTGGCGGGCCCCTCATACACCGGAAGAAAGGTTAAAGGAACTCGAAAAAGAACCGTGGGGCGTGGGAATCCCGTGCAACTCAAATCTCCTCTGTTTCGATTTTGACTCGGATGCCGATGAGATGTTCCTGAAATTCCTGACACGGCTTTGGAATGAACGGTTCGATTTGGCGTATCGATTCTGGTACGAGAAAACCCCGCACGGATACCACATGATTTTCCGGGTGAATGGAGAAGCCCCCGGGAATACCAAACTGGCCAGCAGGAACGGAGATCCCAACCGCTGGAGCGAAAAGCATGGCCGGAAAGAACGTGCTGATGAAGTGGTCGTTCAGATCGAAACCCGTGGAGATGGCGGGTATTTCGTCACCTACCCCAGTCCAGGGTATGTGTGGTGTTCGATGCCCGTCCAAGGAGGAGCCAATATGGGAATGAAGCCAATTTGGGAACTGGAACCCATCACCGAGGCCGATATTGACTGGCTGTTCGAGATGGCCCGGTCGTTCAACACGTATGAAGCCCCGGTGATAGTGAAGAAGAAAGCGACTCCGGAACTTTCGCCTGAGCGGAAGGCAGAACTGGAAGCCCAAAGGCGCGAAGAACGGCGGAGAGGGAGGTTCATCTGTGACCCAATGATGTACTACGGAGCAGAATTCACGCAGGAACAGTACGAGCAGCTTCTGAAAGACTATGGCTGGCAGAAGGGGACACAAGATTCCGAAGGGCGTATCCGTTTCTGGAGACCCGGAATACCATGTGACCCGACCAATTACTCAGGAAATCTGGCTGAGGTGGATGGGTGCTGGCTATTGTATGTGTTTACGACGAACAGCGAACTCCCGGCAAATTACGGGTTGGCGGCGTGGCAGTTCCTGATGTATCAGCAGGGGTACACGGACGCAGCTTATCCCGGCGACATTACCCACGAAGAAATATGGGAGTGGAAGGAAGATTGGTTTGAGGAACAGGCTCTCGCTTTCAAAAGACAATGGGGAGCCTTGGTTGAGAATATGGAAATCAGAAGAAGAACTTTTCATTAATAAAAGTAAGGAGTATAATTTTGAGTAATCTACGCGAATATACGTGCCAATTAAATGCAAGTATCAAATTTCAAAAGGCTTTTCTGAACGAATTGGGGAAGCTGGGAATCCAGGCGATAATCCAGAATGAGGAAGGGATTCTTACCCGAAATCTGGCAAATCATATCCCCGATACGCTTTTCGGTCAGGATTTCACTACAACTGAAGCGGAAGCATGGCCCACCCGATATTTTTATGACTCGGTGGACCGTCAATTTCGGTTATTAATAACCGATTCAGACCCAGGTGAGGCAATTTTCCTCCTGGACGAGTTTCGTCGTTTGGAAGAAACTCTGGGAATCAAGGTCGTGGAGGCTGCTGCAATGGAGGCTTTGGACCTGAATCCTTTTGGGTTTTCAAATAACCTGTTGAAAAGCTGGAAAACGGTCGGAAGGGGTAATGAGGCCCATGAAGAGCTGGATTGGGATTTCAATAAATTTTCCGATGTGCTGATTGCGAATTTGCATTTCGTTACCTGGGAAAAAGAGGAATCCACCGGAAATGAAGTTACCCGTTACCTGTTTTTGTACACAGACGAGGAAGGATACAGACCATTCAATGCCGATGATATGCAGACCCTGTTAAAAACCATTGGCGTTACGGATGACAGGGTGAAAACGTGGGGAAAGGATCTGACGAATCTTGTAAAGAACCACCAGGACGTGCTTAAATTCTCAGAATGGAACACGTCATTGATCGCATGTAAAAACGGGGTACTGGACCCGTGGACATTAAAGCTCAGACCCCATAGCCCGGATGATCTGGTAAAGGAACGTCTTGTGGCTGCGTGGAACCCGGAGGCAAAGCATGAGATGGTCGATAAGCTGTTTGAAGCATTTCCGGATCCCGATGACCGAAACTTGCTCAAAGCAGCTTTAGCCGTCACATTAGTCGGAAACCGGACACAGAACTTTTTCGTGCAAAAGGGGGTTTCCGGAACAGGAAAATCGACGATCACCGATGCCTGGGCCGATACGGTTTTGGGCAAAGGTTTGAGTACCATCTTTTACGCGCAGCACGCTTTCACGGGTGACGCTTCCCGGTTTGGTTGTCAGCGAATGGATACGGCATTTATGGCCGTCTGTGATGACCTGACCATCCAAAAGATCACGGATGATGGTATCTTCAAATCCCTGACTGGCGGGAATAACATCTCCGTCCAGTACAAAGGAAAAGACGCCTACAGTGCCAAGGCAAGGGCGGTGGTCATTATCAACTCGAATGCCGTTCCGAATTTCGAGGATAAGACTGGGGCCATTCTGAGACGCTGCCGGTTCATCAACCGTGATTTTGAACTGAAGGATCGGTCGTTCAACCTGTCAGATTATCTGGATGATGAAGATTTTGGCAGTCGCCTGTTGTACCTGGTTATGGCAGAGTTCCAGAATATGATCGTCCGGAATGAGAATACCAGGATGATAACCTACGAACTTCCCCCGGAATCAGAAGGTGCCAGGAAAATGAGAGAAGAAGCAAGAAACAAAGGGGTCAGTGTTTTGGATCCATTCGAGGTACTGCTCCAGGAGCAACGAATTATCGGAAAGAAAAGAGCGGACATTGACGATGACCTGGCGGAAACCTACTACTCGGTTGTGGGTTACAAATACACCCCTATGGGAAACGACACCCTGAATAACTCACTCCATAGCCAGGGGTTTTCCAATGGCCTCCGGTTGCAGATCTACAAGAAAAATGGCCCTGTCACTCTCATCAGAAGCAAGTGGACCGCAAGGGTGACGAATGTGCTGGCATTCTCCTCCCTCGATCCAGAGGAAAGAGAGAAGTGGGGAATGTACGCCGTCCGTTACCAGGAGGTGATGACCGGGGAAGCTGTCAAACGATGCAACGAGCTGGCTGAAACAGATCCCACCTCAGCACGTCGGGAGTGGGCAAAATTCCTGGAAGCCTACGATTTCACGATCGAGAAGATCAGGCGGTACTACCCTGAGTCGGTCGGGGTATACGAGGTGAAACGTAACCCGGAAGGGATCGCTCCTGAGTTGGCCTTCTCGGTGCCAGTCGTGTGAGGTGGGTGGTAGCAGACTTGACCAGCAGCGGGAGGATCCATCGGGGGTGGTCAGGTCTGTACTACATTTTTGGGGGTTTGTACTACGCTTGTACTACAAGTGGAAAAGTCCATTTGGTATCGTAATTTACGATATATAATCGATTTTAGTGCTATTTGTACTACACTTTTTTAGAGGTTAGTAAAAAAAATTTCATGAATGACTAACACTCGATATTTCCAATGGATCTTGAAAAACCTGTAGTACATGTAGTACAAAAGATGGAAAAGTCCATTTGGTATCGTAATTTACGATATAAAACCTATCTGCTATGGTGTAGTACATTGACTCCCAAAATGTAGTACGTACTACACCCCCACTGGCTAAACCCTGCTGGATCTGCCAGCTACCGGCCCCCTGCCGGGTCCTCCGACCTGCTTTGAAAAATGAACTAAATTGCTCTGACTCATCTGTCTACAAAAATTTTGCTTGTATTTAACAAAATTGACAAAATAGGAAAAATAAAATGACTCGTACTGAATTCCTTATACAAAATCCAAAGTTCATCAACACCTTGGCAATTCGATCAGGTATTCCATATCGGGAGCTTGAGGATTTCCGCCAAGAGACTATTCTGACCTCATTGATCCGGGCAGACAAATTTGACCCCCACAAATCGAAGATCACAACTTACGCAGGTACTTTCATTAAACGTTATGCTATTGATTATCTGCGTAAACTAAAAAGGGTTCTCCCCACTGCTCCCAGTTTGGAGAACCCTTTTCCAGACAATGATTTTGAAGATTAAATCAGCACATTGACCTTCCTTTCAACCTCAATACCACTGCCCTGTACCAGCGTAGTGGTATTTTTATTTCCTCTTTTGCCTGAAATTTGGTTATTAGAGACCACCTCCGGCATCTTCACTCCTAAAGCACTTGCAGCAACGGCAGACATTACGAGGCAATCCCACCAATGGTTCGGGGCAGCGGGTTTCAGGATCCACTTATCGATCGTTCCGTACTGACCCGTGAGCTTGCTCGAACACTCTCCGAGAAGGTGCTGGAAGAATTTTTGATGGACCAACACATCCCCAGAGTAGAAAGTCAAAGTGCTCCTGGCATTGATCCCTGCCTGGATCCTTGCCCTCACAAAGCTCTTCCAGAAGTTTGTGTTGTAGGTGTACGTCCGACAAATCCCTTTCGGCCCAATAGGTTCTTTCTTCCATTCCGGTCCCCTCAATTCCCCGATTTGTTTTGCCTTGGCCAAAAATCTCTGGTCTGGTCCTTTACCCCACCCCTGAGTTGGTTCCAGCCACATTCTTGGTTGGACTTGGCGGCAGACCTTTTTTACAGCGTCCGTCAATAATCCCCAGTTCGAGTCAATAATGCACTTGTTAATTCCCATTTCCTCCC
Organism: Thermoguttaceae bacterium; assembly: GCA_030530205.1. Classification (GTDB taxonomy): domain Bacteria; phylum Planctomycetota; class Planctomycetia; order Pirellulales; family Thermoguttaceae; genus RGIG3701. The sequence goes on along the minus strand of JAUMVK010000005.1, from coordinate 91,637 downwards.
CATTGTCCCGCCGATATGTTTTGGATTGGAGTATTTGAGCCAGATCAGCGATGGAATTACACACCTGCTCTTCCAGACCGCATCCAGCCCACCGGGTTTCCATCTTCATATTCCCCTTGGGGTATCTGCCATATTCCAGAACATGACCTCCAAAATCCTCGGACCAAGCCGTAACGAGCCAATAGAGGCAATCCTTCTGCACGTCGATTCCAGCAGTGATCGTGGTAGTTTCTGGAGGGGCGATACCTTTTGGAAGATCGTTCCTGATTTTCCGCAACAAATCTTCCTGGGTCAAATTTTCCGCCTCTTGATCCTGTTCCAAAGGCTCGTTCATGTACTCAGACCAGAATGCTTTTTGGTCAAAAAGGTAAAGGTGCATCGCGTGCTGAATGGCCGAAACTTCTGATTCCGTGTAGTGCTGCTCCCATGCCGCTTCAGCACCCTCGTCCAACACATCGCGGTGAGAGAGGTAGTACTCGTTCATAATGCGGTTCCGCTCCGGAATGGAACTGACAGCAATTTTGACCCTTTGCATCTCCTCGCCATATTCCTGCCATGCGTTCAGATTCTTCGGCATGGAACGCAAAATCCCATACCGTTTCCCTCCCCATTTTTCCAGAATCTTTTCCGCTAAATCCCCTTTCCGAATGACGGTAATCGTCGCAATCAGAGCCAAATCAACACCCGGACCAGCCAAACCTTTGATCGACGTGGTAATATTCTCCCATCTTGCGTTTGTCTGGGTTTCACTTCTGGCAGATTTGTTCGTTTGGGGGTCATCAATCAAAACAACCGTAGGACGTTGAGTACCTTCTCTTAATCCACGGAAGGAAGCCTCTGAACCAACTCCCATCAGTATGGCTCCCGATGATGGAGCTCCTGCGACTGTTGGCAATATCAACTGGTTTTCTTTGATGGAAATATTGGTATTCTCACCGTTAAGTTTCTGTGCCCTGGCTCGTTGCATAATTCGTTCAAGGCATTGTATGGGCCAGCAAACCTCTGGAAAATCAGCTTGAAGAAGAGCGTTGACCTCAATCAATCTCCGAACATTAGCGACGATTTTCTTACTCATACCGGCACTAGCGGCAACGACCAAGCAGAATCTCTGCCATCCGTAAACCATCGACCATAGAACCCCCCATTCACAAATTGTCGTTTTACACCCACCACGGAAAATGCACAGCGGCATTTCACCCCCGTGCATTAAAACATCCTCAACGGAATGGATCATTTCCATTTGTTCGGGGCAGAAAGGTTTCGTGAAGTCAAACCCCTCCCCAGCAGCTTCATCGCCCCCATAGGTGAGCATGAAATCCAGTAAAGATTCCCGGCATCTGGCTTTCCTTGCGGGATCTTGAACGGATGGGAGCGGACCAATCTCCTTAATGGAATCATTCCGTTCCCTGCTCCGTCGTGCCGAAGCCTCGCGATTGGCTCGGCAATAATCCTCATGAGTTGCGTATCTACGTCTAGTCATAATAGTTTTCGTCCTTTAGTCAGATTGGTTATTAAAAACCGATTTAGGGGTTGTTAGAAACAAAAAGGCGGCTTTTCGCCGCCTTTCATCATCTGCGGCAGTGAATCCGCATCAATTTTCGGTCCGGTCCGCAGTAGCGCCAGCATTCATTATTCATGCCAGCCACCACAGTCCAAATCTCGCCTCTGTCGTGAATCTGGTCACGTGCGGCGGGTGGAGTCTCGAAATCCTCGGCCCGAACGATGTAATCGCGTGACGAAGACTCCATCCCGTTTGACCCATAGCGCTGGAGATCCAGCCATGAAGTCCCACCTCGCACCGCTCGAATCTGCTTCACATTCAGACCCCGCTGGTAACTAACATACAGCCAGGGCAGAGATTCTTCGAGTGCATCAAAACCGTCATCAAAAAGCATTGGAACCTCCCTCAAAGCGTATCGACGTACACGGGACCGGCATACGGTCTGTCGCTTTCGTCATACCAGACTAACTCGACCAGATATGTGACTCCGTGTCTTGGGAACATAGCCTTTCCGTCATGGAACGGATTCGCCGCAAAATTATACACGAACCCGTCTTCCGATGTTTGAGCCGTGGAAAGCATCCCACTCGTGCCGATACTGTACATATCGTAACCATCGACAACGACATCAGGAGATAAGTACTCGCTGATTTTAACCTTGACGTCCGTGACTTGCGACGGCTGAACCAACACACCGTCACAGTCCGTAATTTTAGCGAGGATCTTGTAGGAACTGACTGTGGAAACCTTCTTATTCATAATTGTGAACCTCCGTATGAAGATCGATTTTCGTATGTTCTGGAAGCCGAACCGCTACGGTCCCTTCCGACGGTAAAACCCGGCAATGGTCCGGCACCTGAAACGCAAAATTCCCGGCTGAAAGCGCCACCGATGGACCCAGAATCTCACCGGAATCTTCTCTCACGCTCCCGACAATATGGACGGAGACATGCCACGGCGGAACCGCTTCGCGTGGTTTCGAGGTAAACCACTTGCGGAAAAGATTAAATGCACTACGCATGGGAATCAGCCTCCGTTGTTAGAAACCACAGGCTCGATTGCCGTGATCTCACCGCCGCTATTCCGTGTAAGAGTGTACGTCCCTGTAGCAACACCGGCATCGTTGTAAGTCGTCAGCGTGTTGTTTGTGACGCTGAAATGCCCGGCCAGCCCAAGAATTTTGTCTGTCAAGGCTTCCAGAGGTGTCAGGTCCGTCACGTGATCCGCTTCAACAATAATGTCCGGGATCGTTTCGCTGAATGGGCCGTTGAACCCTTCCTGAATTCGAATGAGAATGGTCTCCCACGACACCACGAAGATGGATAAGTCAAGTTTATACCACCCGCTGGCGGAACTGATCAGTGTTGGACGTTCTGATCTCATTGTAAATGTACCACCATCGATGGAAACCCAAGGAATCAGATTTCCGCCACTTGGCGGAGTTGCCGCATACGATTTGAAATAGACAGTTGGCATTATAAATCTCCTTATTCCGCCGGGTAAGCGTTAGGCTCAACGGCGTAAGTGTAAGTACTTGTGGACGGCATACGTGACGGGATATTCTGTGGGTTGCCTTGACCATCGATGTAATCAGATGGGACGTATACCTTGCACCACGCTGGAACACTGGCCCATACGTTCGTAGCTCCGATGTTCGCGTTTGCTGGAAGCGTCGGCCCGAGAAAACGAATACTACCGAGACCGGTACACTCTTGGAATGAGTAGTTGTTGATGTTCGTTATATTCTTCCCGAAGATAATCGTCTTTAGACCACCGGATCGCTGGCAACAATACCCCTGAAGCGTGGTAACACCGTCGCCGGTTTCCATACCGTAAAGGACACCACGGTAGGTGCTGGTATTGTTGTTTGTTTCGCCAAGAATACCAGTTCCCGTTCCGCCTTGCCCCAGTTTAATGACGCAACTGTTTTGCTGTGTCATTGTGATGACGTAATTGCCGCCAGCGGCATAGGTGTGAGACATATTGATGTTTCCCGTATTCGAGCTTTGCCGCACAGGAGAATCATCTCCGAAATCCACCAAGACCCCGTTGGAGACGCTCTGGTTCCAGTAAATCGTCACCGGGAGCTTCGATAAATCGCAGTCGTTTGGAATGGAAATATAGAGCCGCGTCTTACCGTCCTTGACCGGCGTAACGATGGAAGCGTCAGTGTAGTCGATGCCGATGTCTGCCTCGCAGTAGGTTCCCGCTGTGGTCAACGTTTTCTGCGCGGAAGCGGTCAGGTTCAGAATCTCGTTGCCTTTGTACGTTACGATTAAACTCATCAGTTGACCCCTCCGTTATAGACAGTGAGACTCTCGGCGACTACTTCACCTTGTGCGTTGATTTTCAGAAACTTTCCGGAATTTGTGGAAGTTTTTACACCGTTTAGCTGGTCCGCCGCGCTAATTACACCAGACGAAATTGTGATAGTCGTCCCGTCCGCTTTGACGGCTCCGACATTAGTGTCCGCAATCGGGAGCCGCTGGTAGGGGATCATACCGTCAAGATTTAGAAGCGTATAGTTAGCAGTGACGGAAGACGTTTTGAACCCGACAGACAAGCTGGACGTAATGTTTGACCCGGGACCAAGTTGAATCGAACTCGCTCCGCCCGCAATCGCGTTATGGCCGACGGCAAGTGCGGGATAATCGTAAAAAGTCCCCATCGCGCCATAAGCGGAGGAGCCGTTCCCGATGGCGATGTCGTTTGTCATGCTTACCGTAGCATTTCCGCCGATTTGGACACTTACTAGTGTCTGCGTCATCAGTTCTACAGGGTCAAGCTCCAATCGATTGGAATTCGCGTTGACAGAGAAGAGATCGCCGTCAACAGCGATACCCCCTATGGCAGTTCTGGTTGCGACCGGAAGAACATATTCTTTCTGATATTCAAGTTGTCGGAAACTCATTTACTGTTGCTCCTTCTCGATATGTTTGATTAAAACCTCAAGCGTCCGCCTGTTATCCTCGAATGCCCGCTCGCAGGTCTCGTATAATTTACTGGTATTGTTCGTTAAAGCGGTGATGGCATGTGTCAAATCGTTAATGCAATCGTTGTTTTGCTGGACGACCTCTGTGTTTTTGTCAATCCGTTTACTCTGGCTCGCGATAAGCCACCAAATAACGCCTGCCATTACCAAAAAGGCAAGGCCGTAATCCATGATATACTTGAGAATTTCAGATTCCATCAGGCCACCTCCGGATTCAAAGAGGGTTTAATGCTCGTGTTATAAGGACACTCAGCGTAGACAATAAAGCAAACGTCCGCGAAAGAGCCGCTCAGAAAACGTCGCAACGTACTCTCTGGCATCCAGCCTCCGATGGGTGGCGTTCCGTCTTGAGCCTGATAAATCGGCCCGTGAGAGTTCATCCAATAGATGTACCGCGTGCCATTGACAATTTGGAACCCGCCTCCCGCATGAGCGTGAGCCCAAGACCCGGAAATCCTGACGACTTCAACGCCGTTTTCGTCCTTGACTCGACCGGAAGCTACCCCGACAGAGTTCCCAAACAGAACGGTGAAACCCTTCCTGCAAGCCATCAATACGGCTTCTGCTGGGTCATTACCTTCATAGAGACAGTAGCAGATTTGATGCTGCTTGGCGTGTTCATCGGCTTCGGAGCTCCGGCGGGTGGATGCTTTTGCCGGGTCATAATCCCCAATATCACTTGCAAGGAAGTTTCCAACTTTATTCCCATATTGAGCCATCGCGCCAATCGATTGCCCACCCCACGTGCTTCCGTTCTTTGAAAGAAGCCAGCACATAAACGGATTAAATTTCTCGGGACGCTGCTCTGAAAATTGGAATCCGGTCTGAATCAAAGTGCGCATCATGCTTGCATTGGCAAGCCCAAAACCAGCGCAATTTGGCCGGTATTCCTGGCTCGGCGTAAAATATTTCTGCCAATCAAATTTCGTCCACCATTTTGTTTCGATGTCTGGCATATCAGGCAGGACCTTGGCGAAGCTGGACCAATCCACGACCGCAGGGGTGTTGTTAATGTCTCCGTCCCAAGGAACTGCGGATGCCTTAATTTCAGCCATTACCTCTGGCGTTTGTGCATTTGGAATACACCCATAACACATATTCATTTTCGCACCTCCTTCAGAAATTCTTCAAAGGAATTCTTCATTGCATCGAGTGACTCAAAATTCGTCTTTGCAGACCATTCATTTAATAAATCACTCAGCGCAGGACGTAACTTGCATTCATACCCGTTGCAAACTTGGCCTTTTTGCGTCAAAGTCTGCTTGAACGTGGACCTTGCCCCTTGAGGAGTTGAGACACTTCCATTTTCAATAGAAGTGATGGTATAGGTCAAGGCGTAAATCACCGCCTCTTTCTCAGCCTGATTCAGACCCTTTATATCTGGTAATGGTTCCGGTTCCGGCTGTGTATCTCCCACGACAAAATCGTGAGTGGTGATGACCGGCTCACCGCTTTGTACCCCGAAATGGATCAGGGAAAAAGGACCGGGCTTTGTGGAGACGAAATAGATGTGAAGTTTATCAGAATCCTTCACAAATTGTCCCTTTCCGGGCGGATAAACCATAAAATCCCCAGCCACGTCAGAAGTGAACGTCACCAGCTCACCAGGCTGAACCTCTGAAGGTCCTGTGACGGCTCCAAAAACCCCGCTCGTACTCAGAAATACGAGCGCAAAAGAGAGAAATCTTAACATAAAAGAACCTCCAAGAGAACATTTTAATAGAATATTATCGCTCTATAATATTATACGTTTTACAGTTGATTCTTCTTTTAACTTCTTTGGTAAGAGTACTAAAAATTATCATAAAATTTTACAACTGGATACGTATAATAGTATAGAGGGGTGAAAAGAAACAAACACCCGGCATCTCAAAGTTTTACCGGGTTCCCCTCTTAAAGAAAATAAAAATTGGCGCGTTTCCCAGCACGATGTAATATGGCCAATTCACAGGAGACCCCTGGGTTTCCTTTTCATCAGTGGTTCCTTCCCCAGGGGTTCTCCTTCAATCTTCAGGGACCACCAAAACTTTTACAGGAAAACTGATATGCTATCGATCCATTTCAACCGTGTAAGCAAATATCTTCCCATTCCTTTTAGCGTGGTCCAAACCAAAGAGATCCCGAATTGTGCGGACGTTCTTTTGAATCCATGACGAAAGGGGGAATCATGTTTACACCATTCCATGTGTATTATGACCGGCAGTTTGGCACTCTCCACGGTTGTATAGGTTCAAGAGGAACCGTTTATTTCCTGCTCGACGATGTATTGACCGGACTGGGTGGGATCCTTCCCCAAAATGCGTTTGATGCCGCTGCTGAAGACATTATTCCCAGCACCGCCCTTTTCGAGAAGGATTACGGCTGGTTGATCCCTTTTAACGGTCTGTTCAAGATTTGGTCCACCACCAAAGATGCAAGCCGAAGGCCATTTGTTGATTGGGCAATGAAAATTGTCCCCAAAGTGAAAAACTCAGATGAGATCCCCGCAGCAGATCGTGAATTCAACATCCCGGAATGGTTTCTATTCTGGACAAAAGCGGGAGCCAGCCTAATTCTTGCATGGGCTGTATGGGTGATCGGTGTTGGCCTTGCTGAATATCTCCTCAAACTGATTAGCTGATCCACAAGCCGATGTTTGCTGTATTGCCTTGGGCCCTCCGTTTCTAACAACCATTTATGCCGGTCGTTCAGTGGCAGGACCTGTGACTCCAAATCACAAGACAAGGGTTCAAATCCTCTCCGGTATGCTTATCCTGGAAATAAAGAGCTCTTATTAGCTCCCAATCCTTTAGGTTTTTCTCATAACCACTAATCAATCTCATGTCTAACGAACCCGTCTCAAACCCAACTTCTCCTCCACCTGTGGAACAAGCCCTGGACGCTATGGCCAAAGCCGCTGTTAGTGGTGTTCAATCTACCTCCGTGGACGGCATGAACGTCACCCGAATGAGCGCCTCGGACCGCAAGATACTGCTCGATGAACTCAAGAAATCCGAAATCAAGAAATTCCCGATTAGCTTTTTTAATTGGAAATAATGAAACGTCCTTCCTTCCTCTCCTCTCTTTTCAAGCCGTTTTCAAAAGCCCGCCGACCCTCTAACCGTCTGGCGGCGGGTATCTTACGTTCCACCGAACCAGCGGCACGGGCGCACGACCACATCTCGAAGGACGGCTTTGACATACCTACGGCTTTGATTGTTTCAGAAGCAGAACGGAGCCGTTTGAGAAGTTGGTGTAAGAAAGAATACCTCGACAATCCCTACGCCAGAAACGCCGCACGAAACTTCAGTTTGGGGGTATATGGAAATGGCCCTGCCTTGCAGATTAACACTCCGGACGAGGAGCTTAATAATAAGATTGAAGCCCTGTTTTCCAGATGGCGTAAGGCAGTGAATTTAGACTGGAAGCTCCACATCGCTCTCGAATCTTTATTCTATGACGGCGAAGCCTTTATCGCTTTCTTTAATCATCCCACTATCCCCGGTGGCTTGGATATTGAACTGATTGAAGCCCGGCGTATCCGCGACCCATACACTGCTGGTAGTAATCCCGACCGTCTTGAAGGAATCACCTACAATATATTCAATGACCCGGTTTCTTACAGTGTCGCGAAAGAGCCGGTCAATCCCATTTATGGCCTTAGCACTGATTTTGTCGAACTCCCGGCTGATTTAATGGTCCACTTCTTCCTCGATGATGTAGTGAATCAAAAACGCGGCCTTCCGCTTCTTCAGTCGGTCTTGGAGACGCTGAGCTCGCTTCAACGCATCGGCCGCGCCTCCCTGAATGCTTGGGAGCTCGCGGCGAAAATGAACCTCGTGGTCAAGACTCCGCTCGAAGCATTTGAATACTTTCAGGCCGTCCCTGAAGGCTACGTGAACGGTGAAGACAATCGAATCACCGCCTTCAAGACCATCCCGATTCCGGAGGACGGCGGGATGACTTTCCTCGCTCAAGGAATGGAAGCCACGCAAGTCAAATCCGAACACCCGACTTCCGCTTTTCACGACAACAAAATGACGTATCTGTCGGAAATCGGAGCCGGAGTTGGTGAGCCCCGAAACGTTGTAACGGCGGATTCCTCGTCTTACAATTTTAGCTCGGCACAGTTGGACTACATGATGTTCTATCGATGGTCCGGAGCTTGCCAGACGAAGCTACGTTCCGTTCTTCAGCGTATGCTCGCCGCCGCTGTTGCCTCTGCCGCCGAAGCTGGAAATACCGATGCGAAAGCGATTCTTGAACAATACGACCCAAACGATCTCCCGGCTGACTGGTACTTCCCGCAGATTCTTGAACAGGTTGACCGAATTCAAAACGCCTCGGCGGAAGTTCAACTCTTGCAGTCTGGCTTGATGACTCAGAAGGAGTATTGTAAGCGGCACGGCATTGACTACACCAAGCATTTGGAGCAATTAAAATATGAGAAGTCTCTTCTGCAAACTGTCGGATCAGGAGACGCTTCAGGCGAATCTTCTGGAGACGAAACCCCGGAAGGTTAAATTCGTTCCGGCGTACTCTGGAGGTAAGCTCTTTACCTCTGGAATAACGATTCCTGAACCACTTACGATTGGTGATGAAACCTACGCGGCTGGAACCTCATTCCCTACCGTGGTGGACCTCGATACGGTCCAGATTGAAGAAAACGTTCCGATTCTGTACTCGCATAATCCTGAGTATCGTCTGGGACACACCTATTCGGTAAAATGTGATGGTGAAACCGTTGTAGCCGAAGGCTTACTTGAATCGCCATCTGACTGGAGTAAAGAAGTCATAACCTCATTCAAAGCTGGAGCCCGATGGCAAGCATCAATAGGCTCTGGACTTATTGACCCGACCACTAAAGAAATCGTCCCTGCCGGTGAATACCGTGAAATCAACGGTCAGACACTGGCTGGACCTTACATCATTCTTCATAACCTCGCTATCCGCGAAATCTCAATCGTTCCTGCTGGGGCGGACCCCCAAACGGAAGTTCTTCTTGCTACTCTTATAGGAGTTAATACTATGGATTTTAACGAATTCTGCGCTTCTAAGGGGTTCGACCTGTCCACTCTTGACGAAGCAAACAAAACTGCGTTGGAGTCTCTCTTCAACGCCATGAACACCCCCGAAGGCGACCCGGCCAATGAAGCTGTGGAAGCTGAAACTTGCAATGAGGAGGAAGGCGAAGCCGTCGCCGCCTCGATCCCGGCGGAACCGCCAGTGGAAGAGGTCAAAGAGGAAGTCAAAGCCTCGGCCCTGACCCGGGTCTTCCCCTCGCTGAATGTTCCGAAATACTCGGCGCAGAAAGCGGAACCGGCCCCGACTGGTGCCGAAATCTTTCAGGCTTCCGCCCTGTTGAATCTGGGTGTTCCCGGTGAGTGGCTCATCGAAAATGGTTACACCAAACGCTGTGTCGACCTCGCTGACAAAAAGGCCGGTGAAGCCTCGATTCTCAGCGCTATGGGCGAAGCCCTCCACGCAAGCGGAATCAAGCCCGACTATCGGAATCCTCATACTATCGTCCGCGCCTACAGTGAACTGCTGAAAGCCTCGAATGTCGGCACTAAAACCTTTGGTGACGTCAATGTGTTCTCGCCGATCATCGACAAGCAGATGCGTTACCGTTATGAACTGCTCGAACCGATGTGGCAGAAGCTGTACCGGAAACGCACTGTCCGCGACTTCAATCAGGTTGCGACCGTTGACTTTGATGTTCTCGGCAAGGCCAAAGACCTCGTGGAAAACGAAGACTTCCCAGTGGTTGCTCTCAAGTCCAGCGGCGCGAAATTCAACGTGGACCGTCAGGGGCTGACCGCCGCCATCTCGTTTGAAAATCAAATCAATGATGACCTCGGAGCCATTGACCGGATCGGCGATGACCTGCTCGACATCATCGTGGATTCCCAGATGGCGAAGTTCTGGACCACGTTCTGGGCTTGCGTGAACACTAATTACACGACTGCCAAGAAGAACAAGATCACCAGCCCGTTGACTGTCGACGGTATCTCTGCCGCAAAAACGGCGTTCTCTTCGCAGAAAAATGCGAACGGACGCTTCTTGCATACCCCGGCGAAAGCCCTGTTGGTTCCTTCTGCTCTGGAAGACGTTGCGCTGAACATCTTCAACTGGCCGTGGGCTGGCAAAGAAACCACGGAAGGGAACGTTCACATCGGGAAATACGATGTCATCGCGGACCCGAACCTTGGCGCGGAAGGCGGTTTCACCAACTCTAATACGGGCTGGTTCCTTATCGGCGACATGCAGAAATATCCGCTCGGTGAATACGGCGTTCTCAATGGCTTTGAAACCCCGGCAATCAAGGAGACTTGGTACGGTCACAAGGACGAACTCAACATCCGCGCAATGGCAACCATCGGCTTCTACGCCTACACCGACAAACTCGCCGCCGTTTACTCGACTGGCGCTGGTAACTGATAGGAGGTGCTAGATGGCTCGTTTTGAAGGTAATGTTGAAACGTTCCGGTACACTCCGGTAGCCGATACCCCGGCGAACACCGTGGTTCAAGTCGGCGCCTTGCTCGGAGTCACTCGCGATTCCTGCCCGGCTGGTGGAACCGTGATGGCTTTTATGACAGGGCAGAGTTCGGTGTATAGCCTCCCGCTTGCGACCGGTCTTGAAGCGAACGTTGACCGTGGCGCTCTGGCAACGATCAATGACGCTGGCAAGATTGCCCCTGCCGCCGCTGGCGATTCCATCATCGGCGTGTTCTGGGAAGGCGCCCAGACTACGGATGCCGAAGCTCTGATCCTGCTGGCCGGATACTCGGTTGTCTATGTCGTTCCCGCTGAACCGGAAACGCCGGATGAACCGGAAACCCCGGATGCTGAAGGCGGCTGATAATTCTTAAATTCAGGGGTTGGCTATTAATAGCCACCCCTCATCCTATAGGAGATTAAATTATGTTCTTAGGTAATATTGATGGTTTCCTCTACACGCCCTCGGCTGATGTGGAACCCAACACTATCATTGTTTCAGGGGGTCTTGTTGGTGTGACCCGCCAATTCGCCCCCGCGAACCAGCCCTCGTGGGTATTTTTCGGTGGCCCTCGCTCTCATTATGGTTTTACTCTCGCTGAAGCCGCTGGCGCAGCCAAGGACCAGGGGACCGCTGTTTACATCACGTCCGAAGGCGTTCTGACTTTCACCAAATCGACTAACACCCTTGTCGGTTATTTGATGACCGGAATTGCCGCGACGGATAAGGACATCGATGTCATCATTCAGTAAATCAAGGTCAAAAGGGGTGGCAAATCACCGCCCCCGTTTTTAATAACCAAAATACAGGTGAAATCATGTTGAAAGAATGGCTCGAATCCCAAATTAAATCTATCCTCAAGAAGCAGCTCACGGAAGAAAACATCACGGCCATCATTGCCGCGACGCTTGAGAAGCTCGAAAAGCAGGTCAAAGCCACAGATACCAAAATCGACGATGCTGCCTGGTACGTTGCTAACGTCTTGCTAACCGACCCTGTTGTGGTCCACGAAATCTGTAAACTCATTCAAGAGGCCGTGGAATGATAGCGCCCGCCGTAGTTTGGCAAACCTTATGTGACGAAGTTGCGACGGTATTGACCCCACCAAACGGTACGGCTCCGACTGTGATTCGCACCTACGACCCTCAGTCCCATTTCGCTGACGTTTCAGAACGGAAGATCCTGGTTACGATGACCGGGCAAGGACGTGAACAAATCAACTCACGGAAGATCTGGGACACGTATGATTTTTCCGTTATCCTTTTGGAGCCTATTCAAGAGCAGGATGAAACGGAGCGTAACACGCACCTCGACCAACTGCTTAACCTGCTTCCCTCTCTTGGTGATCACTTCTCGCTGCGTTCCATCACAAAGGATGATTTGGAGATGGTCTTTCTGGAACAGGCCGTGACCATTGGAAACAGACCGTTCGAGATCGACGAACTAATCGACCATCACTTCTTTTCCTTTGAAATGTCCCTGACTGTTCGGGTTCCCCGTTATCTATGAACGCGATCAACGCATTAAAAAAGATGCAGACGAAGGTCCAACGCGAAATCAAGAACCGCGCTGGTTACCTTGCCAAGTCTTTGCATAATGCGCCAAAGAGAGCAACGCGACAACCCCCTGAAAAACAGAGACCCGGCACCAACTACGAACGTGTCGAAGTCCCGAACCGGGTTTTCTTCCCTGACCCAGATGGTGGTGATCCTATCGACTCTGGAATGACAGTCGAAGAGTATCTGAAGTCGATAAATGGCGGCTATCGGGCTACGGGTTCCGGATCTTTTATGCAGAAGGAACGGCACCAAAACTGGTACAAACGCAATGCCGATGGAAGCATCTACCACACCAAATCCGGTAAACGGCAATGGGAATTCAAACCCACATTTACAGGCACTATGGTGAAAAAGGGCACCTCCAAATTCAGTGCATCGGAGCAAAAAAAACTCGACCGGCTCCGTGAACGTGAAAGGGAGATGCTAAAGAAGCAGACCGCCAAAGGCAGGAAGGCTCTGCAATCGATTCAGAAACAAATCCGTGAGGCCGAACGACAGGCAAATGACCGTCGTTCTTTAACTCCAAAGCAACTGGCAAAAGCAGCTCAAAAGGCAACAACTCTACGCGCCAAATACGCTTCAAAGCAAGCCGAACTGAAACGAACCAAAGAGCAAAAGAAAGCCGATTTCCGGGAAAAGAATCGCCGCTATCGCATTGTGGCCCCGAAGGGTTTTGAGATGAATCCCAAACCTTATTCGCTTTTGAGAAAGGGTGGAAAGCCTGGAGAAATCAAGACCTGGGGTGGTGCTGGCGGACTGGAACACTACATCGCGAAACACTGGGATCTGAAAGAAGTGACTCCAATGAGCTTTCAGCTTAAATTGAAGCCTGCATCCCACGACCAATACCTGACTCGAACTGAAGAAGGTGGCACATTCCAGGCCAAACCAGTCGTTTATGGCTATTTGGTCTATTTCCGTGACTCTTCCCGCCTCTCTCACAGGAGGATTTCTTTCCTTCCCCTCTATACCAAACCCAAACAGGCGCACGTCTCGGCCCGCCACTGGGTTCAAAAAACGATTGATAAAGTCCATAAGAAATTTATTGAAAACGCAAAATGATCTGTAATTGTGAATGTGAAATCTACTCCCGTGTCTGTGGGTACTATCGCCCTGTTCAACTATGGAACTGCGGCAAACAAGAGGAATTCAAAGAACGCGAAACCTTTGAATCGGTTATTAAAAACGAATCCAATCATCTTTCCAAATCTATAGATCCCAATACTAAGGAGAATAAACATGGCTGTTCTCGGCTTTGATGGCACTCTCACCATCGACGGAGCCAATCCTGGCTTCACCAACTTGCGTTTCGGCTTTGGGCACACTGAAGTCGATGCAACCACTCAATTAGACGGTGGTAACAAGGCGTACACGAAAGGTCTTTTCGACAAATACATCGGCGCGGATATGAACATTGACGAATCCGCCGCCTGTGCGACTGTCCTCGCCGCTGTGCAATCGCGTGAACCCGTGACCTGTACGGCGACGCTCGGCTCCGGCGCGACCGCGATCACCATCACCGGCCCGATGATGGTCTTCGGAGGCGAAATCTCGACCGGGCTGGACGAAATCCCATCGATGAGCGTCACTTGTCGCCCGGCTCCTGCCGCTTCTGCTTCTTCGGGAGACTGATATGGCAATCCTAGGCTTTGACGGAACCTTAACCATTGACGGCGCAAATCCCGGCTTCACGAATCTGAGGCTGGGTTACGGCCATACGGAAGTGGATGCCACTACCAATCTGGACGATGGCTCGAAAGCATACGCCAAAGGGCTGGCTGATAAGTATATCGCCGCTGATATGAATGTGGATGAATCCGACGCTTGCGCTACCGTCTTGGCGGCGGTGCAGTCTCGGGAGCCTGTCGCTTGCGAAGCCGTCCTTGGCACTGGCAGTGACGCGGTTTCTATCAACGGCTCGATGTATGTCTTCGGCTCGGAAATAAGCACTGGCTTGGACGAAATCCCGTCCATGACGGTCACTTGCCGACCCTGCCCTGCTTCGGAAGCCACGGAATCGTCCACACCTGTTGAAGAACCCGACCCGCTTCCCGCGCCGGTAGTTCCTGTCGTTCCGGCAGATGACGTGCCCGACGAAAGCGGTGGTGGCTGACATTAAAACAGACGGTACAATCAGTACCGTCTTTTCCCATTCTATAAAGGACGAAATATGCAAAACAATCCTCTTGATACTCAAGTCGGGGGCTCGCACTATCGTTGCCTAGACCCTCAACCTATCGAACTCTTTATCCAAAACGACATCCCATTCCCCGAAGCCAACGCGATTAAATACCTCGCAAGATGGCGGGCCAAAAACGGGGTGGAAGATCTACGTAAAGCGGCACAGTATCTCCAGTTCGCCATTGAACGTAACCGCCAGAAGAAAAAACTGGTCGATAAATTCCGTGAGCAGCTACCGTTGAAGGAATCGGCTCTTGTGGATGTTATCGCGAATGGTTATGTGGTGTTCGCTCTGGCTCGTCTCGAAGAATTCATCAAGGAGGTGGAAAATGACGAAGTTCACTGACAATACCGGCTATGAGTGGGTACTGGACATTAAAGTCCGGGACATCGAACGGGTCAAGGCTCACGTCACTGGTATCAATGGAAAGCCAGTGGACCTGCTGGAAATCGCCGAAAAAGGCGACTTTTCTTCCGTCTCTGGAAGTGTCCAAATCATTCTGAAAGTGATCTTCTGGTTACTGCTCGATGACATTATGGCGAACTTTGACCGCGAAAGCTGGGACCGCGACCATGCTACGCTTTATGAAGTAGTTCCTGAAGAAAAACGGAAGACATTGATCCAGAAAGCGGCGGACTGGTTTGGTGAACGCATTGGCAGCGAACAGGTAATCGAAATGGTGCGTGCTTGGGAGGCCGCACTGCTGGGTTTTATCCCAAACCCCAGAGTCCGAGAAGCCGTGGAAAAGGTGATGGACAAGCAGGAAGTGTATCAAACGAAGCTAATCGAGACGGCGGAAGCGACAGTCCTGAAAGAGCTCGACCGGAATCAGGAAGCACTCGGCGCGTCATCCATGAGCTCGCAGGAGAAATCGGGGTCTCGCCGCAAGGGTTCTCGCTCCGGGAGCTAACGACAATGGCGGAGGGGAAACGGCGGCAGGAATGGCATCGCGCCGCCGTTGTGACCTGTCTTATCGCGAACACGTGGAGAGGCAAGTCGAACCCCCTGAAAGTAGAGAACTTCCCATACTGCCGGAAGAGCGAAATGAGAAAAGCAACCGTTTCAGAGATGAAGGCTTTTGCCGCTAATTTCTTTAAGTAATTGGAATCGATATGACTGACGATCTGACAATCAATGTAAAGGCCAACACGACCGAACTGCAACGCGCTGAAAAGGAACTGAACAGCTTTCAGAAGGCTTTCAGGTCGGTCAACTCCGCCCTTGAACGAAGCCAGTCCAGTTTCTCGCAAGCCTCCGCTGGAATCACGGCGGCGGCAACGGCGTTTCAGGCGGTCCACCTCGCTGTCACGCAGTACATCATCGCGCCTCTTGCCGGTGCCGTCAACAGTTTCGTCCAGCTTGGTGACACGATCTCCAAGACCTCGCAGAGAATCGGCATCGGTGTTGACTCCCTTGGCGGTTTGAAGTTTGCGGCTGAACAATGTGGCGCTGATTTCCAGACTCTCACAGACGGCATTAAGGCGTTCCAGAACACGCTCGGTGCCGCCAATATGGGGGACGAACGTGCCCTTAACAAACTCGGGAAAGTGGGGCTGAACGCTAAGTCATTCACCGGGCTGGATAATGAAGAGCAGCTTATGAAGCTCGCTGACTACATCAAAAACATCGGCGATAAAGCGGAACAGACTCGCGTTTCCATTGCCCTTTTCGGTGACGCCGGATTCAAGCTGTTGCCATTCTTTCAGGAGGGTTCTGCTGGAATCAAAAAGCTCATTGAAGAAGGCAAGGACATCGGCGCCGTGATGGGCGAAGAAGCCACTGCTGACGCGGTGGCACTGGCAGATGCGATGAACAGAATGAAGACCTCGGCGGCTGGTATCAGCAAAGTCCTGACGGGCAATCTGGCTCCCGCGCTCAGTACCACGCTTGACTACATTACCAGTGGGGCGAAAGCGGTTTCTTATTTCGTCAAGGAATACACGCCGTTCGTCACTGGTATTGGCGCTTCCATCGCCGTGATTGCGACTTGGAAGGCTGGAATCATGGGCATTACGACTGCTCTTCCAGCCCTCATAGCTGGCTTCAAGGCTCTCGGTTTAGCCATCGCCGCTAACCCGCTTCTGGTTGGTGGCGCTGTTGCTGTCGGTGCCATTGTCGGCGCGTGGATGTTATGGAACAAACACCTCGCTGAAACGGAGAAACGCCTGTACTCCATCTCTGACGCCGCTTCGAAGCACGTGGAAGAAATGGATAAAGCCCATGCCGCAGATCAGGCGTTGTTCGACCGGCTTCAGGAAATCGCCGACATTGAAGACCCATTGAGCAATTCCGAGATCGAAGAAGCTAATGCTTTGATCGCCGCCCTGACCGACAAATACGGCGACCTTGGTCTTGAAATCGACAAAGATACCGGCAAAATCAAGGGCATGGCGGAAGCACAAGCCAAGATGCTGGAACAGCAGAAGCAGGACAAAATTCATGCTCTGCAACTCCAGATCGCCGAAGAGAACGCGAACCTTGACAGGCTTGAAAAGAAGTATGAGCGTAAAAAGGTAAGTGTCTTCGGTAAAGGGTGGGAACTGCTCGGCTACGATGCTCTCAGTGCGGAGGAGAAAGAAGACTTCGAGCGTGAAAGCGACCTGATCTTGAGACGGAAGAATGAGGCTATACGCCAACTCCGACAATTAGACCCGATTGACGATGGGCTCGATGAAGAGGAAGGCGCGGCTGGTGTGTCTGGCGAAGAGACGGTCTATACGCCGGAGGCTCTGGAAGACATGAAGACCAAGAGCAAGGCGGAACGCGCCGAAAGAGATACTGCCAAAACGGAGCTCGCTGGCATGAAAGCGGACACGGACCTGATGAGTCCACAGAAAAAGGCGCTTTACGAACTGGACCAAAAATACCAGTCCAAAGTCTCCGCTCTCGATAAGAAAATCGCCACCACAGAAAAGGCTGGTGGTGACGCTTCTGCTCTGTACGGACAGTACTCGCAGATCGAGCAATGGCGGCAAGACGAAATTGCCAAAATCGGTCAGGGTGTCATAGATGAACGTCAGAAGCAGTCCGACTCGGAGTATGCCGCTTGGAAGGAACGGAATCCAGAGCTCGAAAAGCCTGAGCAAAAAGACGCTCGACTCGTAGCCGCCGAAGCCAAAGTGCAGGAAGCCCGCGACAGTCAGGCCGAAGCGATCCTCATGGGTGTCGGTCTGGAAGAGGCTGACATGGAACTGAAATCCGCTGAAGAAGGACTCGCAAAAACGATTGCCGAAGTGTCTGGTGAAGCTCGTGGTAAAGCGAAAGACGAATGGCAGAAAGCACAGAAGGCTTACGATGACGCGAAGGCTAATGGCGCGGACAACAAGACGTTGAACGATCTGCTTCAGGCTGTCAAGGAAGCGAAGTCGAAGTATGAGACCGAGAACGAAGCCTATTTCGCGGCTGTAGGTTCTTTGAGGCAACAGACCGAAGAAGACATCACGGATGCCGTTGACACGACGCTCTCCAGCTCTGGAACTTTCTCTGCATACGGAATGGACGCGGCTGTGGAATCAGACATACCAGCCCAGACGCTCGATGTTCTCCGAAAGCTCTTGGACAACACGGACGAAATTGTTGAAGAACAAAAGAACGATGGTACTTTCACAAAATAAGGAGTCAAATCTATGGGAGCAGTTCTAGCCCCTAATGGCGACTATAATGGCGATGGGAACAGAAAAACAGGAGCCAAAAGTCACGATGTGACCTACAAACTCGTCTCCACGGACCATATTGATACCGGGACCGCATGGGGAACCGCCTGGAATCTGATGAATGTGCAGCACCCCTTCTTTCAGGGCTGTATTTTAAGGACCGTCAAAGTTACCGGAGAAGAGGGCAACTATGGCACAATGTTCAAAGTCGTGGGCCATTATGTCCGTGAACCCAAAGAAGACCAACCCCGATGGGCTACCCTGCATTTTACCACACGCGGCGGTAGGGAAAAGAAGATCCATTCTTACGCCACAGTGGGATATACAGCAGAAGAAGAGCCAGATGAAGCACCGGATTTCAAGCATGGGATAGGCTACAACAACGGCTTGCTCCAAGGGGTCGATGTAGTCGTTCCCAAAATGGGTTTCAGCATCGAAGCCGATCTGACTGCCGATGAATTCAATGACGCTCAACTCGCCTATATGCACAATATAACCGGAAGCGTAAACAGTGCCCCTATGTGGATATTCCCGGTAGGCAGTGTACTTTTCCTGGGAGTTACCGGCCAAAGCCATCGGGAAAAGAATGAAAGCACCGGCAACTGGGATCTGTGGTATCGCTGCAATTTTGAGTTTGAAGCAAGTCCCCCTGTAATCGATGGGACTATCTCACCCTTCACCCACGTTCACAAACAGGGAATGCAATACTTCTGGTGCTTCCACGCTGATCGGAAAGATGAAACCTCCGGCATCACCATCCCGAAGCCGATTGCCGGGTATGTGGAAACCGTCTATCCCTATGCCGATTTCCAGTGGTTCAATACCCTGAGATGGTGATTTTGGTTTTTAATAACCAAATTTGAATATCTTTGACCAACCCAAAGGACTAAAAATGCCTCAATTCGGACCCTATGTTATCCCCGGTCAAAAGAAAATAGACCGGGACGGCTACAATGAACTGACAGACTACATTCGGACCACTGCCGCACAACCCAGACAGTTCGAGAACTCACCCAGAGACTATGACCAAAACAAAGTCGAGAATGGGTCTGGGTATCCGGTCGATCCATTGGCGGTTCTGCGTATCCATGATGCCACTTGGCCTGAAAGGACGGACCGTAAGTTCACGAATGAGGCTATGAGGGTAGGTGTTGAAAGCCTTGGAGTCAAACCCTCAAACGAATGGAACGTGGTGTCGGTCTTACAAAAGAGTGCGCCCGATGGAAGTTTTGCGCAAGGGGTATGCTCCGGGCCGACTGCGGTTTTCGTCCTTTACCGCACCCGTGAAAGCCTGTCATACCCCTACGCCATCCCCATTCCAGAGGATTCCAGCAAGCTCGTTGCCTCGCCTTATGGTCTGAACAGAATCTTGTGGCATTCCGAACCCTCTGAGGATTTCGAGGAGTGTGTTGGCGAAGTGCTTCAGACGTACATTTCGATGGGTGAAGACGGTCAGTGGGTATGGTGGAAACTCGAAGAAGACCTTCCCTGCTGTGGCTCTGTTACGGCTAAACTCTGCACTGAATGTGGAGCCGTGTTGCAGCCTGACTGCCCGATCATCCGCACGATATACGCGCCAAAGGGCCTGAATCTCTGTGGCTGTGAAAACTCCTGCGGAACTTGGAGTGCCGGTGATGTAGTCCCAGCCTGGTGGTTCCAATACATTGAAAAATGGGTAACGATTCCGAACTTCCACTCCAATCTGGAAGAGCAGGAAGTTGAAGTCGTTACCGGCCTTCAACTCACTGGTGGCGTTATTGTCCCTTCCCAAGACTATGTGGCCGTGGTTACAGATGTTATCCTCGATACAACGAAAGTCACCTTATGCGGCGAAACGGAATCGCCTGTCTTTGAGAAACCTTTTGGCACGATTACCATTGGAGCGGATGCTGAAGCCTCTGGGCCAATCACGCTCTCGGGCAGCATCGGATCTCAGCAAAACCCTGCCAGGTTGGATGTGGTCTCTGATTGCCCTGAAGTAACTATCTCTAGCGGCTCAATAACGACCTCTGGCAACATTAGCCTAACTGGATCCCTTACCGGCACAGCGCCCGTTACAGTGGGTCTGAGTGGCGTTGAATTTGATGTTTCGGGAACTTGCTCTGGAACCGCTACCGGTAATGTGAGTGTCAGCGGGAACAATACCCTCTCCGGGACCTGCTCAATCTATAACGCCACGTTGCCGCAACTGGACGTGACTGGCGATGTCGTAAGAAAAACTCAAGGGGACTTGATCACTCTGGATGGTGGTTCCACTCAGACGTTTCTAACAACCGGAACGACCATAAATGCTTCAGTTGTAGAAGCAAGAGATCGAACGTTTTCCCTCCCGCCGCTAAGTGGAACGATTACGGGGACCTTGGATGATAACAGTGCCAAAAAGAACATTTCCGCATCCGGTCTGACGGCAACTTTGGATCTCTCCGGTATCTTTGAATCAGCAACCGCAGTCGATGGGACCTCCCTGAGATTCAATAACTGTCAGCTTGAATGGAATAACATCTCGGTGCTCAAGTTCAAACAGGGAAAAACTGCCTCTGACTTGCAAAATATCCCGGTGACGATTTCCGGAAACATACAGATCCCCTCTGGAGTCTCCTGCCCATTTGACTTTACCAACACGGCAACCAGTGTCACGATCAAAGAAGTAAAAACTTGCACTGCCGGAAACATTACCCAAGCAACCGGAACAGTTACAGTTCCTACTACGGCAACTCTGGCCTTGGAAAAACTGGGGATTGAAGGCAAAGCCACATTCCCGCAAGATACGGCGATCGGCGGCACTTGTCACGCTTCCGGTCTTGTTACGACTTCCGGTTCTGCCTCCCTGACTGTTAATGGAACCATCGCAGGAACGGCCACTGGAACAGCAGAAGATACGGCCTCTGGAACCGCTACGCTGAACAATTCTGTGACGGTTTCCGGGCCTCTTAATATCCCCTCCGGAGTCATCATCAATGGTACACTTGGAAGGACCTGCCCGGAGTATGTCAATCTCTACGTCCCTAACGTGACCTTCTCCAGCACTGAAGACGTAACTCTCCCTGTCACTGGATCCATCTCTGACACACGGGAATGGGTTGTAGAAACGCCTACCACCATCTGCCTTGAGCAAGGGGCCTTTGATGTTCGTCACGGCAGATTCCCACTACCCTCTGCCGATCTTACCGGAGCAACTATTTCCGGCGTGACCAGCACGATCAAATTCCTGGCTTGTAAAGAATGCCTGGAAGAAGAGGAGGAGGAATCCAATGCCTAGTATCACGATGACCAACTGCCCGACCTGCGGATGCGGTGGAGGTGGAGAAGGAGATTGGTGCGTTGCACTCGTAACTGCTTATGGAAAGAATTACTACGAGGAAGATTCCCAGTTTGAGGAGAGGACTGAGTATGCCGGTATCAGTTCACAATCCTCATTCCAGATCGGGGCAAGTGTTTCTGAAAAGACGGGCGCAATTTATACTGGCTTTCATGGCCTTATTACGGAAGTTCAAAGTATTTCCTGTTACCAAAATATTGTTGACGCCAACAATGCCCTTACTCAAAACAATTTGTATTTCGAGTTTGAATAATGATGAATTGCCAGTTTGAAAAAATCGATGCTGAACACGTCCGCTGTAAAGTCTGCGGTTTGACGGTCCACGCCAAAGACCCCACCAAGGTCTTTACGGGATGCCCCGGAGAGCCGCGTAAGTTTCCGCCACTACTCAAGCAAGTCAAGACCTATGCCAAAGCCGTGACGAAGCACATTACGACCGGGATGGAAACACGGACGGACGAAGAGGTCCTTCAGATCCTGCAACTATGCGAAATGTGCGAGCATTATTCTGATGGACGGTGTATGGTCTGCGGTTGCCGTCTAAACAACGGGTCCAATGCGTTTACGAATAAACTCAGGATGAAGAGTCAGTCCTGTCCAAAAGGAAAATGGAGTTGATGACATGAATTATCTGAAGGACTTTAGGAGTTACCGAATTAATTATCCCCTTTTTTATACGCTGGAATAAGTATAACGCTTTTCCAACTTTGTTTATTTGTAGAATACTGAAGGACACCTAGTAAATATTTTACCACAATTCTTCCTATGGTAAGGGCATCTCTGGTGTATTCCCAGTTCCTTTTACATCACCTACATCTTCCAAATACCAGTTAGATTGTTGGCCTTGGAAAGAATTTTCATACAGTACGTTGTTATTATATGTCCCTTTTCCTCCCTCTATTACTCCTATCCCCAAAAATCCCCCATGTATTTTACACCTAGCAACGGTAGGATTGCCGGCCTCCTTTACTGCGATTCCAAAAGCGGTTCTATAAATCTCGCAATCGAAGAATTCACCAAGACTGTTTTCTCCCACAACACCTATACCCATTAACACGTCATGGATTTTGCATCTGGTAACTGTCGGATTACCCATACATTCAAAGAAACCAAGAAAGGTTCCATATATTTCACAATCATTGAACTCACCAAGGCCGTTATCCCCAACACCCACTCCTACCGCTCCAACTGTATCACCAAAATTTAGGTTGGCGATTTTAGGTAAAAAGGACGGAATTTCTGCAAGGCAATTTTCCGTCACAGTCACACCTCCTCTTCCGTCATGGATTGTGCATCTGGTAACAGTCGGATTTCCTAGTGTTGTTACTATGATTCCAGCAGAGTTCCCATAAATCTTACAATCATTGAACTCACCAAGGCCTTTTTCCTTAACCAATATACCAAATTTTCCATCATCACGGATTATACACTCAGAGAAGGTTGGATTCCCAAGCGTTTCCACTCCAATTCCTAATTCCTCGTTTTCATAGATCTCAGAGTCATCGAACTTGCCAAGGCCACTTTCCTTAACAGATACCCCATATTGTTTCCCATCGTAAATTTTACACTTGGTTACGGTCGGATTACCCATTTTTGAGATTTCAATTCCAGAATTAGCATTTCCGTAAATAGCACAGTTATTAATAATACCAAGTCCTCCTTCCCGAATACATACGCCAGAATCTCTTCCATCATAGATTTTACACTTGGTAATGGTTGGATTTCCAGAGGTTTGTATATCAATTCCCGATTTTGTATTAGAATAAATCTCACAGTCATTGAACTTACCTGTTCCATTTTTACTAACCAATACACCAACGCGAGATCCATTACGGATTTTGCATCTGGTAACTGTCGGATTTCCATCGGTTGTCACCTCTATTCCAGCACCATCATTTCCATAAATCTCGCAACCTCGAAATACTCCGAGGCCATTTTTATAAACGAACATACCACTTTGTTTTCCCCAATAGATTTTGCACGCCGTAAATGTCTGATTACCAGAGTTTGTTACCGCAATTCCCGGCAATGCGTTCTCAGAAATCTCACAATCATTGAACTCACCAAGGCCGTTATCATTAATAAACACCCCACATGCTTTTCCATTACGAATACGACATCCAGTTACAGTCGGATTTCCTGATGTTGTTACATAAATTCCAGCTTTCTTGTTTCCGGATATTTGACAATCCGTGAATGAACCACGGCCTTTGTTTAGTACCAGCACTCCTGACTTTTCGCAATTTTTGAAGATAGAAGATTCTATTTGTGGGTCAGCATCTTCACCTTGGATTCGTATTCCTGTACCCGCACGAGAGATAACAGTGCAACGGAAGAGTTTTGGTGTACCACCTGTAATATTAAAAACATTACACATTTTCCCTCTACAAGTGAGAGAGAGATTTTGAAAAGATGGACTTTTATTGGTGATTTTGAAAGTGTCTGATGTGGGGCAGTCAATAACTACTAGATCCATCTTGTCTGCGTCACCACGAAATGTGACATCTCTATCAACCACCAACGTTCCGGTAAGTTCATATTTCCCTGGCTTAATTGTGATAATTCCATTATCTTTTACGTGAGCGTAGGCATCTTCAATAGTTGAGAAATCATTCGGAACCGTGGCGAATTGAACTTTAGGCTGATTCGATATATGCGCCTTATTGGTCGGGGAATCCTTAACTTGCGATTCCTTCTTCGAAACTCCAGAGATTATTTCTTCCACAGAAGGTTGTTTTTCTTTGTGCTCACCACAACCCATAAAAAGAAATAGACTAACTAGAAATAGCGGAAACATCAGGTTACGCATCATGGATCGTCTCCAATCGAAAAGAAATAAAGTGGAATGTACCTTCCTTGAAAACATATTATATTATCGTAACATACAGAGGAAGAAACAACAAGGGGGAGGGACTGAAAATTTACAAAAAAAGTGGAATCCCGAAGGGAACCACTTTGGAAAATCAGGCGTGTCCGAAGGGAAAGTGGTCTTAAAAAAGTCTGGCACAAAACCGTTGATGTGGCCAAAAATCGTCTGGCACAATCTGGCACAAACGGCCCAAAAAGGTTATTTTTCTCCCCCCTCTTGACTTTCTCTAAAAGTGCGTTATAATACGTAAAATCAAGGGCGAGAGCGATTAATAAACAAACATTAAAAAACCGTTTGAGGTCGACTTGAAAACCGTTGACCTTCACGGGTCCGGGGGTTCGAGTCCCTCTTCATCCGTTAAAGCCTTGCGTTGCCGCGTGAGGCTTTTTTTGTAGAATCCATTCCGACTCATATTGGACGAAAATTTCATGTTCCCGCACATTGACGAAAATCAGATCGACGAGCATTTCATGCGCGAGGCGATCCAGGAGGCGCGCTGGGCCGAGCGTGAGGACGAGGTCCCGATCGGGGCCGTGATCGTGTATCGCGGCGAGATCATCGCACGGGCGCACAATCAGCGCGAGCAGCTCAAGGATCCGACCGCCCACGCCGAAATGATCGCCATCACCCAGGCGGCGGCCTCAATGAAAAGCTGGCGTCTGGAGGAGTGCACGCTTTACGTGACGCTCGAGCCGTGCCCCATGTGCGCCGGAGCCATCGTCCAGGCCCGGGTCCCGCGCGTGGTTTACGGAGCCTCCGACTCCAAAGCCGGCGCGGTCGATACGCTGTTCACCCTGCTGAACGACTCCCGCCTGAACCACGTCTGCGAGACCAAATCGGGGGTGCTCGCCAAAGAGTGCGCGGCCATGCTGAGCGAGTTTTTCCAGCAGAAAAGAAAAATGGGGAAGAAGTAGTCAGCCCCCAAAGGAGAAAACATGATCAAAACCAAGTGCATCGTTTCGAGTATTTGCGAAGAAAACGGGTACGTCGTCTGGAACGAGGGCGCGTCGGACTGCGTGCTCATCGACCCCGGCTTTTCCGCCGCGGATTTTCTGGAATTTCTTGCCGAAGAAAACCTGACGCAAGTCGCGGCCATTCTTCTGACCCACGGCCATGCCGACCACATCGGCGGGATCCTGAAGCTCCGGGAGCAGTTCCCCGACGCGCCGATCGTCATTGGGAAAAAAGACGCGGACAAACTGACCGACTCCAAGAAGAACCTGGCCCACCATTTCGGGATCCATCTCATTCTTCCGCGCGCGGACGTGAAACTCGACCAGCCGGAAACCGCGCTGGAGTACGCCGGCCTGCATTTCAAAGCGCTTCAGGCGCCGGGGCATTCCGCCGGCCACGTCATTTACGTGCTGGAAGGGGTCGGAGCCGACGCCAAAACCGCGGCTTTCGTGGGGGACGTGATCTTCTACGGGAGCATCGGCCGGAGCGACTTTTTCGACGGGGATCCCACGACTCTGGAAAATTCGATCCGCACGGTGGTTTACGCCCTGCCGGATGACGCCGTCCTCTACACGGGCCACGGCCCCGCGACGATGGTCGGCCAGGAGAAACGGACGAACCCGTACGTGAGAGGGTGAAGGAAATATTCGGAGGGCCGGCGTCCTCGCCGGTCATAACCGCGTCAGCGGTTGAATGTTAATAGCCGTGGGTGAAACCCACGGTAATCCACGGAGCGCAGCCCACCCCACCCCCGTGGGTTTCACCCACGGCTAATAACATTCAACCCCTCCGGGGTTGCGAGGACGTCGGCCCGCCGGATCTTTAGAAGTACGTCTCCAGCGGCTCAAACTCGTTTTCGCACGCCCAGACCGTTTTCAGGTCCGGAAACTCCGCACGCAAAATCTCCGCCAGACGGTTGCACGCATACTTTTCCCCGGCAAAATGAGTCATCAGGACCAGCCCGATCTTCCGCGCCCGGGCTTCGAGGTACGTGTGGAAATTGGTCTCGCCAGTCAGGAAAACGTCGCAGTCAAAACGGAGGGCGTGTTCGATGAACTCTCCTGCCGCGCCGCAGCCGATCCCCACTTTGCCGACCGGGCGTTTGAGGTCCCCGACGTACTGCACGTAAGGAAGGCCGAAAAGCGTTTTGACCTTTTTCAGAAACTTTTCCAGAGTGATCGGCTTCCTGTAAATTCCCATCCGGCCCGTCCCTCCGCCGCAGTCCGGGTTGGGAATGAACGGCTGAACGTCCTTGAGGCCCAGCGCGTCGGCGAGCTGCTGGTTGATCCCGAATTTGGGCGCCGAGTCGAACGACGTGTGCGGGCAATAGAGAGCCACGTCGTTTTTGATCAGTGCGCGGAGAAGTTTCCCGGTGGTCGTCCGGTCCGTCAATTCCTTCACCGCCCGAAACGGCATGGGATGATGCGCGACGATCAGATCTGCGCTGCGGTCCACCGCTTCCTGAACGGTTTCCGGCGTAACCGTCAGGCAGGTCATCACCTTTTCGCATTCCGCGTCTTTTTCACCGACCAGGAACCCGGTATTGTCCCATGATTCCGCGAGCCCTTTCGGCGCGAATTCCTCCATGAAACGGCAAACATCACTGATCTTCATTTTGTTTTTCAGGCTTTCTTTTTGGGCAGATGCTGGATCACGAGGACCGACTGATCGCTTTTGGTTTTCGTGACGTGTTTTTCAAAGTAATTTTTGGCCTGGAGCGCGAGCAGACTGGCGGTCGGGTGCAGCTTTTCGCAAAAACACTGGCCCAAACCGATGTCCACGATTTGCTTCATCATTTCGAAATCCTGCATGATCCTGCGTTTTTTTCGTCGTGACGATTCGTCCTCCTCAAACATCAACGCGACGAGTTCCCGCGAATCGGTTTCTTTGGAGACACGCCCCTCTTTCGGATTCTGCGCGTTTCCAGAGTCATTCTTCCTGATTTTGTCCCACCGGATCTGATATTTTGCCGGAGGAATATCCAGGGCCGAATCCAAACCATCGTTAAAAACGACCAGTGACTCCCCGGGGTTCAAATACAAACTATCGACGTAGCAGTGAAAATCAGAACTCCCCCCAAGAAAACCCTGTGTTTCCGGTGACGTCAGGTTCACTCGCGAGAACAAACTTCCATCCACCTTCAACGCGCGCAACGTCCCCATCTGAGCGAAATGTAGGGCGAGATAGGGACCCTCCGTATTCAAAATTCCGCAGAAAAGCGATATTTTCGCGCTGGCGGCCATCTGATTCCAAAGCGTTTGATGAACATTCGCAAGGATTTCTGACGCGGAAGTCTGGTACTGCGCGTGACTCCTGAGCGTGGCCCGAACCGTAGAGGCCAGAAACGCCCCGGCGATCCCACAAATTCCCACGCTTCCCAGCACGACGAGCGTTTGACCATCCGGCAAAGGAAACCAATCGTAAAAATCTCCGCTGATGATTTCCTCGTTCAGGGAATTGGACGATTTTGGCGGATCCCTAAAAGGACTTCGAACCGACGGGGCCAAACAAATACGGCCTTTCAGCGCAAAGTTTTTCCGCCCGGGAATCTGAACCGGAGCCTGAATCGTTTGCAGGTCTGAGGCTTTTTTCAGCTCGGAACGATACTCCACTGAGTGACCGTAACGGCGCAGGAACGCTTCCCGCTCGATCGAAAGCGCCAGAAGCTCGGCGTTCAGTTGACAGTGCTGGATCGTAGTCTCAGGGATAATCTTTTGGTTGGAAAAATACCATACAGTCCCCAATTTCGACCGATCCGTCCTCAGCGGCATACAAACGCCCGATTCAAACGCTTCCGGCATTTGGAATTGCAGTTTTTCCGGTATGGTCGCGTCATGGATCACAATGTGCTCATGGTCGTACGCACGCAGATCCGCCTGCGATTTTGAAAACTTTCTGGCCCCCTGCGTGTAGGAATCCATCGAAAGCCCCACGTGTGCGCGAAGCCGAAACTGCTGGTGCTTCGCGTCAAAAAGGTAAATTCCAATCGCCGCCAAATCGAGAGTCTCTACCGAAAATTCAAGGAGCCGGCGGAAATTCCCCGCGAAAACTTCGTTCTGGAAGGGGACGCTTTTGTCGAAAATCGGGACGTTCGCCGCCGCGTTCATCTCCAAAAGCCACAGGTGGATCCGCACGATCTGCATTTCCGCGATCATATCCCGAATTGATGAGGCACAGCGGCGGGCTTCCTCGAAAGAAAAATCTTTTCCAGACCCCAAAACCGAATGGGGTGATGCGGGTTTTAAAGGATCAAATTGAATACATGAAAAAGAAACTTTCTTCGGATTTTTAAGCGCTGAAACCTTCTTGCGGCGTGAAAGATGCAGAAAACCGATCGGCTGCTGAAGAAAACGAAGGGTTGACGAAATCTGAAACTGTTCAAATGTATCAGAGCCCTCAGACTGCGGTGCAAACAAATTCTGGAATTCGGCGTGAACATCCACCGGAAGCCAACACTCTTCCTTCTGATCGATTTCTGCAAGTATTTCCGGCGTGAGGAGTTCTTCAGAGACTTTAGTCAATTTCGTGGAAATCTTTTCGCCTTCCCAATCTTCGTCCTGAAGAAAAGCGGGAACCGAATCTGCACAGTGGTACGTCAGGGACCAGCCAGATGCTTCCTGAAATTGACTCATTACAGAATGAAGGCTTCCTATACAATGTAATTCATGTAAAAAAGGATGCTTCGAACACGCCTCTAATTGACGTGCCAAGGACTGCCTGGATGATTTTTTGGGTTTCACGGGACTCTCACACAAAAGAAAAACTAAAATATTGTTCTTTTCTGTTTTATCGTCCACGATTCTTGAGTTTTTCAATTTTATGTTAAATTGTGCAAAATACATAAAATGCACAATTTGACAGTTATTCCAATCTTGCTAATAAATCCAAAAAAGAGCCGGGAACAGAGTTGGCGTTTTTTGAAGATGGTGTAAAATTTAACCGTGAGTATGGATTTTATTCTTTTAGGAGGATTCCCAAACTTCCGGTTTCGATTGAAAATCCGGGGAAAACGCTTGAAAATCCCTTGAACTATCTTTGGAAATTCGTGTTTAAATTGAGGTTTGAACCAGGAAGTACCCTCACCTTGGAAGATGGGTGAGATTTTGAAACTTCCCTGAATTCATACTTCACCTCAGCCCATCTTCCAGCATTTGGCGCGTGCCGGACGGGTCGGCCGCTTCGCACGACTTGGTCAGAATTTCGATGATTTCTTCCAAATCGGCGCGCCATTCGTCCGGATTCCCGGTCGGAAGCGGCACTTCGAGGAACTCGCCCAGAAGCAAAACCAGCCTGAGCAGATGGCGGAAAATCATCCCTTCCTGCTTTTGAAGCCCTTTCGCGCTGATGTACTGGTTAAACTTCCCGTTGAAGCGCAGAACCTCCCCGGCCACCCAGCACGGCCAGACCTTCAGGTCCGTCACGAGCGGATTTTCGTGGAGGAACAGGCGGTAGAGCTTTTCCGCGAAAGTGAGCGTGAAAACCGGCTCCAGGCCTGCTTCCCTGCGTTCTTTGCGTTCCGCCGGAGTCAACGCGATCAGTTCCGCCTCGGTCGCGAGGCCCAGATCAAGCAGACGCCCATCCAGCCAGCCGACCGCCAGCCGACCGCGCGGCAGATCCTCCTGGAACGGCACGCGGATTGCCGGCCCCAGCGAGAAGGGAAGCTCCAGAATGCTTTCAAACGCCTGAAGCCGCTCTTTCCGATCGGCGTGCGGCAGGAAATTCAGGATCCACGTCCCGAAAATCGGATGGATCCCACGCAGCTGCGCCATGGGTTCCATTTCCGGCGTGGGGATCGCCCGCTGGGGAAGGTAAACCGGCTTTTCCTCCTCCGGCTTTTCCACGCTCGACGCCAAAACCGCCGCGCCATTCACGAAAACCCACGGTTTCGTCGGTTCGGATTTAGGCGGCTCAGGTCTGGGAACGGCTGGCGAAACGGGAACCGGCGCAGGTTTGGCTGGTTCCGCGGGTTTGGCCGGAGCCTCCGTTTTTTTGGGCTTCGAGGGCTGGATCAGACCACCGCCAAACGTCAGACCCGCGAGAACGTTCCCAACCGGTTCTTCTTTTTTCTCTGGTTTCGTTTCTGGTTCATCTTCCAGACCAACCCCAAAACCCGAGGATTTTTTCGGCGTGGGCGTCTCCACCTTGCGGGGTTCAAACGCTTTCGGAACCGGTTTTTTCAGGTCGAAAAGGGCTTGGGGTTTCAGTGCGCGGCGCTTCGCGGTTTCATCTTCCTCCATCGTGGGAGCCGACGGTTCATCCAGCAAATCGTCAAAAAGCCCCGCCCCGAAACCCGTCTGCTTCGGTTTGGAAACGTGTTTCTTCGCAGCTTTCGGAACGTTCAAATCAGGGACGTCCTTTTCCCGATCACGTGTCGCCTTCCACATTTCAAGGCTTGGAACGTTTTTCTTCTGGTCCGGCTTCTTAACCGTCTGCAACTCTGGTTTCGGTGCTTCATCAGGCGTTTCATCCGGTGTTTCATCCGGTGTTTCTTTCACAGTTTCCTGAGGAGGTTCCGCCGCCGGTTCCTCGGGAGTCTGGGGGCAGGCTTTCGGGCGGCCCCGTTCCACGTCTGGCCTCGGGAGAGATGGAAACCACTCCGCCGGCGGTTCCGGCTCGAGCCTGACGTAACCGGCGCTCCAGAGTGTTCCGAGCATCCGGTCGAGGTCCTTCTGGCCCGCTTCCTGCTTGCGTCCGAAAAGGAGCCGCTTCTGCACCAGTTCCCGCAGGCGTGTGACCTCCGGCGAGGCCTTGAGCATGTACGCCAGCATCCGCCACGGGACCAGGCCTTTGCTTTCCAGATTTCCGGCCGGGGCGTTTTTCAGCTTCAGGAACTGCTGCTCCGTCCAATACTGCAGATTGGGATTCCGTTTCGGTTGCTTCTTTTTCAGGGCCTTTTTCTCGGCCAGAATTTTCGGGTCTTTCGAGTCCGCGGGGAGACGGTTGAATTTTTCCTGCCAGCGCAGAATTTCTACATCGTCCTCATGCGCCAGCACGAAGACGTGCCCCTGCGTGTCGTACTGGGGGCGGCCGGCGCGGCCAAAAATCTGATGCGCCGTCCCCGGCTCGAGCATGGTCTGCTTCCCGGCGGGGCCTTTCATGATGCTCGGCAGAACGACGGACCGCGCAGGAAGATTGATCCCGGCCGAAAGCGTTTCGGTGCACGTACAAACGGCCAGAAGTTTCTGCTGGAACAAATATTCGACGATCCGGCGGTACTTCGGCAGGATCCCCGCGTGGTGAACGCCCACGCCGCGGACGAGGATCTGCTTGAGTTTCGGCCCGGCCCCTTGCGAAAAGTCAAACCGGCCCAATTCGCCCATCAGGCGCGCCCGGGTTTCCGGCGTGACGAGTTCCTTCCCCCGGATCTCCTCAGCCACTCGCCAGCACTCGTCACGGTTGAAGCAGAAAACGAGCGTCGGGGTCATACGTTCGTCCTCGTTTCCAAGGCACAAAAGCTGGATCTCTTCCACGAGCGTCTGATCTCCCACCCACTGAAAAACGAGCGGGACCTTGCGCACGTCGCTCTGCACGACCTCCAGCTTGTGGTGGTGCTCGTACTCGAGCCAGTTCGCGAATTGGACGGCATTTCCAACCGTCGCGGAAAGAAGCAGAAGCCGCACGTGCTGCGGGAGGAGCGCGAGCGAAAATTCCCAGACGATCCCGCGCTCCGCGTCGTTAAAATTATGGAATTCATCCATCACGACCGACTGCACGTCACGAAAATCGTCAAATTCCTCCGGGTGGAGCAGCCGGTTGAAAAGGATCTCGGCCACGACGACCAAAACCTTCGCGCCCGGGTTTACTTTGTGATTCCCGGTCACCAGGCCAATATCGTCCTCGGAAAAGCCCCAACGGACGGCTGACTCGCGCAGCTCACGGAATTTCTGGTCCGTCAGCGCGATCAGCGGCGTGGTGTAGTACATGCGCTGGCCGGTCTGAAGGGCCTCGTAAACGGCGGCCTCGGCGATGAGCGTCTTTCCCGTCCCGGTCGGCGCGCAGACCAGTACGCCCTGCGGCGAGGAAAACCACGCCAAAAGCGCCTCTTCCTGAACCGGGTAAAGTTCATAAGGGATCGTTTCCAGATATTTTTCCGCTATTTCGTCGCGAGTAAGCATTTTATTCAGGGTTGAGTGTGGAGTGTGGAGTTAAAGTGTGGAGTGAGGAGTGAGGAGTTGCGCTGGCGCGTAACGTTGGTTTCAGAATGAGTTCAACCTTGAAACGGCGCGTAATTCCGGCCTCCGGCCTCCATTACCGCCTTTCAATTCACTCCTCACTCCTAATTCCTCATTCCTAACTATAAATCCGCCAGGATTTAAAAAAGTATAAACGATTTTCGATTTTTGTAAAGGGTTTCCCTACGAAAAACGTCAAAAGTGAAAAAATTTTATCTTTTTTATATTTTTTTATCCATTTCACCGGCGTGTGTCCTTTTGAATTTTTGAAAATCTGTTATAATATAAATGACTATTTAAAAGAAAATCGTATTTTTTCCAGAAGGTGATGATCATGTGCGCAGAATCCAGGGATCGAGTGTACCCGGTGCCGAGTATTCGTCGGCTTCCGCTTTACCTTTCTTTCCTTCGCCAGTTACGGGAACAAAAAGTCGAAGTCGTTTCCAGCACACGCATCGCGGAAGAACTTGGCCTGACGGGGATCCAGGTCCGAAAAGATCTCGCTATGACTGGAATCGTTGGCCGTCCGAAAATCGGTCACACGATCAATGAATTGGTGAGCCATATCGAGTGTTTTCTGGGTTGGGACAAACCTCGCCCGGCGTTCCTCGTAGGAGTGGGGCATCTGGGAACCGCCCTGCTCGGGTATAAAGGATTCAAACAGGAAAACCTTGACATCGTAGCGTCTTTCGATTCAGACACGGAAAAAATCGGCAAGACCATCCTCGGGAGACCGACCTACCCCGTTTCGGAGTTTTCGCAAAAGGCAAAGGAAATGAACGTCCGGTGCGCAATATTGACGGTTCCTGTACAGTTCGCGCAGTCCACCGCAGACATGATGGTTGAAGCGGGGATCATCGGAATATGGAATTTCGCTCCCGTCCAACTCTTTGCCCCGGATTCCGTCATCGTTGAAAATGTTTCCCTTTCCTCCAGCTATGCCGTGCTTTCACAGAGATTAACGCAGACCAATTTCGAATGAACCTTCTTTTTCTCGCTCACAGTTCCCAGCGAGGCGGGGCAGAGTTTTGCCTTGATACAACGCTGAAATGCCTGAACCGCGCTCAAATTGAACCATTCGTGATTTTTCCTTCCGATGGTCCAATGGCCGAATCGGCCAAACGTCTCGGGATCCACGTAGAATTTCTGCCGTGGAGCTGGTGGATGCTTTACGAGCCGTCCCTTTGGGAGTGGAAAAACCGGCTGGGGATTCCGGGGCGGCAAATCTTTCTGAGCCGTTTCATTCGTGAGCATCACATCGACGCGGTGTACACGAACACGGTTTGCCTCTTTGAAGGCGCACTGGCCGCGCGGCGGGCCGGGATCCCGCACGTGGCGCACATTCACGAGGTTCTGCTGGATGAGTTTATGCGGCCGCGCTGGTTTTCGCTCCCGAAAATCGTCCGTTTTTTCTACCGGAACAGTCAGAGCGTGATCTTCGAGTCGGACCCGGCCCGAAAAATCGCGGAGGAACTCCTGATTTCCGCGGTTAAAAAGCCCGAGGCAGAAAAACTCCTGCAAAAATCAGCCGTCGTTTCCAACTCGTCCCGGCTGACGCTTGAGGAAGTCGAAAGTTTCGGCTCCGAGCAGGCGGAACCCGCATGGCGGGAACTGGCGCAGTACGGCGTGGACCCCGGGCGCTGGACCGCGCTTTGGCTCGGGCGTTTCTCGGAGCGCAAGAATCCGTTCCTTCTTCTGCAAGCGGTGGAGCGTCTTCCCGAAAACGTCCGCGGCGCAATCCAGATCATTTTTGCCGGCGCGGGCCCGTTGGAGGAATCCCTTCGCGTGGAGATCCAGGCCAAAAATCTTGGAAATGTGTGCAGGATCATACCGTTCCAGACGGACATTCGGCCGCTTCTGCGCCTGGCGAAAACGCTGGTCCTCACATCACACGAGGAATCTTTTGGGCTGGTCCTGATCGAGGCGGGAATGTTCGCGCTTCCCACCATCGCGGTACGCTCGCAGGGGCCGTGTGAGATCATTCAGGACGGCGAGACCGGTTTTCTCGTACCGGACGAGGAGCCGGCGATTCTGGCCCAAAAAATTCTGGCTCTTTTCCAGTCTTCTGAACTCTGCGAGACTCTGGGCTTTAAAAATCAAAAACGGGTCATGGAGTTTTATGACCCGTGGAAAAATACAGCAAAAATCGAAAATGAACTGAAAAAAATCGGTCTCAATTAATGACTTTACGGGGACGACGCTTCCAGCGTCGTTTCAATTCATAATTCAAAATTCTTAATTCATAATTAGAGACGACGCTGGAAGCGTCGTCCCCGCAGATGTTGGTTTTTGAGACGACGCTGGAAGCGTCGTCCCCGCAAAACTACTTCTCGACCTTCTTCCCTTTCGCGAACATCTTGCCACCGCTGACGGTGAGGATGGAGGGCAGGTAAACCAAATCCCCGAACAGAGCCGCGAAGAGCAGCATCAGCATCATCACGCCGAAATAAAGGGTCGGTGTAAATGTACTGAACGCGAAGACCGAAAGGCCGAACGCCGAAACCAGTGTGGTCTGCGTCATGGCCGTGGCGCATCGTCGATAGGCGGAAAGGGCCGCGTCTTTATGGTGGAGCCCTTCGTCCAGCGCACGCCGGTACCAGGTCAGGTAGTGAATGGTATCGTCGGTCGCAATACCGAGGGCCACGCTTGCGGTCATCATCGCCCCCAGGTCGCACAGGATCCCCAGCCAGCCCATCGAGCCAAACACGACGGCGACCGGGAAAATGTTCGGGATCATGGCGCAAAGACCGCCCGTGAAATTCTTCAGAAGGATCATCATCACGCACGAAATCGTGAGGAAGGAGTATATGATACTCTTATATAAACTGTTCATCAGCTCATGCTGAGTCTTGTAAACAATCGGCACGGAACCCGTATAAATGGCTTCCACCGGCGCTTTCTCACCCACTACCGCAAGGCCATTTTCCGCGAGCCAGTGACTCACCACAGGGTCTATCGTCTTGCGCAGTTCGTTAACAAAATCACCGTAGTCAACATCCGTCAGGGCCTTCACTCGGCAGGTGATTCTGAAAAGTTCGTCACCATGGTCCACCTGCCAGCTATAGATCGTCTTCTCC
Organism: Thermoguttaceae bacterium; assembly: GCA_030530205.1. GTDB lineage: Bacteria > Planctomycetota > Planctomycetia > Pirellulales > Thermoguttaceae > RGIG3701. Next base: position 55,878 of record JAUMVK010000005.1, on the reverse strand, counting down.
AAAGTGGTCTGTTCTTCCTCCTCAAGCGGAAGTTTCTGTTTTTGCGCTTCCAATTCTTCTGTTTTCGCGCGAAGGTCATGAAGCGTCGTGATTTTCAGCGGATTGAGTTTTTCCAGAATCGACTCCGGAACCCCTATTTCCTGGAGGGTTGGGCTGAGATTCTTCTGTCCCGCCGCCAGAGCACGTTCCTCATACTTACGTTCTGCCGCAAGGAGGTCCTGCTTGACGAACTCGCCGATTTTATTATAACTCCTCACGACTTGGCCATTCCAGCCGGAACGTTCCATCAAGCTGCCAGCATTCGGGTCTGGAAGCAGCATAACAGCGGACAAAACACCTCCGACCTGTTTCTCTTCCGATACCGAGGTTTTACGTTTATTGAACAGGAGTTTACGACGCGGTCGAGACGAGCTGCTCGCCGGTGTTCCAACATCCGGATCCGCCAGTTCCTTCTTGACAGCATTAACGGCATCTTCCACCAAAAGCAGGCGGTCACGCATATTCTGCGGGATCTTTTCATTATCAAAACGAATCACAACCTCCATCGGAACAAGCGGTCCGAGATGATCTTCCAGCCAGGCGTAATCGTGAATGATCGTCGTATCCTGTTTGAAGAAGTTCATGAGCTTCACCGATGGAATGATCTGCGGCAAACCAGCGAAACCACACAGTAAGATCAAGGTACAGATTGTCAAACTGATGTACGGGTGATAAATCAACAATTTACCCAGTTTTTGCCACTGCGAGCCAATCACGTCTTTACGTTTCATCTCTTTGCCTTCTGCGCCGAGTTTCGCCATTTTGTCCGCGAAACGGGGCGACGGAAAGAGCTGAAGGGCCGAAGTCACATAGAGGAAAAGGACGAAAATCGAAATCCCGACACCAACGCCCGAGTAAAAACCAAAATTCCGAATCGGAACCAGGTTACTTGTCAGGAGCGAAAACAGGCCCAACATCGTCGTAATTGCCGAAACACAGACCGGCGTGAACGCATGCTGGACGGCACGCTCAACAGCCCCATGAACACCACCATCTTCTTCTAACGCATCGTGGTAGTAATTAATGAAGTGAATGGCCCCCGACATCGTAAGGACGTAAACCAGAGGCGGCATGGAAAGCATGATCGCGTCCGTGGAAGCCCCCGTGAAGTTCACGATCGCCAGCGCGTAACCCGTCGCCAAAAGTGCCGCGCAGAACACAATCAACACCAGACGCACACTGCGCAGGCAAAGGCTTGCGATAGTGAAACCGACCACGGCAGCCATCCACGCCAGACGCATAAGTGTGCGGTTTCCCTCGACATCAATCGCCACGTTATCGACCGGAGGACCCCCGAGATGAAGATCCGAAGGCTGGAGCCCATGAAGAACAATCAAATCTTCCTTAGGGATTGAACGAATGTTTTTCTCATCCTCGGTCAATTTCTCAGGGATTTTCATCTTCAATTTACGTTCCAGGAAGTTTTGCGGTTCCTTTACAAACGTTTTGCCGAGTTGTTCCTTTTGGATTTCTTCCACGGTGGCGAGCTGCTGCGGAGTCAGTTTCCGACGGTCAAATACGAAATCCTGACGTGCCAGACGGTATATCTCACCAATGGCGCCACGCATATTTTCGCCTTCACAGCCCGGGCGCAGGAAAATCATCACGGAAGTCTGAATTCCGTCCACCCCAATGAGAGTTCCCTTCAGACGGTCAATGGCCTCGCCGCGTGACATTGAAGAACCTTCACGTACCTGCTCGGCCAATTCGGGCCCCGTAACGTAGGTTTCGTAAAACCGGAGGTTGAAATCTTCATCAATAACTTTTCCATCCTCGTTTTTACGCGGAAGAAGTCTGCCTCGCATGACCTCCATACGCGGGTCATTCAAGGAACAGCCTTCCCAGCTCATCAGGATGAACTGTTCATTCGGAAAATTCTGCTGGAACCACGTATGAAGGACCGACTCCGGTGTACCTTCAGGGAGCCACTCTTTAATATTGTTTCTGACATTTTCCAGCGTACGTTTCACTCCCACCCCAATAATTGGAAGTGTGAACGTAATCATCACCAGAATCAGCAAGGCGTATTTTTCGTAAAAAGTTTTTTTCATGTCGTTTCCTGGATCGAAGGTATCTTCCTCTAACTCAAAAAAATTTCTTAAAAAAATATCTCTTTTAGTATAACACTTTCTTGGCTTTTCGTCTATTGGTAGTACCTGAAAAAAGCCCAAAATAATTTAAATTTTAAAGAATTTTATGTAATGTTTCCAGAAAAACAACCCGCAAAGTTTGCACATAATTCTCATTTTCCCAAAAGAGAAAGACGGCAAAATAACAAAGTTGAGCCTTTTAAATCAAATACAAAAACCAGAGAAACAGGGAGGAACCGGATCATCGATCCTGGTTTCCCTAAAAATCTTCCTTCTTCCAGGTAATTTCACGTGAGAAATGAACGTCCGTATTCAGGATCGCAGTACGCAGCCGGGTCAGAAATTCTTCCCGTGGTACAATGTGCAGATTGAACTGTTCCGTATGAGAATTCGCAACCTGCACATCAATGAGCGTAAACCCAAGTGTTTGCAGATGACGCACCAGCCACGCCAGCGCAACTTTGGAAGCATCCGTTTCAAAATGGAATTTGGACTCCCCGGCAAAGTAGCTGCCCAGCGCCTCTCCATACAGACCGCCGACGAGGCGATCATCGCGCCAGACTTCCACTGAATGAGCGAAACCCAGCCGGTGAAAAAGACAAAAACCACGAATGATGTCGTCCGTTATCCACGTACCATCCTCACCGGGACGCTCGACTTTCGCGCAATTCGTAATCACCTTCCGAAACGCACGGTCGATCGTCACCTCAAATTTTCCGCTTCGCAGAGTTTGGCGTAACCGACGTGAAATATGGAACGTCTCTGGCTCAATTAAAGCGCGTTCCAAAGGACTGAACCACAAAAGAGGCAAATCCGGGTCTTCCAACGGCCAAGGAAAAATCCCGTGTATATAAGCGTCCAGAAGAGTATCCGGGTCTGTTCCCCCACCCGTCGCCAAAAGCCCGTCTTCAAAAGACTCTCGAGGGTCGGGGAAACGAGACCGATCAAGGTAATACAGAATCGCTTCGTGCTGATTCATTAATCCAAAACTGAAAGTTAAAAGCCGAAAACATTTTTTCTGGAGGCAAGCTGCTCAAAAACGTCACCGGCATTTTTCCAGTCCGCCCAGCCTTCACGCCAGACTAATGTGTCAGGTGCGATACGGTTTTCGGAAAGCCAACGCTTGATGACGTCACGATCCACCGGACCAAGCTGTTCTCCGGACGCAGGGCGAACATACCACACAATGTCGGCTGGACCTTCGAACGGGTCGGGCAGTTTCGGGGCTGCGGGTTCCGGGGCTGTCTGAGGCTCAAAACTCGCGGCTTTTATCATGGCTTCCGTCGTGATAATACCCGAATGTCCGGCATCATTTGCTTCCAAAAATCCCGGCACCATATCAAAATCAGTCGGGAGAGCATTTAAGTTAATATCATCAAGGGAAGGTTTGGTCTCTTTTTTGTCATAAGGAAAGAGTCCCTGCTCCCTGGCTTTTTTTTCCCACTCTTTCGCAATCGGGAGGTCCTTGCTTCCCGCTTCACGAGTGCTGGAAAACGGGATGTCGAATCTGGCGTGGCACTTGGGACAAATCCCGCGCTGACCGGCCTGAAATTCTTTCACGTTCAGTTTGTGACCATTTGGACAATAAAAACGAATTCCCATAATTGACTCCCCAAAAGATTCCATAAAATATAATTTATTTTATTATACACGAAAATGGGCGTTTTGAAAAGAAGGGGTGAAAAGATTTTTTTGAAATTTTTACCGTTGCAGCCAGAAAAAGTACCGGCAAGATATGATTACCAAAAAGAACACGGACCAAATCTCTTGATCCGTGTTCCTTGAATATCAGGATTTTCTTTGAAAAATCTTATTTCCGGATTGCATTCGTGTAAGCGGCAGAGTTCGCGAAGAACTTGTTCAGGTTTTCTTCATTAGCAAACATGAAGAGCTTGCCTTCAAAAACCACGCAGTTATCCGCGCTTCCGGGGTTCTTCACACCGGTTTCTGCGAAAAGGACCGGGTCAGCGCCATCCAGCACAGGTGTATAGGCATCCGGATTGGCCAGGAATTTCTGCACCTGACCGGCATTGGCCAGATGATACGTAATTCCGTGGTTCATAACAGTCCATTCCTCTTTTCCTTCCACCCACTCCTCACTTTCAAGGAGCGTTACCGGGCAAAAGCCTTCCAGACCAATTTTGTTCATTTCAGGAACTTCAGGAGTCGAAGCCGGAACGGATTCCTGAACGTTCTGCGCTGCAGGAGCCGCATTCTGCACCTCGCTTGGGATCACAGCCGTCTGGAACGGGTCCAGGGTTTCGACCGGCTTTTCCTCGTGGGAAACCTGAATGGTCACCTGGTACGGGTCAGACGCCTGGTCGTAAGGATTCAAAGCCTGGTCACGTTTGGAAACAATGATAGAATGTTCCTCGTTCTGACTGCCCTTTGAAACCGGAACACTCAGAGAATCGTCCGAATCGTCACTGGGTTCGATCAACGGCGAGTTTTCTTTTGGAGTCGGCGGTGTCAACTCTGTATCTTCCAGTAAGGGAGCCGGAGCCTCAACAGGAGCCGGGGCTTCAAGGGGAGCCGGAGCCTCGACAGGAGCCGGAGCCGCAGCAGGAGCAGGTTCTGAGGCCGGGAATGGCTCCAAATTCGGAGAAGCAGCAGGTGTATTGGAAACAGCCGGGGCTGTTGAAATGCCCGGAACGGAATTACTGCTGAAATCCAAAAGCGGGTCAACTTTCTTGACCGGCTCGGTAATAATCGTCGTAGAAGGCTTGGTATTCAATCCTTCAAAATTTCCCATGGCGGGAACGGGTTCCGGATCATCCTGAATCGTGATCGAATCCGAATCAATGATCGGTTTCGTCTGGGCAGGTTCCAAAACATTCGCGGCTGGTACCGGTACAGGCACGGCTTCCGTTGTAGTAATGGAAGATTTTTTATTTCTGATCGGGGTACTGTTCAACGCCTCGGGGAATTTCTGGTCATAGCGCTGCTGTGTTGGCCACTGGCGCCAGGTGGATTCATAGTAACCGTAATCACGGGCGTTCGGTGTACACGTGACCCCACCCACACACGGGGGAAGCTGACACGGTCCAACTTCGACCACGTCTCTTTTATCTGTCGGAACAATAATCGGCGTTTGACGACTCGGCGGCATCCCTGCGTTTGCCGAGGAAGCGAGTAAACTGACACCTAAAATGACCAGAGCCGCGCTCCCAATCCGTGCATTTTTGTTCATATTCATGATTCAAACCCCATTTCTGTGTTTGGGAATGAAGTATCGTGCGTTTATTTATACTCGTACACTTGAGTTTTAACAGGCCGCTGAGCGGATAATTCCTTTTTCTCCGGTAACGGCCCGGAATTTCCAGTTAGTTCTCCCGGAAGGAGATGTGCGGAGGTCCTGTTCACACATCGTCCATCCAATATTTTTTACGACTGACTTTGAATTAGTAACCGCCGTAATAATCCTGATCCCAGTTACGGATGTTTCGAGCCGTATTCGCACCAAGGGACAGAACACCAGCCGCCCGCTCAAACGGTGCCATAACCCGGCCGATCCAGTTGGAGGTCGCCGTGAAATTATCCTCGACGATGAACACACGGTCGTTCGGCATGATCTGGTAGTTCGTCGCGGTTGAGGCTCCACTCGAAATGGCCGCCCAATCTACTGGATAACGCTGTTCACACGCGTAATTTCCAGGAGCCGGACGCGCGATCCAGATTTTCTGACTGGAAATCTGCGACATTCCGCCGATCTGAGCGATGGCGTCCAGAACCGTTTCGTTACCCGTAATCGGGACCTTGCGCACATTGTCACCATTGCCCGCACCCTGCGTAATGATGTAGTAGCTTTTACTGTTGTACGCAACTACGTCCATGGAAACGATTGGTGAGCTCAGGTAGTGCGAAAGATGTTTCTCGATGGCGAATTTGGCTTCCATCAGCGTCATACCCGCCACGTGAACGGAACCGTAGTAACGAAGGTTTACTGTCCCGTCAGGGCCGATCTGGTACTGACCGTTGATCGGCTGCATCGCAGACATTTGAGCCAACGAGACAGAGACTTCCGGCGCACGGAGAACCTGCGTCAGATGGGTCCGGATCGCGTCACGAGCGCCGTCCACCGTCAAACCCTCGACACGCAGTTTTCCGTAACTGGGGCCAAGGTCCACCGTTCCTTCGGCAGAAATGACGTAGTAGTTGTCGATCGGCTGATCGTACAGTGTGCCCAAAACACGTACATAAATTACATCCAGCGACTGGAGGTAATAGGGTGGTTTGGGAATCATCTTCTGGAGCTCGATCGTCACCACATCAGGCGGTGCGATCCGGTAGGCCGGGAGTGACATCATGCTCAACTCCCGCGGCGGCTCCATCTCTTCTGAGACCTTCTTCCCAAGAGGGTCATCATAGTGATCAAACGGGCGGCAGCCGGTGAGAAGGACGCTCACCATTAAAAGCGCCAGCAACCCGCTTAAAAACCGTTTTGTCTTAATACACTGTAACATAACTGGAACCTAAATCTTCGTTTGTACTGGATGTTAGTTCGAATCGGCTGGCACGCAATTTGTTTATTCTTCCTTCGGCATCTCCTTACACCGTGAACATTGGGAAAATGCGCAAATTACGTAACCGGAAAAGGTGTTAAAATACATAGTGGTATTTAAAAACCTATAATCCGTACAGTCGGTTTATTGTAATAATCGACAAAACCGGCCTTAAACCTTATATTCATTTGGCGTTTTTATGGATTTTTTGGAAAAATCGGAATTTTTTCAACAATCGGACCAATCAGAAGAATCGTTTCAAAGAGTCCAGAAAGGGTCCTTTAAATGAAACGAGCCCCTTGTAAAAGAAAGGGACTCGTAAAAAGGGGAAAATTTAATTAAGATCTTTCAACTCATCCATAACGGATTCCGTCAGGAAATTCGTAAACACCAGAAGTATCTCGTTTTCCCGATTCACCAATTCATTCATAACCAGTTTCATAAGGAACCCGAACTCCCCCTTGCGGCGCAGAACATCACATTTTTGATCGACAGTCTTCGCTTCATCCATCGCCTGATTCAGAATGTCCGAAACATCCATAAGCTGCTCGAAAAAGAACTCCCGATTTTCCTTGTAACGGATATACACCGCCATGGGAACCATGGAATTCAATTCTTTTGGCACTTCCGAACTGGAAAGAATCATGGCTTTTTCCGGGTGTTTCTGAACAATTTTGGGACAATTAATTACGACCGGGGACATATAAGAAATGTCTTTTTCACCTTCTTCGGTCTCTTCGTCAGGTTTAGGCCGTTCTTCCATTTTTTCAGAATCCCAGAGCTGAAAAACCCAACTCAAAAAATCGGCAGCCTGCTGGACCTGCCCTGGCGTTACATCTTTCTTTCCCCCGGAATCCTCTCCAAGGGTAAGATCGAGATAATGCAAAACCCTTTTGACCACAATTTCCGATCCATCATCTTCGGGAACCGCCTCTTTGTGAGAATCATTCCTCTCGGTTACCGGCCCTTTTTTCTCGTCCTGATTTTCATTAGTCGCCTCCCGAATCGGAACTTCGCAGCTTAATATTTTTTCGATTTGCATAAATTCCGAAGTCAGATTCTTTTGTTCATTTTCACAATCTACGGAGAAATCGAAGTCTTCCGGGTTTTCTTCCAGTTCCTTCCGCAAATCCTCTTCGGAATCATCATCCCAATCATCACAAGAATCCCAGCTGTCCCAATCAATGAAGGAATCTTCATCGTCTTCGTCGAAGTCATCATCGCCATCATCTAAATCGTCATCGGAGTCATCCTCCGTATCCTCCAAAGAAGAATCGTCCAGCGAGTGAAGGTTCTTTTCTAATTGTTTTTCTTTGTTCAGGATGTCAATGTATTTTTTTAGGATTGTCGTGAAATCCATATCCTTGTCGTCACTCTCATCCTGCCAATCATCGGTATCATCTTCTTCTTTCCATTCGTCCAAATCTGTATCGTCGTCATCCCCGCCATGCCTGAAATTCAGTAATTGTTCCAGGATTTTCAGTTTTTGGGACTCGTCATACGCTCTCACAAGAGCATCTTCGTCTCCAGTGGTCTGAGCCTTTTGCCGAGCCATATCAATATCTTGCCGGGCTTCTTCCAGGGAATACATTTTCATATAAATTTCAGCCCGGCTCAAGTACGCTTTTGCCAAATCGGAGTCATAGCGAATCGCAAGAGTCAACGTTTGCAGTCCCTCTTCCAATTCACCGCAGATCTGTAGTACGTGGCCCAGATTACTCAATGAAATCGCGTGGTCCGGTTGAATCTCAAGAGCTTTCCGGAACTTTTCCTTCGCTTCATCATAACAGCGTTTATAAGCCAGAAGCGTTCCGCACATATTAAGTATGCGAACATCGTTCGGCGTTTTTTCAAGGACTTTATCAAAAAGCTCCAATGCAAAATCGACATTTCCCAAACTTGAGTAGGTCATGGCCTTTTCAGAAAGCGCTGGGATAAAATCCGGGTTGATTTTCAGCACCAGATTCAGTGCTTCCATTGCCTCATCGTGCCGGAAGAGGGCGTTCAGGGCCAGTGCACGGGCAAAATGGGCTTTAATGGATTGGGGATCGTGTTCGCAGACCCACTCAAATTCCTGAAGAGCTTCCTCCTGTCTTTCCGTATTCAACAGGATCGTTCCACGATCATAGTGGATTGGAATACAGTTCGGGTCATCTTCCAAAATTTTCTGGCAATATTCCAGCGCCTCAGCTTCCCGCTTGAGATCCAGAAGCAAAACAAATCGTACTTCGCGAAAATTATCGTCCCTGGAATCCATCTCCATCAGGCGATCCGCATCCTCCAAAGCGGATTCAAAGAGATTCATCTCCCTTTTTGCCCTGATACATTTCAGGATAGCATCCACATTCCACGGATTTTTCTTAAGTACCTCCTGGAAAAGAACGATTGCCGCTTCAGGCTGTTTCAATTCCAGTTTCATCGTCCCCAGGAACAGAATACCCCCAATGTTATCGGGATTATGGGACAAAAATACTTCACAATCCTCCAAAGCATGCTGGAAATCTTTCAAATAAGCCTCGCAAACCGCGCGAGTCAGGTAAAACCTCGAAATATCTGGAGCAGCCTGTATCGCCGCCGAGATGTCCTCATACGCTTTTTGCCAGTTCTCCTCGTTTTGCCAGACCTCCGATCTGCTGGCAAGCGCGATCGGATGGTTCGGACAGAGTTCCAACACCTCATTGAGGATTTCCATTGCCTCCGAATTTCGGCATTTACGACACAGCAAATCCCCCTTCAGAATCATAAAATCCTCTTTGGGACTCACGTTTTGGATCATTTCATCAAGAACGCGATACATCTCGTCGTAGTTCCTCTGGACATCCAGAATCTGGAGCAGAATAACACCAGCTTCCCTGAAACTGGGATTCAGCTGCAGAGCGTGTTTTGCCGCTTCGCCCGCTTTATCCAGCATACTTTTCTTTACGTAAGCCATAGCAAGCGAGAACCAGATCAGCGAATTTTTGGGATCCATACGTATCGCAATCAGCCAATCATCCAACGCCTTATCAATCTGCTCTTTCATAAATTGCAGGCTTCCGCGCACGTAATGCAGTTCGGGCCCCTTAATACCCTGGGCAATCAATTTCGTACAGAGTTCGAGTATCTCGTCGTCTTTACCAAGTTTGTTCAGGCAGAAAATAATCTTGTGAAACGAATCTTCCACACGATATTTTTTATGGATCGTGATTTGATAATACTTGAGCGTCTCCTCCCAATCACCCTTTTCGTATAGTAATTCTGCAAGCTGCCAACACGCGAAAGGATATTCAAAATCCTCTTCACGTATTTCCTTTAAAAGATCCATTGCGCGGTCATCTTCGCCCAAACCGATGAGAATCTTTGCCAGGGTGGTCTTGGCAAAGCTGTCCTCTGGACTCATATAAATGATTTCCTCGCAAACCTTCTGAATTTCCTCCTCATCCCCAACGTTGTACAGAGCTGCCAGGAAATCCTTTAAAAATGCGCAATATAAATCTTTGGTCTTGCAGATTCCATTTAACACGGGCTTTTTATCCAGAAGAGCCATTCTCTGCTCAAAGGTTTCGCCCGAAACGTCCGTTCCTTCAAGCATTTCCTTCCAAAACTCTTTGTAAGCTGTCCTGCCCAACTTTACTGTTTTATAGAGATCATCATTCGCACAGGCGCATTGGACCAGTCTCATTTTAACAGAAATGAGAGGTTTCAGTTCATACGCCCGTAAGAGATAAGGCTCCGCGGCTTCAAGATAGCCCTGCTCGATCATATATTCGGTGAGAGCCAACAGCGCATCCAGGTCATTCGGGCATTTCTCTGAAAGCTGCAAAAAGTCCATCATCGCAAGCTCGCTGAGTTCCAGCTGTTTTTCTACTTCCGCACGGAATTTTATCGCCTCTGTAAAACCCGGATCGAGTTTTAACGCGCAGGTTACGTACAGGATCGCTTCTTTTTCGTGTTTATTCCTTAACTCAATTTTTGCTCTCGTCAACCAGGCCGGCGCGAAAAGTGGATTCCATCGCATCACAAGGCGCAGCACTTTCTCCGCCTTTTCTTGATTATCCTGTTTGAGAAGAGTCTCAACTTGCCGAAAATAACGACCCACGATTAAATTTGCCAGATTTTTCCCCAAACTGTTTTTAACCACAAAAAAACTGCGAGGGTTCTTTTTTTCTGCTTTTTTCAGGCGTTTTTCCGCGATATTTTCAAGTTTGCCAAGCTCGGAAGCCGCCTTTTTTTCCATGCGGCGCGAAATACTTTTCATAATTTGAGAAATTTTTTCTTCCATCAGTCCGCCCTTTCTCCATAGAATAGTATACTCTTAATATTATAATTGTCTAATTGGATTTTACTCCTTTTTTTTCAAAAAGAAAGGGGGGCAAAAGAAAAAATCAGGAATCCATTCCGATTTTAAAGGAGAATCAGGGATTCCGAAAAAAAAGAAATTTTGACAGTATTTTATAAAAAACTCGAAAAACCCTCTAATCGCCCTTCCTTTTTTCCAAAAAATTGTTATAATTTGTTGATAAGACTTTAAGAGTATTTTCAGAAAGGAAAGTTTATGGCCAATGTTGAAGTTTCACCCGTGAAAGGTTTTTGGGACCGACGCGAATTTCTTGCGCTCCCATGGAGAATCTACCATGGGGACGAAAACTGGATTCCGCCGTTGCTTTGTACTCATAAAGGCCTTATCGGATTCAGGAAAGACGCTTATTATCTTCGTAACAGGATCCAGACATTTCTTGCCCGCCGAAATGGAAAAGTTATTGGTCGAATTGCAGCGATTTTGAATCAGGGCCACCTTGATTTATACAATGACAATCGTGGTTTTTTTGGTTTTTTTGAATGTGAAGACGATCAGGAAGCCGCCAACGCGCTGTTCGACGCGGCCCGTGCCTGGCTCCGGGAACAGGGCATACATAATATCCGCGGCCCAATGAATCCATCCATGAATCACGAAGTAGGTCTTCTGATCGAAGGGTTTCACAATTCCCCGATGTTTATGATGACCTATAATCCAAAATATTACGAGCGCCTGATCGAGAATTACGGCTTCCAAAAATCGCAGGATATGTACGCGTTCGTCGGTTACCTCGATATGCTCCCGGGCATTATCAATAAATACACGGGACTGGCGGAAACGATCAAAGAGCGTTTCAATGTGAAAGTCCGTAAAATGGATGAATCCCGTTTCGAGGAAGAAGTCCGAATGTTCCTTGACGTTTACAATCGGTCGATCTCGAACACGTGGGGTTACGTCCCCATGTCCCCGGAAGAACTCCAGCAGGAGGCCCAGGGACTTAAAACCCTTTTGGTTCCTGATTTGGCGATTTGCGCTGAAATTGACGGGAAACCGATCGGCGTACTCATTTGTCTGCCGGACTTCAACCCGGCCATCAAGAAAATCAAAGGAAAACTTTTCCCGTTTGGGTTCCTTACGCTTTTGAACACGAAGAAACACTTTCAGGAAATTCGCTCCATCAGCGCAAACGTTTTACCCGAGTACCAGATGATGGGGATCCCGTTACTGCTTATGCAGGCACTCATTCCGGCTGCAAAAAAATGGGGTATCAACAAAGCCGAATTTTCCTGGGTTTTGGAATCAAACAATTATTCCCGAGGAAGCCTGGAAAAAGCCGGAACAAAATGCGAAAAGACTTATCGTGTGTATGACATAGGAGACTGATATAAATTTTCCTGTTTTTAATGATTATATTTCCTTTTTGGACTATTTTTTCTAAATATCAGTTCCCGAAAAACCGTTATAGTTAATACAATGTGTTTGTTTAGAACACTCTTTCCCTTTTTAAAATCAAACTTAAAAAGGGGGAGCTTGATAAATTTTGGAATTAAAGTATAATAGCCGGAAAATCAATTTTCTCGCGCAGGTTGTACCTGCCTTTAAATTGTTTATCGACTATTTAACGCGGTGTTTTGTTTCCTGCGTTGAGTTGAACGGATTTTGTTATGGAAAATTCACCTGAAATCGTAATTACCGGATTAGGCGTAGCTTCTTCGATCGGCTCTGGAGTTGAAACATTCTGGAATGCCTTGATGAACGGGGCTTGCGGAATCACACTCTTTGCAGATTGGGATAACGCTGAGCTTCTGGCTGCCGGTCTTAATAATCCGTTTACAGGATCGATTAAGGAATTGGACAAAAAACGCATTCGTCCCCGTAAAAGCATTAAAGTTATGGCACGTGACATCCAGGTAGGTGTTGCGGCAGCGGACTATGCCTGGGAAGATGCACAGCTCAATGAAAAACCGGTCGATCCTGAACGGCAGGGAATTGTTTACGGCGCGATGATGCCGCTGGCGGACCTTTCCGAAATCGTTCCACTTTATAAAGGCGCGATGGACGAGGAACAAAAGTTTGTTCCCTCCAGATTTGGAAATAACATGGATGCCATGTATCCTCTTTGGATGCTCAAGTATCTGCCGAATATGACCGCCTGCCACATCGGAGTCGCGAATGATTTACGTGGCCCGAGCAATACCTTGGTCGTCGGTGATATGGGTGGCGTTGCGGCAATCATTGAGGCGATTCGAGCCATTGATCGAGGCGCGGCCGATTTGATGTACACGGGTGGTTGTAACTCTTCGACGATGCCACAGAACCAGTCTCACTTCCAAATGTTCCCCGAAACGTTTGAAAAGTCCGATGTGACGAAAGCGTACAGACCTTTTGACGTAAATCGCGATGGAATGGTCCTCGGGGAATGCGGCGGATCTGTCATCATTGAGACCCGTGAATCGGCTGAAAAACGCGGCGTTCCCGTCTATGGGAAAGTCCTCGGTTACGGTGAAACTGCCGAGGCCGTGTGGAATTCTGGCCTGGATTTCGCCCCTCAGCAGGAAGAAGTTAAAATCAACGTCGAAAAATTCACAGGGAAGTGTATTTTCAATGCGATCAAACTCGCGATGGAACGTTCCGGCCTGAAATCCGAAGATCTGGCTTTTGTCATGGCGCAAGGCCTGGCGTCGAAATTCCACGACCAGAAAGAAACCGAAGCGATTGCCGCAGCCGTTGGAAGTGACATTCCGGTTACGTGCGTTAACAGTGCGACGGGCTATGCGTTCTGCGGTTCCTCCGCGGTTTCCGTCGTTGCGGCTGTTGAGGCTCTCAAGCAGAACACCATTCCGGCAATTGTAAACTGCGCTGAACCAGATCCGGCCCTTCCTGTGGATCTTGTGACCGGTTCACCCAGATCGATTGAGGCTGGCAAGAAAGCAGCTCTGGTCGTTTCCTACAATTATTACGGTCAGGCGGCCGCACTGGTCGTGAGCAAGTAAACGCGCCCAAAATCATTGTTTCACACGGGGATGACACTTCCTTTTCAGGTGGTTTCATCCCTTTTTTGATTAGTCCTCATTTTGAAAAAATTATGTCTTTTTTAACCTGCCCGACGTGTAAAAAACAATTTGATCCCGAAAAAAGCGACGCAATGCCGTTTTGCTCGAAACGTTGCAGACTGGCCGACCTGAACGGCTGGTTTGACGAACGGTTTTCGATCCCAATGGACGTCGAAGGCGAACTGGAACGTCGCGCAAACGAGCCAAAAGAAACAAACGATGGCGAGGAAGAAAGGACATGATCGAAGTCGGAATCATTGATTACGGGATGGGAAACCTGAACAGTGTGCAGAAGTCCGTCGAACGGCACAATGTACACTGCGCCCTCATCACGAAACCGGAAGAAGTACTCAAAGCGGAAAAACTGATCCTCCCCGGAGTCGGCGCGTTTGAAGACGCCATTCGTTTCCTGAAAGCCAGCGGTCTGGTGGAGCCAATGCTCGAAAAAATCAAAACCGGAACGCCGTTTCTGGGGATTTGTCTCGGCATGCAGATGCTCTTCGATAAAAGCTGGGAAAACGGCGAGTTCGAGGGCTTGGGTCTCTTCCACGGTGAAGTAAAACGGTTTCAATTCACGGAAGCCCAACGCGAGGCCGCCGGTGAAAAACTTTCCATCCCCCACATGGGCTGGAATCAGGTGACGGTCGAGCAGCCGGAGCATCCATTCTGGAAGGGAATTGAGCCGGGGACGCATTTCTATTTTGTGCACTCGTACCACGTTGTCCCGACCGGGCCTGAGTATGTCGCTGCGAAAACCGTTTACGGCTACGAATTCTGCTCGGCCGTAACACGGGACAATCTGGTCGCGACACAGTTTCATCCTGAAAAAAGCCAGGGAAACGGGGCGCGCCTGCTGGAAAATTTCGTGAAACGCATGTGAAAAAAGGAAGGGTCCAAAGGGACAAACGCCGAAAACGTTTTCGCCCCAGGACCCTCTTTCAGGAGAATATTCGCTTGGAATCGATCTTTTCTACATTCTTCTGAAATTGCTGTAGTCGTGATTCCGCTTGCGCAGAACTCTCATCTCGATGATTTTCGTTTTCTCCAGGCCCGGAATCGGACGTTCAGGATCAACACGCTGAATATTTGAAAGCGTATCGAGTCCTTCCACTACGCGACCGAATACGGTGTACTGACCATCCAGAAACTTCGTCGGCAGGAACGAAATATAGAACTGCGAGCCGGCCGAGTTCGGGTCCATGGAACGAGCCATCGCCAGAGAGCCACGGAAATGTTTACGCGCTCCGGGTTTGGAAAATTCTTCCGGCAGTTTGTATCCTGCGTCCCCCGTTCCGTCACCCTTCGGGCACCCGCCCTGAGCCATGAAACCGGGCAGAACACGATGGAAACTCAACCCGTTGTAAAACCCCTTTTCGACCAGAGTGATGAAACTCGCGACGGTGTTCGGCGCTTCATTTTCGTAAAGTACGACTTTCATGTCGCCGGCGGTCGTGCGGATCAGCACTTCCGGCAGATTGTTGGCCTGAGCTTCCTGCTGTTCTTTCTGGACTTCGAGCATCCATTCTTTTTCGTAGTAATTAGTAATATCATCCCGGTACATTTGAGCCTGCTGGGAGAGCGGAGTCTTGGTCTGCGTGGCGTAGTTGAAACACTTCTTGGCCGCATTGAATCTGTTACTTCCAAAGGCGGCGACGCCTGCCATTTCAAAGATTTCCGGGTGATTTTTATGCATTCCCTTGCTCAGGAAAGAAGCGAAAAGCTGGTACGCCGCGTCGTAATTATCGACCGTCAGAAGGTAATTCGCATAAGTGAGCATGAACTGGTTCAGCTCGTCATTGGTTCCATCTGTTTTAGCATACAAAGCACTTGCAACCGGTACTGCATTCATAAAAGTCGTTTCGGCCTGTTTCAGAATTGTGCGAGCCGAGGCTTGGATCTCCTTGATTTTGGCCTGGTCCTGAGCCTTGGCAGCCGCCTCAAAATCCTGCTGAAGTTTCTCAATTTGCGCAGAAACTTCCCGATAGGCCGCAAATTTGGCCTGAAATTCCGCCACGAGCGGATCATCTGCCGCCTGAGCCTGAGTATTCTGGGCGAAAATCATTCCAGCCAACAAAACGACCGGCACAAAAGCCAAAAATCTGAGTGCGTATTTCATCTTCACCTTTCTGAAATCTGATTATGGTTTATGGGTTCAAAATTTTAACGTTTAAAATCTGATCGGGTTTGGTTCCCGGAGTGTTCTTCTCCGGCTGGCGTTCGTTGACCCGGTTCAGGGCCGAAACTACCTCCATGCCGCGTGTGACCCGGCCGAAAACCGTGAATTTGCCATCCAGCTGCGGCGCTGGAACCAGCATGATAAAAAACTGTGAGTGACCGGAATCTTTTCCCGCACCGTGCATCATCACGACCGAGCCGCGAAAATGTTTCCGGGCGGAAAGGAGCGTAAACTCATCCGGAATCGTGACTCCCGACGCAACGCGGTTCGTTCTGGCGAGCAAGCCGCTCAAAACCGTCGAAAAAGAATCGCCGTCGTAAAAGCCCTCACTCACGAGTTTCAGAAACGCCTGGACCGTCTGTGGGGCGGAATCCTCAAAAAGTTCGATCTCCACCTCGCCGCGCGTTGTCGTGAGCAGGACCCGAGGAGCGGTTCCTTTTCGGGATTCCTGGTTCCGAAGCGCCTGCTCGGTTTTCCACGCCTGCGTATAATACGGGATCAAATCGAGGTAAACCCCCGCAGTCCCGGACAGGGCGTTGCTCTTTTGCGCCTGAGTGAAACAGTGGTGCGCCACATCAAACTTGCTCAACATGAACGCAGAAATTCCTGCCATTTCGTACAAAACCGGGTTTTCCTCGTAGGCTTTCCGGGCCATGAGTTCCCGCGAGAGTACATACGCCGCTTCGTACTGATCCCCTTCCAACGCCCGAGCCAGAAGGAAAAACACAAAACGTTTCACCTCGACTTTCTGTGGGGCCAAATACCAAACGGGACCGATCCAGTCCATCATCTGGTGGTAAAGCGTATGGATCTCGCCTTCCAGTTTTTCGATTTCCTTTCCGGATGTCCCGGCCTTCGGGTTCTTTTGAAGCTCAGCGACGATTGCCAATTTTTCGTCGATCGCCCGCCACGCCGAGCAAAAGGCCTCAATGAGTTTTTCCTCCGTAACACCTTCGGGAAGCGGACGAAATGAAGCGGAATCAAAAATCGCTTCATAGTCCGGAATCTTCAAACACTTTTCACACGAAACCGTTCCGCTAACATTCTGCACTTGCAGATTTTCCCCCAGCACGGCAAACGGCGTAAGGAAAATTCCCAAAAGGAGAAGGAAACGTGCCATGAAAAGGTCTTTCGAAAAGTGTGGTTCCAATCTAAACTGAATCTGGGGGGATTTTAACAAAAAAACGAGTTTTGCGCAAGAGCAGAAAAAATTTTCTAAAATTTCCAAAAAATTTCTGAAACCCCCTTGCAATTTCAAATTTATCTGCTATACTTGAATACGTGGGTTTTAATCCCATTAAGGATTTAAAAAGGGATTAATTTGTGGGTTTTACACCCTTTGCCGAGGTTGAGCAAGGATTTAAGACGCGGCGTTTCGATTTTCGTTAAACTCAATTGGAACGAGTTTGAACCATGGATTCCGCTGTTGATTTTATCCTGGGTGAATACCTCCGCACACTCGATGAGCGGAGCCGCGTTTCGATTCCCGTCGAGATGTGTGATGCGCTGACCCATTCCATTGAGGGGCAGGAGTGTATCCTGACGAAAGAGCGGCCTGGCTGCCTGAGCCTCTGGAATTCGGCCCTCTGGAAGGAAAAACTCACACAAGGCATTAAACTCATTCAGGACAAAATGGCCGCCGGTCACATGAACGGCCGAATCGACCAGCTTCAAACGCTTGGTCGGCTCCTTTCGACCCGCCAGCGTCCAGTCCAGTTCGCGGGCCGCGGACGGCTCGTCATTCCTGAAGGTTTCCGGGAATTTCTCGGTGTGGACCCCGGCGGCGACGTAGTCGTTGTTGGCGCGGCAGTCTGCATCGAGCTTTGGAAACCGGAACGCTGGCTGGACTATTTGGAGGGGCGTATGCCCAAATTCCGCCGTTTGTTTGACCAGCTTTCACGTTGACGCAAGGAACCGCGCCAAATATCAGTCACTCACAGATCGAACATTAAAAAGGATTTCAAATGTCGTTTCTTTCCCGCCGTAATTTCTTGACCTCCACCGCGCTCGCCGCCGTTTCCGGGGCCGCGCTCGCTGGAGAGGTCCAGCAGAAACAGACCGTCAAATTCTGTCTTTTTTCTGATATTCATCACCATCCGGCCTCTTTTTTCAGTGAAGCGCCGAAGCGTTTGGCCAAAATTCAGGCCCGCGCTCTTGAGGAAAACTGCGACTTCATCATTCATTGCGGCGATTTCTGCCATAATCCGGCTAAAATGACCGATTTCGTGGCGCAGTATAACGACTTCCAGATCCCCAGCCATCACGTGATGGGAAACCACGATTTCGACGGCTGCGGCTTCGATGAAACCTTCGAGGCGTACAAAGCCCCGAAAGGTTACTATTATTTCGACTGCAAGGGTTTCCGGTTCGTCGCCATTGATGCGAACTACTTCCGGAACGAGGACGGGACGTTCACCCATTACGACCATGGGAACTACTTCAAGTACAAAGGAAACGCGATCGCGAATATTCCGCCGGAAGAATTCGCGTGGCTGAAAGAAACGCTCGAAACCTCGCCGTTCCCGTGCATTCTTTTCAGTCACCAGAGTGTTGAGCGCGAAGTCGGCGGGATCGCAAACTGGGAGGACGTCCGGAAGATGCTCGAAGCGGTCAACGCCGCCCATCCTGGCCGCGTCCGCATGTACATGAACGGCCATCACCACCGTGATTTTATGCGGCTTTTGAACGGGATCGTTTATTTCGACGTGAACTCCGCGTCGTTCGACTGGGTGGAACGTTTTCACGACAAATACCCGAAAGAACTCTGCGAAAAATTCCCTCTTGCCGCGCACACAGTCATTTTTGAGGACGCGCTCTACGCCATCGTGACTCTTGATTCGGACGGTCTGATTCAGATCGACGGGACGGAAACCGGAATGCTGTACGGCGTGACGCGCCGATCGGCGGGGCTTTCGTTCGCCGATTCTTCCGGCCGACCCGTTTTCCCCAAGGTTCAGAGCGCGAAATTCCGGATGATTTACAACTGATTCGTTGCCGGGCCGGTTTCATTTGAGCACTCCATTTGACCGCGCCCGGAGACTCGAACATTTTCCAGTTTCAGGTTTTATTTTTAATCAACCGGGACGCGGTGTTCCGGCTGGAAGTGCAAGTCCTTAAAACGAATCCGTGAATTCGTCCTGGAATTGGAAAATCCACACCATGGTGAGTATTCGCCATGGTGTTTTTTTTGTCCCTCCCCCTTGCAAACCTTTTAAAAAAAGGGTAAAATTCTGAAAACGTTTTTTTATCATTTCCTCTTTCCGAGAAAGGTCCTTCCAAATGACTCTTCCAGTCGAAACCCTGGCGATCAACACGATCCGCACGCTCGTAATGGATTCCATTCAGGCCGCCAAGAGCGGTCACCCCGGCACGCCGATGAGTATGGCCCCGGTCGCGTATCTGCTCTACAACGAAATCATGAACTACGATCCTGCGCATCCGCTCTGGTCCCAACGTGACCGTTTCGTTCTTTCCTCGGGCCATGGTTCCACGCTCCTTTACTCGGTCCTTCATCTGGCGGGCGTGGAGCAGTACGAAAACGGAAAACCGACCGGTGAAAAAGCCGTGCGCATCGAAGACCTGAAATCGTTCCGTCAGTTGAATTCCCGCTGCCCGGGCCATCCGGAGTACGGGCATACGTCCGGCGTGGAAGTCACGACCGGGCCCCTGGGTCAGGGCCTCGCCATGAGCGTCGGGCACGCCATCGCGTCCAAGTGGTTCAGCGCGAAATACGCCTGCGACGGCAAAGACCTTTTCGGGTTCAACGTTTACTCCCTCTGCGGCGATGGCTGCATGATGGAGGGGATCTCTTCGGAAGCCGCTTCACTGGCCGGCCACTTGAAACTCAGCAATCTGTGCTGGATCTACGACTCGAACAAAATCACGATCGAAGGCTCGACCGATCTGGCGTTTTCCGAAGACGTTCCGGCCCGGTTCAAGGCGTACGGATGGAACGTCGTGCAGGTCGAGGAAGACGTGAACGACCTGGACGCTCTGCGCCGCGCGTTTGCGGCTTTCAAGGCCGAGACGGAACGCCCGACGCTGATCATGGTCAAGAGCGTGATCGGCTACGGCTCGCCGAATCTCGCGGGGACCGCCAAAGTCCACGGCGCACCGCTGGGTGAGGAAGAAATCGTCCTGACGAAGCAATTCTACGGCTGGAACTACGAGAAATTCGCCGTCCCGGAAGAAGTTTCGAAACTTTTCGCGGACGGAGTCCAGGCGAACGGCGCGAAAGCCTACTCGCAGTGGGAAAAAGACTACGCCGACTACTGCGCCAAGTACCCGGAAAAGGCGGAAGAACTGGCAATGATCGCCGCCGGTGAACTGCCGGAAGGGTGGGACGCCGGGATCCAGCAAATGTGGGAGCCGAGCGAAAAAGGCGACGCAAGCCGAAATTCTTCCGGAAAGGTTTTGAACCAGGTCGCCGCGGGGATCCCGTGGATGATCGGCGGCTCGGCCGACCTTGCGCCGTCCAACAAATCGAACCTGACGTTCGAGGGCGCGGGCGATTTCGGCCCCGGGAATTACGCCGGGCGCAATTTCCACTTCGGGATCCGCGAGTTCGCCATGGCCGCCATTTGCAACGGGATGGCCACGTGCGGGATCCGCAGCTACTGCGCGACGTTCTTCGTCTTCTGCGATTACCTCCGCGGCGCGCTGCGTTTGAGCTGCCTGATGAACCTCCCGGTCCTGTACATTTTCTCGCACGACTCGATCGGCGTGGGCGAAGACGGCCCGACGCACCAGCCGGTGGAGCAGCTTGCGGCCCTGCGCTCGATGCCGAACCTGGTCGTTTTCCGGCCCTGTGACGCGAATGAGGTCCGTTTCGCTTACCGCTGGTACGCCGAAAACCGGAAAAGCCCGGTCTGCATGATCGTCACGCGGCAAAACCTCCCGACGCTGGCGCGTTCCAAGGAACCGACCGGCGATGTCTGCGCGTGTTCGTGCGGTGTTTCGAAGGGCGCGTACGTGATCCGCGACGCGAAGAACCCGGCGACCGGGACCTGCGACGCGATCCTGATGGGAAGCGGCAGCGAGGTCCACGTCTGCCTCGACGCACAGAAGATTTTGGCCTCGAAGGGGGTTTACGCCCGGGTCGTGAGCGTTCCGTCGATGGAACTCTTTGAACGCCAGAGCGCCGAGTACCGTGAAAGCGTGCTTCCGAAAGCCGTTACGCGCCGCGTCGCGGTGGAGGCGGCCCTCCAGTTCGGCTGGGACCGTTACATCGGCCCGGAAGGGAAATTCGTCGGAATGACCGGCTTCGGCGCCTCCGCTCCGTACAAGCAGCTCTTCGAGTTCTACGGGATCACGGCCGAAAATGTCGCGGAAGTCACGATGAAGTAAAAAGAAAAATTGATTCATTCTTTTTCGATGCGCCCTGCCTCCCCTGAAAGGGGAGGGGGACCGCCGCAGGTGGTGGAGGGGTTCCGGAAGCGGTTACGATTTTCACCCGTTTCAAACCCCTCCGTCGCTGCGCGCCACCTCCCCTGAAAGGGGAGGCTTAAATTATGAGCTTTCGTTATGCCCCACACTCAAACCTCACGCTGGTTTCTTCTGTTCCCGTTTTTTTCCGTGGTCCTCTACCTCATGTCGAACATCTGCATGCGGCAGCTCGCGGGGTCGCAGGTGGATCCGGTGCTGATCGTCGGGATCCGCGAGGGACTTTCCGGCCTGGTCGGGATGGTGATTTTTACGTGGCTTTTTCTGAAAGGGAAATCGCCGCTCCCGTCCTGGAAGCACATCGGCGTTTTCTTCGTCGTGGCGTTGGGGCTTCAGTTCATCGGGAACATTTTCCAGCAGCAGGGGCTTGAAGTGATCGGGATGGGCCTGACGACCGCGTCGTTCTGGTCCGGCCAGATCCTCTGGACGCCGGTCCTCGGCTTTTTCCTGCTTCGGGAGAAACTCACGCCGCGGCTGGTGCTTTCGCTCGTTTGTGCGCTGGCGGCGCTCGTTTTCCTCGCGAACGGGGCGGAGGTCCAGGAGTCGGCGCCGGCCGTCGCAAGTTCCCGCTTTCTCGCGGCTCAGTACGTCTTCTGGACGCTGCTGGCCGGGATCCTCGCGGCTTCGTCGAACTGCGTGGTCCGGTGGATCAATAAATCCGGCGTCTCCCCGTTTTTTGCCGTGATGTTCCTCCCCGGCGTCGGCGGCGTCGGGCTTTTGGGAATGGACCTTTTTCAAAACGGGACCGCCTCGTGGGAGGCGATCTCCACCGCGCACCTGCAAATTGCCCTGATGGCCGGCGTGACGAATCTTCTTGCGTTTATTTGCCTCACCCTCGCGCTGCGCTATTTGGATGCGGTACGTGTCTGCCTGATCATGATCCTCCAGCTCGCGCTGGCGCCCACGGTCGGCTGCCTGGTCTTCAAGGAGCCGATGAACGCGGTGCTTTTGACCGGCATGCTGCTCGTCGTCGCGGGCGTTCTGGCTTCGGCCTCCGAACCGCAGAAGGACTAAAAAAAGAAATTTTGTCTGTTTATATAATCAAAGGAGAAATGAAGATGAATCGTTGGTTTCCGATGCTGGCCGCGGCGCTGGCGCTTGTTTTTGTCGTGAGCGGATGCAGCTCGAAAAGTGTTTCCAATTTGATGCGTAAAGCGCAGGAAGGCGACGCCCGCGCACAGTGCGATCTGGGCCTCTGCTACCTGAAAGGCGAAGGCGTCGAAAAAGACCCGGCCAAAGGCGCCGAGTGGCTGACCAAAGCGGCCGAGCAGGAATTCCCTAAAGCGCTCTCCCGGCTGGGCGAGTGCTATTACGACGGCGAAGGGGTCGAACAGGACCTCGCAAGTGCCGTGGAATTGTGGTACGAAGCCTCCGAAAAGGGCGACGCCAACGCGCAGTTCAACCTGGCCAAATGCTACGCGGCCGGCGAGGGCGTCGATGAAGATCCCGACCAGGCGGCAGAACTCTGCAAAAAAGCGGCCGAGCAGGGTCTTGCCCGCGCGCAGTACAATCTGGGCGTCTGTTACCAGAACGGCGAAGGCGTGGAAAATGACGCCGCCAAAGCGGTCGAATGGTACCGCAAAGCCGCCGCGCAGAAAGACCCCGACGCGATCTACAGTCTGGGCCTTTGCTACGAGTCAGGCGAAGGGGTCCAGAAAGACCTCGCCCAGGCCGCCAAGTGGTACCGCAGAGCCGCCGAACTGGGCCACGCCTCCGCGCAGTACAATCTGGGCCTGCTGTGCATGAACGGCGAAGGGGTCAAAAAGGACCGCGCCAAAGCCGCCGAATGGTTCCAGAAAGCCGCGGACCAGGGCGATGAAATGGCGCAGTACAATCTGGGCGTCTGCTACATGAGAGGCGAAGGGGTCAAAAGGGACCTGGAGAAAGCCGTCGAATGGTTCGAGAAAGCCGCCGGGCAAGGGCTGGAAGACGCGCAGACCATCCTGGAAGAGATCTACTCGGACGAAGAGACCGACGGGGATGATGAGGAAAACTACTCGGACGAGGAATACTACTCGGATGAAGAAGAATACATGGACGAGGAGGACTACGCGGATGAAGAGGCCGAAATGAGCGAAGAAGCCGACGCGGGCGAAGAGGTCAGCGCGAATGAAGACCCCAATGCGGCCCTGGAAACGAATCCAGCCGAAACCCCCAACCCGCCGCAAGAGTAAAACCGCTCGGTCGTTCTTTCCTGTTTTCATGATCAAAAGGAGAAAAAACTATGAATCGCTGGTTTCTGATGCTGGCCGTGGTGCTGGCGCTTGTTTTCGCCGCGGGGGACTGCCGGTCGGAGAACGTATTTGACCTGGCGCTAAAAGCGCAGGGAGGCGATGCCGTGGCGGAATGTGGTTTGGGCGATTGTTTCCGGAAAGGCATTGGGGTCGCAAAAGACCCGGTCAAAGCCTTCGAATGGTACTCCAAAGCGGCCGAAAAGGGTTTGGCCGAGGCGCAGTTTGATCTGGGCTGGTGTTACTATTACGGTGAAGGGATCGAACAGGACCAGGTCAAAGGGGTGGAATGGTACCGCAAAGCCGCCGATCAGGATCTGGCCCACGCTCAGTACGCTTTGGGTGGGTGTTACCTTACAGGAACCGGTGTCGAAAAGGACTCGGCCAAAGCCGTCGAATGGATCCTCAAAGCGGCCGAACAGGAACTTCCCGAGGCGCAGTATGCGATGGGCAAGTGTTACGAACTCGGCGAAGGAGTCGAGAAGAACTTCACCCAGGCGCTCGAATGGTACCAAAAAGCCGCCGATCAGGGGGACGCCTCTGCGGAGTACAATCTCGCCACGTATTCTATGAAGACCGATTTCCCCAAAGGGTTCGAATTGCTGCAAAAAGCCGCAGCGAAAGGGCAGTTGGAAGCGCAAGGAACTCTGGGAGCTTATTACCTGTACGGCCTGGATGGGGTCGAAAAAGACCCGGTCCAAGCCGCGGAATGGTTCACCCGATCCGCCGGGAAGAACCACCCCGTATCGCAGGTCTTTCTGAGTGGCATGTACGAGTGCGGGTTGGGCGTTGAAAAAGACCCGGCCAAAGCGGACGAATGGTTCCGGAAAGCCGTCGAGCGGCAAGGGGCGGCTGCCGCGCAAGTCGGGCGGGGTCTGTTTTACCTGAGTCTTGACGATGCAAAAGAAAAGGCCAAGGCCATCGACTGGTTCTCCAGGGCCGCCGAACAGGGGTACGCCGAAGCGCAGTTCTATCTGGGCGAGTGTTTCCTGAAAGGTGAAAGCGTCGAAAAGGATTCGGCCAACGCCATCGAATGGTACACCACGGCCGCCGAACAAGGGTACGCCCCGGCACAATTCACTCTGGCCGTCTGTTTCCTGATTGGTGAAGGGGTCGAGAAGGACCCGTTTGAAGCCGTCAAGTGGCTCACCGAAGCCGCCGAACAGGGGCATGCCGAAGCGCAGTTCTATTTGAGCGAGTGTTACGGGAATGGCGAGGGGGTCGAAAAGGACCTCATGAAAGCCGTCGAGTTGCTCCAGAAGGCGGCGGACCAGGGCCACGAAAAGGCCAGAAAAGCCATGGAAAAACTCAAAGCACAGAAAAAAAACGAATAATGAAAAGGCTTCCGCCCTCTCATTATTCGTTATTCGTTATTCATTATTCATTCTTTTAGTGTTTTTCGCTACAAAGGTTCACAAACGCTTCTTCGACGCGGATCTTCTGGTCGTGGTCCGAGATGAAGCACCGGTGCTTGCCGTTCGGGTCGGGCGTGAAGAACGTCGTGCCGTCGTCGCGGACGGTCACCGTTCCGGCCTCCGAGAGCGAGTAGTAGCCGCGTTTTTCTTCCGGACGCAGCACGAACAAAACGGCCGTCAGGTCCCACGTGCACTGGTCGTTGCTGCCCCAGCCCTCGTGGTAGAAGAGCAGCGAGCGCTGAAGCATGTTCGGCGCGGGGATCAGGTCGTTAAAGAGCGAGCACTCGCGGTACTTCACGTCCACGCCCAGTTCAAACCCGCTGAACACGATCGGGGTCGGCCATTCCTTCGTGAATTTCTGCGCGGCGGGGAGGTCCGTCACCACGTTGTATTCCTTGTGCTTCACGAAACGCTGGTCGTTCTGGAACGTGAACGCCCCGAACATCGCGGAGACGAGACGGACCTTTTTCTCGGCCAGTTCCCTGCCCGTCAGCGGGGAAATGTCGTCCGCCGGCGTGTCGAGCAGCCGGGCCAGGTTCGTCGAGAAACCGACCTGAGCGATCACGACCGAGTGATCTGGCGCGGCCGCCAGCAGCTTGCGCAGAAGCACGACGGAATCTTCCGGCTCCCACCCTTCCGGGAACGGGAACATCGCGGAGCCGTCTTCATTTTTCAGCTCAAGGACCCGCTGGAGATATTTGCCGGGGCCTTTGGTCACGCCGTCGTTTACGAGCCCGATCGGAATATCCGGGCGGCCGTACTGCATGTTGAACGCCTTGCAGTAGCGTGCAGCCCAAAGATCGGATTTCGTCAGGGTGATCCCGAGAAAATCGCACTTTCCGCGCTCGACCATGTTGTGGATGATGGCCAGAGCCAGCGCGTCGTCGGCGTCGTTTCCCATGTCCGTGTCGTAAATGAGCTTGACCGGCGTGGAGTCCGAATCACGCACATCGAGGAGGTCTTTCGCCTGAACGGAAACCAGGAACGCGCCAAGCGTCAAAAGAACGAGGGAAAGGAGGAAGAATGGTTTTTTCATGAAGTGAAATTTCCTTTCGTAGGTTGGTGGGAAAAGGATAAAAAAACCTCCCCAAATCCCGAGCAGAGCCAAATTGCTATCAGGGCAAACTGCACGAAATATTGGAAAGAACTGGGGGCCAAACACCAAATCGGTCCCGCTTCAACCCGGGATTTAGACACGGATTTCCACGGATTTAAGGGATTAATAGGATTTTTTCTGAAAAGACTTCAAACCTGGTTCTTTAAAAATCCTGTAAATCCATCCAATCCGTGAAAATCCGTGTTTAAATGAAACTCCGAAGCGGGACGCGTTCTGCGTTCAGAAGGTTCACCCGATTTCCGGAATGTCGTACTCCTTGCGGAATTCAGGCCGCCAGAAGTTCATCGCTTCGGGCGAGTTGGTGACTTTGCCCGTCACCGGGTCGATCTCCAGTTTCACGCTCCCGGCGCGCAGCGACATGTGAGCGTAGTGGACCAGCATCGTGCTGCGATGGCCTTCGAGGACCGGCGCATTCGGCTGCTTGTGTTCCCGGATCGAATCGACGAAATTGCTCATGTGCTCGGGGTTCGTGTAGCGCCCGAACTCTTCCTGCTTCACGACCGGCTTGCGGTCCTTCGTTCGGACGAAGACCTGCCACCCTGCCCCGAGGCGGCCGATGATCATCAGCGCGTTCTGCCCGTAAATCTCGACGCGGGTCGAATTCTGCGGCCAATACGGGAAAATGTCGCTCTGGCGCGCCACCATGTCGGTCTCCAGCATGTAGGGCACGCCCATGATCTGATCGACCTGCATCAGGTACTCGCCCCAGTCGAACGTGACCGACTGCTGACGCGGCGTCATGGTCGGGTCTTCTTTCAGGTCGTAACCGCCCGTGCTGTAGCACGTCTTCGGAATATCCAGGTCAAGCACCCACCGCGCAAGGTCGAGCTGGTGGTGGCCCTGGGTCGAAAGGATCCCGTTCCCGAAATCCCACCAGTACCCCCACGCGAGGCCCTGCTGGAAGACCGGCGCGTATTCCCGGTACGGCGATGGGCCGATCCAGCGGTCCCAATCCAGTTGCTGCGGGGCCGGCAGTTTCGGCTGGTTACTTGACGGACGGTTTTCCGGCCACATGTTGTTCACGCGGACGAACTGGATCTTGCCCATGTAGCCCTCGGCGAGGAACTTCTTCGCGGAGAGAACGTACGGCGCGGAGCGGGTCTGCGAGCCGATCGCCACGATACGGTCGTACTTCTTGGCGGCGGCGACCATCATGTCGCCCTCGAACGCGCTGCGGCTGGTCGGCTTCTCGCAGTAAACGTCCTTGCCGGCCTGGCAGGCCTGGATCGTGTGGAGCGCGTGCCAGTGGTCCGGCGTGACGAGCACCACGGCATCCACCGACGGATCGTCGAACACCTGGCGGGCGTCCTGCGTGAGTTTCGGGTCCACGCCGTCGCGTTTGACCTGATTCGCACGATTGGCCGCGCGGCGGGAATCCACGTCGCAGCACCACGTAAAGCGAACGTCATCCTGCGGACGCACGAGAAAGTCGCGGCAGACCCAATCGGACCGGGAGCCGCAGCCAATCACGGCCAAATTCACGCGGTCATTGGCGGGAGCCGCGAAAGCAGATCGGGCGTTGGAAAGAACGACCGCCGCGCCCATCGCGGTACTGAGTTTCATAAAATCTCTGCGTTTCATGGAGAATTCTTTCTTTTTAGGATGGGGGTGGGAAATTAAATCAGAATACGAAATAACGAATAATGAAAAGATTCCATTATTCGTTATTCGTTATTCATTATTCATTCATTTTTCACTGCGGGAGTTTTTCGTGAACGTCCGGACCAAAGTAACGCAGCGCGACGAGCGGCTCCGTTCCCGTGTTTTCCAGAGCGATTCCCTGAGCGGCGGCTTCGGCCGTCACGAAGAATTCGTCGTCCGTCTCCTCGCCGAAGTGGATCATGGCCGGGGTCTGGACCTTCAGGCCGTTGATCGAGCCGGAGCCCTGGACGAAGATCCACGCGCTGGCGCCCGGATCCTTCAGCACGCATTTCGCGCCGGATTCCACGGTGATCTCTTTAGCCGTAACCATTTGTTTGCCGTCGAACGGTTTGTAGTCGATCCAGCGGTCGGTGTAGCCGTCGCCGCTGTTTTCCGGGTCAACCACCGGTTCCATGTAGAACGACTTCTTGAAGTACGGATCGACGTTCTTTTCCCAGTCGAGCTGCTCGACGATGAATTCCAGGTCGTATTTCTTGTCTTCCGGAACGTCTTTCGTGAGCAGATCCCAACCGACCTGACGGCCTTCGACCAGGGACTGGAACATTCCGAACACGTCGGAGCCCCACTGCGGCTCGTAGGTGCACAGAGACCCCGGAGCGTGCAGAACTCCCGGCGGGACGCACCAGCCCGTGCCGCGCTTCAGGCGGTAGGCGGCGGACAGGTCAAGGATCCCGTTATCGCCTTTGTTCCAGTCTTCCAGGCACTTGATCACGTCTTTCTTTTCCGTACCGGGGTTCAGACCGAAGAACGTGTAGTCGAAATTGTTCTGCGCGGCGTTGAGCTGCGGCGGGAAGTAGTACGATTCCGGCTTGCCGTCCTGACCGGTGAGTTTCGCGTCTTTGTCCATCTGGTGCATGTGGTGCGGGATGGGGCCGGCATTATCGAAGAACTTGGAGAAAACCGGCCAGCGGTTGTATTTGTCCCAGATCGCCTGTCCGACGACTTTCCCCTGAAGTTCGGCAACGGCATCGCGAAGCAGGAAGCGCTGCCCCTCGAAAACGCACCAGCTCAGACCTTCGTCCCACGTGCGGCCTTCGTTCATGGCTTCGGTGGTGGAGGAGAACCAGCGTTCATCGATACCACCGCGGTCCACGCCAAGCGCGTACCAGTCGGTCGGAGCGAGTTTGATGCGGCGGCCCGGCTGAAGGAAGCTGCGCGGGACCCAGTTCGGAGCCATGCGGAAAACGCCATTGCCGGCGTTCATCGCGCTTTCGGCGACGGACTTCACGTTATCTTTTGAACATTCAGCGGCACGATACATCGGATTTGTACTCATGATTGAAACCTTCTTTATCTGGTAAGATGAAATTTTGAGGTGTGTACTCAGGCCCATTTTGGCCTGTCTCCTCTGTTTTAACTCTTTTTCCCAAAAATTTCAAGAGGCCGGGACCGGAAAAAGTCGAAAATTTTAAGATTTTTTTCGTTTTAAAAGGGATATTTGCGGGGGGGGGGTGAAATTTTACGAAATCTGTATTAAAATGAACACTTGCAGAAATGGCCCTGCGTGTCCGAGTTTCCCTTAACCGAAAATTCCATCATGAAAAAAGCCCGTTTTATCGTCCCTTTGTTTTTTGTTTTTGCCGTTCTTTTCGGAGCGTTAATTCTGACCGGCCCGGTTCAGGCGCAGGAAGAAGCACAGGAAGAAGCCCCGGACGAGGAGGTTTCCGTCGATTTCTTCAAAGAAATGGCCGAAGCAGGTGACGCCGCATCGCAGTACCTTTTGGGCTGCCGCTACGTGCAAGGCGACGGCGTCGAACAGGATTGGACCAAGGCCATTGAGTGTTTCCAAAAGTCGGCCGAACAGGGGTTCGCGGCCGCGCAGAGCATTTTGAGCGTTTGTTATTATAATGGGGAGGGCGTTGAACAAAACCATGCGGAGGCCCTCAAGTGGGCGCGACTGGGCGCCGAACAGGGAGAAGCGGACGCCCAAAATATTTTAGGCAGTTGTTACGAAGAAGGTGATGGGGTTGAGCAGGATCTGAAACAAGCCGTCGAGTGGTATCGCAAAGCCGTCGAACAGAACTGCCCGGAGGCTCAAAACAATCTGGGGACCTGCTATCTGGAAGGAATCGGGGTCGAAAGGGACCCTTCGAAAGCGGTCGAATTATTCCGCAAAGCGGCGGATCAGGGGGACGCGTTGGCGCAGTTTAATCTGGGAATCTGTTATGATGAAGGTATTGGGATCAAGCAGGATTCCTCACTGGCTGTCGGCTGGTATCAGGTTGCTGCCGAGCAGGATTGCGCTCAGGCACAATATAATTTGGGAGTCTGCTTCGAAGAGGGAGAGGGAGTTGAGCAAAATTATGCCGAGGCCGTCAAGTGGTACCAGAAAGGGGCAGAACAGGGCTACGCTCTGGCTCAAAATAATTTGGGGTCCTGTTACTATCTTGGGAAAGGAGTGCCCCAAAATTATGCCGAGGCCTTCAAATGGTTCCGGAAATCAGCGGATCAGGGATGCCCGGAGGCCCAGAACAGTTTGGGCGCTTGCTACTTTAATGGTTTCGGCGTGAAAAAAGACATCGGGAAGGCAAAAGAATGGTTCCAGAAAGCCGCAGATCTGGGGAATGACGACGCGAAGAAAAATCTGATAAATTGCCGGAAAAAGCAGATGAACGACTTTCGGACCTTGCTGGTCCAACTGGTCGTCGGAGTCGCTTTCATCGTGGCGGCCGTGCGCAAGTTTTTCGGCAAAAAGCAGGCGGAAAATCCATCTCCTGATCAAAACGGCACGGAGGTTTAAGACGCCAGGTTTTGCGGAAGTTTCGGGGGCATCCCGCTCCCTGCTCGCCGGTTTGCAGCGGGCAAAAAGCCCCCCCTGCTCGCCGGTTACAGCGGGCAAAAAGCCCGCCGCTCGCCTAAGCGATTTCGCCAGAAGGAGCCTTGGCCGGGAACATCAGCGAGAGGAGGATCCCGATCGCCATCACGCCGACGATCACTCCCAGCGAGATGAGCGTCAGCAGGTCGCCGCCGCTCATTCCCCAAATTTCGTACCCGTGGATCCTCTCCTTGAAGTAACCGGCAAAAATCATCTTGGCGCTGACGTAAAGCAGGATCACGATCAGGCTCGCTTTCAGGAAACGGAATTTCGTGATCATCGCCGCCAGCGCGAAGTAGAGCGAACGCAGGCCCAGAAGCGCGAAAATGTTCGACGTGAAAACGATGAACGGGTCGTGCGTGATCCCGAAGATGGCGGGGATGGAATCGACCGCGAAAATGACGTCGCTCGTCTCGATCACGAAAAGCGCCAGAAGCAGCGGCGACGCGAACCAGCGGCCGTCGATGCGCTCAAAAAAGTACTCGTTCAGAATTCGGTCGTGAACCGGGAAGATTTTCTTCGTCAGACGAACCACCAGGTTTTTCTTCGGGTCCGCCTCTTCGTGGGAACCGAACATCATCTTCAGGGCCGTGAAGAACAGCAGGCCGGCAAAAACGTAGATCATCCAGTCAAAGCGTTCGATCATTGCCGCGCCCAGGCCGATCATCACACCACGTAAAACAAGAGCGCTGAGGATCCCCCAGAACAGCACACGGTGCTGGTAGATCTGCGGCACGCCGAACGACGAGAAGATCAGGCTGATGACGAAAATGTTGTCGAGCGAAAGCGACTTTTCCACGAGGTACCCGGTCAGGAACTCACAAAAAGCGGTCTTCCCGCAGTGGGTCCCGGATTCGTGGAACATCCCGGCAATCCCGAAAAGATTGTGCTCATAGATGAAATAGACTCCGACATTGAAAAGAAGAGCCACAGCGATCCAGAGCGCCGTCCACTTCAGCGCCTCGCCGATGCTCATCACATGTACTTTGCGGTTAAAAACGCCCAAATCGAGCGCAAGCATGAAAAATACCAGGGCGAAAAAGCCGATCCAAAGCCATATAATTCCCATTTTTTGTTCCTGTATCGGGGATATGGTCCCTTGTTTTGTGGGGACGACGCTTCCAGCGTCGTTGAAAGCCACCCTCTTTGAGGGGGGTGGCGCGTTAGCGCCGGGGGGAGATAAAAGGCGCGTTCACGTAACTCCCCCAGTCTCGCTGCGCGAGCCAGCCCCCTCAAGGAGGGGGCCTTTAAAAACGACGCTGGAAGCGTCGTCCCCTAAATTGACACTCAAGGGATATGGTCCACGGAGTAATATGAGGCTTTAGTATAACTGATTTTTCATCTTTTGTCAAGACGGGGGGGTTTACAAATCGGTGTTTTGTGCTATGATTTAAGAAATCCCTGTTCCTCTGACCGCTTAAAAGAAAGGAACCAAAAATGCTGCTCAAATCGGGTAAAAAGGACCTGCTCGCCTGGCGGGCGTATTCGGACCGCGAAAGCATGGGACTCGCTGCCGCGTCGTATTGTGAAGGATTGATCCGCGCCATGCTCGCACAAAAGGCGGAACTCCGCATGATTTTCGCTGCCGCGCCGTCCCAGAACGAGGTTTTGTGGCATCTCGCCCACTCGCCGAACATTCCGTGGGAACGGATCCACGCCTTCCACATGGACGAGTACGTCGGTCTGGACCCGGCCGCTCCGCAGGGCTTCGGGAATTTCCTGCGTGACCGTCTGTTCGGGCTCGTCCCGTTCAAGTCGGTGCATTACCTGAAGGAGCCGGAAAGCTACGCCGCCGCGCTGAACGAGGCCCCGATCGACATTTGCTGCCTCGGGATCGGCGAGAACGGCCACATCGCGTTCAACGACCCGTGGGTCGCCGACTTCAACGACCCGAAAACGGTCAAAGTGGTGGAACTGGACCAGGTTTGCCGTCAGCAACAGGTCAACGACGGCTGCTTCGCGACGCTGGCGGACGTTCCGACCCACGCCATGACGCTGACGATCCCGACGCTTTTCCGCTGTGCGCATCTCGTCTGCACGGTTCCTGCCGCGACAAAACGGGACGCCGTCACGCGACTTTTGACCGAGAGGGAAATCTCCGAGAAACTCCCGTGCGGGATCATGCGCCGCCACGCCTCCGCGGCCCTTTTCCTCGATTCGGAATCCTGCGGGTGAAAAAAAAACGGAAGCCCCACGTTTTGTGAGGCTTCCATTCCAATTCTCAGCGAGGGCCCCAAGCCAAATGAGGCCCTGAATCTCAAAAATCACTCTTTGTCATCAGCCGGCGGATCGAGCGCTTCGGTCGTGTCGTCGTCATCATCATCGTCACCGAAGAGATCATCATCGTCATCATCGCCGCCAGCAGTCGAGGCTTCGATAATTTTTCCGATGGTTTCAAACAGATCTCCGTTGATTTTGACAGTTCCATTGAACTGACCATTCGCGAAGCCACCAACGTAATTCACGTCACCAACATAATCGATTTCTTCTTTGGCACCAGCCAGGTTCGCCAGAGAGGAAATCAGTTCCATGTTGAAATGGACCTGAGCGCTTTTCTTCACTTCAGAGGGTTTAAGACCTTTTTCTTTGAAAGCGACTTTGAGGTAATCCACAGCGGATTCACCAAGCGGAGCCACCGCGAGGA
The DNA here is from genome assembly GCA_030530205.1 of Thermoguttaceae bacterium. Taxonomy (GTDB): domain Bacteria; phylum Planctomycetota; class Planctomycetia; order Pirellulales; family Thermoguttaceae; genus RGIG3701. The sequence continues at coordinate 22,416 of JAUMVK010000005.1, read as the reverse complement.
AGAGGTACTTCGGATGAACGGCAACTGCCAGGTTTTTGGTTTCGCCTTCATTCTCGAAGGAAAATTCGTGGACGGTAATGGATTTCCCGATCGTGCCTGCGTTCGCTTTACCCTGAATACCGGCATCCTTATCCATCTTGCCAATCGCTTTTTCAATCGCAGCGTTGATTTTATCACCGTTCGCGATTCCCATGGCCAAAATGCCTTGAACACCAAGTTTATCCGGGTAGAAGGAGCACGCCAAATTGAATTTTTCAACTTCCATCGCCTTCAGAATGACATCAGCGAGTTCTTTCGGGAATTTGTCGCTGGAAGTCAAGAATTCGACCAGGTCTTTGCGGTTGTTCTCATCGAACGTTCCCAGGAATTGGGCGGCAAAGGGGGCTTTTTTGTCAAAGAAACCACCAAGAACTGATGTGGTGAGTTTTTCCGTGTTGGCATAATTCTGGGCGATTTCTGTTCCCTCGGCTGGTTTTGCGCCAAACGAGACAGCCATATCACCGGATTCCGAAGCGTCGAGAGAGAACGTGATTTCCTCCATCTGTTCCATGTTCCGCTTCATACGTTCCAGATTGACCTTCTTGGTTTCTTTTTCCGCATCGTCCTGCAGAAGCTCGGCGGCTGCGATCTGCTGGTCAAGAATCGGAATGAGGACTTTCGGGTTCATCTTGAGATTCACGGTTTTCGGAGCGTCAATCTGCGGAATATCGCCAGCCGATTCCTGATTGAAAAGCAGGATCGAGTAACCGTCTTTGGATTCAACTTTCAATTCCGGGATCTGTCCCTTTTCCTTCAACGCTTCAAGCTGGGAGTCGAACATTTTCTGACTCTTCACCGGAACGAAACCTGTGACAGAAAAACCATTTTCGTTTGAATCGGCATAAATCGCGATCGGTTTGGACGGGTCAATACCAAAAGCGGCAGACTGGCCAAGCGTCATATTGACGAGCAGCGTGTAACTCGGATTGATCTTCCCGGCAATCGCCGAAACTTTTGTCTGAACGTCATTCAGGCTGGGAATCGTGACAACTAAATCCTGAGCGCTGGCAGCCGAGGAAAGGAATAAACTGGCAGCCAGGGCGGCACAAGCGGAAATCCGCGAGAAAGTTTTGAACATGGAGTTCTCCTTGAAAGTTAAAATAAACTGATTATATAATGTTGGCAATATTTTATATGCAGGATCTGAGAGAAAGGTTTTAAATTTTTCAAAATATTTTTGAAGCGCAGCCATGAACGACCACGCTCCCCCAAATTTTGCTCTTACTGCTTCGTCGGCCACGTTGGCGGCCAGTTAGGAGATTCCAGACCAATAAGGGGTTTCTCCATCGAAACGGGTTTCAGCCGCGGTGAGGGTGAGGGCATAATAGGTTCCACCGTGTTAGAATCGGCAATGGAAATCGTTTCCGGCTCCGCCGGCTTCAGTTCTTCATTTACGATGCTTTTTTCGGGACGAGGCAAATCATTCAGAGCGATCTCAACTTCATTCTGTATCCGATTCAGCTGACTTTCGTTACGCGGGGAAAGAACGAACTGCTCCATTTTCAGAGAACAAAAATAATCGTGAATGGCTTCATAGGACGCGAAAAGCCCTTCCTGGTCCTCAATATTGGCCGCAACACAAACCCCTAAAAGTTTCCCGTCCTGTGAGAACAGCCCACCGCCGCTGCGTCCCTGAACCGGAACAACGGAAACCTCAATATTGGGCGTTCCGAGGAAACGGTTCAGATTCGTAACGACCCCCGACTGAACGGTGGGGTCAGCGCCAAGATTACATCCGACGGTCGTGATGGGCATTCCTTTTTGAAGACGATATTCACGCCCCGCGACTGGGGTCGTCACAATCGGCCGGTCCACCGTAAGGCTGATCAGACCCAAATCACGTTCTTCATCGTGATTCACATAGCGGCCCTGAACGATCAGAATGCCTTTATCCGTAAAAATTTCAACTTTGATCACATCGCCAGGCTGGTATTCGCGAAACAGATGTCCACAGGTCAAAACCAGAGCGTGACCGGACCGGCAGTCAATGATCGTCCCCGTGCCTTTTCCTTCCGCCATCATATCACCATGAACATTGTTGACCTGAATTCGAACCGTAGAAGAAAGGACCTGATCCCTGATCTCGGAGGAATCGTTTCCCGGGACAATACTTTGCTGCGCAGAAGGGCGAGTCATACTGGTATCCGCAGAAACCTGCATAACCGTTGCGTTCGCATTCGTTCCGATGCTCGAAGCGGGCTGAACCGGTTCCATGGACGCAATCTGGTTCTGGCGTGTACCTGAAGTGCCATCATCCTGGAAGACGTAATCTCCCGCGACGATTTCCTGAACGCTGAGTTTCGTCTCACGTCCACGCCAGGCGGATTCCGCGACCTGCGTTCTGCACTGGGACGCTTCCGGAGGCGTACACTGTTTGAATTGTCTCGGCGAGCCGCCGGCCTGCACGATCATATTTTCCAGCCGGGACTCCGACGTAACTCCCACCTGACGCGCGACTTCTTTGCCGTCAACGATGACAACAAAACACGGGATTTTGGTAATATTGAACCGCTGCGCCCAATCAGGGAAACGGTCCGTGTTGACTTTGCTGACCCGGTAACCGCGTTGGACCAAATTATTCACCGTCGGCATCATGGAACGGCATGGACCACAGGCGTCATTATAGAAATCGAGCAGAACCACTCCGTTCTCGACCGAGTTCGGATCATTGTTGCGCAGTTGAGGAGCCGCGAGCCCTTCGGTTTTTTCGTAGGTTTTCTGTTTGCCGAAGAACATTCGGTTTACAGAGTGCTCCTCCGCTCCATCATCAGCCGCCCAAGTTTCGTTTGGGCCGAAGCAAAACGAAAAACTCAAAAACACCGGGAACAGAATTTTCAGGACGGATTCTGAAAAGATTTCGGTTTCGCCAGACTTCTGATTGAGGGAACTGTCGGAAGAGTAATTCATCCATTAAACTCCAAAAGGTAAAAGGGCGGAAAGAGAAGAAATATTACCCCCTCTTTCCGCTCCAAAACGAAAGAAAATCATCCTTGATTTTCTCACACGACCGCTCTGGCTAAAGCAGGTTGAAACGTCAAAATACGGTTCCGGGACTCACTGAATTCCCATCCTTGGTCCTTCCGTGAATCCTCTCACCCAGGGGAAGCGCCAGAGTGTTTCCCATTCTATAAATTTTTCATTTTTTTCGCAATGTTGATTTGAACATTTTCATCAGATTTTCCCAAAAAGAAATTTCTCTCACCCCGCTTCTCCCTCAAAATTCCCGAGAAAATAGGAGAAAGAGAATTTTAAAAAAATTTTAAAAATTCAGAAAAAAAACCTTGACTTTTTGTTTTTTTGGTTTAAACTAATCGTATTAGATTAATTATGTTGTTTTTACTGACTCAAAGGAGGGGACTTTGAACAGCAATCGAACGAAATTTCTGCGAAAAAAAGCTTTCACTCTGGTCGAATTGCTCGTCGTGATCGCAATTATCGGGATGTTGGTGGGGCTCCTTCTCCCGGCAGTACAGCAGGCACGTGAAGCCGCGCGGCAGATGCAGTGTGGAAATAACCTGAAGCAAATCGGTCTTGCCTGTCTCAACCACGAAAGCAACTGTCAGAAACTCCCCTCCGCCGGCTGGACCCCCTATTGGGAAGGCGATCCCGACAATGGCATGGGGCCCGAGCAGCCGGGGTCGTGGGCCTACGCCATTCTCCCGTTCCTCGAACAAAACGCACTGTACCAGCTCGGCGCGGATGGTCAGGTCTCGGCCAAAACGATTGAACAGTGTGATGGTTCTCACATCCGTGCCCAAACCGTCGTAAACACCTGGTTCTGCCCTTCCCGCCGCTCGGCAAAACTCTACCCGATCCTGATGGAAAGCCAGTACGTTGCGAACTGTAAATACACACCAGGTGGAAACTACTGCAAGGGCGACTACTCCTGCAACTACGGAAATAACGTCTGGGCGAACGCCACGTACGAGCCGAGTTCGGTCGCGGCTGCGAAGAATTTCAACTGGAACAGTCTTCCCCAGTGCAAGGATTCAAACGGTACCCTGTTCAAGCACAGCGGCATCAAGATGGGCGAGATCCGTGACGGAACTACAAACACGTATATGATCGGCGAGAAGTATATGCCGTCTAACGAGTACGAGATTTGCGGTGGCACAAATGACAATATTTATATTTACCGCGGCGCGGACACAGACAACTGCGTGACCTGTGTAAGAGCGAACGTTCCCTTGCAGGACCGGGCAAATTACCGGCGTGACCACGCCTTTGGCTCGACCCATGCCGGTGCGTTCGGGATTTCGATGTGCGACGGGTCGGTCCACAGGCTTTCTTATTCGATCGACGCCGAGCTGAATATGTACCTGAGCCAGCGCAACGACGGGAAACCCGTCACACTTCCGGATTAATTTGGAGTGCGGTGATACAGTCGCGCAAGCGACATTCACCGCTTTCCCTTGCGGCAATCCGCCTCGAAGAGGCGTTTGCCGCTAAAGCGCGCGGGATGTTTCCCACGTGAAAACTCTTTTTCAACGTTAAAATTTCTGGTCACTAAAGTGAAAGCGGCAAAGGAAGCCTTCGGCTTCTGTATTGCCGCACTCCAAAGGACGACGCATTCGCGCCGTCCTTTTTTTCTCACTTCCAGCTTTCTCCTTCGCGGAACGTCACGACCGGCAGAATGTTCTGGATCCGCAGGTGGAAATCCTCGAAGCACGCCTTTTCCGGCTTCATGAATTGCACGCACCAGACGCCGCCCTTTTCCGCTTCGGCCGGGTCGGGATAGAAGAATTCCGACGAATCGATATCCTTCATCTCCCAGCGCTTTTCACCGTTCGGCGCGTAAACGGCCGCGTTCACCTTCTCCGCGCCTTCCGCCATGACACAAACTCCGAAATCCTTCGTTCCTTCCGGCACGCGGAAATAAACCTTTCCCGCCGCCGAGATGAAATTCACCCGGGAAACATCAAGCGCGACCGGAACCGTCGGCTCGGTCAGCACGAACGAGTGCGAATTCGGCCCGCATTCCAGCGTATAAACGCCGTCTTTCGGGTCAGGAACGACGTACCGGCGCGTCTCGTTGATCGGCAGTTTCTCCAGCTTGACCCGCTTCCCATCCGGCCCGACCAGATTCAGATCGATCGGATCGTGTGTATTCCGCCCAACCTGAACGAATCTGAGCGAGAACTCGAACGGCTGGCCCGCCTTCACGTCGAAGAAGTACCGCGCAAAGCCACGCACCCGCATCGGGTTGAATTTCCCCGGCTCGGCCGCCGTGGTCGCAGCCAGATCCTTCGCCTCGAATCTCACCATCGGCAGGTGATGCGAGTTTTTCACCGGGTAATTGGCCTGAAGCCACGCCTCGTCGATCACGAGCGTCTCGGTTTTCCCGCCGCGCTTGCAGACGAGCTCGCCGCTCACGCTTTCAATTCCCCAGGCGTCCGACGAGCCGTCCGAGAACTTGAAGAACTCCCGGTTCGGGTCATCCGCCGGGGGATTGTCGTCCTGGACCTCCACGTTTTTGAACGTCACGTCGCCGAACGGACCCGGCTGGTCCGACGAGCTGACGAGCCGCACCGGGGTATTGGCCGGGTTGACGACTTTCACGTTTTCAAACGTGACTTTCACCGAGTTGATCGGATTGTTGTGGAGGGAAATGCCGCAGCCGCCTTCATTTTCCGTGACGAAATTTTTCACGACGAACGTCCCGGGAATCGGGTCCGCGTCGTGTGTCGGGCGCGTGCGGGTCAGGATCCAGTTGAGGCCCGAGCGTTTATTGTTCCGCGAGACGCAATCTTCGAGCGTGATGCCGAGCGTGCCAGACTTCGACGTCAGGTTCGGCAGGTAGAATTCGAACCCGTCGCCGGCGTTCCCTTCGCAGACGCAGCGGCGCATGACGCAGTTCGTCAGTTCCTCATTTTCGCGGTTCGGCTCGAAGTCGATCCCGGCCTGCGGAGCGGTCCCGTTCGTATCGCGCATGATCGTGTCTTCAATCAGGAGGTTCCGCGCCGTGATGACGCTGATCCCCTGGCGGTGGTTTTCGTAACACAGGACGCGGCGGATCGTGATGTCGCTGCACGTGACTCCCGCTTTGCAAACGCCGAGGTAAATGCCGTCACCGCCGGTGAATTCGATGGTGAGGTCCTCAACCAGCACGTTGCTCGAGCTGAGGATCGAAAGCCCATGGCGCCACTCGGCCGGTTTGTACGGCGGTTTCTGGTAGTCCGCCTTATTCATGCGGAAGAAGGCCTTCGCGCCCGGTTTTTCGCCGCGGATCACGACGTTCTCGCACTGGCGCAGCGACAAAAGCGCGTCGCTCGTGCCCAGGTACGCGCCTTTTTTCGCCTGCAGGACTACACCGTCCTGAAGCACGATCTCCTGATTGCTGGCGGCCTTCAGCGGAAGCGTGATCCAGTCGGACGCCTGACGGTCGATGATGAGTTTCCGCGCGCCGGAATCGATCGCGGCCTGCAGAAACTGCGTGGAATCCTCGGCATCAAAGCCCCACCACGAGGCGAGCGCCTCAGACCGTTTCCCGTCCAGAACTTCCTGAACGAGCTCCGGCTTCGCCCACTGCGCGAGCGAGACCGCGGAAAATACTAAAAGAAAAAGGAAGGAAAGGAAGGATTTTTGCATGATTCAAGTCCTTGTGAATAAAAACAAATTGCTGTGGGGACTGCGCATCTTGTGTCGTCGCAACCCCGTAGGAGTTGAATGTTATTAGCCGTGGGTGAAACCCACGGGGGCGGACGCCGCTTCCGGGATTCCGTGGGTTTCACCCACGGCTATTGACATTTAACCGCTAACGCGGCTATGACCGGCGAGGACGCCGGCCCTCCGAGTCTTTATTCCATGTTCGTCAACACGCTCTGGCTGCCGTTCGGCATCTGGTAGCCGTGCGTGCGGCCCTGGCTGAACGTCAGTTTCTTCGGGCAGTTCAAATTATTGTAAAGGACCATCTGCCCCGACGGCGGGCAGACATAATCGCCCAGACCCGCGAAAATGGTCACTTTGCACTTGATCCGCTTCGCGTGGAACGTCGGGTCAAAGTAGCCCAGGCCCTCAGCCCATTCCGGGCGCCAGCCGTTCAGACGGTTTTTCGCCGAATGGCTCTGGAGGTCCAGACACCACGGAATGCTCGCGTTGCACTCGGTCACGTCCGGGTCGAGGCCCGCGGCGCTCAGGCACTGGAAACCGCCCTGACTCCCGCCGCTAACGACCAGAACCTCACCGTTCCATTCCGGCTGGCTCTTGATCCACTCCAGAGCGCGGATCAGGCGGAGCATCATGCCGAGGAAGTAGCTCGTCTCCGGCTTGGCGTTTTCCTCGGTGCTGAAGGCGTAGCCCTTGAGCGTCGTGTTGCGCAGCTCGTCGTAAAATTCCTTCGGCTGGCCGTTTATGATCCCGTGCGCATTGATATCGAGGTGGAGCCGGTCCTTGGCCCACGGGGCTTTATTCGCGGAGCCGACACCATAGCCGTGGAAAGAAACGTAGGCCGGCAGCGATTTCTCCTTCGCGTTTTTCGGCTTGCAGAAGTACCCGGAGACGGGCTTTCCGATGCAGTCGATCTTCACGTCGTAGCAGAGGACTTCCGGATTTCCGGAATCGACTTCCACCATCTCAGCGTGGAGCGGGACTTCAGCCAGGCGGGCCTTCTGCTTTGCCCAAAATGCGTCAAAGTCGGCGGGTTCGTCGCAGCCCTTGATCTCGTCGAGACGCACGCCCGCGCCGCCGTCAAACGGGGCCATCTGGAGGGGTTTCCCGTCGGCGTCAAAGGCCCGGACGTTGATGTGCACGAAGCCCGGCTCAGTGATTTTCGTTTTGATGACGAGCGGGTTTTCCGCGTCGGCGACCGCTTCGCCATTTTCGGTCAGGCCGTCATCGCCGCGGCGGGTCCATTTGAGCGTCGGGCCGGAAATCGCTTTGCCGTCCTCGAGCAGCGTCACGGTGAAGGTCATTTCTTCGCCCGGCGCGTACGTGATCGGGTCTTTGTCGGTCTCGGCGTAGAACGTGTACTCGCCGGCCATCACGCCCAGCGTCAGCACCAAAAGGAAGGAAAGGGTGAGGGTGAATTTTTTAAGCATGGAACAAACTCCTGAAAATGAAATATGGAGATAAAGATTCAATCAAGGTGAAAGGCCACGACCATCCGCAGCCTTCCACCATGAAAAAGACATAAATGGAATGATTTATTAATCCTCCTTTTCTACGGGTTCCAGAGTGGCGTACATCGAAGAGATCGAATCTTCAACGAGCGGATCTGGTCCAAAGGAGCGAATCTGGTCCCGACGCAGTTCTGCCACCTCGAGCGGAAGCGTTGCGACAGGAATTTTCCCGCATGCGTGTACACCGGCGGCGATGATCATTCCGCGGGTCTTGTCGTAATGAAAAATTTTGCTCATCATATTGATCACATATTCAAACGAATGATCATCATCGTTCCAGAGAATTACACGATACTGGGGTACATATCTCGGTTTCTCGCTGGATTTTTCGCTGTTTTTTTCTTTGGATTCTTTTTGGGGTTTTGCCTTCGTAACAGTAATCGTTTCGTTTTCTTCCATTTTAACCTCCTTTTCGTCACCCCCCATAGTATTTTTTACTATTTGGTGTATATTTTAAAGGAAATATCGTTTTTATTTTGATTATACCCGATTTATCCAAAATATCTACCGGGGGCATCCTTTTTTGAGAAAAATTTTTGAGGCCCAAGATGACCACTATCGTCGAGTACCTTACCGAAAATCGCGCCAGGATCAAAGATGAACTGAAAGAGTTTCTGCGTATTCCGAGCATCAGCGCTCAAACCGGGCATAAAGAAGACTGCCTTCGTGCCGCCAAATGGCTTGAAAAACGTTTTCTCGAGATTGGTTTCACGCCAAAACTTTTTCCGCTATCAACCGGTCATTCCCTTGTGTATGCTGAATCACCCAAAATCCCTGACGCACCAACGCTCCTGATTTATGGCCATTACGACGTTCAGCCGGTGGACCCGCTGGATCTCTGGACGGAAACCGACGAAAAACCGTTCGAGCCGGTCGAAAAGGAAGAAATCCTTTACGGACGTGGAACTTCCGATGATAAAGGCCCTCTTTACACACATATCGCGGCCGCGGAGTTCTGGATGAAGCAACCCGAACGGCCTGAACTGAATGTAAAATTCATCCTCGAAGGAGACGAGGAATGCGGGAATTCCGCGACGGAGATCTTCGTGCGGGACAATTCCGCTTTTTTGGCCTGTGATTACCTGGCTTTGAGTGACACGGTTCAGTTCGCGGCAGGTTTCCCGTCCATTACGTGCGGTCTTCGCGGAGTTTTGTCGTATGAGCTGACCCTGTACGGTCCCCGGCAGGATGTTCACTCCGGAATTTATGGCGGCATCCTGGCCAATCCGTGCAACATCCTGATGGAGATCCTGGGGCAAATGGTAGATGAAAACCGCAGGATCCAGATCCCCGGTTTCTACGATGCCGTACGCAGACTTTCCCCGGAAGAAGAGCTTCAGATCCACAGTCTCCCTTTCGACGAAAAGACCGTGTATGCGTCACTCGGCGTCAATGGTGGGATCGGCGAAAAAGACCGTATCCCACTGGAACGACTTACGACACGCCCAACATTTGACATCAATGGAATCAAAGGCGGTTACCAGGGCGAGGGCGGGAAAACGATCATTCCGTCTGAAGCGTCCGCCAAATTTACCTTCCGGGTCGTGCCTGACCAGGACGAAGATGAAATCACCAACGCTCTGAAACACTGGATAGAAGAAAAGATTCCGCCCGGCATCCGCATGGAGCTCACCGTTGGCGGCGGTGCGCCGGGAATGATGGTCGATTTGAAACGCCCGTGCCTGAAAGCCGCATCACGCGCCGTTGAGTTTGGCTTCGGTCACGCCCCGGTTTTCATTCGGGAAGGCGGCTCTATCCCGATTGTTGGTACGTTCAACTCCGTCCTCACCCAGAATATCATGATGCTTGGTTACTCCCAGAAAGACGATAACGCCCACGGTCCAAACGAACATTTCAGTCTGGTCGATTTTGAGCGCGGAATAAAAACAAACGTCAAACTGTGGGAAGAACTCGCCTCTTTGCCAAGGGAATAAATTCAATGAAATGTCAGATTGTAATTCCAGCGCGTCTTGCCTCTACACGCCTTCCACGCAAGGTTTTGCTCAACGAAACGGGCAAACCCCTCATCCAGCACGTCTGGGAAGGCGCGTCCCAGTCGAAACTCGCCTCGGGCGTGACGATTGCCGCGGACGATGAGGAGATCGTTCAGGCGGTCCGCGCGTTTGGCGGAGACTGTGTTCTGACGAGCAAAAATATTGCGTGCGGCACCGACCGGATCGCCGTCGTGGCCCGGGAAATGCCCGACGTGGACGTCTTCGTGAACGTTCAGGGGGACGAGCCGGAAATTCTGGGCGATTCGGTCGATACGGTGGCGGCTTTGCTGCGAGATCACCCGGAGGCGGTCATGGCGACGCTTTGTACGCCGATCCGGACGCTGGAAAAAGCCCACGATCCGTCGTGCGTCAAGGTGGTTTTCGACGAATTGGGCCGCGCGCTCTACTTCAGCCGCAGCCTGATCCCGTTCCCGAGGGATGGCGTAACGGAGGCCGATCTGCAGAATGACCCGCCGGTTTTCTTCCAGCACTTGGGGATCTACGCCTACCGGCGCGACTTCCTCCTGAAAATCAGCTCGCTCCCCCGTACGAAGCTGGAAAAACTCGAATCGCTCGAGCAGCTGCGCGTGCTGGAAAACGGGTACGAGATCATGGTCGGCGTCGTACCACGCGCCAGCATCGGGATCGACACGCCGGCGGATTACGCGGAATTTGTGAAGAAATGGCTCGGGAAATGATGAATCTTCAGGAAATCGATCAGGAAATCCTCCGTCTGATGGAACTCCGCGCGGCTCTGGTGACCGGCATGAAAACGGACGGAAAAAAGAGACCGGCGGTGCTGCTCGACCCGGATAAAAAGGAGGACGTTCTGCGGGACGTCCGTTCACTGTGCGACGCACTCGTCAAACCGAAAAAGGTCGCGTTTCTCGGTCCCTTTTTCAGTTTCTCGCATCAGGCGGCGCTCAAATTCTTCGGCATCGGCGCGGATTTCGCACCCGTTTCGTCGATTTCCGGGATTTTTGAGGAAGTCGAGCGAAATCAATGCGATTTCGGCGTCGTGCCGGTCGAAAACTCCACCGACGGCCGGGTCGTGGACGCTCTGGAAACGTTTACGCACACAAAAGTGCAGATCTGCGGCGAGGTCGCGCTCCCCATCCATCACGCGCTGATGGCGGCCTGCAAACGTTCCGAGATCCGCAAGGTTTTCAGCAAGCCGCAGGCGCTTTCCCAGTGCCGGCACTGGCTCGCGAAGCACCTTCCCGACGCGACTCTCGAAGAAACGACCAGCACGGCCGCGGCGGCGCAGCTCGCCCGAACGACTCCAAACGCGGCGGCGGTCGCGAGTTCCCTGGCGGCCAAGGCGAACGGGCTGGAAATTCTCGTGCCGGAAATCGAGGACTCCCGATTCAACGTGACGCGCTTCGTGGTGCTGAGCCAGCAGGACGCTCCGAAGACCGCAAAATCCAAGACCACGCTGATGTTCGAGCTGCCGCACGAGGCCGGGGCGTTGGCCGATGCGATGGCGATTTTCAAGCGGAACCGGATCAATCTGACGTGGATCGAATCGTTCCCCATGCCGAACGAGCCGGGGAAATATTTATTCTTCGTGGACCTTGAGGGGCACCGCACGCAGATGAAGATCCGCCGTGCGCTCGCCGCTCTGGAAAAGAAAAATGCCCGCGTCGTGGTTCTGGGTTCCTACCCCGCCGGGTGAGTTACGGGGACGATGCTTCCAGCGTCGTTCGGAAAAATACCATTAATTTTGACGACGCTGGAAGCGTCGTCCCCGCAGCGGCCCGTCGCACTTCTGACGACGCTGGAAGCGTCGTCCCCGTAAACACATCACCGAGGCGGAAATCGTCGCCGAGCTGATGAGAATGTACCAGGAATTAACTTTTGGGAGCCGGCAATTTTAATGTTCACCATTATGCTCTTCCAGCAGTTTCTGGAGCGCGAGAGCGTCAGGATTTTCCGGGGCCAGGGCGAGGCTTTTCTTCAGGGATTCTTCCGCAAGCTGGAATTTCTTTTTCGCTTCTTCGGAGGTTTTCGCTGTGGCGGCCTGATTAAACTGGATCCCGGCAATCGAAAGATACGCTTTTGCCGCGTTGTAATCCGGGACCTTCATAAAAAGCGCGAACGCGTCGTCCCAACGGCCCAGTTCCGCCACCACGACCGCCAGATTCACCATATATTTCGGCGTGTTGGGCGCGAGAAGATTTGCTTTTCTGAGAAGAACTTCCGCGTTAACTAACTCGTTTTGAGTGTACGAGTACCAGCCAAAATCATTGAAAAACGCCGCATCCGTCGGGTTTTTGCGCATCGCTTCTTCATAAAGAGCGATCGCCGCCTCATCATCGCCCTCATTCTCGAAAAGGAGCGCCAGCCGATGGTATGGCTCGAACCGGTTCGGGTAGTCCTCGGTCAGAACCTGGTATGCGCGGCTGGCTTCTTCCGGGTTCGTCGCCTCAAGCGCCTTGGCTTTCGCCATCGCTTCCGAAAAATCCTTTTCGATCAATTTCTGAAACGAATCTTCCGAATTCGAAACAGACGGAGGCTCCGCGGGGACGGAAGCGTTTTCCTGCGTAACCTGATTTTCGACGGGCGGCTGAACCGGTGGTTCTGATTTCGTACATCCGAATACCAACGAGAGGACGCAAAGGGTGGAAAGAAAAAATTTTTTCATGAATCAACCCTGAATAAAGGAAAGGGGCGAAAGAAGAACGCAGCGCGGAATGTCACGCTGTCTCCCAGCCCCCTCGTTCAAAAACTTTCTTATATCAAATTTTCAGCTTACACTTTCCAGAAGCGTTACCAAATCACGTGGAACTTCACGGTGACCATCGATCGCCTCGGTCAGAGGAACCAGCGTTGGAATATTGTTCGTCACGCCGGCCATTTTATCCGTTTCACCCCTCAAAATCGCTTTCACGGCCAGGTTGCCGCACTGGGTCGCCAGGATTCGATCGTCCGGACACGGATCACCCCCGCGGAGCAAATGCCCCAGAACGACCACGCGAGTCGGGAACGGGCAGCCAGCGTCCTTGAGCTTTTCCTGAAGGGCCACGACGCCGTCCTGGTAGCCTTCCGCGACCGCCATGATGATGGACTGTTTCCCTCGATTATTCAGGAGCTTGAGTTTCTCCACGATCGCCGGAATCTCAAGCGGTGCTTCCGGTATGCAAGCGACTTCACAACCGGCCGCGATGGCCGCGAAGAGCGTAATATAACCACAGTGACGCCCCATCAGCTCCACGAGAAACATCCGGTGGTGGCTCGAGGCCGTGTCTCGCAGTTTGTCGATCGCCTCGACCGCCGTCTGGACCGCGGTCTTGAAACCGATCGTAAAATCCGTTCCGTTCAAATCATTATCGATGGTTCCAGGGCAACCAATAATCGGGCCTTTCCAGTATTTTCCCAGTTCGTGAGCGCCGGTGAGCGTCCCGTTCCCTCCGATCGGGATCAGTGCGTCCACGCCCAGTTCATCGAGGATCGCCGCGGCTTTTTGCGTTCCTTCAGGCGTCGCAAATTCCGGGCACCGACTGCTGTTCAGAAGCGTGCCGCCTCTTTTTACCAGGCCGGAAACCGAATTCATAACGAAACGTCTCGCGCCAGCGCTTCCAACGAAAAAATCACGGTTAAGGATTCCCTGGTAGCCGTCCATAAAACCAACGATTTCATGGCCTTCCAGGATGGCCGTTCTGACGATCGAGCGCATACACGCGTTCATTCCGGGCGAGTCGCCGCCGCTGCACAAAACACCGATTTGCATAATTGATCCCTAATGTTAATGAAAAATTAATGAAATGTCATTCTATCAAGCCGAAAAATCAGGCGGTTTTCTTCGCGGCTTTTTTGGAGGTTTTCTTCACTGCCTTTTTCGCGGCTTTTTTCGTGGTCTTCTTTACCGCCTTTTTTGTGGCTTTTTTTACCGTTTTCTTTGCGGCTGAGAAAGCGGCTTTTTTCGTCACACGCTTTCTTGCCGGCCCTTTGGCGGCACGTGCAGCGAGAAGATCCAGCGCGTCTTCCAGCGTCAGCTCGTCAGGATTCGTGGTTTTCGGAAGGGACGCATTCGTCGTTCCGTCCGTGACGTAAGGTCCAAACCGGCCTGCCATGACCCGCACTTCTTTTTCCGTCACAGGCGAAACACCCAACGATTTTGCCGCTGGACGCTCGGTTGTCGTTTTCGTCGTTCCCGCAGCCGCTCCGCGTCGGGTTTTCGGCTGGGAGAGGATTTCAAGCGCCTGCTCGAACGTCACGTCGATCGGTGAAATGTCATCCGGCAGAGACCGTGTTTCCTCGTTCCACTTGATGTACGGTCCATACCGGCCGTTCGAGGCGATGATTTCCGCGCCGTCATTCGGGTGAACGCCAAGCGTCCGCGGGAGCTGAAGGAGCTTCAGAGCCGTTTCCAGATCGACCTCAGCCGGGTCCATCCCTTTCAGAAGAGACGCATTACGCGGTTTCTCCCCACCTTCAGCGTCGCCGAGCTGAATGTAAGGCCCAAAACGCCCGACTTTCACGTAAACCGGCTTTCCGCTTTCCGGATCGTAACCGAGCGGTTCCTCGTTCTGCTGCGCGTTTTCCAGGAGTTCCAGTCCCTTTTCGACAGTCAATTCATCCGGAGCCATGGATTCCGGCACGCTGACGCGGCGTTCGCCCTGCTCCAGGAATGGTCCGTAACGCCCCACACGAACGCGAAGCGGTTCGCCGCCATCCGCAGGTGTTCCTATTTCGATCGTGCTGATCTCCCTCGCGTCGATCCGGTCCAGCATATTCGCCAGAAGCGGTTTCAGACCGGGAACTTCCGAGGTTTTCGAGCCTTTTCCCGGTTTTTCGTCACCGAAATAGAACTCGTGCAGATAGTCGATCCACTCGCGCTCGCCGCGGCTGATCGCATCCAGATCGTCCTCCATCTCGGCAGTGAACTGGTAGTCGATCAGGTCGGGCAAATACTTTTCGAGCAGATTAACGACCGCGAACGCGACCCACGTCGGGATCAGGACGTTCCCGCGTTTGAAAACGTACGACCGGGCCAGGATCGTCTCGATGATCGACGCGTACGTGCTCGGACGGCCGATCCCCTTTTCTTCGAGCGTCCGGGTCAGGGCGGCTTCCGAGTACCGATTCGGCGGCTGGGTCGTGTGCATTTTTGGGTCGAGTTCGAGGCAGTTCAGATGCTCGCCCTCTTTGACGGCCGGCAGAATGCGTTCGCCGTCGCCTTCGTCAATTTCGTCCGTCCCTTCGATGTACGCCCGCAAGTAACCCGGGAACGTGATGGTCTTTCCGGAGGTCGTAAATTGCGCGTCATCAAGCATCAGGCCCAACGTCTGGCGCTGGCCGTGAGCGTCCACCATCTGACACGCGACCGTGCGCTTCCACACCATATCGTAGAGCTTGAACTCATCGGCATTCAGCGCCCCGCGAACGTCTTCCGGAAAACGGAAAACCGTCCCGGCCGGACGAATCGCCTCGTGCGCTTCCTGAGCGTTTTTGACTTTCGTCTGGTAGATTCTCGGCGAGCGTGGGAGAAAATCTTTCCCGTAGTACTGGTTGACCAGCTCGCGGGCGGCGTGGATCGCCTCTTCGCTCAGCGCGGTCGAGTCGGTTCGCATGTAGGTGATGTACCCGTTTTCGTAGAGATTCTGCGCGACGGTCATCGTGCGGCGGGCGGTGAAACCGTACTTCCGGTTCGCCTCCTGCTGGAGCGTACTGGTCGTAAACGGCGCCGGCGGACGCTGGACGAAATCCTTATTTTCGACCCGATTGACCACCGCGTCAGTCGTTTTGCGCAGACGATCCAGAAGTTTCAGGACCTGTGCCTCATCCATCTGCAGGCACTCAGGATTTTTCAGTTCCCCGGTATTCGCATCAAAATCCCGGCTCGTCGGGACTCGTCGGCCTCCAACGGCTTCCAGTGCCGCCTGAAAACCCTGCTTTTTCGCGGTTTCAAACTGGCCAAGGAGGTCCCAGTAGGTCGCGCTTTTGAACGACATTCGCTGACGTTCCCGCTCAACGATCAGGCGGACGGCGACGCTCTGCACACGGCCGGCGCTGAGTTTCGGCCGAATTTTCCGCCACAGGAGCGGGGAAACGTCGTACCCGAACAGACGGTCGAGTATCCGGCGGGTTTCCTGGGCGCGAACGAGCGCTTCGTCGATTTCCCGCGGCGAGCTGAGGGAGTTCAGGATCGCCTTTTTGGTGATTTCGTGGAAAACAAGGCGTTTGACCGGGACTTTTGGCTTGAGCACCTGACACAAATGCCAACTGATGGCTTCCCCTTCGCGGTCTTCATCTGTCGCGAGGTAGAGCTGATCGGCCTCTTTAAGTAAAGACTTGAGTTTATCGACCTGCTTTTTCTTTTCCTTGGAAATGACGTACACCGGGTTAAAATCGTGATCGACGTCCACTCCCAGATAGGCCCAATCCTCACCGCGGTATTTTTCAGGGACTTCTTTCGTTCCCTGCGGCAAATCACGCACGTGGCCAATACTTGCTTCAATGGTATAATCGTCACCCAAAAACTTCCGGATCGTCCGTGCCTTGGCCGGAGACTCCACGATCACCAGAGATTTATTTGTCTTCATCAGTTCTATAGGAAATCTATGTTCAGTCGGTTAAATTTATCTGCTCTTGAGGTTAAAACAGTCCATTCCACACATTATTATGTTTTTCCGATTTCGTGCAAGAGGGATTTCCGGGATTTCAGGAAAAAAAGTTAAAAAAGAGAAAAATTTCGTGGAATTTAAAAGGGGCCGCCGCGAAAAACTCTTAAAAATTCAGGCCCCCCCTTTCAAAAATCCCGTTTTTAGATAAAATAATATTGAATTGATCCAGACCCCCTTTTCTCTTCAAAACTTTTCCCAAAGCGCGATGAAAGACATTCCGTTCAAGTCACTGAAATTCAACAATTACACCATCGAGGGTTTTTCGCGCGCGGCAATTCAGACTTTCTGGCACATTCCGGAATTTCACCTCGGATTCGACCTGGGCGCTCAGCCGTGGGACTTTATGGGTACACCCAACTGGTTCATCTCGCACACTCATCTGGACCACATCGCGATGCTTCCCAATTATGTCGCACGGCGGCGAATGATGAAAATGCCCCCGCCGGTGGTTTACCTTCCCGAAAAATTCGTCGATCTGGTCGCCCGGCTGCTGAACGTCTGGACGCGTCTGGACTGCGGCGCGTTCCCCTGTGAGCTGGTCGGGCTGAAAAACGGCGACTGTGTGGAACTTTCCAAAGAACTGGTCGTGGAGGCCTTCGCGACTGCGCATCGCGTGGATTCGCTGGGATATGTGGTCTATAACCGGCGCAAGAAGCTCAAGCCGGAATTTCTCGATCTGCCGGGAGAGGAGATCAAACGCCTGAAAGATGCAGGGGCCGACATTACGTACGAGATCAAAACCCCGAAAATCGCGTATCTGGGCGATTCAAACTGCCTTGGGTTGGACAAAAATCCGATTTTCTACGAGGCCGAAACGCTGATTATGGAAATGACGTTCGTCGAGCAGCGGCATTTGAGTGACAAGATCCACAAATTCGGCCATATTCATCTGAACGATGTCGTGGAGCGGCAGGATCGGTTCCACAACGAGCTGATCATCGCCTCCCACTTCACGGCCCGCAGTGTCACGGACGTGATCCTGAACTCGGTGCGCGAAAAACTCCCCGATATGCTCGGCGGAAGGTTGAAACTCTGGGGGTGATGTCAGGCCCTGACCATTTCACACCGGGATTTCAACTCGGATTTGCAAGGATCAAAAGGATCTGAAGGATTAAAATTTTCCGCAAATCCTCAGCGGAAACCGCTTCCGGGGGGCCTTTTCCTTCTGAAATTTTCTGGTATAATTAATTCAGTTTCTTTTTCAGTTTACACCCTTTTGACCGGTTAAAATCGAATGCCAAACACAATCACCAGCGAAAAAATCCTCGTTTTGGACTTTGGCTCGCAGTACGCCCAGCTCATCGCGAGGCGGGTCCGTGAGCAGAATGTTTATTGCGAAATCGTCCGTCACGATATTTCGGCCGAGCGTCTGCGCGAGCTGGCCCCGATGGGGATCATCCTCTCCGGCGGGCCGTCGAGCGTCTATGAGGAGAACGCGCCGCAGTGTGACCCGGGCCTGTTCCGTCTCGGGATCCCGGTCTTGGGGATTTGCTACGGGATCCACCAAATGACCGCCCACCTCGGTGGGAAAGTCATCGGCGTCCCAACCCGCGAATACGGCCACGCCGTCATGACGCAGACCCAGGCCAGCCCGCTCTGGGAGGGCGTTTCCGCTTCGACGCGTGTCTGGATGAGCCACGGCGACCAGATCGGCCAGCTCCCGGACGGGTTCGAGGTGATCGGCCGCACGGACACTTGCGACTGTGCCGCGATCGGCCATAAAACGCTCCCGCTTTTCGGTTTGCAGTTCCACCCGGAAGTGACACACAGCGACGAAGGCGCGCAGATGCTGAAGAACTTCCTCGTGAAGATCTGCCGCTGCACCGGCACGTGGCGGCTGGAGGATTTCGAGCGGATCACCATCGAGAAGGTGCGCGAGATCGTCGGTCCGGACCGTGTCATTTGCGGGCTTTCCGGCGGCGTGGATTCGTCGGTCGTGGCCGCGCTCCTGTACAAAGCGATCGGCGATCAGCTTTCCTGCATCCTGGTCGATAACGGGTTGCTGCGCAAGAATGAAGCCCAAAGCGTGATCGACGTTTTCTCGGGCCACTTCCACACGGACCTGCACGTTGTGAACGGCCAGAACCTTTTCCTGAGCCAGCTGGCGGGGGTCACCGAGCCACAGGAAAAGCGCCGCCGCATCGGGAAGGCGTTCATCGACTGCTTCGCGGCCGAGGCCAAGAAGATCGAAAACGCGAAATTCCTCGCGCAGGGGACGCTTTACCCGGACGTCATCGAAAGCGGCGGAGCGCCCGACGGACCGGCCGCGACGATCAAGCTGCACCACAACGTCGGCGGTTTGCCGAAGGATCTGAATTTCGAGCTGATCGAGCCGCTGCGGGATCTGTTCAAGGACGAGGTTCGCCGTCTGGGGCTTCAGCTGGGCCTGCCGGAAACGATGGTCTGGCGTCATCCGTTCCCCGGGCCGGGGCTGGCGGTGCGATGTCTTGGCGAGGTGACGGAGGAAAAACTCTCGGTGCTGCGTGAGGCGGACGCGATCGTTCTGGAGGAGCTGCGCAACGCGGACCTTTACCGCAAAACCTCGCAGACGTTCGCGGTGCTGTTGCCGGTCCAGAGCGTTGGCGTGATGGGCGACGCGCGGACGTACGAAAACGCGCTGGCGATCCGCTCGGTCGATACGAACGACTTCATGACGGCCGACTGGAGCCGCCTCCCGTACGACGTCCTGGCCCGCATGAGCACGCGCATCATCAACGAGATCAAGGGGATCAACCGCGTGGTTTACGACATCAGTTCCAAGCCGCCCGCGACGATTGAGTGGGAGTGAGAGAATATTTCTAAAAAAATTAAATATTAAAAAGTTTTTGAGGAGGGGGTCCGGGGGAGGAATAATTTTCAAAATGTTCCTTCCTCCGTGACGGTTGAAATCTTCACGGGCAAGTCTTTTTTCTCCCGCAGGGTGAAAAAGGCGAGATCGGGTGGCCGAGAAAACTGGAAAACAGTGGGTTTCCTACGGTTTTATCATTTTAAAAGGAAATATCTTGTATGGTTTTTCTTCGGTTAAAAGATTTCGATGAGGCTCTCTAACTGTTGCGAAATCTGACTAAACTCCTGATTCAGGTCCAGCGTTTTCGCACCGATAGGGTTTCCGCTGATGACGGCCGGCTCACAGTTCGGGAACACATCCTCGTCCGTTTTGGCGTAGAGCAGAAGGCCCGAGATTTTACCGGTATGTTCGATGTCCATATTTTGGACGTAAGCGAAAATCTGATACATGTGAATGGAGCGCAGTGTGTTTTTGCCGAAATGTTGGCTCAAGGCTTTGCTGTAGTACTTCGCGTCGATGATCAGCTTTTTGTCCTCCTTTTTCAGGACGATGTCCGTCTGCATCCGGGGCAGAAACTGGAGCATTTTCCCTTCAGCGTCTGGCGAATGGTTCCAAGCGATCTGCGGATTGTCCGGTTTCAGTTCCGGGTGGTGCTGCCGGTAGTACTCCAGAATGAATCTTTCGAAAAGCCGTTCCATGTGTTCATCAGAGAAGGATAGGAGTTTGTAATTGCCATCCTCGTCCGTCTGGAGCATCCCGTTCAGAAGGAAAAAGCAGATGTTAAGCAGAAGCTCGTAGTTGTGGTTGCTTCGCTTGTAGATCAGCCGGTTCCACGTGATATGCTCGGGCTGGATCAGTCGGACGCCGCTAAAGAGCACGAGCAGTTTTTTCAGTGCCATTCTGCGCCCGGCCTCGACTTCCGGGGTACGGCTGAGGCAGTAAATAGTCAGCTTCAAAATACGATTGTAGAGATTATCCTCCGAAAACTCGTCAAAATCGCAGGCGAGTTTCTGCTTCTGTTGCACTTTCAGGCAGATCGTCCCGCCGAGGTTCAACTTGCCGCGCAGGACGGGAAGCTCCTCGGACGCGGGGACGTATTCGCGGTAAAGCCCCTGTTTGATTTGCCGGGAAATACCCTTCAGGAGAATCTCGGCAAACAAATCATGGATCTTTTCAAAGCTCTCGCCCGCTACCTGCTTGTAGTCCTCCTGTTTCAAAATCTGGAAGGCGTAGGACAACATATAGTAGATGTTCTTAATGAGGATCCCCTTATCAGACGTCATATTTCTCCCCTATTGCCTGACAAAGTTCTTCTTTCCAATGACTGCACTTTTTCTCATCATCGAACCAGTACTCCTCGATCAAAGGAATGATCTCGAAACGGACCACATTCCGAACCCAAGCGTCGTCGATGGCAGAAAAGTCCTGCGGCACGAAATAGCTGTGCCCGATCTCAAAGCCCTGGCCCAGCGCGTTGTCTTTACGGATCGCGTCGTTCAACTCCCTGATTTTGGCCACGACGTTACGATAGAGCTCGCAGCCTGTTCCATCCATAAGATCGTCGAAGCCATTTTCCTGCGCGTTTTCAAAGGCGGGAGGGATGGTGTAAAAGCCGAAACGACGGCGCAGCGCGTAATCGATCATCGCCAGACTGCGGTCGGCAGTGTTCATCATACCGATGATGTAAAGATTCCCGGGGACGGAAAACTCCTCTCCGCTGTAGGAAAGGACGGCCTTCTGGCCGCGGTAATCCTTTTCGATGAGCATCAGCAGCTCGCCGAAAATCTTGCTTAGGTTGCCGCGGTTGATTTCGTCGATGATGAAAAAATAGTCCCTCCCGGAATCACGCCTCGCCCGATTGCAGAACTCGTAAAAAATGCCGTTTTTCAGCTCAAAACCGCCGTTTTCATTTGGACGGTATCCCATGATAAAATCTTCATAGGAATAGCTCTGATGGAACTGGACGAACCTGATTCGGCTGTCGTCCCGTTCGCCCATAATCGAATATGCGAGCCGTTTCGCGGTGAAGGTCTTGCCGACGCCCGGCGCGCCTTGCAGAATGATATTTTTCTTACAGCGCAGCAGCGAGAGTATCGTGTCGTACTGGGGTTCGGTCATGAAGACTTCGTCAAGGAAATCCTGTTTGGTGTAGGAGTTCCCGGTTTCATCTATGTTGGTTTGGTCAACGATTTCTGTTTTTATGTCGGAATTATAGTCTCTTAACCCCCAAATTCCTTTTCTGATGCCATCTACCGAATAAAAAAGGTCATCATTTCCTTCTATAAATGATTTGGTGTCGCTGGAATGTCTCTGTATCTCCGAACTTACCTGCCTTTCCCATGCGGGATTGGTGTGAATATATGGGAGTTTATTCCTCTTTTTAATCATACTATAAATTTGAGATAAACTTCCTTCTCCACCTAATTCTTTTAATACTGTAATTATTTCACTAAGATAAGTCCTATCTTTAGTTTGAAACGTATCATTTTCATTAACGTCTCGGTTTTCTTCAATGATTTTCTCTACATCCATCATCAATTCCTCCTGAAATCAAGATTGCGTTCTGTTTAATCCTATTATACCATACAACGAATGAAAAAACAATCCCCCTGGAGTTTACTTCACAATAATTGATTCTTTTTTTGGAAACACATCACCGTATTACTCGGGAATAAAAGATACTTCGTATAGACAGACTACCGCCAGCTTTGCCATTTAGGGTTGAGATTTGAGTTTAGATGTCAAACTCATTCTGCAAGCCGCGTTACGCGCAACAATTACGAATTACGAATTCCTAATTTAAAATAAAAAAACCGGCAATACCTACTCTCGCACTTGCAGTACTACCATCG
>JAUMVK010000033.1:0-48268 GCA_030530205.1 Thermoguttaceae bacterium | reverse complement strand
AACCAGCTCCTGCGGGGACGACGCTTCCAGCGTCGTCTGGTTTTGAAGCAGTTTTTTAACGACGCTGGAAGCGTCGTCCCCGTATTTATTAACGACACTGGAAGCGTCGTCCCCGCAACATCACCCCCTGAATGGGGGAATTTTAACCTTTCCTAAAAATTTTTCGGAAAATTTGCCAAGTCCCCCTTGTAAAATTTTTATTTTCGTGTATATTTTAGGCATAACTAAAGTTTAGGAGATACTAAACCGAAATCAAACAATGAAATTAAATCCAATATTTTAATAAAAGGAGAGAACAACCATGGTACTTTTGAACGCTCAAAAAGGGAACAGTCACCGCATCGTCGCGATCAACGCTGAAGACGCTCTCGTCGGCAAACTGGCTGCTTTGGGATTTGTACCCGGTGCGAAGATCAACGTTCTTCGCAACTCGCTTTTCGGCTCGGCCATCGTTTCCTGCAAAGGTGCGCAATTCGCTCTCGGCCGCGGCTTGGCCGAACGGATCCAGCTCGACGACTAATCCCGCGAAGGAAAAAAGGTTTTACGTGAACCTTTTTTTCAGCCTCAGGTTTTAGGCAAGGCTAAAACTCAAAAAACGAGAATCATTAAGACGTTTCGTTTTGCCGAACCTGTACACATCCTTCGCGTTTATTTTTTCATTTCAATTTAAGGCTAGGCTAAAATGAGTTCAGAAATTAATATCATCCTTGCGGGAAACCCAAACTGCGGCAAATCGACGATTTTCAACCAAATTACCGGCGCACGCCAGCACATCGGGAACTATCCCGGCGTCACGGTCGAGAAGATGGAAGGCGCCTGCTCCTTCCAGGGACACAAATTTAATGTCGTGGACCTTCCGGGGGCTTACAGTCTTGACGCGCACTCCGAAGACGAAGCGGCCGCGGCCAGTTATTTGTTTGATTCCGTTGGAAAAGACCGTATTCTGATCGACGTGATCGACTCGGTGAATTTCGAGCGCAACCTGTTCCTGACGCTTCAGCTCCGCGAGCTGGGTATTCCGATGATCATTCTGCTGAACATGGTGGACCTGGCTCACCAGCGCGGTTTCGAATTCCAAAAAGAGGAAATTTCCCGGTGGTTCAACGCTCCGGTTCTGGAATGTGTCGGTTACACCGGCAAAGGACTTAATGAGGCTCTGCAGGCGGCGATCGATATGTCGCACGAGATCGAAGCGGGAAACAAACAGCAATGTCCGGTTTGGGTCCACGAGCTTTCACACAATGGAACGCTTCCCAATCCAATCTCGAAGGAATCCCTGGAAGATGTGAACATCGTAATTCCCGAAGACACCAGAAAAGAAACCACGCCGAAAACCGACGAATCAAAAAAAGCCTCGCTTTATTACGAAGCCATTTCCCGGATCGTGCCGGAGCTGATGACGTTCAAGGAGGGGGTGAATCCCGCGAAGGAAAGCCGCCTCGACCGCGTGTTTCTCCATCGAATCTGGGGGCTGCCGCTCTTTTTCCTGATGCTGTACTTGATATTCCAGTTAACATTCACCATTGGGGCGTACCCGATGGACTGGATTGAGAGTGGGGTTGAAGCGTTAGGGGATTGGGTTGGCGGCCTCTGGACCGATGGATCGGAAAGTCTGCTTCGGTCGCTGCTCGTTGACGGGATCATCGGCGGCGTAGGGGGCGTGATCGTGTTCCTGCCGAACATTCTGATCCTTTTCCTCGCCATTGCCCTTTTGGAAGATTCCGGCTACATGGCTCGCGCCGCGGTGCTTATGGACCGATTCATGTCGAAAATCGGACTTCACGGAAAAAGTTTCATCCCGATGCTCGTCGGTTTCGGCTGCTCGATTCCCGGGATCATGGCGACGAGGACCCTCGAAGAACGCCGTGAACGCCTCGCCACGATGTTCGTCATCCCGCTGATGAGCTGCGGCGCGCGTCTGCCGATCTACGCGCTTCTGATTCCGGCATTCTTCCCGGTCGCCTGGCAGGGCACGGTTTTGTTCGGGATTTATATGGTCGGGATCGTGCTGGCGATCATCGTCGCGAAGGTTATGAGTCTGACCGTCCTGCGCGGCGAGCCGATCCCGTTCGTGATGGAGCTTCCTCCCTACCACACGCCGACGATCCGCACGGTGGTCATGCGGGCACTTCAACGCGGCTGGCTGTACCTGAAAAAAGCTGGTACGATCATCCTGGGAATTTCCATCGTGCTCTGGGCGCTCACGACGTTCCCGAAGCTGCCGGAAGAACGCGCCGCGCAGTTCGGCGAGGACGAGCAGGCCCTGCAGGAAGCCGCTCTGGAATACAGCGGCGCGGGACGGATCGGAAAGGCGATCGAACCGGTCATGAAACCGATGGGAATGGACTGGAAGCTGGGGACTGCATTCATCGGAGCGTTTGCAGCGAAAGAAGTTTTCGTCTCGCAAATGGGCATCGTGTACCGTGTCGGTGAGGTGGAAGAAGGGGATACGACTCTGCGCGACATCATGGCGAAAAACTACACGCGACTGCAAGGGATTTGCATCCTCCTCTTCGCCCTCATCGCGACTCCTTGTATGGCGACTTTCGCCGTGATGGCCCGTGAGGCAGGCTCGTGGAAGTGGGCGTTCGCGCAGTGGTTCACACTCACCGCGATGGCGTGGGTCATTTGCACGATCGTGTACCAGGTAGGGATCCACTTCATAAGCTAATCAGTTAAAAGAGTCAGGAGGTTTACAATGTTTGAAATCATTTTGGTCGCGGTCGTCGTAGTGCTCGCAGGGTCGTACATCGTTTACGAGAGCATACGGAGTTTCAAAACTGGCAAATGTCCATCCTGTAAAGACTGCCACTGCGGCTGTGACTGCTGCCACAAGAAAGAAAATTAAAGAGTTTAGGGGAATACGGTTTCATTTCAAATTAGCATTTGGATCCTTGTTATGAGCCGTATTTCCCGCCAAAAATCCAAGACCGTACTCTCCTGAAGCCGGCGCATCGTCCTTTTACCTGTTTTCCTCTGAATGAAATCGTTTCCTGCATTCACGGATTTTATGGACGATGCGTCGAGCTTTTTTAAATTTCTTCTCTGGAATCCGGAAAATAAGAATTCTGAACCCTTGACAAAAGTCACACCCTGAGTAAAATGAGAAAAAAAGACCACTGCCTCGCTTGATCTTCAAAAGCGATTTCCCGAATTCCTTCAATTCCAAAAGAAAGAAATGATCATGAAATACGCGAATTTCCTCCGTCTGTTGGTGATTCTCGCCTTTTTGTGCGTGTTTTCACCCGCGAGCCAATCCGGCCCGCCGCAGGTTCCGGGATACAAACCCCCGACCCACAATGCGCCGGGAAATCCTCATCACTTCACGCCTCCACCCCATGCCAAACCGGTTCAACCACAGCGCCCGGCTCCACCGCCAATTCATGGTCCTGGACCGGGTCACCCGCCCGTCGTTCATCACGGTCCGCACCATCACCCGGGTTTTTATCCGCCACCGCCCCCACCGCCGCGGATCCCGGTCTATTTATACCCGCCGGTCGTCATTTCCCCGCCAGTTTATGTCCCTTCAACGATCTATACGGAACCTGTGTCTGGGCCATATTATGGCGAAGAACAGGCGGACACAATGAAGCAGATCGGGATTTTCAAGGCCTACGTGTATATAGATGATGGAACAAAAGACGCCCAGCAGAACGGCGTGGCCATTTTTTACCTTAACGATCAGAACCTGATCGGCGGCTACTTTTACGTCAAACAGGGCGTTCAGCCGCTGACCATTCAGGGAATCGCGGACAAAGAAACCGGCGATGTGGAATTCCGCGTGAACGGAACCAACGGCACGTACTTCACCAAACTGAACGATCTGATCACAAGGGATAAAGTTTTCCTGACCCTGGAGCGGGAAAATGAGAACGGCAAAATAGAAGCGATCCAGGTCGGCTACTTGAGCCGTGTACAGGAAAACCTTTAAAAAGCCGCTCATTTTCGGGCCTCCCGCTGAATTTTTAATCAAATCCCCTTTTTACCCGAAAGGACCCACCCATGCGTTTTTTATTTCCCTCAATCCTCGCGTTGCTTCTCTGCCCGGTTTTCTGTGCCGCGCAGTCGGAACACGCCAAAAAAATCGCCGAGTCGTTCAAGGACGGGCCGGAACAGTATCAGCGCTACGCCACCGATATGCTGGTGAATCTTCCGGATTACGTCGTGTACACGCCGAAAAACGATAATATGGTCCTCGGCGACACGTACGACGACCACTTCCAGGTGATCTCCAAGGACGACGGAACCCTTTTGGCGTTCTGGACCCAGGCGACCCGTGAGGCGGACATCGACCAGCACATCGCGTTTTCCAGGAGCACCGACGGCGGTCTGACCTGGACCCCAGTTCAGGTTCTGGCCGGCTCCGCCAACAAAAAGAACCCGCAGCTTCTCGCGAGCTGGCAGCAGCCCATGGTTTCCAAATCCGGGCGCATTTACGTCCTCTGGAACCAGCAGACCACATCCCGCGGCCCGCATTGCGGCGACTGCTTCGGGATATACTCCGACAATAATGGGGATAGCTGGTCCGCGCCAAAGCAGGTCAAAATCACCCGCACGTGGAAAGACCCGGACGACCCGGCCATTCCGACGAGCTGGTGCAACTGGCAGAGGCCGTTGCGGCTGGGCGAAGACGGAAAATACTTCGTCGGGTCCTCCCACCACGGCAAAAACGGCTGCGGCATTGAGTTCTGGCAGTATGAAAACATCGACGACGACCCACCGGTCGATCAGATCAAAATTTCGGCCTTCTCGACCGCCGAGGACCAGATTCTGTGCCTGACGGGCGACCAGATCGTCTTCCCGGGCCAGAACGCCTGCGAGGAAGCAGCGCCGGTGAAACTTCCCGACGGCCGGCTCTTCGTTCTGATGCGCACCGACGGCGGATACCCGTACTGGACGGTCAGCGCGGACGGCGGCAAAACGTGGTCCCGCCCCGAAAAACTCCTCGACCGCGACGGCGGCAAACCGTTCCTTCACCCGCGCTCCCCTGCTCCGATGTACGACTGGAAGGGCTGCGAGGCGGGAAGCGGTTACTACTTCGCGCTCGTGCACAATACGTTCGACTTTAACCCCGAAAAGAAAACCGCCTACCAGGCACGTGGGCCGCTTTACCTGATCGCGGGAAAATACATCGAGGGCGCGCACCAGCCGATCTGGTTCACCGAGCCGCAGCTTTTCGCGCCGCGCAAGGGTGGAAACTCGTTCTATACGAGCTACACCGTCCGCGACGGGAAGGGCGTGCTTTGGTTCCCGGACCACAAGTTCTTCCTCCTCGGCCGCGAGATTGGGCCGGAATGGTTCAAGGGCGTGGACGATCTGAAGAAGTAATTAATATTCTGATTTCCTGCGCCCCTTGGTCAGGTTAATGAAAAAAAAGGGGACGATGCTGAAAACATCGTCCCCGTAATATTTTCCGTATTTTTATTTCTTTCGCCAGTAAAGCAACCCCGCAGCGCCCAGCAGGAGCAAGGCCAACGTGGACGGTTCCGGAAGCTGGTCGTATCGATCGCCGAAAACCAGCAGCGTGTCGCTATTCAGAAGCGTCAGGTTCCAGTAATTATCCGTCCCTTCGATCTTCATTTGGGAAAAGTCGAAAGTATTCTCGTCTCCACTGGCCATCAAGTATTTACTCAGCGGGATCGTGTCGCCGAGGGCGTACTCATTTTCCGTATCGATAAGCAGGGACGTGTTGGTGAAATTCAGGCCCGCGGCGGTGATTTTGTCCAGATTATCGTCCGTCAGACGCAGTTCGCCGCCCGTCTGGGTGTAGGTCCCGCCGACAGTCAGCGGGCCGTCCACCTGGACCGTTCCGCCATCGACAGTCAGGTTATTAAAGACCGAGGGATTGGTGGAGCCGTTCTTCTGGAAGACCAGTTTTCCGCCCGTCATTGTAAAGTAGCCGGAAGGATCCTTGAGCGTCGTGACCGCCAGCGTACCGCCGGAAAGCTCCATCAGGTCGGTTTTGCCGTCCACGAGGTGTGAGTCCGAATCGCCTAACGTGAGCGTTTGCGTGGTAAACGTTCCGCCGGTCTGAGAGACGAAGCCTTTACCGCGGTAACCATTGGATGAATTGTAGGCGCCAATGGTCGTCGTGGTAACGTTCAGCGTACCGTCGGCCATGTTGACGATCCCATTGGGTGTAACTGAAGTACTGTTGCCAACGACCAGATTCCCGATCGTCGCGGTACCGCCGTTCTGGTTGAAGGTTCCCGTTGCTTTATACTGACCGACCGTGAACGAGCTGTTCGCATTGAGCGTGCCGGAGTTGAGCGTTAAGGTTCCATCTTCGCCGTCGTTTCCGACATAGGCGTTGGCCGTAAGAGTCATGCTTCCGCCGTCGATCGTGGCCGTACTTCCCGTTCCGCCGTTTCCGACCGACAGGAGCCGCAGATTGACCGTCCCGCCTTCCGCAACATTAAGCGCACTGGTGTAGAGCCGGAAGTCGTTGGAGCCGCTGGTCGCAGAGGTGAAATCGATCTTCCCGCCGTTTTCCACGTTGATCGTCTGGCCCTGCAAGCGCACCGCAGTACTGTAATTTACCAGAAGCGTGGCGCCGTTCTGAACGGTGACGGTCCCTCCTCTTCCCAGAGGCGTCTGAGTCGTCGTACCGTTGATCTGAAGCGTGCCCGCGGAGATCGTCACCCCGCCAGTGAACTCGTTAGCGCCGGTCATCGTCAGCGTTCCGGCCCCGGTCTTGAGGATGCCGCCGGTGCCGGTGTTATAAATGAAGTTATTTGTCAGCTGAAGCGTCGTGTTCGCGTCCGTTTCAAATTCGGCGTTACCGGTCACACGCATGCGGAATTTGGAAGAAATCGTTGAAACGGTGGGGTTCTCGGCCGTCGCGCCTTCCAGGGGGTGAGACCAGAACTTGACGTTATCTTGCAAAAGGTCAAGGTAACCGCCGCCGGACGAAGAGATCGTCGCGCCGTACATGTTGAACACGGTATTTCGGAGCGATTCGTTCCCGGCGGCATTGTCCAGTGTGCCGTAGATGTTGAAGGTGTTCGCGGTACCATTATTATAGCCGAGCGAGTCGTGAATGCCGCAGAGCAAAGTCGCCCCCGCGTTGATGGTGACCTCGCCTTTGAAAAATTTGCTGTTTCCGGGACTGACCGATATCTTGAGCGTCCCCTCTCTGACCGTCGTGGTGCCGGGATAGTTAGGAAGTTTGGTAAACTCGACCGTCCCCGCCCCGGTCTTGAGGAAGTCAGGGGTACCGCCACCCGTCACGACGTCTTTCAGTTGCAGCACGGAATTCGCGTCGGCCCCAAATTCGATCTCGCCGGTCACACGGAAATTGATTTTGCCGGAAATCGTCGAAACGGTGGGCGCTTCGGCCGTGGCGCCGTCCAGAGCGTGGGCCCGGAACTTCACGGTATCCGCCAGAACGTCGAGCGTCCCGCCGCTGGTGCAGGAGATCGTTCCGCCGTACATGTTGAAGACGGTATTCCGGAGCGATTCGTTCTGGACCGCATTGTCCAGCGTGCCGTAAATGTTGAACGTGTTGGCGGGACTGGCGTTATAGCCGAGCGTGTCGTGCTTGTTGCAGACCATGCTCGCGCCGGCGGCGATGGTGATCGTGCCGTTGAACAGCTTGCCGCCCCCGGCAGCGCCGTCCAGACGGAGCGTCCCGCCGTTGATCACCGTGTCTCCGGTATAAGTCGTCGCGACGGAATACACCAGCGTCCCCGCGCCGGTTTTGGTAATGGTCCCCGTACCCGAGATGCCGGCGACAGAGGAGGCGTTTTCCGTATCGTTAATAATAAACGTCACGTTGCCGACGCCGCCATCCCCGATCACGATGGCCCCGGTCGGGATCGGATTTTCCGGGTCCGTGTCGGAATAGGTCACGTCAGCAAAGGCGTGGGAACTCACAAACAGGATTGCCAAAGAAGCAATTCCGCAACATATTAAAAATCTGTGGCAGATGTTTGTGTTCTTGAAAACGAAGTATCTCATTTTACTTCCTCCCGACTGGGGCACAGGAAAAAGGGTGCTCATCAGGTTAAACTACTTATCAAAACCTACCGGCGGGGATCATTATTTCTTCCGCCAGCAAAGCAGACCGAATACGCCCAGCAGGAGCAAGGCCCAGGTCGCCGGTTCCGGAACATCAGCAGCGGAGTCCGTTACGCCCACCCAAAACTGATTACCGATTTGGCCATACGTCCACTTGTATCCTTCGCCGACTTCAGGAAATTCGAACGCTGCAGCAATAACATCAAGGACCGTATCGTCGCTTTGCAGGAACGTCACTTTCTGATCAAGATAATCCAGGGGATTATCCGTAAAGAACTCGATCGCGCCATCGCCGGCGATATTGCCATCGACGACAAACGGTTCCGTCAGATCGTCCAGATAGACTTCCAGGTTCCCGTTCAGGGCCAGGTCACCAACGATTTCGCCTTCCAGGAGGAGTCTGGCGCCTTCTTCAACGACGACATTACCGCCGGCCGTTCCGGTCAGGTTAAACACGCCGTCGCCGGCCACCTTAACGTCGCCGTCTCCGCCCAGGGTTCCGCCCCACGTGATCGTTTTACCTTCTTCCGGAGCGAAAGTGACCGTCTTGCCGTTTGCGATGGTCGCGTCCAGATCGGAAGACCAGCTCGCGCCGTTGGTTCCGAACGTTCCGTCGCCAAGGTTGATGGTGTAAGCGTCATCGGAGGACGTGATCCCGCCGTCGCCGGGGTTGATCGTACCGCCGGAAACGTCGAGTGTGCCGTTGGTGTTGATCTCGATCGTTTTGGCGTTGAGGACGCCGTCGCCGTCAACGTTAAGCGTTCCGCCATATTTGACCGCGAAAGTATCCGCCGCGTTGACTTCACCTGAACGCAGGTTGAAGGCGTTCGCCAGCTCGTTGGTTCCGCCCAGGCCGACGGTAAAGGATTCGCCGTCCTGATTGAAGTTGGCGACGCCGCCAGTGACGTTAAACGTGCTGGCCCCAGATGAGTTAGCGTTCCATAATCCGGCGGCAGCGTTGGTGTTGAGCGTTCCGCCGGAAAGATTGTACGTACCGGTATAGTTGCCCCAGCCTAATTCCAGAACGTCGTCAAAAGTCGCGGTTCCGCCTGACTGGGAAATTGTTCCATTGGAAGACGTGCCAATATAGACCGGGGAACCGAATGTCGCTTCTCCGCCGGTGATATTCATAACAGCATTGTTGTTAGCGCCGCCGACCCGGAAAGAGCCGCTGCCGGGATTGACGACTAATTCTCCGCTGTCAAGGTTGAGCGTCCCGTTCGTAACAAAAATGGAACTGGACGTGTAGTTGAACTTTCCGCCATCGATGGAAAGGGTTCCGCCGTTATTGATGGTAACCGCGCCCGCCGCGTTGTAAACGCCGCCAGTAACTGCCAGCTCGCTGGAAATGGTCGTTGTATTGTTGGCGTTAAACGTACCGCCGTTGACGGTCAATCTTCCGGGAACGTTATTGCGTCCGGAAACGGTAACGGCTCCGACAACGGTAAATTCCGCGCCCTTGTTGACCGTCAATACGGTCAGAACGTCCAGACCGCCGCCGCGGTTCAGGGTCGCCGTTCCGGTTTCGCCGCCGATGCCGTTGCCGACCGTCAGGGACGCGACGCCCAGGTTGCTCCAGTCAACGGTAACGGTTCCATTTGTGGTCAAAATATAGGCGTTTTTGGTGAACGACGGGCTTGGAGTGCTGTCAAGATACGTTTCGGTATAAGGAACGCCGTTGACTTCCCAGTTTGTACCGGTGTAGTACGTGTTGTTGGTCGCGCCGGTCCAGTAGTAGTTTCCTTCGCCGCCGTTATAAGTAGCTGTCAGGGCGTTTGCAGACGCAGCAACAGTCCAGTCAGCCGGAGCGTTGACGATGGTCGGCGTACCAGCAACGGACGTCGCTGTAACCAGATTGAGGGTTTCGCCGTACTTTCCAACGTAGTTGGTGTAGTAAGACATGTCAACGGTTCCGTTAAGCGTTGCGGCATTGCTGACGGCAAGCGTTCCGGCGGGAACGAACGTCGCGTCGGATGCGAGAGAGTAAGAACCCGCGATCGACGTGGTTCCGTTGAGGGTCCCGTTCGTCTGAATGAAGGTTCCACCGTTCATGTCGATGGCGTTCACCTCTGCCGTTCCGTTTGTCATGTTGAACGAGCTTCGGCCATCCACCGTAAGGTTTGGCGCGTTGAATTCACCGCCGGCGACGTTGAGGACTCCGCCGTATTTGACGGCAAACGTGTCGGCCGCATTGACCGTTCCGGAACTAAGCGTGAAGACGTTCGCCAGTTCGTTGGTTCCGCCCAGACCGACCGTAAACGATTCGCCGGTCTTGTTGAAATTCGCGGTTCCGCCGTCCACGGTGAACGTGCTGATCCCCGTGGGGTTGCCCGTCCACAGCCCCGCGTCGGACGTGGTTGTGAGGGTTCCGCCGGTCAGATTGTATTCGCCGACCGCGCCGTTGCCCCAGCCCAGATTCAAAGGCCAGCTGAACGTTGCGTTTCCGCCGGACTGATTGATCGTTCCGGTGTTGGCCGAGACGCCAATATAAGCGGGGGCGTCAACGATGACTTCGCCGTCTGTAATATTAAGAGAAGCGTTAGAGTAATTTCCGATTCGGATCGAATTGGCGGAAGTAACATTGAACGTTCCGCCGGAAACATTGATCGAGCCGTTGGTTTGGATCTGATTGCTGCCGTTGTTGAACGTGAACGATCCATCGGCGACATTTAAATTACCGTCGATGAACAGTCCCGCGCCGGTGGTGGAAACCGTTCCGCCGTTGACGGTCAGTGTGCCGTTGGCGTTAATGGTTAAAGCCTGCGACATGGTGAACGTTCCGGAATCCAGGACGTTCATGGCTTTATTCGCCTCGATCGTGAGCGTTCCGCCGGATCGGGAGATCGAAGCGGGAGTCGTTCCGCCGCCAATATTCACGCTTTTGATCGCGTTGCCAAGACGGGAGAAGTCCAAATTGATCGTTCCGCCTTTGCTGTCGAGGATGTACGCCGTAATGGAATTGCTCGTATCGTCCAATCCGGAAGTCGCAATGGGACCGTACGGAGCGTCAACGTTCCAGTTTCCTGTTGCCCAATATGTGTTGCTGGCGGCGCCAGTCCAGTAGTAATCCAGGTCATCCGCCTGAACCGCCGCGACGCCGAACATTACAGCCATCAAAAGGGCAGCAAACGAAATCGAGTGTTTTGACATAATAAAAGTTCCTAAAAATACTATAAAATTTCAATTATTCTTTTTTATTTTATTATATTATAGACGAGAATTTCGCTTTGGCAACAAAAAAGAAAGAAAAATTTTAAAAAAGTTTAAAAAATTTACGGGAACGACATTTTCAGCGCCGTTCCCGCACGTGTTGTTTGCGCAAAGGCTCTTACTTCTTCAGTTCATTCACACCCTTGCCGGTTTCCTTGTTTGATAACCTGAAAACACAAAGAGATCGTACAAAGGATGTTCAGCCTGAAGTATTCTTCACCGAGAAAACCACGATCCTTGCGCTTCGTCGTTTTGATTTTGTTATTCCAATCAAAGCAGTCAAACAAAAACATCACTGGCGCATCTTTCAGATCTTACGCATGAGATGAAAGCAACATACACCGATTTCCGCTTTTTAATTATCTTTTCGGTATGCGGTTACCGGATGAACCAGAAAAAAAAGAGTGAAGTGCGGAGTTCCCACACGTCACTCTAACGTCGATGGAAGCGTTTAAGACCGACTGGCGAGCGGTGGCAGTAATGCCACCGTAAAATTCGTATTCCCAGTTCGGTTACTTGCGGCCGGGCCGGCCGAGGACGGCGAGCCACAGTCCCTCCGTATTAATGATTCAGGCTCACTCTTCGTCAAGGATCTCAACCGCGGCGAATTTCTTCCCTTCGAGCATTTCCAGCGAGGCGCCGCCGCCCGTCGAAACGTGCGAGACTTTGTCGGCGTAGCCGAGCTTCTGGATGGCCGCTGCCGAGTCGCCGCCGCCGATGATGCTCACGGAATCGCTTTCGGCGATCGCGTCCGCCACGGCTTTCGTTCCGACCGCGAACGGTTCCAGCTCGCAGACACCCATCGGGCCGTTCCAGACGACCGTCTTGGCGGCCTTCACGATGTCGGCGTACAGTTTGGCGGTTTCCGGACCAATGTCAAGCCCTTCGAAGCCGTCCGGGATCTCGCCGGCCTTGACGACCATTTTGTTGCAGTCGGCGCTGAACGCGTCGCCGCAGTTCGTGTCGATCGGGAGGACCAGTTTGTCGCCGCCCTTTTCCATCAGTTCTTTCGCGAGGTCCACTTTGTCGGCTTCGACCAGCGAGCCGCCGACTTTCTGACCCTTGGCCAGCGAGAAGGTGTAGGCCATGGCGCCGCCGATGAGGACTTTGTCACAAATGCCGAGCAGATTATTAATGACGTTGATCTTGTCGGAGACTTTCGCGCCGCCGAGGATCGCGACGAACGGGTGCGTCGGGTTGGCGATCACGTCGGTCAGATATTTGATCTCTTTCGCAACGAGGGAACCGACGACGCGCGGTTTGCCTTCCATCGCGAGCGGAACAGCGTACATCGAAGCGTCCGTGCGGTGGCACGTGCCGAACGCGTTGTTGCAGTAAATGTCACCGAATGCGGCCAGTTTGGCGGCGAAATCGGCGTCGCCCTTCTTTTCGCCTTTTTCGAAGCGGACGTTTTCCAGAATGACCACGTCACCATCTTTCAGAGCGGCGACTTTGGCGGCAGCGTCTTCGCCGACCGTATCCGTGGCGAAAGCGACCGGTTTGCCAAGCAGTTCGCTCAGGCGGACCGCGCAGGGTTTCAGGGAGTACTTCTCTTTTGTTTCGCCTTCCTTGAGTTTGTCGGGGCGTCCAAGGTGGCTCATGAGTACGAGCCGGCCGCCGCGGTCAATGACGGATTTAATCGACGGAAGGGCCATAACGATGCGGCGATCGTCGGTGATGTTCTGCTCCGCGTCGAGCGGAACGTTGAAGTCAACGCGCATAAGGACCGTTTTGCCGGCAACATCCACTGCGTCAATCGTTTTTTTAGCCATGAGAATTTACTCCTCTGTAAAAAGCGTCCTGGGAGCGCAACGGTCGGCCGAGACACAGGCCGCCAACGGACTCCCCCTTTTGAATCGAATCGATATTTAATTATCCTATAATCTGAAAATTTTGCAAGGGGGAGGGGGAATCTTTTTGAAAAAATGTTCTTCGGGCGGCCAAATTTCCGGAATCTTCCCTTTTAAACAGAAAGCCCAGCGCGCTTCAAACCTTAATTTAAACACGGATTTCCGAGGATTTAAGGGATTCAAAGGATTTAAGTGAAATCTGTGAAAATCCTTCCTATCCGTGTAAATCCGTGTTTAAATAAAAGTCTCGAGCGAGCTGGACTTACGCCCTGAAAACAGGTTTGAGGTTTTGAAGCCTTCCTGGGGTCAGAAAGTTTTGATCAATACGTGTATTCGCGGTCCCGCGCCTCGCCGCCGGCTCCCACGCGGAAAATCTTCACTTCACGCTTTTCCGGCTTGATCACGACCACGTCCACGAGGCACTCCGACGCGCGGTTGAAATTCGTGTGGACCGCCTGGTCGTCCGGGAGTTCCTTCGGGTTCACGCCGCCGTAGCCCTGCGAGATGGAGTAGTGCACGCCGTTGGAAAGCAGATGGTGATCGAAATGACTGTCGCCGTAGAAGCAGCCCGCCAGGCGCGTGTCCTTGTTGGCGGTGAAATCCCACTTCACGCCGTTCATTTCACCGGATCGGTTGGCGACGAAATCCTCGCACATCTTGATGAAAACGTCCTCGTTCTTCGCGTGGCAGTTCGGCCAGGAGGTCCAGTGACCAATCACGACCTGAACGCAGAAATGCTGCATGATCACGGCGGTCCAGCCTTCCTCGAGGTCCGCCAGATGGTCGGCGATAAATTGCAGCTGGCTGACCGAAAGGCCATAGTACCCGTCGTCCGAAGTGTTCGTGAAGAAGACGCGCGTCTTCTTTTCGGGGAGGTCGTAAAAGCCCCAGCTTTGGCTCTCGCCGAAAACGAGCTTGAACCCCTTTGCGGCGGTCATCCCGTTGAACATTTCGCCGAACCGGTCGCTCGAAACGATGCGGTTTTTGCCGTGGTCGTGGTTCCCCATCGAGAAAAGGGCCGGAAACTCGAAATCGCGGTAGATCGTCTGCTTCGAGGCGAGCATCATCTCGACTTCCTCCGGGTTTTTCGGGACCATTTCGACCTCCATGTCACCCAGGTCCGCAAAAAAGTCAACCTTCATCTGGCGCGCGGCCTGCTGCCCGATGTAAATGTGCATCTTGGAATCGGACCAGTCGATCGGGTCGGCGATCGTCACGCTGCGCGAGTGAATGTCGGTCATGTACGGGAAAATGACGCACAGATCGTCACCCTTCCAGGCGTCGATGCGCTTCTGGGTCTTCGCGATCTCGTCTTTAGCCCAGTCGGGAATTTCCACGGCCAAAAGGGCCGAAACGGTGAGGAAGGCGCAGAGGAAAGCGGTGAGGAAACGAAGCATAAAATCTCTCCTTTTAAATAATGAATCGCATTAAGGAAATTTCCAAAAATCTGCAGATTTACCAAAGAGTGAACACAATGTATTTCAAACCTTGATTTAAACACGGATTTTCACGGATTAGAAGGATTTACACAGATTATTTTTGTTTAAATGTTAATCATTCTTTGAAGGTTTTATTTGTACAAATCAAAATCCTTTTAATCCTGTAAATCCGTGTAATCCGTGTTTAAATAGTGGGTTACAGCGCTGCGGGTTCTGTGTTTGAAAAATGGAAAGTTTAAGGATTTTCCTTTCAATGAGTGTTCTGTCACGGTGTATTCACGTGAGGGGAGCCGATCAGGCCGTAATCGCCGAAATAGACCATCACGTACGAGTTTCGGCCGTCCTCCACGTTCACGTGCACGCGGCACGACGAGGGATTCAGGCCAGGTTCCTGAAGGACTTTCTTCCAGACGCGGTGTACGTGGGGATCGGGACCCGGGCCGGGACCGGGGTGCGGACCATGATGCGGGCCGTGATGATGCGGAGGGCCGGGAGGAGGAACCGGGCTGGGGCCGTAATCAAACGAGACCTGAACCGACGAGGCGTAACGCTGGGCGTTTTCCACTTCCCAGTCGCTTCCCGTGAACGCTTCCGAAGTCGCGGCAAGCGTCAAATCGTGTTCCCCCGCGGGGAGTTCAAGCCGGGCGACCTGGATCGACCCTGGGAGGAGGTTCCAGCACCGGGTGTCGGCTTCTTCGGACGCTTCCCAGAGGACTCCCGCAAGGTCGAGCAGTATCTCCGCGCCGGAGGAATTGGCACCAGCCGCCTCTTTGATTCCGTAAATTCCGGCTTTCTTTATGATTCGTCTGGCGGCGGCCCGAGCGATGATCCACGGTTTGTTGACCTCAAACTGCTCGATCGCCATCGTGTTCACATCGGTGATCTTCTCGGTCAAAACGGGCTCGCCCGAATCGTCCACCGTGATCTTTGCGGCCCGGTAGCGGCACGGCGCAAGGTTGATCTCGGGAATGGGGACCGGCGCGATAGTTGGCGGAACGGAATGTTTGGAAGTCGCGGAGACGATCATGTCCGTAAGCATGAGGGCGACTTGCGTGACTTCGGCGTTTTTCTCGACTTTGTACGGTCCATGTCCCACCAGAGCGAAAACGTAAACCGTCCCGTTTCCTTTCTGAGATGAAATGCCCTGCTTGACGCGCTCTAATTGCTGATGACCGCCTGTAAAGCCCGGGTTCCACTGCGTGACTTTCGTAAACTCACGGATTTGTTCCTGCTGGCCGGAAACGTTTCCATCGTCGAGGATCCCGCAGAGGTACGGCCCGATGGCGAGCATTTTGTAGGATTTTTTGACCTTTTCGTGAGTCTCGGGGTCTTCCTCGCTTCGGGCGATGATCTCCTCCTGCTTCATGTTGATCTGGTTGGCATAGGCGCGGACGTCGCTTCCGTCGAGCATCAGACTGTTCAGGGCGAGCATGACGCGGATCAGGACCTTTTCGTAATCCTCGCCTTTGTACGAGATCGAGCAGTCGTCGGTAAGCATCGAGGCGGCGACTTCCGCGGCCGATTTGGCTTTCCGGTCCTCCAGCGCGTCGAACGAGTCGCGGACCTCGCGCAGAAGCGTTTCGCTCTGACGGAATTCCCCCTGGCACAGACGCATCATCGCCTCTTCCAGCTTCATCACGTCGGCATTTTTGCGATTGGAAGATTTTTCCCGTTCCTTCACGATCTGCTCGGTCGCCGAGTCCAGATTGTTGCAGTAAAACGCCTCGCGCGCCTGGTTGACCCTCACGATGTAGGAGTGGCACCCGGTCAGCGAAAACGCGAGGACGAGCAGCGCAAGCTGGAAAAAAACGGGAAAACGCATAAATTAATGATGAATTATGAATTTTGAATTATGAATTCAGGATGAAGGTCCGGTTTTATTCTCGGTTTCGAATCTTCGCAGGCAGGGATCGGTTGTAAGCCTTGCTCAGGTCGCAGCCTTCCTTCACCGAGGAGCCGTCATTTATGTTTATGAGTTCCAGCGAAAGCCTGTAATCGCGTTGGGAGTCCCGATTATCGGTCGTGGTCCCGCTCGTCAGCTTGGCGAAAAGCAGGTACTCGAACGGCTGGCCGTCTTTTTCGAGCGCCGCCTGAAGTTTACGCTGGTTTTCCGGGATGAAAAGATCGTCCATCCGGAAACGCTCCGCACGCAGGGCCGGCTCGACGTAGCGGCGGCTGATCGACGTATATTGGCCACTCGAGCCGATTGCAACGTCGATCATTTCGTAAAGCTGCTCTTTGTAGTCCGCCAGTTCCTCGGCCGTGAAGTTTTCCACGCCAACGAAGCAAATCTTCTTGGGAAACGGACCCGAGCCCGGATTTTGCGCGTCGGCCGCGAGCAGTCGTCCAACGGACTCTTCAACGAGCGGTTTGTAAACTTCCTGCCCGGCTTTGTGGCTTCCGGAAAGCTGTTTCGCACCCGGGCGCAGAAGCGTGCCGGTCTGGGTCTTACAGGCAGGGATCATGGCCAACACGGCGGCCAAAAAAAACAAAAACGTGAATTTTAGCTGTGAGTTCATTTCAGGAACCAATTAACAGGATTATTATTAAAACATTTACTCTTTGATTTTAATGAATTTTTCACAAAAAGGCAAGACCAAAAAACAGGTTTTTCCGCTGGGGGGGCTGGCAGAAGAGGAAAAATCTGCTATACTTAAACAGGATATGAATGAAACATCATTTTAATTCTTAAAGAGGAAACCGTAAAACAGATGAACGAAAGTAAAAAACCAGACGTTTCTTCCCGCCGGCGCTTTCTGCGTGGTCTGGGCGGAACAGCGGCCGCTGCGTCACTTACCCTGACCGGCTGCAAACCCGCTCAAAAAGGCCCGGAGACCGGCATTGGCGCGAATTTCGGCGAGATCCCGACCGACAAAATGGAGTACCGCGTCAACCCGAAAAACGGCGACCGCGTCTCGCTCCTCGGTTTCGGCTGTATGCGCCTTCCTTTGAAATCCAAATTTGGGTCGCGGGAGGCAGAATACGCCATCGATCAGGACGCGGTGAACGACATGTTCGACTATGCGATCGCGCATGGCGTGAACTACTTCGACACGTCGCGGCGTTACTGCCGTGGATTCTCCGAGGAAATCGTAGGAAACGCGCTCTCACGTCACGACCGCAAGTCGTACTTCCTGGCTACCAAAATGTCCAACCAGGCGATGCGCAGCCGCGAGGAGTCCCTTGTGGTTTACCGGGAGTCGCTCGAAAAACTTCAGACCGACTATTTCGACTACTACCTCTTCCACGCGCTCGGGAAATTCGACGTTTACAAGGAGCGCTACCTCGATAATGGGATCAAGGATTTCCTTCTCAAGGAGCGTGAAGCGGGGCGTATCCGTCAGCTCGGCTGGTCGTTCCACGGTGAAAAGGCGTTTTTCGACTTCATGATGTCACCCGAGTGTGGGATCGACTGGGATTTTGTTCAGATCCAGCTCAATTATGCCGAATGGGAGCGAATTCAGGCGCGGGCCGACGTGACGACGCGCTACCTGTACGACAAACTGGCGGACCTGAAGATCCCGGCGATCATCATGGAGCCGCTCCTTGGCGGGCGTTTGGCCAGCCCGAACTTCAAGGCGAAAGAACTGATGAAGCAGATGCGCCCGGAGGATAGTTACGCATCGTGGGCGTTCCGGTTTGCCGGGTCTTTGCCGAACGTTTTGACGATACTCAGCGGCATGACGTACATGGAGCACCTGCAGGATAATTTGCGGACGTTCTGTCCCTTTGAGCCGCTCAATGAGGAGGAACTTGCGATGCTCGCGGAAGCGGCCAAAACCATGGAGCAGTTCAACACGGTGAACTGTACCGGGTGCGAGTACTGCATGCCGTGCCCGTACGGACTGGATATTCCGGGGATCTTCACGCACTTCAACAAATGCCTGAACGAAGCGAATTTCCCCGAGAATCCGGAGAGCGCGAATTACAAAAAGGCCCGGCGGGAATACCTCATCGGGTTCGACCGGAGCGTTCCGGCTTTGCGGCAGGCGAATCACTGCGTCGGGTGCGAGCTTTGCAGGCCCAAGTGCCCGCAATCGATCAATATTCCGTCCGAAATGCAGCGGATCGACCAGTTTGCCGAAAATTTGAGGCTTGAGCGCGGAAAGGCGGGGATCTGATGCTGAGAAAAATTCGTATTTTGCTGGCCGCGTTCACGCTCATCGTGATGACGCTCCTTTTTCTGGATTTCACCGGCACGATCCACCTTTGGCTCGGCTGGATGGCGAAGATCCAGTTCTTCCCGGCCCTCTTGGCTGCGAATGCCGGGATCGTCGTGGGACTGGTGTTTCTGACCATCATTTTCGGTCGAATTTACTGTTCGGTCATTTGCCCGCTCGGGATTTTGCAGGACGTGATCTCCTGGTTCGCGAGGGGGGGCCGGAAGAACTTCTTCCGCTTTCAGAAACCGCATACCGTGTTGAGGTTTGGTTTTCTGTTCCTTTTCGTCGTTTTGCTCGCCGCCGGGCTGGGACAGATTGCCGCCTGGATCGCGCCGTACTCGACGTTCGGACGAATCATCGGCACGCTCCTGAACCCGATTTACGCCTGGGGAAATAATTGGCTGGCGTACCTCGCCGAGCGTGTGGACAGTTACGCGTTTTACCGGGTGGACGTTTGGATCAAAGGGTCGGTTTCGTTCCTCATTTCTCTGCTGGTGCTCATGATTCTGGGCTTCTGCGCGGGAAATCACGGCCGGCTCTGGTGTAACGCGGTTTGCCCGGTCGGCACGCTGCTGGGACTCGTGAGCCGCTTTGCGATTTTCAAACCGGTTTTCGATCTCGAAAAGTGCAACGGCTGCGGCCTGTGTGCGAGGAACTGCAAGGCCGAATGCATTGACCCGACGCTCCATCAAATCGACCTGAGCCGCTGTGTCGCGTGTTACGATTGCGTGGAATCCTGCCGTCAAAAAGCACTCACGATCGGTCTTTATGACGTGAAAAAGACGCAGGACCCGAAAGAAACCAAACAGGAGACCGGAAATGAGTAAAAAATCAGAACCCTCTTCCACCAATTCGGGAGCGGCTCCCAAAACACGCCGGGCCTTTTTGACTTTGGCGGCGCTTGGAACCGTGAATTCTGTCGCGAACTCCGTGATGGCGCAGGGGATCGAGAAAGAATCGGCGGCCGATGGCGGTGTGGCGGCGATCCAGCCGAAAATCGCATTGCAGCGTGTAACGCCCGTCACGCCTCCGGGGTCTGAGGGAATGAAGCATCTGAAACGGCACTGCACCACGTGCCAGCTTTGTATTTCGGTGTGCCCGAATGGGGTTTTGCGCCCGTCCGAGCGCCCGGGGATGCTCATGATGCCAGAAATGGGCTTCGAGAGAGGCTACTGCCGGCCCGAGTGCGTCCGCTGCTCATCGGTTTGCCCGACCGGGGCGATCCGGCTTCTGGACGTTGCCCGAAAAGCCGCGACTCACGTGGGGATCGCACGCTGGCGGGCGAGTTTGTGTGTCGTGAATACCGATGGTGTACCCTGCGGAAACTGCGCGCGCCACTGCCCGGCCCAGGCGATCCAGATGGTTCCGAAGAAAGAAGACCCCAAAGTCAAGATCCCGGCAGTCGATGAGGAACGGTGCCTTGGCTGCGGTGCCTGCGAGAATCTGTGCCCCTCACGGCCCGTAAGCGCAATCTACGTTGAGGGCGTGGAACGGCACCGTGTCGGGTGATTTGTAAAAGGGAATAAGGAAAAAAAGATGGAAAAACCGGCAGAAACTCCTACCGCTCAAGAATCCAACCCGCGTCCGTTTGTTCATCTGCACTGCCATAGCGAGTACAGTCTGCTGGATGGTGCAGGATCGCTGAAACGTCTCGTCGGAAAAGCAGTCGAATGTAAAATGAATGCCTTGGCACTCACCGACCACGGAAATATGTTCGGGATTCTGAAGTTCTATCAGCGGGCGATGGATGCCGGGATCAAGCCGATTCTGGGTTACGAGGCGTATCTGGCGCCGGACAGCCGATTCAATCGCACATACCCGGCCCGAGCCAATTCCGCGTACCATCTGACTGTTCTCGCGCAGACACATACCGGGTTTAAAAACCTTCTGAAAATGGCAACCCAGGCCTACACGGAAGGGATGTACCGAAAACCCCGAATCGACCGCGACCTGCTGCATAAATACGGCGAGGGGTTGATCATTCTTTCCGGCTGCCTTGGCGGGGAAATCAACCAGCACCTCGTGAATGCTAACGAGCCGAACTGGAAAGCCGCCTACGAATCAGCCGAGTGGTTCCAAAAAGAATTCGGTGATCGCTTTTACCTCGAGATCCAAAACAATGGGATCGACCTTCAAATGCGTGCCGCCCGTTTTATGATCGAGATGGCCGAAAAGACAGGGATCCCGCTCGTCGCGACAAGTGATGTCCATTACGTCGAAAAAGCTGACGCACCGATCCAGGACATTTTGCTCTGTATCAATACGGGCAAAAAGCGCGCCGATGAAAACCGGATGAAGATGGACTCGAACCAGTTTTATTTCCGGACACAGGACGAAATGTACGCCGCATTTCCCGGACAGGAAGACGCCGTTGCCAGGTCACAGGAAATCGCTGACCGCTGTAACGTGGAGCTGGAACTGGGGAAACGTTTCTTCCCGGTCTTTACTCCGCCGGATGGCAAGGACGAAGTGGATTACCTGCGGGAAATCGTGCTGGAAGGCTTGTGTGACCGGTACGCCGATATGCCAAAGCGGTGGGTTGACGGGAAAATCGGCGGGGACTTTACGCCGGAAGTTTACGAACGTCTCGAAACGGAACTGAGCGTCATCAAACGTCAAGGGTTCCCAAACTACTTCCTCGTCGTGTGGGATTTCGTCCGCGCAGCCCGAGAAAAAGGAATTTCCTGCACCGCTCGTGGTTCCGGCGTTGGCTCGCTCGTCTGTTTCGGTTTGGGACTGAGCCGGGTTTGCCCACTTGAATATGACCTTCTGTTCGAGCGATTCCTCGACGTGAACCGAAAAGAGGCTCCCGATATCGACATCGACTTCGAGCAGGCGCGGCGTGAGGAAGTGCTTCAGTATGTTCGCGACACGTACGGCGCGGACCACGTCGCCCAAATCGGGACCTTCGGCACAATGGCCGCCAAAGCTGCGATCAAAGACGTGGGGCGCGTCCTGGGGTTC
Organism: Thermoguttaceae bacterium; assembly: GCA_030530205.1. GTDB lineage: Bacteria > Planctomycetota > Planctomycetia > Pirellulales > Thermoguttaceae > RGIG3701. Next base: position 26,623 of record JAUMVK010000033.1, on the reverse strand, counting down.
CCCGTCGCCGCCGTTGAGGAAATTACTGCTAAAGTTCCCAAAACGCCCAAAATCACGATCGACAAAGCGATGCAAGCCAACCCGGAGTTTCAGGAGATTTACGACACCAACCCGGAAATGCGCGAAGTCATTGATCTGGCGAAAGGGTGCGAGGGGCTGGCCCGACAGCCGGGAACACACGCTTGCGGGGTGCTGATCACGCCGAAACCCGTCGTGGAGTTCGTTCCGATGCACACCATCAAGAACAAAACCGGGATGGTGACGCAGTGGGAAGGCGCAGAAGTCGAAGCCTCCGGCCTGCTTAAAATGGACTTCCTCGGGCTGAGAAACCTTTCGATCCTTTCCCGAACGATGAGCTTCATCAAACAGACGACCGGAAAAGACATCGACCCGTACCGGTTCCCCCACGATGACCAGCCGACGTACGATTTACTCTGCCGCGGAGAAACGAAAGGCGTGTTCCAGCTCGAAGGCGAAGGGATCCGAAACCTTCTTCAGCGGCTCAAGCCGGATAATTTCCGCGATATTATCGCCATCCTGGCCCTTTACCGCCCCGGGCCGCTGGGTGGGGGAATGGTCGATCAGTACATCGACGTGAAGCACGGCCGCGCGAAGGCCGAGTATATTCATCCGGTGCTGGAAGACGTTCTGACCGAAACCCACGGCGTGATGGTTTACCAGGAGCAGGTCATGCGCATCCTGAACCGTCTCGGAAAAATCGAACTGGCCGACGCATATAAATGCATTAAGGCCATTTCCAAGAAGAAACTCGAGAAGATCGCACATTACCAGAGCCAGTTCATCGAGGGGTGCAAGGAAAACGAGCTGACGCAGAAAGACGCCGAGCATCTGTTCGACCTGATCATCCAGTTCGCCGGCTACGGTTTCAACAAAAGTCACTCGACGGCTTACGCGAAGATCGCCTACATCACGGCTTACCTGAAGTGCCACTTCCCGGTGGAGTTCATGGCCGCGCTTCTGACCGGCGACATCGACCAGCGAAACTTCAAAAAGAAAGACAAAACGGTCGAGCACATCGAGGACTGTGCGCGCATGGGCGTGGAAGTCGTTTTCCCGAGCGTGAACACTTCCGGGGCAGAATACCGTATCGAAAATGGAAAGATTCATTTCGCCATGACAGCCATCAGTGGCGTAAACGAGACATTCGCCGGGGCGATCCGCAAAGAGTGCGAAGCCAATGGCCCCTACAAAGACCTTTTCGACTTCTGCGAGCGTCTGGCGATGGCACGTATTCCGAGGGCGACCATGCTCTCACTGCTTGAGGCGGGCTGCTTCGACTGCTTCGAAGGAAACCGAGCCCAGTTGGAGGCCGTGCTCGATCGCGCGATCCAGGCGGCGGAAGGGACCGTCTCGGACAAACAATCCGGCCAGATGAACCTTTTCGATATGATGATGAACGAGCCTGAAGCAGAAACCCCTTCCAAAGAAGAAAACATCGACCTCCCTAACATTCCGGAGTGGCCCGAGAAGGAAAAACTCGCCCGCGAAAAAGCGGTTTTAGGTTTCTATCGGTCTGGTCACCCGCTCAAAGAGTTCCGTAAGGACCTGGCCTACCACTGCACGCACAACACGGCCAGCGCGAAACAGCTCCCGCATCGAACCCAGGTCGTACTTGGAGGAATCGTGAGTCAGCTGGATAAACGCGCGACCAAAACGAAAAACGAGCTTTACGCCCGCTTCGAGCTGGAGGACGAGGAAGGAACCATCCCGTGTGTTCTCTGGCCTTCAAGTTACGCAAAGTATGGCGCGTTCCTCTCGCCGGATGCGGTCGTTCTGTGTGTTGGCTCAATTGACAATAAAAAGCAGGAAGAAGAGGCCAAAGCCGCTCAGGCTGTTGCGAAAAAAGCCGCTCAAAAACCCGCGAAACCTGTCAAACCCGTGGTCGAGATCGAGGACGATGACGACGATGATGACGAGGAAGATTTCGGAGATGACGATTCCGGTTCCGGCGGCGATGACGATTCCTCGGAAAACACCAGCCGAGTCAGCTCGGTGAGCTTTCTGATCGATAAAGTAGTAACGATCGAAAGCCTTCGCAAGGATTACTCGGACGGACTGCGTCTGCGGATTTTCGAAGACGTTCACACGCCGCAGACACTTCAATCGATCAAGGAAATTTTGCGCTCTTCTCCCGGAAAAGAGAAACTTGAATTTGTACTTTGCACAAAAAAACAGAAAATCCTTCTGGAATGTGACTTTTCACTGCGTGTGACGGATGAAATTCTGAACAGGATGAAAAGTATCCTCGGTGAAGAGAATGTAGCGCAGCTGATCCGCAAAATTACTCCTGAGCCCCGGCATACCCGCTGGCAGAATTAAGTGAACCATTCCTGGCAAGGTTGGAGCCCATTTCATGCACAAAATCCTTTCAGCTTTTTTCGTCCTTTTTTTCACGTTCCTCACGGCCGTTGCGCAGGACATTCACCCCAAGATCCTGGAGGACTGGAAACATCAGGAACTCGCCGCCATTCGGACGCTCGGGTCGCGCCAGTCCCTTGAGGCGTTGATCGAGACCGCCAGAAAGATGAACGTCCCACAGCTTGAGCCGGAAATCCAGATCGCTCAGGAAGCCCTCAAACGTGAGGTAGAGGATTTTATGCCGGGTCAGAGTATGTACTCGGAAAAACTGCATTTTATTTCCGTGCTTCCTCCGATGGCAAATCCGGAAAAGATCAAGCCGTACATATCGGCCGACCCGAGCGGAAAGTATGATTTCCGCGTTTTTTATCCATGGCCGAACGGCGAGCTTTACACGGAAACGTGGTGTCGAACCGGGCAGACCGTCGTGTACCGCGTGCATGGGATGAACCCTGACGTAAAGTACACGCTTCGGATCGTTTTCACTTCTGATTTTGAGCGGGTCCAGCCGGTTTTCCTCAACGGCGAAAAAATCGAGGACGTGGAAGTCCCGGGGTGCGTCCCGATCGAGCGTTTGTATGCTCTGCCGCAGGGAAAGACGGAAGCGGTGCTGGAGATACACTACACGAAAGGCCCGAACGTGACGGTCGCCGAGGCCGCGCTCCTGAGTGAAACTCCGCCAACACCGGAGAAAAAAGCGGAGGTCGAGGGGCGTTTGCCGAAAAAATGGGCGGCCCCGTTCAAGAAAGAGTGGATCCGGCTCCGAACCGCCATGAGGAAAGCCCTTTTCGCAAGTCCCGAGATCGATTTCGATGAAATTCTGTTTGTGAAGCGGCACTGGCCGCAGGGAAATCACCAGTGCGCCCATCGGGTCGGCGAAAACCAGACCGCCGGCGCGGACCTGATGATCCTGAAAGGCCTGGATCCCGCTGGGGCCGTGCGCGGCCTGCTTCCGCCGGAGCTTGCGGCCAAATGCGGCGTCGGGCGGCCTGATCTTTCCTGCGACGCGAAAAAAATAATCTTTCCGCTCGCCTGGCCACGCGAAAAGCCCACTCCTTACCCTTGGGGGGCGGGTCACGCGCATTACGACCCGAAGAATCCGACCGACATGACGTACTACCACGGCGGCGCGGTGATCCCGTACGACATTTTCGAGATCAACGTGGACGGGACCGGGCTGAAAAACCTCACGAACACGCCTGACATTGAGGACACAGAGCCGTGTTTCCTGCCGGACGGCCGAATCGTTTTCACCTCCACGCGCGGCGGGCGGGTCGTGCAGTGCGGCGACTGGTCCCCGGTTTTCGGTCTGCACGTGATGAACGCGGACGGCTCGGACGTTCACGCCATTTCCCAGCCGCAGGACACGGAGTTCTACCCGTCGATGCTCGAGGACGGGCGGTTCCTCTTCACGCGCTGGGATTACGTCATGAAGCCGTACAATATGCTCCAGGAAGTCTGGGCGATGAACCCCGACGGGACGCGCTCGGTGAAGATCTACGGCGACTGGTACAAATTCTCCCGCGGGCCGCTCGCTTTCCAGGAGGTCCGCCAGATCCCCGGCACGCGGAAGCTCGTCGGAACGGGCGCGGCGCACCATAATTCAGGCGTCGGGCCGATCCTCGTCGCGAATATGAGCCTGAACCGCCTTGGTCCGGAGGGGATGAAAAACCTCACGCCCGAAATTCATTACGCGGAGGTCTGGGACGCGCAGACGGATGAACGCCTCGACAAAACATTCAACGATTTGAATCAGAAACCGCTGGCGGCGGGCTGGTACACTTCCCCGTGGCCGCTCTCGGAACACCTTTTTCTGTGCGTCTTTTCACCAAAAACTAACAATCTGGAAGATTCTTACGGGATCTATCTCCTGACCGACTACGGAATGAAGGAGCTGATTTTCCGTTTCGACGAGACTTCCTGCTACGCGCCGATCCCGCTGAAACCCCGGCCAGCCGCGCCGGTGGTCGCCGACATGGAGCGCTTTCCGGAAGGGACGCCCGGCACGCTCGTCCTTCAGGACGTTTACCGCGGCCTGGACGGAATTGAACGCGGAACGGTCAAATGGCTGCGCGTCTGCGAGACGTACCCGAAATGCCGCCACACGAACCCCCACCGCGTCGATATGGGCGTGAGCTGTGGCTGGGACGCCCGCGGCGTTTTGGGCTACGTCCCCGTGGAAGCGGACGGTTTTGCGTCGTTTGAAGTCCCGTCGGACCGAATGATTTTCCTCGAAGCGCTCGACGAAAACTTTCTGGAAGTCCAGCGTATGCGTAACTACGTGACGCTCCGTCCCGGTGAGGTGCAAGGCTGCGTCGGCTGCCACGAAAGCCCACTGGACGTTTCGCCGGTGAGCCGAACAGCAGGCGGTCCCCACGTCACGGCAAAGGTCCAGCCCCCGGCTTACGGAGCGGGACCGATGCAGTTTGAGCGCGTCATTCAGCCGATCCTCGACGCGAAGTGCGTCACGTGTCACGATGGAACCGAGGGAAAACCCGGCCCGGATCTGAAGAGCCGTAAGCACGTGGAAGCGCCGCATCGTGATCCGGACGAAGGACCGCAGCATACGGTTTCGGAAGCGTTTTTGAACCTCCTGCCGCACGTGAGTTACTACGTGCTTGAGGGGCACCGCGGTCTGAAAACGTTCCAGCCCCCTCGCAGTTTCGGCTCATACGTCAGCCCGCTGATGAAACGCCTGAAAGAAACGCCCTGCGGCAAAGATCTGACGCAGGACGAGTGGCGCGCGTTTTCCGACTGGATCGACTGCAACGCGCCGTACTACGGGAGTTACGACGAAGATTTTCTCCGCCGCGAGACAGAATAGTCCGTTTTCAGAATCGGTTGAACACGATTCTTTCTTCCAGCGGCTTTTTGACCGGCAAGGGTCCTTCTTCGGCCGGGACACCGAGCGGGAGGAGGATCAGCACGCTTTGGCCTTCCGGGACGTTCAGCATTTTGTCAAGCGTTTCGCCTACGCCGTTGGCCATCAGGCCGCCTTGGACCCAAACAGATGCGTAACCCAGAGCTGTGGCAGCGAGAAGCATATTCTGTACAGCCGCGGCAGCGTCCTCAATGTGGAACGAGTGCCCCATGAAAACCGGGTCCGGCTTGGCAACCACGGCGATGGCCGCTTTCGCGGTCTTCATACAGGCCGGACGTTCAAGCATCTCGCCGCATTTTTTGAGGATCTCCGGGTCGTCTATCAGGACGAAACTGCACGTTTGGGCGTTCTTCCCGGTCGGGGCGAGACGGCCGGCCTCGGCGATTTTCAGAAGGTCCGCACGTGGAACCGGCGCATCGGTATATGGGCCACGGTAGCAGTGGCGGGCGTTGAGGGTTTCAAAAAGTTCCATTTTTTTATCCTTGATTTCAAAGTGAATTTCCGAAACGTGTCAAGATACACGACTTGATTCTATTGTACGCTTTATTCCAGAAATTTCAATAGCTTCCTGCCAGTTTTTTTCAGGTTTTTCCCTGCTCCCCCTTGGCAGATTGGGTAAAAAATCATAAAATAGCAGTATTGGGAGAAAGCGGGAAGTACATTTTCCTTTTTCATTTCTGAAGAGTCCGCTCTCTTCCTTTTCCTGTTTAGAGACTTTTTCAAGATAATATTATGACTCGTCAATACATTAATACCCTCAAAGAACAAGAAATCGTCAATGAAGTTTTCCGCGCTTCCAATAAACAGCTGCGTCCAAACCGAAACGGTGTGCCGTACCTCCAGATCGACCTTTCGGACAAAACGGGAACCTTGACCGCCCGACTCTGGAACGCCAATGAAAACGTTTACCAGCTCTTTGAAAATGGCGACTACCTTCACGTTGAAGGGAAAGCCCAGATCTTTCAGGGGGCGATGCAAATCATCGTCAAGCGTTTTTACAAAGTGCCAGCGGAGGAGATCGATCCAGAAGAATTCGTCCAGACGAGCTGTCTGTGTATCGAAAAACTCCTCACGACGATGAACGAGCTGCTTGAAACCATTGAACGCCCGGAACTCAAAGCCCTCGCCCGCTGTTACACGGAAGACGCGAAATTTATGGAACGTTTTCAGGTTTTACCTGCCGGGATCAAGCATCACCACGCCTACCGCGGCGGGCTGCTGGAGCACGTCGTCACCATGATGGGGCTGGCGAAGCAGATCGGCGATTCCTACGATTACCTCGATACGGAACTCCTTCTTTTAGGAACATTTCTGCACGACACGGGCAAGACGGTCGAGCTGGAATGTGAGCCGGAATTCGCATACACCGACGAAGGGCAGCTTCTGGGACATATCAATCTGGGCATTTCCATGCTGGAAGAGAAAATTCATCAATACGAATCCACTACCGGTGAAATCTTCCCTGCCCGGACTGCGTTAGAATTAAAGCACCTGATTGCCAGTCATCACGGTGAGTATGAATTCGGGAGCCCCAAACTTCCCATGACCGTCGAAGCGATGGCGCTCCACTGCATCGACCTGCTTGACTCGAAACTGGCAGCGTTTCACCAGCTACTTGAGGAAGATCTGAACAGTTCCAGCACGTGGACGACGTTCAACCCCACGCTTCAAAGAAAGCTTTTCAAGAAAAACCCGTGAAAACCATCAAAAAAACTCCGGTTCCATAAGTGGATCGGAGTTTCTTTAAACCAATATTTCCTTCGCTCAAAGCGCACGCTGGATTTGATTTTCCAGCCGACAAAGAAGCTCGTTCACACTCTGAACCGATTCTACCGTCTGAAGACGGAAATCCATCGTTCGCCACGATTCCACTTTTTTCTGCGCGGAAATGACCGTGCTGTGACTGCTGCACCCAAACGACTGGCTGATTTCTATAAGGGACTTGCGCGTGAATTTCCGGGCGAGCCACATCGCGAGCATACGCGGGTGCGAAACATTTCGCGTCCGTTTGCCCGAGGAAAGAAGTTTCACGTCGATTCCAAACTGAACCGCTACGTAACGCTTGATTTCGTCGAGCGAAACCGTTCTTCCCGGCTGGTTTACCAGACCATCCACGATTCGTTGAACAATACTCGTCCGCTCCTGCGCCGAAACCGGCCCATGATCCGCAAATTCCGGCTGACTGAATTGCGCACGGACCATCATTTCCAACGTATTGAGTTTTCCAATAAGCTCGCGGGCATCCCCCGTACATAAAACGGCGATTTTGTGTTGCTGCTCTGAGGTAAGCGCAAGATTACGCAAGCGGCTCCCCCTCGAGAGGATTCCAAGCCGAACGTCAAAACTCGGCTCGTTCAAATGGCACTCACAACCACCGCGCAGGAAAGAACCGATTTCCGGCCCGAGCCCTTCCAGTTCCTTCAATTCACGATCCGAGGCGAGAACAATCTGTTTCCCGTGCCGCATTCTGTAGTTGAATATATTATGCAGCTCGGAAATCGTCCCCTTTTTGTCCAGCATAAACTGCAAATTGTCGAGGATCAGTACGTCGCACCGACGATAAGTCTCCTGAAATTCCGATTTACGGCGTGGATCACGCAAACTGGCCACGAAATCATTCATGAATTCTTCACACGTTTTATAAACGACCGTAAATCCACAGGTCAGAGCCTTGCGATATATCGCGTCCAAAAGATGCGTTTTCCCCACTCCGGTCGGGCCAGTGAAAAGAATCGGCGACACCAGGCCCAAATTCTGGATCAGGCTCATCGCGGTCGTGTACGCCACCCGATTGGAACTCCCACAAACGAATGACTCGAATGTCCCTGAAGAATACCCAATAACCCGCCCTTTTGGCTCCTGCGGCGGCACAAAGGCACGTGAGGCTAAAGAACGCGGTTTCGCGGTCGATTCTTCCACTGGGCCATTGGTTTCTTCCGCCTCGGAAAGTTTCATCACATTGGCCATAAGGGCCTGGAGTTTGTTCCCAGCCAAGCCACTTTTCTTTTCAGATTTCGGCTCAACTTTTTGCTCAGCGCAGAGTTTCTCTTCCGGTTTGGCCTTTGATTTCGCTTTTGTTTTGGCTTTGGTCTTAATATTTTCGGGCACTGGCAGAACCGCTTCAACCACAGGTTCCGGCACGGAAAACCCGGGCTCCAGGAGTGATTTCCGGATTTTTCCCTCGGCGGCCATCTGGTCCATTAAATTCACGAAATCGGCCATCGTATCCCTGTTTTCCACGGGAGCCGGCGGCTGATCCGGTTTGACCGATGGTTCCACCCCGGAACACCAATCCTCACCACGTAAAAATTCCGACATTCCAGGAATACACGCCTGCTCCGCGGCCAAAATCGCCTCACGAGATTTTTTCCGGCGCTCAGACAGAAGCTCCGAACGTGACGACCGTGACTTTACGGGTTCCGGACTGGTTTCCGTCTCAGCCCTGGTTACGGTTTTGCTCGCGCGGATCTGCGTCACCGTCCCGGATTTGGTCTGTGGAAGAGTCTGAACAGTCTGAAGAACCGGGTTCGCCTGCGTCAGTTCAACGCTATTCATGGCGTCCACTTCTTCTCGTGTACAATACTGAACCGATCCGGAAAAAGTCGGAAAGAGTGCCCGAACCGCCTCGCCAAAAAGCCCCTGGAAATTTCGGCGGTACCAATCCAAAACAAACGGCGCTTCGGCAGAAATATATAGAGTGTCCGCAGTATCTCCGCACAAAAGCTGGAATTGCCCCTCAAACCACATTGCAAATGACTCATCGTCCACTTTTGCTCTGATGAATTGCAAAAAGGCTTTCTGGAGGTTAATTATACTACGTATCACCAAAACACCCAATCCTTGGAGGTTTTCATTTTGTCTATTTTAAACGGCTTTTTTCTTTTATTTTTCCAACCCAGTCAACCCATTTTAACACGTAAATTACCGAATGAAACGGGCCTTCCAGGAAGTAATTTCTTTAATTATAATATACATTTGGAATTAGTCAAATCCCCCCTGAGAAAAGTTTTAAAAATTTTTTCAGAAACATTTGACCAACGAATGCATTAACGTGTAAAATCCCGTTTCTTTTCCCCTTTGCCTTTTTTGGAAAAAACGGAAAAAACTCCGTCAAGCCGTCTAAATATAACCGAACTCAGCGGGTCCTCGGGTTCATTTGACGCCACTTCCACGGCGGAATGGAATCTGGATTTGCCCAAAGCCCACGTTTGGCGTCCCTCGCTTTTTTCTGTGCCTGGCTGAGTTTTTGTTCCTGATTGTACCGGGAAAAATGCCAGGCCAAACCCGCCTCAAGCATTTTTTCCTCGACATCGACCGGGGGCAGGCCTTTTTCATCCTGGAGAAGCCAGATTCGCCCGACATAACGGCCATATTGGTCGATTTTGTCAACTTTCACCATAATTCTCTTGCCGGCGATGAGAGACTTGAGATATTTGAACGAGTCCATGCCAAATTCCTGATGGAGTTCCGGCGCGTCAATTCCCTGAAATCTCACACGCCGCTGTGGGCCCTCATCCGGCTGAAACTCAATCGTATCACCATCAGCCACACGGAGAACTTTTCCAGTAACTGATTCCATTTCGGCAGACAGTGAAGAGACAAAACTCAAAACACAAACGAGAAACAAAAGAAAGCAGCGCTTCATAATCAATTCCTCTCCCTGGGGCTGATCCTTTCCAATCCACAAAAAAAATCGAATGTCCGAAAAACAAACATTCGATTTCGATGAAATGTGGACGGTGGGATTCGAACCCACGACAACCAGAACCACAATCTGGTGCTCTAGCCAACTGAACTACGTCCACCATCTATAAAAACCGGGTTTCCCCATCAAGTAAACAGAATTTTATCAGGAATTGATTTTTTGTCAATGGGGGTGGTGGGAATTTTAACGGATTTTACGTCTTTCCTCCACAAAACGCTGAAATTCACCGGAACGCACATCTTTTTCCAGTTCCTCGACCGTAGCGTAAATCCGGTCGCTCAAAAACCTGACGGCCCAATTCAGCCTCAGCGGCGAAACCGTCACGACGACTGCTCCGTTCTGGTTCCCTTCCCACATTTCGATCGCCGTCCCCATGGAAGCTTCCGGAACAAAGGCCAGGATCACATCCATTTCACGGCATAAATAGTTATGGCCGAGAAAAACTTTTTTCCCAGCTTCATCCGTATAATGAATGGAATCGGAATGACCTTCAAAAGGGTCGAAAACATCCACGCCCGAAATATTCTCTTCAAGCAGATTCCTGAAATACGAGCGGTAATCCTGCGAATGCAATTTCATCTCGCAATAAGAACCCTGCATGATGCCTGCCAAAAAAACGCGCATAATGTACCTTCATTACCCGATTGAATAAACCCTCAATTTTCCGGTTGGGTCAATCTCTTGTAATAATCCGTCAGCCGGGAGAAAAGGTCCAAAAAACTCTGCCACTCACGAGGATTCAGCGAAACACGATTTGTAGTTTTACTCGTTCGGGCTTTTTCGAGAATCATTTTCATTCTGAGCTGCACGTAGGCTAAAAGATCCGCCAGACGTGCCGTTTGCGCAGCGCTCAGACTGGAAGGGAGTTCGGGAGGCGCAATGCTGTGCAGACGCTTCAGCGCGTCCTGAATATCGTAGGAGTAATTTTCCATCTCATTGATGAGATTGATCGGCAGAAATTCAGGTGAATCTTCGGCGACAAGCAAACGAAGTGCCGCATCCTCGATCTGCAGGTCATCCAGTACGGCCAGACGCCTGACAATTTCTTTCCTTTTGCCAACAATGATGAGTGACTGCCCAACCGCGATCAAATCCCCCGCGTGGATCAAAGCAATATGGATCGGCTGCCCGTTCAGAAGCGTTCCATTCGTGCTTTCAATATCGGTCAGAATAATTTCTCCGCCGTCTTCCTGAATTTTACAGTGGTATCGGCTTACCTTTTCATCGTGGAGTCGAATCGTATTCTGCGCTTCACGCCCCAAACTCACCGGAAGAGGAAGATCGTTAAACTCTTTTCCTTTATCTGTCCCGTCAATAATGCGAAGTGAAATGGTCGGATTGTCACTCATATTTATTCCCTGAAAGATTACACGTATAATTCTTTATTCTCTATAATATATACATCGAACGTTTTTTGTCAACCATTTTTTTGCCTGTTTTCCCGATTTTTGGCAAAAAAAGGGAAGAATGTTGCCTCAAACCTCGTGAGCGACCCAAATACTGGGAGCAACGTACGTCCCAAGATTTTTTTCAACACAAACTTCCAGCGGAACCGCACCCCCGGGAATCACGTAAGGGCCCGAGTCAGGAAAAATCAGTCCTGTCCAGTCACGCCACTGGTCGAGCGACGCCTCGATCCGGATCGAATTTCGCGCCGTCCCGATGATTTTCGCCCCCAGTCGTTTCTGGACCCGAAGCCACGCGTCAAAAGGAAGCCCGTCCGCACGCGTCCATTCTGCGTAACGTTCGATCGGGGTTAGCGGGTATTTTTCTTTCTGCGTTGGCCGTAAAGGAGCAATATAGTGCCGAAAACCATGCGCCTTTGCGATTTCCTTCATCGAAAAAACGAGCCGTTCTGCCAGTCCTCGCCCACGAAAATCGGGATGAACCACCGCATTGGCTGCGCTCAAAGTAACTGGCTTGCGACCGTTTCGATAATCGTCAAGTGACTGCTGCAGGACCCAGTGCCAGCCGCGCGTCAGCAACTCGGAGTAATCCCCATTCCACGCCAACGGCACAGTCATTCCCGCGGCCATAATACGCCCGGAATCCGGGTCGGGAATTGCGAAATGAAAGTCAGGAAACGCCTTCAGGATTTCGGGCCAAAGGGGCCAGGAAACCGGGTCCTCAACAAGGAAACGAGTCCAGCCGGCCTGAAAAAGCTTAAGGATTTGAGGACCAAGTGACGGATTTTGAGCAGTGGTTTGCATAAATAAAAGGAAGTTGTCGAAATCTTCAAACTCGTTTCAAAGTGTGAGCCTCTCCTCAAAATTACGAAAGGCCAAACTCCTTAATTATATCCTATTTTTCCAAAAAATCAACCCACCGCCTCCGGGGGGGCTTTTTATTTTTCCTTCTTCGATTATAATGAAGTCTTTAAGGAACCATACATGCAAGACATTTACTACAGAACTAAAAAACTGGGCAATTTGACCGTCCGGGGAGCATCGCGGGCGAGCATCCAGACGTTCTGGAACGTTCCTGAGTATGAATTGGGGCTGGACGTTGGCGCACATCCGAGTGATTTCACGACTAAAATCCACCGGCTTTTCATTTCTCACACGCATCGTGACCACATTACGGGCTTGTACCAGTACATCGCAAGGCGCAGGAAAACGAATTTGGCTCCACCGGAGATTTACGTTCCGGAGTACTCGCTTGAGGCGGTGAGCAGATTCCTCGGAGCGTTTCAGGAACTGGACGAAGCATGTTACCCATATAAGGTACACGGAATCAACGCGGGCGACCAGATCGAGTGGCAGACGGACGATGGCCGAACGTTTTGCGTGGAGGCGCTGGAAACTTTTCACCGAATTCCATCGCTTGGCTACGCGGTTTACGAAAACTCGGTCCCACGTCTGGCCTACACGGGCGACACGTTGCCGGAGGCGCTCGACCTGAACCCGGTTTTTTACGAGGCGGAGATCCTCATCATGGAAATGACGGCCAGCGGGACGGGGTACACGCCCGACCTCATCCACCAGTACGAGCATACGCACCTGCAGGACGTTCTGGACCGTCGAAACCGATTCCAAAACCGCTGGATCGTGGCCGCGCATTTCACGTGCAAGCAGTCCTTTCCTGAGCTGTGCCGGAACGTTGCGGCTCATTTCCCCGACCGGCTCGGGGGCAGATTAATCGTTTGGTGAATTTTATGTCAGACTCTTCCATTTTAATTGAAGCAGATTCCCTGTGCAAATATTACGGCCCGTTCACGGCAATCGAAAACGTTTCGTTCCAGATCCGCCGCGGCGAAGTCGTGGCCTTTCTTGGCCCCAATGGAGCCGGTAAAAGCACCACGATGAAAATTCTGACGGGCTTCCTTGCTCCGAGTTCCGGTACTGCCCGAATCGCCGGGTTCAACATGAGTTCCGAGCGCATCGCCGGAGCGCGTCATCTCGGCTACTTGCCGGAAAACGGACCTCTTTACCCCGACATGACCCCTAAAGGTCTGCTCGAATTTTTCGCCAACGCGCTCGGAATGACCCGAAAAAGCAGGCTGCAGCGGATGGAATGGGTCATCGAAATGTGTAATTTAAGTTCCGTTCTCGGGAAACCCATTGGAAAACTTTCCCGTGGTTTTCGTCAGCGGGTCGGAATGGCCCGGGTACTGCTCCATGACCCGGACGTCCTCATCCTTGATGAACCCACGTCGGGCTTGGACCCCATTCAAATCCAGGAGGTTCGCAAGACGATCCGTGCGCTTGGCGAGACGAAAACGATCCTGCTTTCGACGCACATTTTACAAGAGGTGGAGGCCATGACCAACCGGATCCTGTTCATTGCGGAGGGCCGGTTGAAATTCGACGGAAGTGTTTCGGATTTCACCCAAAACCAGTCACTCGAAGCACATTTTTGCGAGCTTGGAGTTTAAAATATCTGGAAAATTCGCTTGTGACGCGGGTTTCCTCGACCCATAAAAGAGCCGCCCCCCCTCGCCTTTTCCGCCAAATGATGTATATTTAAAAATATTGTACCAGACAAACGATTTTAACGAGAGAGGTTTCAAATGGAAGTCGTGAAGTATCCGCACCCAGTTTTGAAGATGGTTTGTAAACCGCTGCGTAAAGTTGACGCGGAACTGAAGGCGATCATCACCGAGATGTTCCCGCTTATGTACGAAACCAAAGGTGTTGGACTCGCCGCCAATCAGGTGGGTCTTCCGTACCGGTTCTTCATCATGAACGAAACTGGCGATCCTGCCAACAAAGAGAAGGAATTCGTTTTCATCAATCCGGAAATTCAGCTCGGCGGAGGGCGGCCCGTGAAGGGTGAAGAAGGGTGTTTGAGTTTCCCGAAAATTTACGCCGACGTGGTCCGCGCCCCGAAAGTCACGATCACGGGTTTCAATCTGGATGGTCAGCCCGTAAAAATGGTCTTCAAAGGTTTCCCCGCACGCATCATTCAGCACGAATTTGACCACTTGAACGGGATTTCCTTCGTGAATCGTCTGGACGAGGAAGAGTCCGATTACGTCGAGGACGATCTGGCGGCCCTGGAGCGCAAATACACCGACGCGAAAATGGACGAAGCCGCCATTCAGAAGGAAATCGACGAACTGCTCGCGCTTCGTACCTGAAGCCCTTTTAAAAAATCCAGGATAAAAAACCGATGCAGGACCGTCACGCTCATCTCCTTTTAAGCGCCGCCAGAGCCGATCTGGAACGGGAATTTGGCGTCTCGCTCCCGAATTTTCGGACGTTTGACCTTCCGGCGCTTCAGGAGGGTGAAACGGAAACCTCCACGCAGGCGATCGCTCGGCTGAATCGGTGGGTCCGGCAGTTTCTCGTTCCACTATGCCAGCGCCCGAATTACCTCGAGGTTTCGGTCCGATCCGCACTGGAGCAGGCGCAAAAAAGCGGCGTGACCCGTTTTGAGGCGAGTTTTGGCGCGGATTTTCCCTGGATTTACCACCTCACGCCCGAAGATTGTGTTGAAAGAATCGCACGGACACATCAGGAATTCACGCCCACGCTGGATTTTCGGCTCGACTTGGGTTTTCCCCGAACCAAACCCATGGAGGACCTGGAAAAGTGGCTCGGCGACGTCCTTCGCGTGAGGGACCGCCGGCCGGATCTGGCCCCGTATTTCGGGGGGATCGACCTTTACGATGTGGAAGACGCCCAGCCGCCCGAAACGTTCCGGAGCCTCTTTCGGACCGCCCAAAATGCCGGTCTGAAACTCAAAGCGCACGTGGGCGAGTTCGGCTCCGCGGAAACCATCCGGCATACGGTCGAGGTCCTTGATCTGGCGGAGGTCCAGCACGGGATCCATGCCGTGGAGAGTCCCGAGGTCCTGCGTTTTCTTGCCGACCGCGGTACGATTTTAAATGTTGCGCCCACCTCGAACCGGGTCCTTCACGCCTTCGATTGGGACCAGCGGCCCGACTCCGTCAAGCGGCTGCGCGAGGCCGGCGTCCAATTTTTGTTTTCTTCCGACGACTATATGCTTTTCGGAGCAAGTGCGGCGGACGAAATGAATCAATTCTCCCTTAATAATTCATCACCCAAAAATGAGCAAACCTGAAACGATTCACTGGGAAGGCGGCGCCGACGGCTCGCTTTTTATGATTGACCAAACCCTTCTCCCGACCGAGTTCATCGTGCTTGAATTCTCAAAAGGCTGCGTCGAAAAAGTCTGGGAGGCGATTCACTCCCTGCGCGTTCGCGGCGCGCCGGCCATCGGGATCGCGGCCGCTTACGGCGTTTGTATCGGGATTCAGCCCGTGCTTGAGGAAATGGACCCGGCCAAATTCTTCGCCAAGTTCGACGAAGTCGTGGCGTATCTGGCGAGCAGCCGACCGACGGCGGTCAATCTTTTCTGGGCGCTGGACCGCATGAAGGAAATCGCGTACCAGGTCAAAGAGTTGATGGTTTGCACGCAGACTTTTCATCCCCGCGAGGTGGCCAACCGCCTGCTGATGGAGGCTCGCGCGATCCACGAAGAAGACCGGACGATTTGTCGGGCCATCGGGAAATACGGCGCGGAACTCCTTCCGGACGGGGCGGGCGTTTTGACCCACTGCAACGCCGGGGGACTTGCGACGGCCGACTACGGAACCGCCCTGGCGACGTTTTTCTGGGCGACCGAGCACGGGAAAAAACTCCACATTTACGCGGATGAAACCCGGCCGCTGCTTCAGGGGGCGCGCCTGACCGCCTGGGAACTCATGCAGCATGAGATCCCCGTGACGCTCATCTGCGACAATATGGCGGCGCAGGTCATGCGTGAGGGCAAAATCCAGGCCGTCGTCGTGGGGGCGGACCGCATCACCGCCAACGGTGATACGGCAAACAAAATCGGGACGTACTCCGTCGCGTGTCTGGCCCACGTGCACAATATTCCGTTCTACGTGGCGGCCCCGAAAAGCACGTTCGACCTGACGCTCGCGACCGGCGACCAGATCCCGATCGAGCAGCGCGACCCGCGCGAGGTCACGCACGGTTTCGGCCGTCAGACCGGCCCGGATGGCGTGGACGTTTATAACCCGGCCTTTGACGTCACCCCGGCCAAATACATCGCCGGGATCATCACCGAATACGGCGTCATTTCACCCGTAACAGAAGAAAATATTCGGAAAGTACTTGAAGATTAAGCCCGGAGGTTTGTATCATGAAAAAAACTCTCAATTTTCTGTTCGCGCTGAGCCTCATTTTATGCTGCGCGTTTATCGTCGGCTGCCCGTCAAAACCGAATTCTCCGGTAAATCCTCCGGCAACTCCGCAAGGAAACCTTGAAAAGGCGGAGTACGGCGGAACGTTTATCGACGGAACCGCCTGTAATCCGGAAGACTATACCGGGAAAGTGGTCCTTTTGGACTTCTGGGCGACCTGGTGCCCGCCCTGCCGCCGTGAAATCGCGGAGACGATCATTCCGATGTACGCCCAATACCACGATGCCGGGCTGGAAATCATCGGCGTTTCGTGCGACAAAGAAGCAGAAGCCGTTCAGAAGTACACCCAGGAAAATGGGATCACGTGGAAACAGATGCTCGATCCGGAGGCCAAAACCTCCACGGGAATCGTTCTCTCAGAGTACTACGGCGTCGAGTACATTCCGTTCCCGATCCTGATCAACCGGAAAGGGGAGATCGTCGCCAAAGACATTCGAGGCGCCGAGCTTGCCGCCGCGGTAGAGGCTGAACTCAAAAAGAACGCGGAGTAATTCATTTTGAGGTAATAAACTGCCTCAAAATTGGAACCATTTCTTCCCACTTTTCCTCGACGACATAATGCCCCGCATCGGGGAATGGATGCGCTTCCGCCTGCGGGAAAAATTCCTGGAATTTACTCATAAAAGCAGGCGTGAAGCACCAGTCTTTCATCCCCCACATCAGGCAGACCGGCCGGTCTTTCAAAAGCGCCAGATTTTTCTCGACCTCGCAGAGCGTTTCCCAGCTCCGATCCTGCGGTCCCATGGGGATGTCATGCACGAACTCGCACGTCGCCAGCCGGTTTTTCCAGGAATCGTACGGCGCGAGAAGCCCCGCCTTCACCTCCGGCGAAAGCGGTTTCTCCACGGCCATGAACGTCGCGGTCCACGCAAAAAGATTGAAACCCTGAATTCCCACGCGCCCGAAAATCGGGATCCTGCACGACGCAATGCGGGCGGGGATCCGATTGAACCGGAACGCCCCGGTATTACAAAGAGCAAAACGCGCGAAACGCTCGGGATTTCGGCCGGCGGTCCCCATGCCGATCGCTCCGCCCCAATCATGAGCCAGGAGAGTAATATCGTGCAGATCCAGGTGCTGGATCAACGCCGTCACGTCCCGAATTCGTTGGTCAAGCGTAAAAGAATACTCACCCCGGCCAGGTTTTGAAGAAAGACCACAGCCAATATGGTCCGGCACAATGACACGAAAATCATCGCGCAGCGCCTTCACCAGATTCCGCCAATAGAACGACCACGTCGGATTCCCATGCAACATGAGAATCGACGGCGCGTCCTTCGGCCCCTCATCCAGAAAGTGAAGGCGGAGATTTGGGCCAAACTCTAAAAAATGCGATTCAAACGGGTAAAGGGCACGCCAGCCGTTCGAGGAACTGTTTTTCATGCGATCGCTTCGCCTTCTGTGGCGCAAATCGTGAAAATACGGTCCAGATTCATCATCGTGAACAGTTCGCGAATATCAGAAGAAATGCAGCACAGCTTCAGGGAGCCATTGCGTACCGCAACTTTTTTATAAAGCATGATCAGCTTGCCAAGCGCCGCACTGGAGAGGAAACCAACATTCGAGAAATTGAGCACGATTTTTTTATAACCATTTTGCTCAACCAGCCCGAAAAGTTCCTGACCGAGTTCGTAGATATTCATATCGTCCACGATTCGGTTGTCCAGCAGTGTGGCGATACAATTGTCCTCAAGGGTCTTGACCGTAATGTGCCGAAGGTCCGTCATTGGGATTTCTCCTTGATTATAGTAAAGATGAAAGGTTTTCGATTGTTCTTTGAATTATAAATTAATGGACTTGAATCTCGGACTGAGACTCAGTGGGAGGGGCCGTACACTCTGCCTGAACAGGCTTTGCGGTATCCTGAATCTGCTGAGGTTCCTGAACTTCCTGGGGCTCCTGAACTTTCTGAACGTCTTGAGCCTCCTGAACCAGGAATCTTTCCGGAACGGGCGTAGAACGGAATTTTTCCAGCGTTACCGCGTTCCCCGTCGGGTTAAAATGAACCGACGTCATAAAAGCACGCATCAGCTTTACACCACGGCCGCACGGTCGATCCAGAAAATCTTCCAGTGTTGGATCAGGCAATTTGTCCGGGTTAAAACCGGGGCCTTCATCTTCTACGGTCGCGAGGAAACGTTCAGGCGAGATTTCCAGATGAACACGAACTCCAAGCCGATTATTCGACTGATTTCCATGACGGATTGCATTAACGAGCGCTTCTTCGAATGCAAGCTGAATGGCAAAAACGTCTTTTTGCTCCCATTCAAAGTCCTGAAGCTGAAGCAGCACACCATCCAGAATGGCGTGTCCCGCGTCCGTTCGGCTCGGAATGCAAAAATCTTTTACCCAGCAAAAACAGGCTGCAACTGTCATACGGACCACCATTAATTTTCTGTTTACCAAAATCGGGAGACAATCCTCCCCTTCAATTTTCGGTAAAAAAACGATTAATCTTCAATATACAGCGAAAAGGGTGTTTTAGGAAGTAGGGGGTGGGGAATTTTTTAGATTTTTTTAGAACTTTTCAGGTTTCATGTTCAGGTTCAAGACATTCAAGCCCGCAATTCGTTCATTTCGCACAAAAAAAACGGGGACGGCTTTGAAAGCTCCGTCCCCACGCAGGATTCACTGCCGTTTTCCCGCCCGCCGCAGGAAGAACACGCCGAGCAGAAGCAAAAGCCACGCCGAGGGTTCCGGTACCGTACTTCCATCGACCGCCGCGAAGAGCGTATCGCCGCTCGCGTACAGGTACCAGTGCTCACGGCTTGCATCGGTCAGAAGACTCGTCCAGTCATCAAATTCAGGAAGTCCGCCGGCCGATTTGATGATCGGGTAATTCAGACCCGCCAGGGGCGTATCTTCGTCCAGGTCCTTCATCTGGATCTGCCCCACGTCGGTGATGGCAAACGAATCCACGAGGAATTCGTCCGCGCTGTTCGCCGTAAAACCGATCGTCAGAGTGTCGGTCACGAGATTGTTGACCTGCGTCTGGCGGCCGGCATCCGAGTCATTAATGTACGTGAGTTTTCCGCCTTCGCCAAGCGTAATTTTCCCGGTAAAAGCGTCGCTTCCCGTTCCGGTGTACTTCAGGGTCAGGTTTTTGCCCGCCGCACCCGTGACGTTCCCCGAGCCGGAGAGGTTCTGGAGCGTCTGATCCTGCGAGAAAGTCACGCTTCCGCCCTCCGCCACGCTGACGGATGAGGACGAAGCGATCGCGTCGGCCGCATCGAGCGCAAACTCGCCGTACTGGATGGTCGTCGCGCCGGTGTAGTCCGCGGCAGTTTTCAGGTAAATGGTCTTTTGGTTATTGATGCGCAGGCCGCCCGTGCCGGAAATCTCGCCCTGGACCGTCAGAGCGGTAAACTGCCGGCCTTGCGTTTCCGTCGGGATCCACGCCCCCATGTCTTTCGAGGACGGTGCGCCAAGCGTAAGCGTGTACTCGTTCAGGTTTACATTGGCCAGGATCTTTTTGGAAGTCTCCGTATTGTACCAGGTCGAAATCGTGGCATCCGCATCGAGATTGACCTGGCCATCAATGCTGCTGTTCGTTTCGAGACGAATGGCTCCGAAGTGGTCATTCGCCGTGACGGTGTTGTAGCCGTCGCCCGCGATGTTGAACGTTCCGGTGACGGTTCCCGCGCCGATGAGCCAGAGCTGCGCGCCGCTGGGAACGTTTACCGTCACGTCCGTCGCACCGAGCTTGGACTGCTTCGCGATTTTCGCACGATCCTTGGTCAGCTGGACCGTGCCGTGGAAGTTCGTCGCGTCCACGTTGGCGAAGCCGTCTTCAGACCCGCGCTGGACGGTTCCTTTTCCGGTAATGGTAAGTCCTACCTGGGAACTCACGGTCAACGTCGCGCCCTCAGGCAAACTCACCGACGTGTTCGTGATCCCACTGCCGCTAAGCTGGGCGGTACTGCCGCTTTCCATGTTGATCGTCAGACCGGAAATCGTTCCCGAACCCGCGGCGACGGTCAGATTTCCGGAATCCTTCACCGTGATTTGAGTCGTCTGGCCCAGCGCCCGCACATCGTTGACTTGCAGCGAGCCGTGAAGGACTTCGATCGGCGCGGTGAAATCGTTTTCCACGTTGGAAAGAAGAATATTGCTCTTGCCCGACGTATTATTAATGACGAGTTTCCCGGAGCCGGAGACCTTGCCCGAAACGGTCAGGCCGGTGAACCAGTAATCCTGACTTTGCCACTGGTTCGGATTATGGTTCGGGCTGGAACCCAAGTAAAGCGTGTGCCCTTCCAAAGCGACGGTGGAATACAGGATTTTATAGGCTTCGGTCTGCGAACTATAGAACGTGCTGATGGTTGAGTCCGCCGCGAGCGTCACGGCCCCCCTGAGATATGAGTTATTTTCGAAACGGATCGCGCCCAGACCGTTCTGATTGTTCGGGTCCCTCCCGTGGCCGGAAATCGTAATATTGGCCGTAATGTCCGGAGTTACACCGTCCTGGATGAGCCACAGATGCGCGCCGTCCTGAACGATGATGGTCGGGGGCGTTTCACTGCTTCCCAGCTGGGACTGCGCTCTCACCCTGAAACGGCCTTTCGTGAGGATTTCCGTCCCGGTGAAGGCGGAGGCGTCCATATTATAAAGGCTCCAATCCGTTCCGGTACTGGTCGAGGAATAGGTGGCCGTGCCGGAACCGATGAGCGAGTCACCGGCAGCGACTGCCGTGATGGTGACGCCCCCTTCCTGGTCGGAATCATAAACCACGGCAAACGCGGCGCCGGACCAGCTTCCCACGACAAAAAGGGCAGCAAACAGGAACGAAATGGATACTTTTTGAACGTTCATAGAATTACTCCTTGAATTAACATCAAGAATTATTTTACACAGAATCAGGAATTTTGCAAGAGATTTTTGAAAAAATATCAGAAATTTTTAGTAGTCAGTAGTCAGTAGTCAGTGTTTCGGCTGCGCCGAAATATGGGATTGCTTTCTCACTTGCATTCCCCTATTCTGCCGAAGGCAGAACGCTGACTACTTATCACTTACCACTTAAAAAAACTCACGCGATCTTGCCGGTCTTTTTCAGATACTCGATCACTTCGTCGGCCAGCGCTTCCGGAGACTTCTCGGCGCCTTTCAGGACGATCTCCGGGTTCAGCGGCGCTTCGTACGGGTCGTCGATGCCAGTGAAACCCTTGATCTCGCCCGCGCGGGCTTTTTTGTACATTCCCTTCGGGTCACGCTGCTCGCAGACTTCCAGCGGCGTATCGACAAAGATCTCGACGAAATCGCCCTCAGCGGCCTTGGCGCGAACGCGGTCACGGTCCACGCGGTAGGGGCTGATGAAAGCCGTGATGGTCAAAATGCCGGCATTGGCGAAAAGGTTGGCAACGGCGCCGATGCGGCGGATATTTTCCTCACGGTCCTGCGCGGAGAAACCGAGTCCAAAACGCTTGGCGAATTCCTCACCGTGGACGTCGAGAAGCATTTTCGGAGCGGCGTTCAGCCCGTGGCGGACGTTATCGCCGTCGAGCACGACGCTGTGAACGCCCATCTGGTTGAGCTTGTGGTCCAGAACGTTCGCGACGGTGCTTTTCCCACAGGCGCTCAAACCGGTGAACCAAAGGATCCCGCCTTTGTTCCCGTTGAGCTTCTCCCGGTCCGCGCGAGAAACGGAATTTTCATGCCACACGACTTCGACTTTTTCTTCAATAGCCATTTTTATCTCCACATTAATTAAATTGACAAAATCATTTATTATTCCTATATTTCGGAAACCTGAAACCGGAAATCTATAAAATTTTACCAAATTATGGAGAAAAAGCGAGGGGGAGGGGAAAATTTTTGCGGCCTGTTCGTGAGCCTCCTCGAAATTTCGCCTCATCAGTCCCCCAATACGTGCCAGTCCTCGTTGAGGTTTGGAATCGGTGAAGTGTATTTCGTCTCCTGATTCAAATACCACAATCCATTTTCATGGACGACGATCCCTCCGAAGAAAACCGGCTCCTGAATTTCCTGTTCGAGCCGCTGAAGGAAAGCCTGCAGGGCTTCCGCCTTATCCCTGGTTTCCTGGGAATTGGCCGTTTGTCCTTTTTTCGTGTCAAAAATGCCGTATCGTCCATCTTGGAATTTTACGATCCAATCCGGGTAAAAAAGCCGCTGGGAGTCTGTGCCCGTATCGTAATATTTCAACGCGAAGCTGTCTTTTCCCGAGTCCGCGTTTTTAAACCACCAATCGACTTGATCCCAATCATCCAGAAATTTGATGAAAGCTTCCTCATTATCCCGCCCGGGGTAATCCTTTCTGATGTAAAACGGTTGGAGCAGACTGCGCCGGACCTCCAGTTCCTCGTAATCGTCCGTGAAATAATAATTCCTGCGAATCACAAACTGTTCGGCGTTTCGGCGCTCATTTTCCTGATTACGTTTCTCCAGATACTCTTCCAATACCGGGCGGTATTCTTTCAGGGATTGCGTAATGGCCTGGCGGAAAACGCTGTGCCCATCCTTCTGAATGTCTTTAATGAAAACCCGGTAGTAGTAATCACTGTCGGCGTTGAGCGTCTTCCCGAGCCACGAGCGCAGCATGCTCTTGAACGGTCCCCAGGAACGGGCGACGTTGGTGATTTTCGTTTCCGGCCCTTGCTCCCGCAAAAGCTGAACGCAAAAAAGGGTGAAAATCTTCTCTACGTCGTGCGTCGAGATCTCGAATTCCGTGTCGTTGCCTTTTTCCTTCATTTCGATCTGGATGTTATCGAAATTCTCAATCTCCGTGTTCACGATGAGCTTATTCGTCAGTCTCGGGTCCAAATCGATCCCCTTGGCTTCCAGTTTTCCGGCGTTTTTCGCCGACATTCCGGTTTCCCCGATCCCGAAAAACCGGTCAAACGACGCGCGCATACTGCGCTGAAACGTCCTCACTTCCCCAATATCGCCGTAATCAACGCGGGACAAAAACGTCGTTTTCAGTTTTTCGTGAAGACGTAAATCCTCCCCAAACCGGTTTTCTGAAATAAACGTCGTTTTCGGGTCATTTTTGGTCTGGTCCGGGAGTTGAACTTCCTCCCGATTGTAATTAGTGAAGAGGTATCCCACCCGCAGCATCGGCGCGTGGGCGTAAATTTCCTTCTCCCTGGGTTCCGGCATCCGTAGGATCCGCCCGACAGTCTGAGTGTAGAACGTTGGGGAAGTGATTTCCCGGTACATGACCAAAACCTGGGCGCGGGGGCAGTCCCACCCCGTCCCGGCGGCCTGTTTGAACAGAAGAAAATCGACCTCCGAATCATTCGCCTCGATGAAGTCCATATTCTCCCGCCGCTGGTCAAACCAGTACGCGATCCGGTTTTCAGAAATTCCCCGGTTTTGAAGAAATTCCGTCACGATCTGTTCCTTGGTCTGAACCCCCATCGCGGAAAGTTTGCGGTCGTCATTGGGGAGCTGAATGAGTACCAGCGGATTGACGTTTCGCCCAAGACGCTGGTATTCCCGGCGCAGATCCGATTGACGGCTCATCGCCAATTCGAGCAGCAGCTTATCCAGGTCTTCCGCCTGATGTCGGCGCAGGTCTTCATCCGTCTGGCAGACGATACGCTCCTTGATGAGACCTTCCTCGACCACCGTCTCCCGCTGTACCTTGACGAACGCGGCCCACCGATTGGCAACTTCCTCAGCCGTCGGAATACGTTCCGGCGTGGCGGAAACTTTCAACAAAAGGCGCGGGTTCATCGGGCGAATCACATCGCGCATGGCCGCATCAGTAACGTTTTTGTGGCTTTCATCGATGACGAGGATGATCTCCCGCCCGTCATTTCGCGTATTTTCGATCAGGTCCTCAAAGTAACAGCCGTTTTCCTTGAACATTCGCTCGTCGTCGGGGCGGCGCAGACGGCGGTTTTCCGCTTTCCGCGAAACGAGCTTCTGCCAGTTCATGAACAGGATGTCGTTTTTCTGCAGCTTCCCGCAGTTGATGTCCGCGAGCGTCAAAAGCCGGTTTTCCTGATTCGGCACAAAATAGTCCTGAAACTTTTGTCGGCTTTGCATCGCCAGGTCGTCCGAGAACGTGACCCAGATCCACGCCTTATCCCAGTCCCAATCCGGCTGGTGGTTCATCTGGCGGATAAAATCCGAGACCATAAACGTTTTCCCACTCCCGGTCGGCGACTTGAACACGATTTCCAACCCGGACCTCCCGGTGGCCCAGAGCTTTTTGAAACAAGTGATCAGTTCCGTGACGGCTTTTTCCTGAAAATCTAATGGTTTCATTTTATTCGGGGACGACGATTCCAGCGTCGTTAAAAAAGGGAAATTTTTGAGGCAATACTTTACTGCAGTGTCTGGTAAATCTCCAGGATCGGCTGGGGAATGGACTTGACCTCCACGTTCCGGCACACCTCGAACATGGAATCGTAAATGGCCCCGTCGTCCCAGCTGAAAATATACACGGCCACCTTTCCCGCCTGTTCCGCGAGCGCTTCCACACGGGCCTGAAACTCTTCCAGCCGGTCAATGTCCTCGAGAAAATAAATGGCCGTGACGTTTTGCGGGTCGGAGTCGTCGGTGAATATTTGGAACGCCTCGGTCCTTTCGATCTCAAAGAGCGTGTTTTCCGCCAGCGCGAGCAAATTCCCGGCCTTGCAAGCCAGTTCCAGCCGGTCGCTGTCAAGCGCCCGCCGGGGCGGATTCCTGCCGACGAACGCGGTCCGGTAGTATTTCAGCGAGTTCCCCAGCCCGGGAACTGCCTCCCCTTTGGCGTTGGTGTACCCCTGCATGACGCGCCGGTTCCGCTCGTAGGTGACGTTTTCGCAGACATCTTGATCATTAACTTGTACCAGAATACACTGACGTGTTCCACTATCTTCATTATTCAATTTCATTGTAGCATCCATGGCGGTCCCTGAACCTGCAAAGAAATCGAGAATTATACTATTTGTTTCTGTACTAATTTTTAAAATATGATACAAAAGTTCAGATGGCTTTGGATGGGTAAAAACCTTTGCAATTCCAAATATTTCCTTTAGCTCGGAAGTCGCATCTTCATTCATCCCTTTTTTATCCCACCAGGATTCTGCTCTGATTTTTGAGTATTTTCTCCCTGAAAGAAAAACCTTTTGAACTGGTCTTGTAGTACCTGATTTACCAAAGATTATTCTTCCATCTGCAATCCTTCTCAACACTTCTTGTTCATTAAATACCCAATATCTGCCCTCTGGAGGAAAAAAACTGTCTCCATTGGCAGGATTCTTAATTTCAAAATAAGGTCCTTTATGATTTGCGGACAAATCGGAGGTAGTCCATGGCCCACGAGGATCATTGTCTGGATTGGAAAAAGTTTTTTGAATATGTTCTTTTGATACAGGGTAGCCCATGTCTTGTATCGAATTTATATCTTTCGCAAAGCACAAAATATAATCATGAACCGGCGGGAGAAATCCCATATTATTCCCATTTGTTTTCTTTTTCCATAAGATTGTTCCCACAAAATTTGCCTCACCGAAAATCTGGTCGCACAGCAGTTTCAGATTGGCCTGTTCATTATCATCGATGGAAATGAAAATGACTCCACGGTCGGAGAGCAGATTTTTGGCCATGCGGAGACGCTTGGACATGAAAGAAAGCCAGTAGGAATGGCGCAAGGGGTGGTCCTTGGGCACGGGCGTTCCGTCCGGTTTTTCCTTGAGGAACCGCCTGTCACGATACGTAAAACCGTCGGACCCGGTATTGTACGGCGGATCGATGTAGATGACGTCCACCCGGCCGCGGTGGGTATAGTTCAGGCACGTCAGAGCGTGGTAATTGTCCCCCTCGATCAGAATATGGCAAGGCTTCCCATCCGTGTTATGGATCGCCCTTTCCGGGACTTCCTCAAGAATTGGTATCCGGTTTTCGCTCTCCTGTTCAAACCCTTCCGGTACGTCAAGCCAGACCAGACCATACCGTTGCTGGCTGATTTGCGACTTCAGCCGGGCGATTTCTTTTTCTAACTCATAAATACGAATTTTGTACGAATCGCTGTCTGTCT
>JAUMVK010000076.1:0-9742 GCA_030530205.1 Thermoguttaceae bacterium | reverse complement strand
GAGGCGGTAATGGAGCGCGAAGCGCGGAATTACGCGCCGGCCAAAACCACCACGGACGAATGGGAGGCGGTAATGAAGGCCGAAGGCCGGAATTACGCGCCGGTTGAAAATCTCCAGCCGTGGAACCCACGCGTAATTCCGCGCTCCGCGCTCCATTACCGCCTCCCATCCACGCGTAATTCCGGCCTCCGGCCTCCATTACCGCCTCCCGTTTTCAACTCCTCACTCCTAACTCAAAAAAATCTTCCCCCCTACTAAAATGAAACCTTTCCTTTCTTTTCTGTTCGTTTTGTTCCTGACCGGAACGGTCTGCGCGTACGTTTGCAATTCCGGCACCGAGGGCGGGCTGACCGTCACGATGCAGCAGCCGCCGGCGATCAGGGAACTGAATGTCCCGGTCAACGTGACGGTCACGCTCGAAAACCGGAACGACCGGGAGATCCGCGCCAAACTCGTGTTCAGCGCGCTCGACTCGGTCATTTTCCCGGAAAGTTCCGAGCCGGAAAAAAAGACGCTGACCACCGACGAAACGATCCCCGCCAACGGCACGCTCACGAAAACGGTCCAGATCGCGGCGCTCCCCGGAACGTTCACGGCCCACTACCCCGTGACGCTCAACGTCTTTTTTAACGGCACGAAGATCAACGTGGTTTACCCGGTCCAGACGCTCGTCGGGGTCGAAAAAGTCCAGCCGAAAGTCGAGACGCAGTGGATCACGGTCCCGGTGGAACCCCTGGACGGGATCCCGCTCGAGCTGAGAATTCAAACCGTGAAGGGGGAAAAACCGGCCGTTTCGTTCCGCAAAAAAGGGGACGCGCTTCAGATCCAGGTGGACGCGGACCCGGTCGCGCTTCAGGACGTGCAGCTCGTCTCCCCGCAGGCGATCGAGGGCCTTTACATGAGTTACGGTTGGTACGTGAAAAAGCCGGGAAAGGTGAATATTTCGTCCAATGGCCACCAAAACTCCACGTCGTACGTCGCGTTTGACTTCGCCGACGGGAAATCGCTCCTCATGGCTTCCAGCGCGCCGTTCCTCTACACTTTCCACGACCCGGAAAAGAAACTCTGCGGAATTTCCGGCATTTCGCCCACCACGTTCACGCTCGTTTCCGGGACGAAAGGGGGCTTCGACTGCGCGATCCGCTACCGGCCGCTGATGGAAAAACCCGCCGCTCCGGGAGCCGCGAAAAAGGCGGGAAAATTCTGCGTGGACTTTTGGAACGGGCGTTTCTCCCAGCACGAAAAATTCCTGCGCCAGTGCGCCGAAACGTACGGCCTGCGCGACGATCTGTTTTTCATCTCGCACAACTGGCAGAGGTTCCACTACGACCACCGCCTGCCGGACGTTTACCCGCCGAACCCGCTCTTCGGAACGACGCAGGAGATGAAAAACTGCCTCGCGCTCTGCCGCAAGTACGGCTGGGGGATGGGCGTGCACCTGAACGTGATCGATTATTACCCGGACGCCTCGACGTTTTCGTTTGAAAACGTGACATTCAAGGCCGACGGTCAGCCGCTGCCTGCGTACCTGAACGTTCCGCTCGACGCGCAGAGTTACCGGCTTGCGGCCCACCGCGCCGCCGGCGTGATGAAGCAGACGCTCGACGAAATGAACGCCGACGGTTTCACGCTCGACGCGGTCTTCACGGACGTTCTGGGGACTGGGCCGTGGGCTGCCGCGCCGCTCTGGGACCGGAACGGACGATTCATCACGCAAAAAGAGGCGGTGGCCGGCGTGGCGAACGTCTTCGACACGATCCGGAACACGCAGAACGCCGCGTGCGGTTTTCAGACCTTCACGAACAGCGAGTCGGCGCACGATTTCCTCGTGGGGCATCTGGACGGCGGCGACTGCCAGTTCATGCGCCTGACGCGCGATTCGAGCGTTCCTTACCGCTGGTTCACGATCCGGGATTTTGAGGAC
The DNA here is from genome assembly GCA_030530205.1 of Thermoguttaceae bacterium. Lineage (GTDB taxonomy): Bacteria > Planctomycetota > Planctomycetia > Pirellulales > Thermoguttaceae > RGIG3701. The sequence continues at coordinate 7,818 of JAUMVK010000076.1, read as the reverse complement.
GTGACGCGGATCCCGTGGTTCGATCTCGTGAACCACCAGAAAATGATCCTCCACGGCGTCGGTTACTCCCAGCGCTTCGAAGGCTCGCTCGGCCGCGAACTGCACGGGCTGGAAAGCGACGAGTACATTTCGACCGAGATCCTGACCGGGCACGCGCTGATGACCGACGGTTTTTGCCGGGACGTGAACGAGATCCTTTCCGGTTACGTCCGCGATCTGGACCTTCCGAAAGCGCTGCACCAGACGGTCCGCATGTACTGGCTCGCCCAGTGCGTCTCGCGGGAACTCGCCCGCTCAGAGATCCTCAGCGTCGAGTTCGTCGGCGGCGACATTCACCGCGTGAAAGTCGTTTGGGACTGCGGCATGACGGTTTACGTCAACCAGGGGACCGAAGACTGGGCGGTCGAAGGGGTCACGCTCCCACAGTTCGGTTTTCTGGCCCGAAATCCCCAAACCGGGACCGAATCGATGATCTACCGCCACGCCTCCGGCCGGGTCGTGGAACGTTCCACCTGGAAAGAAGGTGCGAAAACCGTCCACTACGTCAACGCGCGCCGCAAGCCGGTTTCCGGTCTGGTGCCGGTCTCGCCGAAAGCGCAGGTGGAACTGAACGCCCTACCCGCCGAAAAGCTGAACGTCCGCGTCGATTGGGAGCGCTTCCAGGACCGGCCAGTTCCCCAGGAAAAATTCCAGTTCACGTTCTGGCTCTCACGGGCGGGAACGAACGAAACGCATACGTGCGAGGACGTTTTGCTGAAGACCGTCGAGGGGGACTTCCGGTCTGCGATCGAAACCACGCTGGAAATTCCGGCGGACCGTCGGACGGGGCGGCAGGAACTCTTCGTCTCCGCGGTTCCGCTCGGGGCCGACGTGATGAACTACGATCTGCGCCTGAAAATGCTCGCGACCCCGGCGTTTTATTACCGTTACAGACTGGGCCGGCTGGAAGACGGAAAGACGTTCCAGCCTCAAATCGAGACGGACCAGCCGCTTTATGAGCGTCTTTTCCCACCCGCGGCTCCGGTCGATTTCGGGATCCTCAAGACCGACGGCGGGGGCAAGATCGTAACCGAACCGGGCAAAGAACCGGTCGTGACGCCGCTGCCGGATTGAGGAGTGAAAACGGAAGGCGGTAATGGAGGCCGGAGGCCGGAATTACGCGCCGGCCGAAACTCCTCCGGCCCCGAACCTAACGCGTAATTCCGCGCTACGCGCTCCATTACCGCCTTTCATCCTCACTCAACTCCTAACTCCTCACTCCTAACTCCTCACTTAATTATGCTCCGCTCCCTCTTTTTCAACTCGTTTATTTGCCTCCTGGCGCTTTCGTGTTCCGCGGCGGAGTATTCCAACCCGGTCCTGATCCGGAATGCCCGCGGGAGGGCGGTCGATCAGGGCGTTGCGGACCCCTCCGTCATTCAGGGCGACGACGGCTGGCTCTACGCCTTCTCGACCCGGCGACTCGTTTTGAAAAGCCGCGACGGCTGCACGTGGCAGATCCACTCCCGAAACATCATCCCCAAACCAACGTGGGGAAATGAATATTACGGCCGACCGATCAACGCCGAGGTCTGGGCGCCGGACGTCCGAAAAGTTCAAGGCCGATGGATCTACTACTACTCGCTCAGCGCGTGGGGCCTGCCGTGCGGGATCGGGTACGCCGTCGCGGAAAACGTTTCCGGGCCGTACGTCGATCAGGGGAAACTCTTCAACTGCACAGAAATCGGGATCGAAAACTGCATCGACCCGCAGGTTTTCGTGGAGGAGGACGGCTCCGTGTTCATGGTCGTGGGGTCGTTCCGCGGCATTTACCTGATCGAGCTGACCCGCGACGGAACGGCGTGCCTCAACGGCGTCGAATACCAGAAAGCGCACAAAACCCTCCTCGCCGGCTACCCCGGCCCGTGGGACGGTTCCACCTACGAGGGAAGTTACATCGTGAAGAAAGGGGAGTTCTATTACTACTTCGGAAGCGTCGGAACGTGCTGCGAAAAAGAAAAATCGACCTACAAAGTTTACGTTGCCCGGGCGAAAAATATTCGCGGCCCTTACTGCGGCGTGGACGGCGTGCCGATCACGCGCTCCGGTCACGGCACGACGTACGGTAATCTGGTCGTAAAAGCCCCGAAAACCTCGCCCAAAAGCGCATCAAAAAGCGTGGCGGGGCCGGGGCATAATTCGGTTTTTGTGGACGCGAACGGCGACTGGTGGCTCTACTACCACGCCTACACGTCGCTGGACGGGTTCCGGACCCGGCATTTCTTCATGGACAAAATGGTCTGGGACGAAGATGGTTTCCCGCACGTGGAAGGCAAAACACCCTCCTTCCAAAAGCGGCGGGAAGGGCCCAGCGTCTCTGGAAGGCGGTAAATGGAGGCCAATCGCCGGAATTACGCGCCGGGTGAGTTAAAGGGCGTGTTCACGCAACGCCCCCAGTCTCGCTGCGCGAGCCGGTCCCCTCAAGGAGGGGCCTTTAAAAACGACGCTGGAAGGCGGTAAATGGAGGCCAATGGCCGGAATTACGCGCCGGGTGAGTTAAAGGGCGTGTTCACGCAACGCCCCCAGTCTCGCTGCGCGAGCCGGTACCCTCAAGGAGGGGGCCTTTAAAAACGACGCTGGAAGCGTCGTCCCCGCAAGATTTTGAAACCGCCCTGCCCGGTCAATTCTCTTTAGTCGTCCCGCTGAACTCCGGCGAAAACGGGCTTTTGTGCCCCGCTTTATCCACGGCACGGACGCGGTAGTAGTACGTCGTGTGCTCGCCCAGGCCACGGTCGGCGTAGAGGCCCATGCGGTATTCGCCACGCTCCACGTTCGTCACGAAAGTCTTTTCATCCGGCGTGAACCCCTTCTCGGTGCTTCTGTAAAGCTCGTAGTGCGAGAAATCCGACTCCATGTTCTGCCCCCACTCGAGATAAAGCAGATCGTCCGCCTCGCCCGTCGCCGCTTTCGGTTCCGAGACCAGACCGGTGTAAAGGCTTCCGATCGGGGCCGGGTCCGAGTCGTGCTCCGGCGTGACTTCGAGGGTCGGCGCTTCAAGGACCGCGCTCACCTCGCCGAGTTTCGGGGAGCCTGAGACGATCTCCGGCTGGACGCGGTAGAAGTACGCCGTGCCGGGATTCAGATTCACGTCCGTGAATTCCGGCTCCGCGACAGTCTTGACCAGGTGGAACGCGTCGGGCGCAAAGCCGGCGAACTCACCGCGGTACACTCGGTACATCGCCCCGCCAAGTTCGGGCGCCGCCGCCGGTTTCCACGTCAAACGCACGGAAACGTCGGTCGTTTCGGCCGCTTTCAGGTCCTGAACTGTCGAGGCGATTTTCTGCGCCGGGGCGAAACGGAGCGTCAGGAACCCGAACGGTTTGAGCATGAACTCGCCCGTGGGTTTCGCGTCGGGGATCGGCTGCTCCGTGACCGTGCACCGGACCGCGTTCGGGAAACGGATCACCGCGCCCTGGCCGGTCGTTTCGTGGAAGCGGGCGATGAAGCCGCCGTCGGGGTTTTCCGCCCGTTTGAGCGTCAGGAGCGTCACGTTGGCCGGGAGAGCGGAAAAGTCCGCCGGGAGTGCGGGCGCGTTTCCGGAAGAAGCCGTTCCTCCTGCGGCAATTTGCCAGACCAGCGGCGTGGTGAAACGCTCGGCAAGACGCGGGATCTGCGCCTCGGCGAAAGTCCCCCGGTGCGACGTCAGGACGTAACGGAAGCGGGGATTCACGTACGAACCGCCCGTTTTGTGCATCTGGAGCCAGTCCGTGAAAATGTACGAGTACAAGTGCGTCGTTTCGAGCGGTTTCCCAAAGTCCGTTTTATCCGGCGCGATCCGGCCGAACTCGACCAGGTGACTGTCGAGTTGGATCAGCTCCACGCCAAAATCGGCGTTTTGGACCCCGGCAAAATCCCGCGCCGCGAGGTAAACGTCCGTCCCGTGGCCGGTCACGTCTTTTTTCGGCTCCGCCATCACGCCATTGAGTTCCACGTGAAACTTTCCGTCCGGCACGTCAAACGGGAAGGCGTAGTAGCCGTAGCGGTAGTAGCGGTTTTTGTTGATCAGGTCCCGCACGTGATTCATCTGATTGTCGAGCGATATCCACTTTTCATCGTTCGGGAGAAAAACCGTCTGCGTGATCGCGGCCTGCGAGTGCGGCTCGTCCATCTTTGCAGTAACCGTCACGCCGAATTCGTCGCTGGAAACCGTAAATGCTGCGCGCTCGGGCGAGACGAAAGTCCTGTGATTGTCCTGCGTGTACACGAACTGGTTCGCGCGGTACGGCGCATTGGGGTCGATCAGCTCACGATTCAATTCTTTATCGAAAATCGACGCGATGGAGCCGTCGGCGGCGAATTTCACGCGGTAAAACCGGTTTTCGATCGTGGGTGGAAGGGTCGGGTCTGACGACGCTGGAAGCGTCGTCCCCGTTTCTTGACCGGCGGGGACGCCGGCCCTCCGGATCATCGTCACGCTCATCGGCGCGAGTTTCGGTGTGCGGAAACGGACTTTCTGCCCATCCGGAAGCGAAACCTCCAAAATCTCCGACCTCTCAAACGTGGACGGGTTGAAAACTACCACCGCGCCCTTCGGGGCGTTCATCGTTTGAGCGAGTGCGGTCAGTGCGCGCTGCGATTCGTCCGCGGCCGTTTTTTCCGCTTTATCGACCCAGTCGCGGTGCTGGAGCCACGTCTCGTACACGCGGCGGCCCTGGTAGCCACTCACTCCGTAGGAGTGCTCGTCGTTCCAGATCAGCTGGTCCCATGCCCGGCGGAATTCCACGGACGGGTACGCAAAGCCCGGGACGTTCATCGCCGCCAGCGACGCCAGTTTCTCGGCCGTCGGAAGCGCACGGTCCACATGGAATTTCTGCGCCAGGATCTCTGGAGCGCAAATCGTATGCTGCGCCCACGAGCACGTCATGTCGCCGCGCAAAACCGGGATCTGGGCGTCGAACCGCTCGCGCAAGAGGTTGAACGGCTCCGAAAGATTCCCCGTCGTGCGTAGCTTCGGGTTGATCCATTTCTCGTTCCACGCGGTCGCAAGACGCGACTGCCAGTCACTCGGTGCCTCATCGTCCGAGTAGCCCGGGAAGACCCAAAGGTCAAACGGGTAGCGCCCCTCCAGAAGCGTAAGCTGGCGGCCCATTTTCTCGACCATCGGTTTCCAGTCGCTCGGGACCGAATGACTAAGCACGCCGAAACGCCACCCGCCTTTATCGTACTGCGTGCTGCACCAGACCAGGATCTTCTCGTCCGGGTTCACGCCCTGCCAGTAAAAAACCATCGGAAGCGGCGAATCGTACGAAACGTCAATTCGGGAGCCGCCGCCGTGCGCGTCCGGGTTCCAGTTGCCTCCCGGAACGTCCTCACGCATTTTCCAGATGGTCGAGGGCAAAGGGTTCCACTGGTTCGGGTTGAACAGAATATTGCGGATCCCCGCCTCGCAGTACGGCCCGACCAGCGACCACGTGATCCCGTTATTGTCGCTCATGACCATCGTGTCAGACTGGATCCCCCAACGGTCGGTGAGCGCCTGCTTCCCGTACGCGCTGCGGCACAATTCCTCGAAACCATACGACTGCGTGTGATTCCCGGCGGCGGTGCAGCCGATCCCGACGCGGCCCGGCAGGACGTACTTTTGCACGTACTCACGGGCAGCCAGTTCGCCGCGGTCCTGCTCGTAGTTCCCCCAAAACCACGTTCCTTCCATCATGTAGCGGTAGCGTGACGCCTCGGGCCGGTCGTTCGTCTGGTCGGCGAGTTGGGCGACTTTTTCAGCGTACTGGACGCTCATCCGGCGCTGGTGGTACTGCGAATTGTGCAGCCCAATATCGCAGTGGGTCGAGGAGATCATATAAATCGTCCACTCGCGAGGTCTGGTCCACGTCGATTCAAACGTTTTGAGCGTTTTTCCCGAGGGATCCTTCACGACCCACGTGACGTCAAGTGGCTCGTAGTCCATCGGACTCGCGTCCCCCGGGCGGCGCAGCTTCGCGCAGTAGTCCTGCGTGAGAATATTCAGATCAGACTCGGCCAGGAGTTTGCCGTCGTGGAAGACCGCCAGTGTCGCTGGAGTCCCGAGCGTCTTCGCGTCCCAACCGGTCAGCATGACGCGCTGGCGGGCCTCGCAGTCCACCATCGAGGTGACGTTGATCCCGGGCTCCGCCTGAACAAGCAGCGGAGGGAAAAAAGTGAAGAGAAAAATGAAAACCAACAGAAAATGGAAGGATTTAGACATGAAATGACCTGCAAGGTTAAAATCATTGCGGAGTCACGAGGAACTCCACGCGGTAGTTACGAAATTTCCCCTGCGGAGTGCCAGAGGAAATGATCGGTTCCGACGTTCCGCAGGCCGAAACGCTCAAGGCCTGGGAAGGAAGAAGATTTTCTCGGACCAGAACATCGTGAACGGTCATCGCCTGCGACATGGACTGCTCTTTCGCGTCTTTGAAGCCGGTACTGACTTTCTGGAAAGAGCTCAAATGGCCCGTAATATTCACTTTCGCTCCGGGATAGGCCGCCGAGATCGCCTGGGCGGTCTGACGTATGAGCGTCTGGCCCTTGGGGGAGATCGCGCCGGACTCTTCAAAAAGCGTTTCTCCGGGAAGCTCGAAGCATATCTGGCCGTTCGGCTTTTGAGTTACGACAGTACCGGGTACGGTGGGAATGCGTGATTCGGCGATCGCCCGCTCGCTGTTATTGGACGCGATGGACGTTCCGCCCTCCTGCTGCCGCCGAATGTCTTCGTACTTCGCGAGCTGTTGGGAAAGAAATTCGTTCTGTTTTTGTGCCGTCGCAACCTGGTCGAGGGAGTCTTTAAGCTGCTTCTGAAGTACGATCTGCTCGGCTTTCAGGGTTTGGATCTGCTGTTGGCTGCTCGCGATGGCGTGAACCTGTACACGGTTGGAATTTTCAAGCTCTTCATAACGGTTTTTCCATGCGTCACGTTCATTCTGAATGGCCACACGCTGGTTCTGAAGGTCGGAAATCTGGCCCTGGAGCGTCAAATTATTCGTACTGCTGCAACCGGCATTAAGACATAAAACCACCCAAAGCCCGAGCAGGCACATCCATCTGAATGAATTTTGGCCGAAAATAAAACCGTAATTTAAATTGCGCATGAAAATCCCCATCATCAAAATAAATTTCTGTAGGATTTATACCATAATCGGGTAATCCGCGCAATATCATTTTGGGTCAAAACAAACGTTTTTCCTTTTTTTCCTCAAGTTTTCTTAAATCAGACTTTTCGTCCATCTCCTGAGGGTTTCGGTGTTTGCGTTCCCGGTTCAGGAGGCGGAAGCTGTGCGGGAATCTCACGCGGCGGCTGATACTGAATGGAAGGCTGCTGTGTCGGCTGCTGCACTGGTGAATTGGTTGGGGCTGGACTCGTAGTAGTTTGAGCCGGCCGACTCGCAGAATGACGGCGTGGACGAACTTCAACATAACGCGGCTGGCTGGCCTGAATCGCCCCTGGATTCTGATTTACAGCCTGCTCTGTGGGAACCTTCACTACAGGCGAAGCCGTTTCCTCCATTTGCGGCTTGGAACTTTGCGTCTCCCACGGATTTTCGTATCGACTCGACTCCTGCCGGGTCATAATCATGGGAGATTCTCCCACCATACCAGAATCGTAGGTTTCCGCAGGGTTGGAAGTACTCGAACGCCAGGCTGAAGTGGGAGCTTCCGGCTCCTGAGAAGTTTCGGGCGACTCTTTGGGCTGGTAAGGATCGTTCGGAGTTTCCGTCTGAGCCGGCGTCTCCTGCGAAGGCGTGGCCTCGTAAGGATCAGACGGCTGCGGTGTTGTCGGGGCCTCGTAAGGGTCTGACTGCTGCG
>JAUMVK010000075.1:0-9814 GCA_030530205.1 Thermoguttaceae bacterium | reverse complement strand
CCGGGGGAGGAACAATTTTCAAAATGTTCCTCCCTCCGCGGCCCTTAAATTCTTTACGGGCGAGCCTTTTTTCTCCCGAAGGGTGAAAAAAGCGCGAAATGAATACAGGAATGTGTAAACATTTCCGCGGTTTATAAAGATTTTATTGAGCCTTTTATCAATCAAAGACCATACTCATAAACTCTTGGAAATTTAAGATTCCTACTTCCTTTCCTTTTTCTATCATTTTATGAACTGTCTTTACTTTATTGGTGGAGAGATCTCCATTTGCATAGGCACTGTATTCATTATCACCCATTACTAAATAATTGGTCTTTTTCGTAATCTTTCCATCATCAGAAGCAGTTCCACCAAAGTCACGTACAATCTTAACCATATCTGAACGTTCAAGTGGTGATTTTCCTGTAAAAGTGAAACCAAATCCTTCAAATTTATCTTTCCCTTCAGGGATATTTGCCAAGAGTATCTGACGTTCTTGAGGAAGTAGCTTTATTTTATTTCTATGGGTAATCTCATCTACATAAAAAAGCAGATTTGAGCAATAGTCCTCTCCAAATTGTTCCAAAGCACGTTGTGCAATGTGTAGAGACACCAACGCATCTTCACGCGGATGATTAAACTTCAAGCCCAAATGTTTTGCAATATCAGCGATCCTAAATGACTCTAAATCGGGAAACATTCTCTTTGCTAAAACCATTGTGCAAAGCATTTGAAAACGAGGACATGGGAGTGAATTTGCTTGGGTATTTTTTTGAATCACATGGCGTTTTACATATTTAGCATAATGCGCCACTAAAATACCATCTCCAATATAATCTAAAATACTATCCCAAATTTCAGGCAATTTAGGAGCATTTGCGACATCTTCAGGCGCAATCCCACTCTCCTTAGAGCAAGTCGGGTCCCAATAGCCTGCCGGGGGTTGCACGAGCGTGAAAAATACAGGTTTTCCGGGACGTGCTAGCCCAACGGCACAAATTGTCATTTCAGATTGATTCGTGTATTCAAAGTCAATTGCGACAATGTCCATTTTTCTTTCTCCTTTTTCAAGAATCTCAAAGTTAATAAAGCAACTAATATAATATAAAAAACCTGCTTGAGGCCGAAAAACAACTAAAGTCTTTGCTCTAGTTTGCTTCTTTTCGACTTCTTGTTTTGTTTGGGACGGACTTGCAATGCTTTACGTTCTTCTTTATAGATTTTAACACTTTCTGCGGTCAACTCATTGAGCTTGTGTTGTATAGTAGCACCATCAAATGACTCAAAGACGAGAAAACCACCTTGTGTTTTTTTATAATGTCCATAAAAAGTTTCACCATTTTTCAATTCATATTTTTTAAAGCCAGATGATTCCAAACGTCTTTGTTCTGATTCCAAACGTCTTTGTTCCAGCTGTTGAAGGATCTCGGCAATTTTTTTGAGCGATTCTTCTTTGGGAATGAATTCCAAAATTCTAATATTACGTTCCCCTGAAGTAATCCCTGTACATTTAACATGGCTTATAAGGCAAATACTCATATCATCATAAAAATTTTGAGTAGGATAACCTTTGAGCAAAAAATGACCTTTGAAATTATCAAAACGAATTATACAAGATTGTTCATCAACAATATCAACTACCGTGGCTAGGTGTCCCCAAACAAGACATTCATTTCCAACTTCTAATTTATATGGATTACCAGGAATATAAGAGGCATCACTATACGTTGGTAAATTATCGTAATAACCAATTTTTGTAGCTTTTTCCCATTTGTAACGTGCTTCCTGCTTCCGAAGATCTTCTGCAAATAGTTCGTTAGTTAGTCTTCTATTAGTATTGTCTACCCTATATTGCGCATATAGATGGGAAGAAAAAACAACTCCTAAAAATAATAACAACACGATTTGAAACCGGGCCATAGGTTAATTTCTCCTCTTAAAAAAGTGATTGTCGTGAATTGGATTAAAATAACGTTCTTAAAATCCAATTTCCTTATAAAACTAGTATAAAATATACACTTTCTATATCAAGGGGGACTATGGGTAAATTCATAAAAAATTCTCAAAAAGACTTCCCATTAATAATTCTAAAAACAGCGAAGAAACGCTGAAAGACAAAAAATTTATAGATTCGATTTTAATTAGAGATCGAATTATTTCCGTCCATTTCGGGATTTATTTAACTTTAAATCCCGAATTGGTCTCGATTATAAAATTCCTTACAAAATCCTGCAGAACATTTTATCCAGCTCGGTGCAGCTCCAGATCAGAACCGACGGGCGACCGTGCGGGCAGTGGTCCGCCACGGGGCACTCCGCGTACTCGTCGAGCAGCTTGCGCATCTCCTCGTAAGAAAGCGGCTGGCCCGCCTTGCACGCCGCTTTGCACGCCACCGTGTGCAGCGTGTCGTCGATGAAATTTTCCAGCGTCAGCTCCCCGCCGCCGTCCTGGATCACCTTCAGGATCTCGTGGAGCAGCTCGTCCACGCGAAGCCGGTCCTTCTTCTCAAACGTGAAAAGCATCGACGGGACCGCGTGCACCAGAATCGTGTTTCCGCCGAACGACTCGAGCTGGATCCCCATTTCCTCGAGCTGCTCACGCCGTTCCAGAAGCTGCGCCGCCTCGGACGGACGCAGATCGACCGGTTCCGGGACCACGAGACGTTGGACCTCCACCGACATGGATTCCATCCGCTTCTTCAGGCGCTCGTACAGAATTCTTTCGTGCATCGCGTGCTGGTCCACGACCATCAGCCCCTCGTCGCACTCCGTGACGATGTACCGGTCGTGGATCTGGATGATCTTCCGCGTCAGGTGCGACGCCTCCCGCTCCGCAGACGAAACGATCATCGGCTCCGAATCACCGCCAAGGTCCAATTTCGGCTCGCGCTTCCCACCTGATTCCGCCTGAAAAGCGGGCCGTCGCGCCCGAACGCCAAAACCATCCGACGGCGCAGAGGTCCGAGGCGCTGAAAACGTCCGCGTCTCGCCCAAACCCGGCTCCTGACCGAACGGCTTGAACGGCGGGACTGGCTCCGCCTTTTCACGGGCCGCATCCACTTCCCACGGGAGCGGCTGACGGGTGGGCCGCGGCTCGGAAACCGGCTCGGACGGAACCGAAACCGGGGTTTCCGGTGCGTCCATGTTCCGGAACGTCTCGGTCAGCGGGACGAGCGGGTCGTTGGCCGCCTGAGCCGCCTGCACGAACGTCGCCATGTTCGTCGTGAGGAACTTCGTCCGCAGCACCGCAAGGAACTGGCCGTAAATATTGTTCGAGTCCTGAAAACGGACCTCCATTTTCGTCGGGTGGACGTTCACGTCAACCATCTCCGGCGGCATTTCGAGCTTGAGGAAGCAGATCGGGAAGCGGTTCTGCGTCAGAAGCCCCCGGTACGCTTCCAAAAGCGCGTGCTGGAGCGAGCGGTCCCGGATCGGGCGCCCGTTCAGAAACAGAAACTGCATTTTCGGATTGCTCCGGCTATAGTTCGGCCGGGCCGCGTAGCCGTAAATTTTGATCCCGCCGTAGGCCTTTTCGACATACAGCAACGCGTCAGCCAGTTCTTTCCCCTCCACGTCGCAGATACGCTGGAGCCAGTCGGAAGTCGCCGCCAGATCGTACACCACGCGCCCATTGTGCCGGAGCGTGAAATGGATCTGCGGGTTTGCGAGCGCCAGGCGGGTGAAAAACTCCGAGATGTAGCCGAATTCGGTCTGCACGGACTTCAGAAACTTCCGTCGGACCGGCGTGTTGAAGAAAAGATTTTTCACGTCGATCTGCGTTCCGGGCGGGCAGCCGCACGGGGTCGGGTCGTGGTACTCACCCCCCTCAACACGGAGTTCCATCCCGCAAATCTCGGCGCCTGACGGATTCGCGGACGCTTCACCGACCGTCGGTTTAACGCCCGGATTGACGCGGCTGCGGACCGTCATCTGCGCGATCTCCGCGATGCTGGCCATGGCTTCGCCGCGGAATCCCATCGACGAGACGTTGAAAAGGTCGTTTTCGCTGCGGAGCTTGCTCGTCGCGTGGCTCGTGACGGCCAGGATCAGGTCCTCGGCGTCCATTCCGCATCCATTATCGACCACGCGGATCAGTTCACTGCCGCCCTTCTCGATCACCACGTCGATTCGCGTCGCGCCAGCATCGATGGAATTTTCCATCAGCTCCTTCACGACACTTCCGGGACGTTCGATGACTTCGCCAGCGGCGATTTTGTTGATGAGATTTGGCGAGAGACGCTGAATTCTGGGCATAAGAACGAGAAAAGGAAAAAGGACTCAAAAAACGGGAAAACGCAGAGCGATCCAAACATCAAAAGGGTTTTAAAGCGGAAACGGTGAGGTTTCGCGAAAACCCCACCGTCTCCCGGCATCAAAATCACTCACTTTCGTGATGCTCGATCACCTTGTAGTACCGATCGTAATTGAACTTCGGACTATTGTCAAGGTCGTGGCACTGGATGCACAACACCTTCATCTTTTCCTTGTCCGACGCGTCGAGATGGAGCGCTTCCCGGTACTTTTCCTGGAGTTTTACGTTACTTCCAATCTCGGCCTGCATGTGCTTTTCGCCAGGTCCGTGGCAAGATTCGCAGCCGACGTTGATCAGGTCAGGCGTCACGTCCACACCGAGAAAACCGCTCTTGAACGGCATCCGATGCTCAGCGTTCCAGCCTTCCACGTGGCACGCAATACATTCCGGGTCGAACGTCCGCGGCGGGTTGGATTTTTCCAGAGACTTCCAAGCGATCGAGTGGCGCGAGGTTTTCCAAACTTTGTAAGATTCCTCATGGCACGACTCGCATCGTTTGCTTCCGACGTACTCCCCGTTCGATTTTTCAAACGGGTTCCTCAGCGGCTGAATTCCAAGCCCGTCCAATCCTTCGAGCCGAAGCTGGTCCTGATAAATACCCATCAAATCCAGAATTTTCTGCGATGACTGGTAACGGGAATCCATTGGAACTCTCTGGTAGAGAAGCGGCGTTTCGTCGTCATCATACAGACCAAGCACCAAAACATTCATACCCTTCTCACCAATGGTGATGAAATACTGGCCCGTTTCCGGAATAATTTCCGGTTCAGCCGGTGGAATCGGCGGGCCGTTTGGCGTGACAATGATATCGATGTCTGGAAACTCCTTCGCGAATTCTTTCGACTCCTCGATCGACGCATGGGACAAAAGAATGATGAACTGGCACTGGTTTTTCAGCATTGGAACCAGTTTCGCGAGCACCACTTTGGCTGAACGTACAACCACTTCGTCATTCTGCTTCTTGACCTGCTCACATTCCTCATCACCCAAAACGCCAATGATCCCGATCTTGATTCCGTTCCGGCTGACGATTTTCGCAGGAGGAAGCAATGTATTGTCAAACTCAAAAAGTCCAACATTCGCACTGGTAAACAGTTTTCCGGAAACACCCGGATTAGAGACTTCCGCCAAAATATCGGCACACGGAAAAGCCAGATCGATCGTTCCAAGCGTGATTGCGTCGTATCCCATCTCGCGCAGCATATTCACGGCGTTAAGGAATTTGATTTGGGCCTGTTTCGTAACACCGGGACTGATCCCGCCCACGTCAAGAATAAGAGGGTTCCACCCATCCTTTTTAAGTTGATCAAAAAACACGCACTGTCGCGATAGTCCACCGGTCATCCGATCCATCCCCGCACAACCGCAGGGTTCCAGGTAACCGTTTAAGCGCCCCGTGAAGGCAAGAGTAACTTTCGGCTGTTTCCAACCAACAAAAACTTCACCGTTTTCTTTGATCGGATCAAACTTTTGATCGGGGTCCGTGCCATATCGTGAGGGACGTGCCAAAACCAGACCGTCAGGTCCGAGGGCTTTTACGTCCACGTTTTCTTCATCAGCCTGAGAATCTTCCGGAGCGGCAGCGTCTTCATTTCCGCTTTCCTCATCCGTATTCTGTACCTCAGTATTTTTCTCCTCAGACAAATCCTCGATTTCAGGAACCATATCCAGAGCCGAATCTGCCCCGGTTTCTTCAGAATCTTCCTCCAATGATGGAGCGTCTGCAGGTTCATCGAGTTTCAGGTCATCAAGGGTTGGAATCTCCTGCGGCAGTTCCTCATCGTCAAGCTGCGGTTTCATCGCGACTCTTTCCTGAAGAGGAATGACCGTTGGAGCAAAAGGACTTTGAACCTCCTCAACCACCGGAGCCGAATCGGTACCCGTTTTTTCCTCAGAAACTGTCCGCTGCCCATCTTTTGGCTGCGAGAAGAAAAAAACACTTGAAAGAACTCCAAGAGGAATCAAAGCCGCAAGGACTAAACAACAGTTAAGAAACAAAGTCTTTTTCATGGGATTTCCTTTTTTCCCGAATAATAAACCTGCACTCCTGGCAGGTGCCTGACATCTGACTGAAGAAGACACCATAAAATGACGGCTTCAACAAATTAAAAAGTTCAATAGGAAAAAGTTAAAAACCTCTTTAACTCATTCTGTATCGGATTCAAGATCGATTTTCTCAGGAACCGCAGATGATTCCGCTCCTTCCTGTGTTTCAGGCGAGAGCATCGGCATCATACCGCCCGGGATCCCAGGAATTTGAGAAGCATCAGGGAGTTTAAAATCAATATTGAATTGAAATTTTGGTGTTTCCGGAATGTTCGTTTCCCCTTCAACCGTCACCGTAAAAACTTTATTGGGCAAACCTGGCTTAATCGCGATCGTCACGATTTTCCCTGTTTCGGGCAAAGGAGTCACGTCACTGTAATCATAATGATACGCGTCCGTTTGCTCAAAACTGAAAAAATCCACGTACTGGGGATCCGTCACGTGAAGGTTTGAAAGCACCAGCGGTTGATTTTTGACCAGACTGTAAACCCGATTTACCGTTTTAAAAACGCTCATCGTCGGTACACCCGAGACTTCCAGTGTCTTTTCCGCAGGCCAAACAGCGGCGTGAACACTTCCGATGAGGGAAATTTCAATCTCCGGCTCCGAGGGAACATTCGTCTGGATCATGACCGAGGCGTCAAACTCTTCATCGTCTAACTGCGGCGTGCAGGAAATCGTCAGCATGATCGTTTCATTGGGCTCGATTTCCCGTTTGGGAAGTACACAGGTCACAGAATCGTCTTCAGGAACCGGCTCGGAAAGTTTCAAAACTCCCCGGCCTGTATTCGTGACAAAAAACTCATGGGTGACCGTTCCAACCTCACCATACAGAACCCCCAAATCGAACGATTTTTCATACTTCACCAGCGGGACATTGGTCAAAAGCTCAGGATTCATTTCATCCATATCCGCGTAATTCTGACTCCAATGAGCAAATTCACGCGTCCCAATAAGCCACCCCAATCCCGAGGCAAATACCACGGTTAAAAGGATGAATCCCGCATGGAGTCTGATTTTTCGCGACATTTGATTTCAGCCTTTCACTCCAAATTCATCGATTCCACGACTTCGTGCAAAACTTCGATGAATTCACTCCGCGTTGTCTCGTTCAGTTCTTTTCCGCGTTTATTCAGATTTTCATTCACTTTACAAATGGTTTCCTGCATGACTTCATGGGTTTGTTCACTTCCCCCTACCAAAGCAAAATTCGGGCCTCTTGTCAGGCGAGTCTGACCATCCTTACAATCGAATCCAACTCCAAGGATCGAAGTGATTTTTTCTTCATTTTCATCATTCATAAATCACCCCTGTAAAAAGAATTCTTCCCATCAGCCTCCTCTTCGGGTCTGATTGAGCATTGCTTTGATTGCGTCACCAGCGGCGTTACGCGTGGATTCCTGCATTCGTTTTTCCTTGGCCATTGCGTCTTCTTCGA
The DNA here is from genome assembly GCA_030530205.1 of Thermoguttaceae bacterium. Classification (GTDB taxonomy): domain Bacteria; phylum Planctomycetota; class Planctomycetia; order Pirellulales; family Thermoguttaceae; genus RGIG3701. The sequence continues at coordinate 2,040 of JAUMVK010000075.1, read as the reverse complement.
CTTCTTCTTTTTCTTCCGATGCGATCGCCTGTTCCCTGTTTCTACGCATTTGGGAAGCCAGCTGATCTTCTTCGTCCGGTTCATCTTCGCCAAAAATCGCGAAAATATCAAGCTCGGAATCGTCGCCCTTGGCTCCTGCCGCCTTGCTCTTTTTCTTTTGGATCTGCTTCTTTTCGACGATTCGCGCGGCTGCTTCCGTCACGGACTGCACCTTGGAAAGTTTTTGACCGCTGACTCCCACAGTAAGCTGTATCTCGAAAATCATACCTCCAACCTGAAGTTTGTCGCCATTTCGAAGCTTCATCGGCGTTGTGATGGTCACACCATTAAGGATGGTTTTCTCATTCGGGTCGAGGGGTTTCACCGCAGCGAAGCCTTCTTTTCTGAAAATCGCGCAATGATGCCGTCCAACGCCCGGCCCCCCTGGCCGAAGCTGACACTTGGGAGATTTCCCGATTTCAAAAATCTCGCGTTTGATCTCAATGACCTGACCTTCGTGCGAACCATTCGCGACCACGAGTTTGACTTCCATCATGATAACATTCTCCCACAGAAAAAAACAATAATTCTTTTATGTATCATAACGCAAAAACACCTAAATGTCAACACCTTCCAGTGTTTTGGAACGAAAAAAAGTCAAAAAAACTCAAAACCTCCGGTCAAAACCACATTCAGATGAAAATCGCCGCCAGGCTGGCAGTTATAAACGCAGCCAAAGTACCACTAAGCAGCGAACGCAAGGCAAGCTGGGCAATATCCCGGCGTTTCTCGGGGACGAGAGAACCGATTCCGCCGACCATGATCGCCAGGGAACCGAAATTTGCGAAGCCGCAGAGTGCGTAGGTGAGAATTACCCGGGAACGAGCGTCCAGAAGTCCAAGGTTTTCCGGGTTGGAAAGGTCCATGTACGCGATGAACTCGTTCAGAACAGTTTTCTCGCCGAGTAACTGACCGGCAAAGCCGCACTCGGACCACGGAACTCCCAAAAGCCACGCGAATGGCGAAAAGATCCAGGAGAAGATCCGCTGGAGAGTCAGAGGCCCACCCGCTATATCGCCTAACAGGGCAAAGCAAAGGTTCAAAAATGTTATGAGGGCCGTCAGCGCGATCATGCACGCGATGACGTTCAGGGAAAGTTTCATTCCTTCCGACGCTCCCCGGCAAGCCGCGTCCAGAATATTCACGTCGGGGCTTTCCAGTTTCAGAATCCCGTCTTCCTCCCCAGCTTCAGAAAGCTCGAACGTGCTTTTTTCCGTCTCGGGGATCATAATCTTCGCGAAAAGGACGGACGAAAAAACCGAAAGGAGTGACGCGATGATCAGGTGCCCCGGTTGCATTCCGACACTTTTGATCAAGGATGCGTACAGAACCATGACTCCCCCCGCGATCGTTGCCATTCCGCAGGTCATCATGCAGAAAATCTCCGAGCGGGTGAATTTCGCCAGGTACGGACGGACGGCAAAGGGGGCTTCCACCATTCCGAGGAAAATATTGGCCGTGGCGATGAACGCCTCCGCGCCACTGATCCCCAGGCTCCGTGAGACACACCACGCCATCATCCAGATGATCCGCTGAAGGATCCCGAGGTGGTACAAAATCGCCGTCAGCGCTCCGATGAAAATGATCGACGAGGCAATCGTAACGGCAACACAAAGGAGATTTCCGGAGATCATTTCCTTGCAAACAACGGCCGCCGCGCCGGAATTAGCCGCCTCAATGAGCATCGATATTCCAGAACTTCCAAATTCCTGAAAGCGAATCCCCGGAGTGGTTTTAAGGAAGAAAAAAGCCAGGAGGAACAGAATCCCTAGCCCTATCCCAATCGGTTTCCAGCGAATCGCGCGGCGATTTTCCGAGATAAACCACGAAATGAAGATGAAGACGAAAATCCCAAGAATCGGAGGAACGACGTGCATAAAAGACCCTCGCTTTTTCAAATGAGTTAAGAGTTTGAAGTGAGGAGTTAGGAGTGAGGAGTTAGGAGTTGACGCTTCGCGTAACGTCGCCTGCAGAAAGACTTCATCCGATAAAAAGACGAAG
>JAUMVK010000032.1:0-49461 GCA_030530205.1 Thermoguttaceae bacterium | reverse complement strand
TGCTCCGGTTGAAACTGCTCCGGCCACTGAAGCTGCTCCGGTTGAAAACTGAAAACCGATGAATGAATCGGAATGAGCGAGAAATGAGAGAAGCGGGAGTAAAACAAGTTCCCGTTTCGCTCATTTCTCTGTTTTCTTCATTGGTTTTTTCTTCCATCAAAACCTTTTCAAGGGAAATAAAATCGAAAAATGGCCACTTCAATTCTAACTCCTTCTCAAGTCCTCGGAAATTACTATCTCGACACGCGGTGGCACTTGCTGGAAACGGCCGCGATGCTGGATCGTGCCCAGCGAGGTGAGGCGGCCCATCCCGAAGACGAATCGATGAAAACGGATCTGCGCGCCCAGCTTCTGCGTGAGGCTTTGGACGTTTTGGCCTCGGACTCTCCCGAGCCGAATCGGACGGAACGTCTCCTGATGATCTTCACCAAGTTGGACCCGAAAAACGAGGAAAGGAAGGACTGAATCATGCTGATCATTCAACCTCATTACCACGCCATTGCGCGGACGGCGCAGGATTACGAGCGCATGGCCCAGTCGGGCGTCGTGTGCGTCGCGGAGCCGGCCTTCTGGGCGGGTTTTGACCGGAAGTACCCGGAAACCTTCATCGACTATTTCCGCCAGATCACGGAGTTTGAACCCACACGCGCCGCGCAGTACGGGATCACGCATTACGCCTGGGTCGCGGTCAACCCGAAAGAGGCCGAAAATCCGGAACTCAGCCGGGTCGTGCTCGACGCGATGCCGGAGTTTTTCAAGCGGCCCAACGTTCTGGGCGTCGGTGAAACGGGGCTTCATCTTTCGTCAAAGAACGAGTGCGAGATCTTCGAGGCCCAGGTCCAGCTCGCGGTCGATTACGGTCAGCTTCTGCTGATCCACACGCCGCACCTGCACGACAAACTTTTCGGCACGCGCAAGATCCTGGAAATTCTGGCCGGTTTCTCCAATCTGGACCCGGACAAAGTCTGGATCGACCACGTGGAGGAACACACCATTCGGCCGATTCGTGAAAAAGGCTTCTGGACCGGCTTCACGCTTTACCCGATCACGAAATGCACGGCGACGCGCGCCTGCGACATGCTGGAGGTTTACGGCTGGGACCGCATGATGATCAACTCCAGCGCTGACTGGGGCCCGAGCGACCCGTTCACGCTTCAGGAAGCGGTTTTGGAGTTCCGCCGCCGCGGCCATTCCATTCAGGACGCCACGGAGATCTTCTACAATAATCCGTGCAGATTCCTCGGCCAGAACCCGAAATTCAAGTTTAAGCCCATCAAAATCGTGGAAGAATAAAGTTTCCTTTTATGAGCGACACAGAATCCATCACGAAGATCCATGAACTTTACACGCGCCTGAAAGAGCAGACCGCTCGCGTGATCGTCGGGCAGTCGGCCGTCATGGAGGAGCTGGTCATTGCACTTCTGGCTGGGGGTCACTGCCTCCTGGAAGGAGTGCCGGGCCTGGCCAAAACCCTCATGGTCCGGACGCTTGCCCAGTCGCTTTCGCTCGAGTTCCAGCGGATCCAGTGCACGCCGGATCTGATGCCGGCCGACGTGACGGGGAGCGAAATGTTCCAGTCGCAGGACATTTCCGCGGGATTACAGTTCATTCGCGGGCCGGTTTTCACGAACATTTTGCTCGCGGACGAGATCAACCGGACGCCGCCGCGCACGCAGTCGGCCCTCCTTGAGGCGATGCAGGAGCACCAGGTGACGTTCGGCCGCCAGCGGCACGCGCTCCCCGAGCCGTTTTTCGTCCTCGCGACGCAAAATCCGATCGAGCAGGAAGGCACGTACCCGCTCCCCGAGGCGCAGCTGGACCGTTTCATGTTCAAAAGCCGCGTCACGTACCCGAAGCGGGAGGACGAACTGAAGGTTCTTCTTCAAACGACGGGCGAGGCTCAGGCGGAAGTCAGGCCGGTCCTGACGCGTGAGGAGCTTCTGACCGCGATGCAGCTCGTGCGGCGGGTCCCCGTTTCCAATCCCGTGGCGGAATACGCGCTGGACGTTTGCCGCGCCACCCGCCCCGATTCAGGGCAGACCGGCGATTTGGCGAAATTCATCACCGAGTACGTCGCGTGGGGCGCCGGGCCTCGGGCGGGCCAGGCTCTTTTGCTTGGCGCACGGGCACGAGCGGTTTTGCACGGTCGTTTCTGCGTGGAGCGCGACGACATTCAGGCCCTTGCCCCATCGGTTCTGCGCCATCGGATCCAGACCCGGTTTTCGGCCGACGCGGAAGGCATCACGCCGGACTTGATCATCCAAAAAATCATTTAGTGTCCAAGAGACCGGAAAAGCCCCAGAACCAGAAAAGACTTTTCCGGTCTTTCGTTTCCTTCCCAGCACTTCCCAGAAAATTACCAGCCACTACCAACCCCTCCCAGCCACTCCCGGCCACTCCCGGCAATCCCCCACCAAACTCCCATCCACTCCCGTCCTGCTACCGCCATGCTTTCAACCCGCCGCCAATTTCTTCAAACTGCCGTCCTTTCTGCTGCCGTGGGTCCATTCGCCTGTGGGGAAAATTCTTCGCCTACCCCATCGGTCATTCATTATATCGAATCGCTACGCAAGCCGAATGGCGGCTGGGGGTGGCCCGAGCAGTTTGACTCGTACCTGAGCGTCACGTTTTCGGTCCTCGGCGCGTACCACCTGCTTGGGATCCCCGTCCCAGAACCGGAAAAAGTGGTCGAATTCCTCCTGACTTACGGCCACCCGCTTGAGGGAAAAGGCCGCCAGTCCCGCCGCCACTGGGCCGAGCCGAAATTCATGACCTTCCAGCTCATGCAGTCACTCGCGTGGCTCGGGGGCAAGTCGGAACTGACGCGCTTCCGTTCCAAAGTCCTGAGCTGGAAAAAGCCGGCCAGCTACACGGCCGCGTACGAACTGGGCGAAAATCCGCCGCTCGATCAGGAAGCGTTTCCGTTCCTATGCCGCCAGTTACTCGGCGAGCCTTGCGACGAGCTGCGCGAGGTTTTCGAGCCGTTCTTCACCCAGCGTCAGCGCCCGGACGGATCGTTCAACTCCGTGCCGACCGACGACGAAAAATGCGGCGGGCCGGGAAACGTGATCTGCACGTTCCGTGCGCTTCAGGGGCTTTTGGCTCTGAAAGGCGAGGAGATCATTTCCAGTGAGACGTTTTCCCGAACTGCCGAGTGGTTCGCGGCATGCCAGCGTGAGGACGGCGGGTTCACGCACGCACCCAGGCCGGAAACGGGAAACGTTTCGGACGTTTATTACGCCTGGTGCGCCATTCGCGGCCTGAAACTACTGCGCCGTGAGGACCTCATAAAAAAAGCCCCGCTCGCCAACTGGCTCCACTCGCTGACCAACGCCGATGGTGGTTTCGCGGACCGGCCCGGAGCGGCTTCCAATCCGTTGACGCTCTACTACGCACTGGACCTGATGAACGGCCTTTTCATCAGCCCGCTGGCCCACGAGCAACACGAAACGGCAAAAAACCACCCGGCGGAAACGCTGGACGTGATCCCGGCCAACCACCACGTTTACACGATCCAGTTCGAAGCCCCCGGTTCCGGCTCAGTGAGCGACGTGGTGATGATGGCGAAACGGCTCCAGATCCACCTCTGGGGCGCGAAAAACTCCACACCCGAATGGATCGACGCCGCCCAGAAAACCGCCCGCGAGCAAGGCGTTCCGGTTACGTTTTTCCCCTCCGACGAGCACTACGGCTCCGTGAAACCGGTTCCCGGTTACGGCCGTTTCACCCACCTCGACGACCCGTTCGAAGCGCCACCGTGTGAAGAGGAAACGGCCCAGCAAAAATTCCAGATCTGGCAGGCGTGCGACCATGAACCGGCAGGCCGTCTGCTTCTCGATGAGGCGGAACTCCACGGCGGCTACGACCTGATCGCGGCTTTCCATTTCGGCTGCTGGAATTTCGTCGCGACGATGCCGTACCTGAAACGCTACGAGCGGTCGATCCCACTCACAGCCCTTCAGGACTCGCACGGCGAAGCGTGGTGGTGGCGCGAGCAGCTCACCGCCTTCCGCACGCTTTTCGTAGCCGAAAACCCGACGTGGAAAGGCTGGCTCGACGCCCTGAAACGCAAGCGCGTCGCGGCCGTCCGGAAAGACCAGTGGACGCAGGACCGGCTCCGCATCCTCGGCGGCTCGCCGGCCGTTCGAAAGTTTTTGACCGATCACGAGTCGGAATGGAAGTGGTGGGACGAGTTCGCCCAAACGCGCACATTCCCGAAAAACGCGGTTTCGGTCCAGTTCCTCCCTCCGGGCGCTCCGTTCGAGCCGGGAGCCAAACCGGACGCTGCGGTCTTGCGGATCCGCACAAACCTGGGTTGGATCGAGAATAAAGTCCTGGTCCCGGTCGGTCCCGAAATGGAAATCGTTCGTGCACAGCTCGACGACGGCCGGGAACTGACCCTTCGCCGTGACCTTCGGATCCTGGACTCACCCGACTACCTGAAAGGCTGCGTGGACGAGGATTCCACGTACGCCGACCTCCCGACCGGCGCGGCGGGCGTGAGTATCACGTTTCGCGAGGACGGCCGCGAGTTCATTTCCTACTTCCAGTTCCCACATTAACCCCTAATTTGAGACTCCAATTCAAATGAACCGCCATTTTATTTCCTTCATTTCGTTTCTCCTCTTGACCAGCTTCGCCCTGGCCGATGAACTTCACCTCTACGTTTCGCCGAAAGGGGACGATTCCGCTGCGGGAACATTTTTCGAGCCACTCGCCACGCTTCAGGGCGCTCGCGACGCGCTGCGCGTCATGCGCAAAGACGGGACGCTGAAGCCCGGAACCCCCGTAAGAATCACGTTTAAGGCGGGTTCCTACCCGATTATGACCCCGATCGAATTTTCAGCGGAGGACTCCGGAACGGCCGACGCCCCGGTCACGTTTGAGGCGGCCCGCGCGTCGAGAGTCCGTTTTACCGGATCCGTCCCACTCGAAGTGAATGGCCAGTTGGTCACTGACGAGAAAATTCTCGCGAAACTCCCCGCCGCCGCGCGTGGTAGCGTCGTGGTTTGGGACCTTCCCGCCCTGGGGATCGAAAACGTCACGTCGGACCAGCCGAACGGGGCCAAAAACCCGCTGGGAGATTTGCAGCTCATCGTCAATGATAAACCGCAGACGCTGGCGCGCTGGCCGAACGGAGGTTTCCTCGATGTGGCGGGGATCCCCGAGGACGAGCTGGCGAAAGTGAAGGAAGCCCGCGAAAACCAGAAGGACTACAGAACCGAAAAATTCCAGTGGAAGGCCGACCCGGAAACCGACGCCCACATCGCGAAGTGGATCGACGAAGCGGAGCCGCGCGCTGCCGGTTTCTGGAAGTACAACTGGGCCGGCGACATGATCTCGCTGGGCGAAATCGACCTGGAAACGCGCACCATCACGCCCCTGAAACCCGGCTCCGGTTACGGCTACGGCCCGATCACCAACGCCTGGTACGGGTTCAACCTCCTCTGCGAGCTGGATGAAGAGGGAGAATACTACTTCGACCGCGCCATCGGGAAACTGTACTATTACTGGCCCCTCATTAAGGTAGGCAATCCAGCCGTAACACTCGGAACCGATCTTTTGCGCCTCAATCAGGTCTCGTTTGTGAATTTCAACGGGATCATCTTCGAGAACTGCCGCGGAACCGCCCTGAAAATCAACGGAGGCGAGGCCGTTCACCTGATTGGCTGCATCGTGAGGAACACGGGGATGAACGGGATCCAGATCGACCGCGGCCAGAACCACCGCGTGGCCGGGTGCGATGTTTCGTACATCGACTGGACCGGGATCTCGGTTTACGCCGGCGACCCGAAAACCCTCACGCACTGCGGGCACGTGATCGAGAACAATCATATCCACCACTTTTCATGCCGCCAGATGACCTACAATCCGGCCGTCCGCGTGGGCGGCTGCGGCGTCACCGTTTCGCACAATCTGATCCACGAAGGCCCGCACACGGCCGTCCTGTTCGGAGGGCGCGAGCACCAGTTCCTCGAAAACGAAGTGCACAGCGTGTGCCTGAACTCCGGCGAGATGGGCGCGTTCTACTGCGGCCGCGACTTCACGCTCGTCGGGAACGTGATGGACGGGAACTACGTCCACGACATTTACAATCCGCGCGGCCAGCGGAATCGGGCGTACATGCTCGACGACGGCGCCGCCGGACTGACGATCCGAAACAGCTGGATCGAAAACGTCGCCGAGGGAATCAGCCTCTCGGCCGTCGGGAACGTGATCGAAAACTGCACGTTCGTCAACTGCCAGCCTGCGATTTCCTGTTGGCAGAAGTGGGAAAACCCGGAAACAGACTACACGAATCCGGGCTACACTCACGCGCAGCTTTTGACGATCCTCGCCTCGGTCCCGGTCAACGAGTCGCCCTGGATCGACCGTTACCCGTGGCTCGCCCAGCTTCAGAAGTCGATCGACACCAAAACGCTCCGCTCCCCGGAAACCCGCACGGCGATCCGGAACAACCGGGCGATCAACTGCGCCGACCCGTGGATCATGTTTATGATGGGGGAGAGGTACGCGTACTCCGAAAAGACGTGGCTTGTTGAAAAGAACGAAGTCGAAAACCTTCCCGCCGACAAAATCCCCACCTACACCGGAAAAGCTGGCGTTTACGACAGTCCCGAGCGCAAAACGTGGCCCGTACACCACGAAGTGAACGTCGGCTGCGGCAAGCTCACGTTCGAGAAATGAGCCCCCCGGTTTTAGTTTTCAGTTCCCAACTCCACCCTCCACTCTCCACCCTCACACACTTTAAAAAGGTCCCTCCCATGAAAAACTTCCTCCTTTCCGCCTTTTGCGCCGCCGCGCTGCTTTGCGCAAGCGGCCTGAACGCCAAAACGTTTTACGTCTCGCCGTCCGGCTCCGACTCCGCTGACGGCAGTCAGTCCGCACCGTTTGCGACGCTCGAAAAAGCCCGCGACGCCGTGCGCGAATTTCGGGCCCAGACCCCGAACGAGTCCGTCACGGTCCAGCTTGCGGGCGGACGTTACACGCAGACCCAGCCGCTGGTTTTCACTCCGGCGGACTCCGGCTCCAAAGACGCACCGGTCGTCTGGCAGGGCGAGGCGGGCCAACGCGCCGTCATTTCCGGCGGTCTGGTCCTTTCCGGCTGGAAAGAAGAAGGAAACGGCCTTTTCTCCGCCGCGGCTCCCGAATCGCTGAAAAAAGGCGGCCCCGCCGAATTCCAGGGGACGCAGCTCTTCGTCGAGCGCAAGGTCGAAACCGCGACCGGGACTTTTCTGGACGTTCCTTACACGCCGGAGCATCCGGACGTTCGCCGTGCGACCTGCGCTCGTACGCCGAACGTGGACCCGGAAGACCCCACCGCGTCGTACTTCTGGGCGAAAAAAATCGTCATGATCGAGAACCGAAGCGCACAAAGTTACGTCGTCCGCCCGGAGGATTTCCGCGCCGCGCTGGGTTTTGGCCCGGACACGCCGGACAAGAAACTCGCGGATCCCGCCTCGTTCGAGGGCGCGCTCTTTTACGCCTACTTGTACTGGAGCACGTCGTTCAACCGGATCGAGTCGTACGACCCCGCCACGGGGACCGTCACGTTCACGCGTCAAACCGGCGTCTTTTTCCCGAACCGGAACATGCGGTGGCACCTGGAAAACTGCCGGGCCGCTCTGGACGTTCCGGGCGAGTGGTTCCTCGACCGCAAGGCCGGGCGCGTCTTCTACATTCCGCGTGAAGACGAAGATCTGACCCGGGACGCGGTCATTCTGAGCGTCTGCCCGCGCTGGCTGGTGGAAATTCAGGGCGATTGGCAGAATGGGAAGCCGGTCGAGTATTTGAGTTTCCAGAATCTCGTTTTTTCGTACTCGGATGCGGACATTTCGCCGGACTACAAGCACAGCGTTCAGGCGGCCGACACACAGCGCGGCACGATCAACGCATTCGGCTGGGAGCACAGTTTCGTGCGGGACTGCGAATTCTCCCACCTCGGTGAAAACGGCATTTCGCTCTGCCTCGGCTGCGTCGGAAACCTCATTGAGCGGAACCACGTCTTCGACTGCGGCGCGGGCGGGATCACCATCCCGGAATCCCCCAAAGGAGTCGAGAAGGAAAAAAAGGAGGGGATTTCCCGCGAAAACCTCATCCGCAACAATCTGATCCACCACACGGGCCAGATGTTCCAGTCTGCGTGCGGGATCTTCTTCAGCGGCCTGGCGCAGAATAACACGGTCATTAATAATGAAATCTCCGACACGACGTGGGCCGGCGTGCAGATGGGCTGGAGCTGGGGCGCCGGTCAGGCCTGGACCAACCACAACGATTTGGGCTGGAATCACATTCACCACGTTTCCGGCGGACGCATGAACGACTTGGCCGGCATTTACATGCTGGGGGACCAAAACCCGACCCGCGTCCACCACAACTGGATCCATAATGTGTACCGCTACACACGTGACACGGTTGGCTACGGAGGCTGGGGGCTTTACGGTGACGCCGGCCACTCCAACATCACGTGGGATTTCAACCTCGTGCACGACACGCAGGACAATTCGCTGCACATTCACAATTACGCCTTCCCGTACGGCTGCATTTTTACGAATAATATTTTCGCGTACTCGGACGCCCCGAGCATCACGCGCGGCCCGACGATGAACACGGAAAAAGAGTTTGGCTCCGACATTCACCAGAACATCAGCTTCAACCCGAACAATCAGGAAATGCTCGCGGGGATCGGTTTCCCGCTGGCGCCCGAGCGGACTTTGCGCATGAACCGGAACGTTTTCTGGAACCCCCTGGAAACTCCGACGTTCCGAGGCAAGACGTTTGACGAGTGGAAGAAACTTTCGACCTGCGACACGGAAAGCATTCTGGCCGATCCGAAATTCCGCGACCCGGAAAACCGTGATTTCCGTCTCGCGCCGGATTCGCCGGCTTTCTCGGTCGGTTTCCAGAATTTTGACCTGGTTCCCCGTGATGGTCAAATTCCGGACGTGCCGCAATGCAAGGCCGGCCTCTACGGCGACGCGGCGTGGGTCGATCTCGCCTCGAAAATCATTCACCGCCCGGTAGAATACCACTCGGTGAACTGCTCGACCGACCCGTATTTGGCGGACTTCGAAGACCTGGAAGCCCCGACTGACCGCCCGGTTGGCGTCACGGTTCACACGAGCGCACCAGAAGGAACGAAAACGGGCGCGGAAGTCACGACCGAGCAGGCTTTCCACGGGGAAAAAGCGTTCAAATTCACCGACTCGCCCGCCAACCGGAACAGTTACGACCCACACGTCACATTTGAGAGCGATTTCCCGAAGGGGATGGTGGAAGCGTCGTTTGCGGTCCGGAAGGACGAAAAAGTTTTCCTCCACTTCGAGACGCGCCAGTACGCCGAGCAGCCTGGTTACGCGTCCGGCCCGACTTTTCTGGTTTACCCCGACGGAAAAGTCTCGGTGGGCGGCAAAGTCCTGACGCAAGTCCCCAACGGCGATTGGGTCCGCTTTACGATCACCCTCCCGAACGATTACACGCTGGGGATGAAGGCCCGCGCGGCGCAGGGAAAACTGAGACTTCCGGAGATTCCAGCCATCGAACGGACGTGGAACCTCACCGTGACGCAGCCGGACGGCAAGATGGAAACGTTCGGCCCGTTCCCCGTCCCGGAAAAGTTCCAGGCCCTGCAGTGGATCGGGATCCTTTCCCTCGGTCAGGAAGGGGTTTACTACCTCGATGATGTGGTGGTGAAACGGAAGTAGATTTTAGCGGAAGAAACCACCTTGGAGACTTTCAGGCGCGGCTGGCGGAGCGTTGAAAACTCGTTCCTCCTCCGCGCTTTTTTTTAGAATGGGGCGTTTGAGTCAAATGAAATCCGCCAGTTTCATTCTTTTCTGGAGCCATACGAAGTAAGTCCCAGCGATCAGGATCGAGACCATCGTCGCGGCAGGGGCGGCAAACCCAAGCTGGTAAAGCGTCGCGTTCTCCTGGCAGCTGATCCACCACGCGAGCGGAACGCGGACGCCGAACGTGCTCAGCAGACTGTGCGCCATCGAGATCACGGATCGGCCACACCCGCTGAAATACGAGTTCATGTTAAAAATGACGCAGACGAGCAGGCAGTCGAACGTAAAGGACCGCAAATACTGCGCCGCCCCTTTGACCACTTCCAGGTCGTGTGTAAAGATCCGCGTGATGGTCTCCGGCGCAATCTGGCAGTACGCCCAGGTCGAAACACCGAAAACAAGCGCGAACACGATCCCATACCCGAGACCGATCAGAGCGCGGCGCGGCTTTTTCGCTCCAAGATTCTGCGACGTCATGGTGGCGACGGCCCCGGCAAACGAAACCGGAGCGACGAAGAAGAAACCGACGCACCGTCCGGAAACGCCCACCGATGCCGACGCAACCAGCCCCATCGTGTTCACGATCCCCAAAATGATCATGAACGAAACGGAGATCAGCGAGTCCTGCAGTGCCAGCGGCGTTCCGACCCACAGAATTTTCTTGACTGCGGTCGGTTCCAGCCTGAAATGACGGCGGGAGAGACGGAAACCCAGGTTCTGCCGCCTCATCCAGAAAAGCGCGAGAAAGAAGCTGGCCCCCTGCGAGAGGACCGTCGCCCAGGCGGCCCCCGCGGCCCCCATCCGGAAGGACCCGATGAAAAGAAAATCCACGATGATGTTCAGAACGCATGCGAAAGCCACGAAAACCAGCGGCGTGCGGGAGTCGCCAAGCCCGCGATAGATCGCGCTCACGACGTTGTAGCCGATGATGAACGGGATCCCGAGCGAGCAGATGAAAATGTAGCGTGTGGCCTCCGGAACGGCCTCGGCCGGAATTCGGGTCAGTTCCACGAACGCCGGCGTGAAAAACGCCAGGATCGGCGTCAGAACGAGCGCGATCAGGCCAAACAAAACCGCCTGCGTGCCGATCGCCTGCGCGGTCCCTTCGGGATTTTTCTCCCCCACGTGGAAACCAATGAGCACGGTCCCGCCGACGGTCAACCCCATGACCACGCCCATCACGATGTGCATGAACTGCGTGCCGTTCGCCAGCGCGCTGATCGCCTCCCGAGTCGAAAAAAGCCCGATGACGAACAGATCGATCGCCCCGTAAAGGACCTGAAGGACCGAAGCGAGCATTAACGGGATCGCGAAATTAATGAGCGAAAGGGGAATATTCCCCTCCGTCATTGAGTTGGTTTTTTCCATAAAACAGAAGATTCGGAGAAAAAGCCCTGAATCTTAAATCTCTTTAATTCTTTCAATGAGCGTCTTTACTTCTTCATCCGTCCCAACGCTGATCCTCAGCCCGCAGCCACCGTCCTTCCACTGGTCGTACACCATGTAACGGACGAAAATGTTCTGCGCCTTGAGCTTCAGGTAAATCTCCTTCAAATCCCAGTCTTTCTGCGTACACCAGACGAAATTCGCGTGCGACGACACCGTGTGGAAGCCCAATTCCGCCAAAGCCGGCTCCATCCAGCCACGTGTTTTGCGGATCTTCCCGATCGTTTCCTCAAACCACTTCCTGTCCTGGATCGCCGCGGTCGCGGCAGCGATCGAAAGGGCGTCGCAATTATACGAGTCCTTCACCTTCACGAATTCCTGGATCAGATCCGGATGCGCGAAAACGAAGCCGAACCGGAGACCAGCCAGACCGTACGACTTGCTCATCGTCCGCGTCACGATGATGTTTTTGTGTTCCAGCACGAGATCGACGCAGTTTTCGTCGGCAAAGTCCGCGTACGCCTCGTCCACTACGAGCGGGCACGGCAGTGAGTCGGCCAGTTCGAGCACCTCGCCCCGCGTCAGCCGGGTCCCCGACGGACTGTTCGGGTTGGGCAGGTACACGAGTTTCAAATCCTTCGTCGGCGCACGGAATGCCGGGGTCAGACGCCAGTCCTCGTCGAACGGGATCTCCTCGCTTTTCGCGTTCTGGAGCTGAGCCAGCGATTTGTACAGGATGTAGCTCGGGTACGGCAGACGAAGTGTTTCGTTTTCACCGACGAACGTCCGCGTGAGGATCGTCAAAATGTCGTCGGAGCCGTTCCCCGCCAGAATGTACTCGGCCGGAACGCCGAAAACCTCGGACGCAGCCCGCCGGAACGTGTTCGCCATCGGGTCGGGATAGCGGTTCAGCCCCCGCTCGATCGCCGCCTGGCACGCGGCCGCGATTCGCTCGGACGGTTTGTATGGGCACTCGTTGGTGTTGAGTTTGATGAACGTTCCAGCCTGCGGCTGCTCGCCCGGCACGTAACCGGGCATTTCCGCGATGTTTTTACGAATGGTAAGCATGGGTGAAATGATGAATTAAGGGTTGAAAAGTTGACTGACTGCGTATTATACCACGAACAGAATTTCAGGAAAGGGGGAGGCTCAAGATTTCACCTCGTACTGTTTCCGCGCCAAACGCCCATCGAAAGAACAGAAGCGAGGAAAAGCGCCAGGGCCGCGACCACGTAAAGAAAAGAAACCAAAAAGTGCTTTTTCAGAGTCACCTCACCCGTTTCGGCGGGCGAAAGCGTCCGAAAATCCCACGAAAGGGGAATGGCCGCCGGCTCCGACGACACATCAAGCCGTCGGGATTCCTCGATCGGGCAGTTTTCGGCTGGATCGGAGCCCGCTGCCGAAGTCAGAAAACGCAAAGTCTGATCCACCAGCGGGACCCAAACCGGAAGAAGTGGAAGCGCGCTGGACCGGGAATCGGCCGGGATCGCCGCGATGACCGTCCGCCCACGCCCAAAATCCCGAGTGACCAGAAGCGGCTCGCCAGTCGAAAGCTCCAGTTCCACCACGGAATCCTCGGCCGGCTGGAGAGGAAACCACTGAAAAACCGGCGCGGCCTCGAGACCCGATTGAGGGTTTTGAGCGAAGAGTTCCGCCACGTGCCGCGGCCCGTCGGAGATCTTCGGGGTCACGTTTTCCACGTCTTTTTTCATCTCACCGGAAACCACGGCCGGCAGAAAATCGGCCAGAGGCGCGAATGTTTCGGGTTTCGTCTGACTCCCCGGAAAAACCCACAGCGCGCCGCCGTTTTGGACGTAAGACCGGAGGTTTTGGGCCTCCGCCTCAGTAAAGAACGGGGGATCCAGAAGAAAAACCGCATCGTAGGACGGAAGGTCAAGTGTGCCAAAATCCGTGTCCCTAACAGAATCCACGTGAAGGATCTTCTCCGTGGAGACCTCGGGGCAACGCACCGAAAAAAGCGCGGAAAGGGCCGACCGCAAATTCGGCGCCGCCGCGGGTTGGGACGCTTCGGATACGTTTGCCGCGGGCTGGAACGACTCGGAAATCAGAAATCGGGCAGTCTCTTTTACATGGATCGTCACGGAGCGGGAATCGTCGGCCGGAAAATCATCCCGGGTTTTCAGGCTCGCCGTTACACGAAACTCGCCGGCTTCCGGAAACGTGACTTCCCACTGGGCCAAGGCTTCCGAATTGGGTGAGATTTTCAGCCATTTCTCACCTTTATTCACTGGTAAAAAAACGTTTTTCAAGTCCTTTTTTTCGAGAGCAAGCTCCACCAGCGCCGCGTCCCGGGAAATGTCGGAATCGTTGCGAACGGCCAGCTCAACCGTATGCTTTTCCCCCACCAAGGCCGGCGTTTGCGTCAGTTCCAGCCGGGAAAGCCAAAGATTCTGAACCGGTGAAAAAACCGAAACCAGGCGGTGCACCGCGCCGGGCGTTTTTTCTTCCAGTTCCTTTAGAAACGCCGCAAACGTTGGATCGGCCGGGCAGTCTGAAAGGAGCGTCACGCAAGAAATCGGGGCCTTTGGCAACTCCGGGACTTTCCGCCAGTCCGAAACCTCGATCACGGTCTGGCCCTTGGGAATGAGCCGTTTTGCCGCGTCCAGCCGGGTTTCCGGGCCGCCGATCCACTGGGCGTTCATAGAGTCCGAAATGTCCAGGACCCAAAGGTTTGAAGAGACTGCGGAGTCGGAAACCGCCTCAAACTCCGATTTGAGGCTCATTCCTGCCGAAGCCAGCGCCACGCATAGAATCGCCAGTGTCTGAAGGCCCAGAATCAGGAGTTCCATCAGTCGATTTTTACGCTGAACCTTTTCCTGAGCCGCGGCCAAAAAGCGCATCGCCCCCCACCGAACGACAGACTTTTGCCGCCGCCGGAACCAGTAAATCAGGGCTGGAATAACACAAAGGGGGAGTGCCCAAAGGATCCCCGGCCGTGTGAACAAAAAAGGGAACATAAAAAAGATGGTCTGAAAGTTTTAGGCATTTTACACGTTCCTGATACTAATATAGCACACTCTTTTTTAAATACAAGGCCCCCGGGCAAAATCGGGAAAAATGACCTCAGGCTTTTTGGATCGTTTCAGTCTTATATTTTTTTCAAAAAACAAGATTTCTCCCATTTCTCCATCTTTCCTAACGCGCAAGGTCGAGCAATTTTTTTGGAAAAATTTGTTCATATTTCTCTTTGGTATCTTTTCAGAAATGAAAATTATAGTAAGATGAAAAAATGAGTTTTTATTTTTAAAGTTTGTATCCTGTTTCACAGCGCGTCGGGCAAAAATGAGTTCGCACGATTCCAATGCTCAAGAGATCAGCCAGAAAAAAACATCGGTCGAAGTCTTTTTAAATCTTCCGCTTCGATGGTTGATCCTGATTTCCTTTGCCTTTTTGAGCATCCTGCTATTGTATGGAGGTTTTGAGGCACAAAAAACCTGCAACAACAAAGTCGTGGACTGGTTCCCTTCTGATTTTCCCGAAACTCAAAAAATGTATTTCATGACCAAAAATTTTGGTTCCAATGAAATGGTTCTCATCAGCTGGGATGGCCTTGCCGCAGAAGACACGATCCAGGAAAAACTGGCAGAGGCCTTTCTCGCCGATCCTGGTTTGGATGCGAATGGGAAATCCCTTCCTTCCCTTGTACGGGAAGTACGTACAACTTCTGCATTTTTGCGTGAATCGAACGCAATGAATAAAAAGCGGTTTTCACGAGAAGCACCCCCCAAACCGATTGACGAAATTTCCCGGGAGCAAATGCGCGGCTGGTTACTGAGCAAAGACCTGAAACAAGGTTGCATCATCGTCATGCCAACGGAAGAAGGAAGTAAAGACCGATCCGCTTTTCTGAAAAAACTTTATGACGATACTATGCGGATTACGGGGCTGACCCATCGACAGATCCATCTCGCCGGTGTCTCATGCGACAGTGTAGCTATAGATGAAGCGACCAAAGAATCCAACCATACTCTTCTTCCTATTTTTATGGTTCTTTGCTCCTTCACATTGGCTCTTTGCCTGAGAAACCCTATTTTAACCCTCTGTGTTTTGTGTATCGCCTTCGTAAACCAATTCATCGGTCCCGCTGTGATTTATTTTAGTGGGTCCCACATGGATTCCATTTCTCTGTTGGTAGCCGCTCTGACATTTGTACTTTCCATGGAGTCAGGGATCCATCTTTCCAACTATTACCGGGATTCCGTCATTGAGGGAGGGCGTTCGGGAGCCGTCGTCCGTGCATTAAAAAAAGGAATAACCCCTTGCGCACTTGCTACGATTACAACCGTTCTGGGAATGGGTTCTCTGGCGATCAGTCAAGTATCACCCATCAGTAATTTCGGGATTTACACGTCCATCGCGCTTCTGCTGGGGACGTTCTTTCTTTTCATATTCTTTGGTTCCTATTGGGAAAACTGGGGGCCATTTGATTTTTACCTTCCTTTCTGGCCTCGTCGTACAGATCCATTAAAAAAAGAAAAAGAGATTTATGAAGCTGCCCGTCGGACCAACCCAAATGAAGAAAACGCCCAAGAGACTCCCGTCATCACGAAAGGAGCCTGGTATCGGCTTGTACACGTGATTTCCAGAATCCATTGGTTAATTATTCTGGTGAGTATTGGTGGTATCGTCGGTTTCAGTACGCTCATAACTCAGCTCGAAACAAATATCACAATTCACGGAATGCTCAAATCGACGAATGAAACCATCGTGGATTACAATTACCTTGAAAATCATTTTGGCGGGTTGGTCCCGATCGAGGTTCAGATTCGTATTCCAACGAACGCCGCAAATTTGCGCAGAACACCGCTTGAGAAACTCGAGCTGGTTGCCATCCTTCAGGAAAAACTGGATCATATCCCTGGGGTAGATACGACCGTCTCCGTACTGAACGTCATTCCCCCACCTCCATCGCTTACCGAAAGTTCGGCTGCGGCAGTTTCCGCGCGGCGTGTTTTCAACCGGGAGATCAAACAGAATCTCGAAAAAATCAGAGAATCCGGATTTATGTGTATGGCCCCCGAGGAGGAAATCTGGCGTATTTCCTCGCACGTGTGCGCTGGCGCCGACCTTAAATACGAAGAGCTGCTTCAGAAAATGGAGCTGAAAATCTATGAGACCCTTCTGGATCATGGAATTACCTATTCCATTCAGCCAGATCAGATCAAAGCCGCTCCGTTCCTGGCGGTTCCCGCTCAGAAAGCAGGCATTCAGGGCCTTTCGTCAGACTATGCCGCGATGGAAAATGAACTGCGAAATCTTGAGTCTGCGGACACAAAATCCCTGAGCCCTGCGGAAAAACGCAATCACGCAAGGCGATTTGCCGAGCTGGATGAGATGAAATTCCGCGACATCTCCGTAATGATTAGCGGCGCGATCCCTTTGGTTTTCAAGGCGCAAAAGCAGCTTTTGAACGATTTGATCGACAGTTTCCTGACGGCGTTCATCCTGATTTCCATCACGATGATTCTCCTGCAAAGAAGTATCATCGCGGGGCTGATTGCCATGATCCCGAACGTTTTGCCAAGCATCGTCGTTTTCGGCGCATTGGCGATGTTTCAGATTAAAGTCGATATTGGCTCGATGATGACCGCCAGCGTCGCATTGGGAATTACCGTCGATGGAACTCTCCACCTGCTGACGTGGTTCCAGCGCGGGATTCGTCTGGGCTGTAATCGCAAGGAAGCTGTCATTTACGCCTACACGCACTGTGCCGAGGCGATGCTTCAGACTGCGTTCATTTGCAGTTTTACCTTCCTTGTCTTCGCGTTCAGCAATTTCGTCCCGGTGGCCCGATTCGCGTGGATGCTGTGTATTCTGCTCACCGCGGCGATTTGTGCGGACCTTTTCCTCACGCCTTCTCTCTTGCTCAGCCCACTGGGAAGGTTTTTCGTGCGAAAAGAAATTGGGAAGAAGTAAAGACGCGCAAAACGCGGAATTATGTAACAGCGGAGACTTGTGCAGTCTTTTAATGTCTCCCCCTTCAGGTCCCCAAAAAGGCGGTCCTTCCGGTACCGCCTTCGTATTCAACAAAAGAAAATCAATCTGGAACTTTAATGACCTTTTCGTCGCGCCGGTCTCCAAGATAACGATGGACGCCTGCGTCAATCGAATAGGATATCCGTTTCAGAGTGCCATCAGCCATCACCATACCCAACACACCGGCATGCGCACTTCCAAAAATATAAGACGCCCCTCCCCATCCACGGCGGTCCTGATACGGAAGGTTATTCGTATCGCGCAGCGTATCCCAGTCGCAGCCGCTGAGCGAACTATTGTCGTCACAGCCTGTTCCTGTTTCGTAGGTTTCCGGCTGGAGATATTTCTCACCGAATAAGTAGGTATTGGAGGCTCCGTCATAAATTTCTGCGTCCGTCACCCAGCTGGCGATAAAAAACATTCCTCCGGAATCGGTTTTATCTTTCACATGCTGAATGTACTCGCCGGATGATCCATAACCGAGAGATGAAACGGAGGATTCACCGCTCCATGAGTCACGGCTTTTCACAGTTACTTGGCCGTGATTACCAGCATAATCAATTTTCGTACCGGTACTCATGGAATTACAGTTCGTACTCGGGGATGAGGTTATAGGATACAGTTTACTCTTTCGTCGGGAAGGACAATGAAAAAACGACACGGGCGTCTGGCAGACCTGCGTCGCTTTCGTTTTTTGATCCCCGGTCACGTTGTTTGGTTGCCCATCTGACGGAAGCATGAACAGGTTATTCATATCCATGTACGGCATGAGTGAACAAATCCAGCCGCCAGGCTGATCCGCGCCCATACCACGATCCGGGTCCATGACGAAGGAATAGTGCCAGCCACCGCCGGGATAACACTGTTGTGTGGCGACGTGGTTCTGGCTCGCGGCGGCGAATTGCTTCAGGTTATTATTACACTGCACAACACGTGCGGCCTCACGGGCCTGCTGAACCGCCGGAAGCAGAAGTCCCATCAGCATCCCAATGATGGCAATGACGACTAAAAGTTCTACGAGTGTAAATGCTCTTTTTTTCATAATAAATCCCCTATAATTAAGTCTTCTTTCTATTTTACGAAATTTTCTAAAAAAAGCAACAGGGGAAAATAAAAAAATGGAGAATTTTTAAAGATTTTTTCAGGGGGTGATTGTATTTTCGCCGGTTTCTGTTAAATTAAAGAAGGTCTGAGCCGCTGCGCTCTTTCCCAGGTTTTCATTCATAATTCATCATTCACAATTCATAATTAAAAAATGGATCCTTACAAAAAAGATATGCCAGAACCGGGTGAAGACCTGCGCGCCGCCTGGGCCATTGGTTTTTCACGCGCCGCCGAAATTTCCGGCATTGGGTTTCAGTTCATCCTCCCAACACTAGGGGGTTGGTGGTTAGACCAGAAACTCGGCACGCCGTACGTTTTCATGGGCATCGGGATCACCCTTGGTCTGCTGATGGCGTTTTTCTCCCTTTTGCATATCGTTAAGAAAAAATAGCCGACGCTCCTTGACTTTTCCCGTGATTTCAGTTAAGATGGTACTGTAAACGTTTCCATCCTTTTTTATATTTTCCCTCAGATCGAATCAGGACAAAAAATGAACCGACGCGATTTCCTCCGCACTTCGAGTGCCGCGGCCGTTTTTGCCGCACTTCCTTTCATCTCCGACCACAAAGCCCTGGCCACGCTCGACCCCGTCCGTGAAGGGACGCTGGCGCTCCCGGCCTCCAACGACGTCCAGCTCGGCGGTGTCTTCGGCAAAATGTACGAATCGGGCCTTCGCCGCCTGACCGAAAACCCGCTCAATACCGATTTCGTCCTGGCCGACGTGAACTTCAACCAGAAACGCTGGTTCACCAATTTCAGTGGTGACATTTCCGGCCGGTTTCTGGAAGTCTGCTCCTGCTCGAAAGACGGCAAATGCGCCGACGGCCACGCGCTTCCCAGCCCGGAATTTCTCGAAGAGGTCATTGACCGGATCGTGACGCACCAGAAACCCGACGGGCATTTCGGCGCGGACGTGGACTGGTGGGAGGCCGCCGACCTGACCCAGGAGACCGACAACGCAAAGTCCATGCCGATTTTGTGGGGAAATGGCCGTCTGCTGCTCGGGCTGGTCGCCGCCTGGGAAACGTTCCACAAAGACGCGACGCTCGCCGCCGCCAAAAAACTCGGTGATTTCTACGTGAACACGGTCGAGCCGCGTTTCTGCGACCCGAAGCGGATGGACGAGTACTCGATCGTCTCGCCGGGCTACGCCTCCGCGTACGTGACGTGCGTCTATGAGGGGATGGAGGGCCTGGTCCAGCTCTACCGCGCGACGAAGGACCAGAAATATTTGGACTGCGTGCGCAAAATGGCCGACTTCCACGAACGGTTCGACGTGCTGCCGGTGCGCCACTCACACGGAAGCCTCTCCGAACACGAGGCCCTCATCATGATTTACGAGGAAACGCACGATCCGAAGTACCTCGCCCGGGTCGAGAAACGCTGGGACGCCGCGGTTTCCGGAGGTTTCGTGAACGTCTGCGGCTCCGTCCTGGAAAAATTCTTCGTGGTCGATTCCCGCGACGAAGGCTGCTCCGAGGCGGACTGGCTGCGGCTGAACTTCATGCTCTGGCGCAACACGGGGAACGACCGCTACCTCGACATGGCCGAGCGGCTTTTGTATAACGGGTACATCGCGAACCAGTGGGTCAGCGGCGGTTTCGGCCATCGCTTCATCGGGAACGACGAAAAAGGCCCGTTCTCCTACAAAAACTACTCGCAGGAATCCCTCTGGTGCTGCTCGTATCACTGCCCGATGGGGCTTTACGACTTCAAGCGTTACCTCGTCGTCGCGAAGGACGGCGGCATCCGCATGAATTACGGCAAGATCTTCACCGCGCCGGTGGATGTGAACGGCCAGAAATGGGTCGTGAAGAGCGAAATGAAAGACGGAAAATTCTTCGTCACGCTGGACGGACCCGCCGGGGCGAGCGTACCGTTTGAGATCCGCAAGCCGTACTGGGCGACGGGCGTTTCCGTCTCCGCCGACCTGAGCAGGCCAGTGGCGGCCGGCACGACGCTCGTCGTGAAGTACGAACACGGTCTCCGTCTGGAAGACCGTCTTCTGCGGCCGCTCCCGATGCCGAAGGCGGGGGAGACGATCCCGGAATGTGCGGTAATGGACGGCGTGAAGGTCCTGATTTCCAAAGCGGGCGACGGCGAGAAGATCGACGACGTGACGCTCACGCTCGAAGACGGCCGCCTCGCCGACAAGGAAAACGCCCTGACAACGTTCAAGGACCTTTACAACAATGAGGCCGAGCGCGTCAAAGGGCACAGCTTCCTGCATAATGTCTCGGTGAAATGAGAATACAAACGGACGACGTTTTCAGAGACTTTACTCTAAAAACGTCGTCCACGCTTAGTTTTCGAGAGGTAGTCCCTCAATGAGGGGCTTGTAACTCAACTCTTTCTCAATGATTTTCTGAAGCAGAAACCAATCCCCACAAGCAGAAGCAGCCACGTGGCCGGTTCCGGCACGCCACTCATAGACGCGGCTTTCAGAACAAGCGAGTTTCCGCTCATGTACGACTCACTGAAAATCGCCCAGGTGGAATCTCCCAGATACTGCGTCAGGTCCGGGATCTGGTTGGCGCTGGTCACGACCCTGAGTTCCTTCCCGACCAGTTCATCCACACTGCCAAGCACATTCACATTGATCAGACTTCCCTCCTCGAAGAGCAGCGAGTTGGAAATATTCAGCACGTCGTAATCCTCTGCCGAATTCACGTCGATCACGAGCTGGGAACCGTCTTTGAACGTCAGATCCGTGACGGTCAGCGTGCCGGTGGTTCCAGGGTCGGCCGGGGTGATTGTACTGCCGTTTTCCATCGTCGTGGCGACTTGAACCGTTCCTGTCCCGTGGAGAAGCGCGTCTTCACCTTCGAACTTCATGGCCGGGGTTCCCTGTTCGCTGTTGAGCGTACCAAGCACGTTAACATCACCGCGAAGGACGTAGTTTCCGTAGCGTAAATTCGCCGTTTTCCCGGCAGGAACGTTCAGCTTCGCGTCGATGTAACCCGTGAGGGACGAGTTCGCCAGCCGGATCCCTCCCGACTCGATGTAAACCGTGCCGCTTCCGAAGGAAAGGTCACCCGTGCCGAGCGTACCCTTTGCCCCGGTCGTGTTGGAAATGCAGATGAAGTCCGCCTGCAGGTGCCAGTCACCCTCAAACGCCGAGTTGTCGCCGTTGAGGTAGCACGTGTAGCCGCCGGTCGTGCGAGTCAGGTCACCCGAGCCGGAAATGTTTCCATTGAGGCTGATCTCGTGGTCCGTGCACGTGATCTTGCTGTCTTCGGAGACCACGATGTCGTTATAGATGAACGACCTGGAGCCAGTACCGGTTGAATCGATCGCACCGCCTTCGAGGTAAATGATCCCCGAGCCGAAACGCGGGTCGATGCCGGTCGTGACCGTAGATTTATTGTTGGAAGAAAGCGTCTTGTTGGGGCCAACGTGCCAGTTCCCGGTGTACTCGGAACCGTCGCCGCTGAGGATGTATTTTCCGGGCGTTCCCGTTCCGCTGTTCGTTGAGACGGTCTGGAAATCGAGCGCACCGGTCAGTTTTCCGGCAAGCGTAACCGTGGAGCCGCCTTTGAAAGGGACCTCATGGCCACTTACATACTTCTGAAGGTCCAGATTCGCGGTCAGAGTGGTATTCGTATTCGAAAGTGCGATGGAACCGCCATTCAGGATCACGGTCCCGGAGCCGAAGTTTTTGTCCGGGCCCGATTCCGTGGAAGAAGTCGCCCACGTCCAGTCGCCTTTCAGTTCCCAGTCCCCTTTGTACTCCGAGTTATCGCCACGCAGGTAAACGGACCAGCCGTTCTGACGGTAGATCGTGCCGGTTTCGCCGGAGATGTTTCCGCAAAGGTTAAGCTCCATGTTTCCAATGCCGACATTCACCGGGCCGGAAACGACCATGTCGTTGGAGATCCGGCAGCCGGTCTCACTCGCCTGAAGCTGCGTACAGTTCAGGTACAGCTTGCCGGAACCGAGGCGCGAATCGACTTCTTCCTTGGTGGTCCCGACGTTATTCGTCTCGATGGTGCGCCACGTGATGGTTCCGTCCTCGGCTTGCGTTCCCTGAACGTTCCAGTTACCGGTGTAGCCCGTCGCGTCGCCGTACGCCTTGATGAGCATGGAACCCGAAGTTCCGCCGGAGACGGTCTGCAGGTTGATGTTTCCCGCACCGGTCAGTTTACCGGCAAGGGTCAGCGTGTTTGCGCCCTGGAACGTGTTCGTCTGGGTCGTGCCGATTTCCAGGTCATTATTCATCACGAAATTGTTCGGATGCCCGAGGCCGCTGCTCGAGAGTTTCACGGCTCCCGTGCCGAACGCCATCGTGCTGTCCGTCTGGCCGTTCTGGACCCAGCACCAGTCGGTGATCAGGTCCCAGTCACCGGTGTACGCCGAGTTATCGCCGCGGATGCGGAAGGAGTACCCCATCGACTCGGTGATCTTCCCGGAGCCGGAGAGGTTTCCATGAAGGAAAAGCTCGGTCGCGCCGGTGCTTCCGACGAAATTGCAGTTGCCGGAAATGACCACGTCATTGCTCACGCCGCGCTGGTAGTCGGAACCGGTGGATTTTTCGGGATGGTTCCACATCATCAGCGTTGCGTTATCGAGGTAAATCTTTCCGGAGCCGAGCACGTCGTCACCGCCCGCCTCCTTGTTCGTCGCGATGTTGTCGGTCGCGAGGGTGGTTCCCGAGGAGACGTACCAGTTACCGGTGAAGGCGCCGGAGCCGGTCCCGCCGAGGTAGAGGACGTGACCGCCGTAAACGTTCATGTCTTCCGAGCCGGAAAACGTTTCGGCGTTTGTGACGTCGCCAACCGACGTGTCGAAATCACGGGCCTGCGCAGACGAGACCGAGAGGAAGGCCAGGCTCAAAACGGCAAACGAAATATTCAAAAACGCGCGTGAGTTCATCTTATTAAAAACCAATCTTGAGGAATGATGAAAAATTCATATAAGAAATATTATACACAGAAAGAACGGCTTGTGGCCCAAAAAACAGAAAAAAATTTAAAAATTTAAAAAAATTTCGCTACGGAGGGCGAAGATACGGAGGGCCGGCGTCCCGCCGGTCAAGTTAAATGGTATTACGCCTTTTATTAACTTGACCGGCGAGGACGCCGGCCCTCCGTATTTAAAATCATTTCATGGCTTCTTCGACCGCGACGGCGCAGGAGACCGTGGCGCCGACCATCGGGTTGTTGCCCATGCCGATCAGGCCCATCATTTCGACGTGCGCCGGAACCGAGGAGGAACCCGCGAACTGGGCGTCGGAGTGCATACGGCCCATCGTGTCGGTCATACCGTAGGACGCAGGACCAGCCGCCATGTTATCGGGGTGAAGCGTACGGCCCGTACCGCCTCCGGAAGCGACGGAGAAGTACTTCTTGCCGTTTTCGTTGGCCCATTTCTTGTACGTGCCGGCGACCGGGTGCTGGAAGCGCGTCGGGTTCGTCGAGTTGCCCGTGATGGAGACGTCCACGTCTTCGTGACGCATGACGGCCACACCTTCGTTAACGTCGTCGCAGCCGTAGCAGCGGACTTTGGCGCGCGGACCATCGGAGTAGGCCTTCACGAAGGTTTCCTTCAGCTCGCCCGTATAGTAGTCATACTGCGTGCGGACGTAGGTGAAACCGTTGATGCGGCTGATGACCTGGGCGGCGTCTTTGCCAAGACCGTTCAGGATGACGCGCAGCGGGTTTTTGCGGACTTTGTTGGCTTTCATCGCGATCCCGATGGCGCCTTCCGCGGCGGCGAAGGATTCGTGGCCGGCGAGGAAGCAGAAGCACCCGGTCTCTTCGCGAAGCAGCATGGCGCCGAGGTTTCCGTGACCCAGACCGACTTTGCGCTGGTCGGCGACGGAGCCCGGAATGCAGAACGCCTGGAGGCCTTCACCGATCTTCTCGGCGGCGTCTGCGGCTTTGACGCAGTTTTCTTTCATCGCGATGGCGCAGCCCAGAGTGTAGGCCCAGACGGCGTTTTCAAACGCGATCGGCTGGATACCCTGAACGATGGCGCGCACATCGACGCCTTTGGAAAGGCAGTATTCATTGGTGGCTTCCACATTGGCGAAGCCGTATTTATCGAGAATCGGCTGAATCTGAGGGATTCGACGTTCGTAACTTTCAAACAATGCCATATTATAATTCCTCCGGAATTAAATTTCAACTGAAAGGGAATTCATAATTCACAATTCTTAATTCTTAATTGAATGAATGGATCTCATTCTTTCCGCGGGTCAATGTATTTGACGGCGTCGGCGAAACGGCCGTACGTTCCAATGTTCTTCTCGAAAGCTTCTTTCGGGTCCACGCCTTTTTTGATCGCTTCCATCATCTTGCCAAGCTGGACGAACTGGTAACCGATGACTTCATTGTCGGCGTCCAGAGCGATTTTCAGGACGTAACCTTCAGCCATTTCGAGGTAACGCGTACCCTTGGCTTTGGTTCCGTACATGGTCCCGACCTGAGAACGAAGGCCTTTTCCAAGGTCTTCAAGACCGGCGCCAATGACCAGACCGTCATCGGAGAAGGCAGACTGGCTGCGGCCGTAAACGATTTGGAGGAAGAGTTCGCGCATGGCCGTGTTGATGGCGTCGCAAACCAGGTCAGTATTCAGGGCTTCCAGAATGGTTTTGCCCGGGAGAATTTCGGAGGCCATGGCAGCGGAGTGGGTCATTCCCGAGCAGCCAATGGTTTCGACGAGGGCTTCCTCAATGATCCCTTCTTTAACGTTCAGGGTCAGTTTGCAGGCTCCCTGCTGCGGGGCGCACCAGCCAATGCCGTGCGTGAAGCCTGAAATGTCCTTGATCTCTTTCACTTTGACCCATTTTCCTTCTTCCGGAATCGGGGCAGGTCCGTGGTTGACGCCTTTGGCGACACAAACCATATTTTCCACTTCATGCGAATACTGCATCGTAGATTCTCTCCTTATGCAAACCAATGAGTATGCCTGAAACCTGTCACAGACATAAAGACTCATCTATTCTAGCAGATTTTTCAGGAGAGAAAAGGGGGGGAGGCGAAAAAAACACGAATGGCCCCCCTTGTTTTTTTGCCCGTCTCGTTTAAAATAAGATTCAAGAATTGTTTTTTCAGTTTCGGTTTAACTTTCCGCCGTTATATGTTTACGCATCCTTACCTCCTCTGGGGCCTTTTTTGTGTCCTTCTCCCGCTGGTGATCCACCTGATCAACCTCCTGCGTCACCGTCCGGTGGAGTGGGGAGCGATGGAATTCCTCCTGGCAGCCTACCGGAAACACCGTACCAGGGTAAGGCTTCTGGAACTCCTGCTTCTGCTCCTTCGCATGGGGCTGATCGCCCTGATCGTGCTGATGCTTGCCGGCCCGGTCATTCGGAGCGTTCTACCCGGTGGTGAAAAGACGCACCATGTGGTGATCCTCGACGACAGCTTTTCGATGAACGACCGTCTTGGAGAGAGTTCCGTTTTTGAAAGCGCCCGGGACACGGTGCGGAAGCTGACAGACGAGCTGGCGCGTCAGGGAGGTGTACATAATCTGACGCTTGTACGTACCTCGCGGAGTCATGGAAAGACGAAAACCGCTGACGTTCACGCCCAGCGTCTGAGCCGGTCTTTCCGTGAAACATTCCTCGCGAATCAGCTCACGGCTTTGAAACCCTCGTACACTTCGGGCGGGTTGGAAGAAACTCTCGAGTATGCAGCGGAACTCGCACCGGAAACGGCTGGGGGAACGCGCGTGCTTTATGTAATTTCTGACTTTCGCCGCCGTGACTGGCACGAAAACCCGGCCCTTGCGGAACGTTTGTCTGCTCTGTCCCGTGATGGTTTTCGGCTTCATTTTATCGATTGTTCACCGACGGCTCATCCTAATCTGGGCCTGAGCGCTCTGAAACCCCGCGAGGGAATTCAGGCGGCGGGTGTTCCACTTCTTTGGGAGGTACGGGTCACGAATTTCGGGGCCTCTCCTGCCCAAAACGTCGTTCTCCGTCCTGAGATTTTCCAGATGGGCGAGGGCGGCCAGACGCAGACCCTTCCAACCGTGTCCGTCGAGGAGATCCCCGCCGGGCAAAGCG
Source organism: Thermoguttaceae bacterium (assembly GCA_030530205.1). Taxonomy (GTDB): domain Bacteria; phylum Planctomycetota; class Planctomycetia; order Pirellulales; family Thermoguttaceae; genus RGIG3701. The sequence goes on along the minus strand of JAUMVK010000032.1, from coordinate 23,175 downwards.
TTGTAGCGGCCTTTCCCGTGACGTTTCCTCTTGAAGGGAATTACGGTCTGCGCTGTACACTCCCGCCAGATGCCGTAGCAGATGATAATCAGGTGAATGCCGCACTTCTGGTTCCGTCTTTTGAGTCGGTTCTGGTGATCGACGACTCGCTCGATGGTTCCTCCTCGCGTTTTCTTCGGACGGCGCTCTCTCCCGGGGATCGGGTTCAGACGGGAGTCAGTCCCCGTGTGGAAAACGCCCGTTTTTTGAGTACAAACGACCTGAGCGCGTTTCGAAGCATTTACCTCGTTGACCCGGCCTCGCTCGAACCCCAGGCGGTAGCGGCGCTGGAAGAGTATTTAAAAAACGGCGGCGGCTTGGCGATTTTCGTCGGGCCGCACACCGACCCGCTCACGGTTCAAAAGTGGTACAAAGACGGAAAAGGCTTTTTTCCGGTACTCCTCGACGAGACGGAAGAACTGCCGGAATACTACGCGGCCCCCGATCTGCGTGTGGGGGACCACCCGATTTTCAAAGTTTTTTCCTCGGATTCGTCGAACCAGTTCAATACTTTCCACGTGGAGCGTTACTACAAACTGGACGACGTGACACTGGAAAACCTGATCCCGCTGGCGAGCAGTGACACTTCCTCGAAGGAGAAAACGACGGCTCTGAATCAAACGGAAGCTGGCCCGGAACCTGTGTACACGATCGCGGCGCTGCGGAACAATTCCCCTCTGGTGGTGGAACGGGCGTTTGGCCGTGGGAATGTGGTACTTTTCCTGACGACTGCCGATCGTACCTGGACCGACTGGCCCGTGGGGAATCCAGCCAGGCCAAATCCGTTTGCGCAAGGGTCGTACGTCGTGATGCTCCTCCAGCTCCAGGCGTACCTGACGCGGGAACAGTTCGTTTCATGGACGGTTGGTGACGTCCTTTCCACCTCGTTCAAGACGGGAGATTATGAAGTATCCGTTCCTTTTTTGAAGCCGAATGCCTCGCCATGGGAACATTTCAACGCAGTCGCAGGAGCCGATGGCCAGCAGACGGTTACGACGTCGCCGACCGAGGAACCGGGCGTCTATTCCGCCGAGTTCAAGGGAATGAGCGGGGAAAGCATGACCCGGCTTTTTGCCGTAAATCCGAGTGCGGAGGAAGGAGCGACGCAGAAAATTACTCGTGAGGAACTTGCCGCGGGACTGAAGGGGATCCCATTCGATTGCGTTTCCGCTGAGGCGTTTCGTTTCTCGGCTTCCGATGCGGCTCAGTCGGCGCTGGCGGACTGGCTTTTGGCGCTTTGCCTGATCTGGTGCCTGTTCGAGATGTTCGTGGCGGAAAAGGCGAGCGGAAAATTAAATTAATTATGAATGATGAATGATGAATTGCGCTTCGCGTAATGCACGCTTCAGAAAGAGTTTCGGCCTGATGGACTCCATCCCTGAGTTCTGGCTCCAAATTCATAATTCATAATTCTTAATTATTAATTTTTAACTCCTCACTCGGGAAAAAACTCCAAAAAATTATTTCCCCCCCCTTGATGAAATTTTTATTTGTGTTATAATTCACTTAACTTCGATGGGGAATTAGCTCAGTTGGGAGAGCGACTGGCTGGCAGCCAGTAGGTCAGCGGTTCGAACCCGCTATTCTCCATTCCGGCAGGGTAGCCCAGTTGGTTAGAGCAGCGGATCCATAATCCGCATGTCGTGGGTTCAAGTCCCACCCCTGCCACTCGAGCAGTCCGTTTTTTGGCGGACTGTTTTTTTATGGAAACACGTCTTTTAATTTTCAGCCTCTTTTTTTTCGCTTTTTCCTCTCTCGCCGCTTGACATCTTGCGGGGACTGGTGTAAAATGGAATCAATCTTCCATGATTTTTATTCGTCACGCCACGTTTTCAGACTGATTTTTCCCCTGTTTTGCGATCCTCACGAAAATGAAAAAGATCCTTCCCCTCCTTTTCGTCCTGCTTTCTTTCCCGATCCTTTCCTCTGCCGAGACGCTTGACGAGCAGTTTCGCCGTGCGCCGTTGATCCTCCCGGGGGCAGACCTCCCGTTGAGGCCTTTACCGCTCTGGCACACGAACGGGCCGCTCACCGACGATCTGATCCACGAATTCTTCGAAAAAGGGACCGAAAACGGTTTTGGCGGCTTCACGTTCCTGCCTCTTGGCCGTCAGGTCCCGACCGAGCCGCGATACCTGACCGACGGCTACTTCGAGTACTTCGGCAAGATCCTTAGCGAGGCCCAAAAACGTGGCGAGAAAATCATCTTCTACGACGACGTGGACTTCCCCTCCGGGACCGCCGGCGGCAAAATGTGGGAACGCTTCCCCGACCTGTGCGTGAAGCGTCTCGATCAGGAATCGTGGGACGTGCAGGGCCCCAAGGCCGACGCGGAGTTCAAATTCTCGCGCAAACTGAACCAGAACTGGAAGGACGGCATGATCCAGGCCGCCGTGGCGATGAACCTCAAAACGTGGGAGCGCGTGGACCTGAGCCTCGAATCGTCCGGCGCCGCGGTCTCCGACGAGTCGATCCGGTGGAACGTCCCGGAAGGCGACTGGAAAGTGATGGTTTTCTACGCTCTGAGTGACGGATCTCGGGTCGATACAATGTCGCCGGAAGGAATGAAAACATTCATCTCGCTGACGTACGAGGAGTTTTACAAACGCTTCCCGCAGCACTTCGGCACGACGCTGCCATTCTGCTTTTTCGATGATGTGACGATCACGCAGACGAAAGGCGGGCGCAACTGGACGCCCGGTTTCAATCAGAAGTACGAGGAACTCTACGGCCACTCCCCGGCGCTGGACTACCCGGCGATCTTCTTCGCGATGGGGCCGGAAACCGCCGCCGCCAGAGTCAGGATCTGGACCACGCGAAACGAACTTTTCGCCGACGGCTACCCGAAGGAGGTCCACGAGTGGTGCGCGAAACACGGCATGAAATCAAGCGGCCACCCCCAGGGTCCGTACGTGATCCAGCCGCTGAACATGTGCGGGGACGAAATGCTCACGCACCGGTCCAGTGACGCGCCGCTTTTCGACTCGATCCACTACTACGGCCACGGCCGCGAGGGGTTCAAGGTCCCGACCTCCGCCGCGTGCAATTTCGATAAACCGCTCTGCCTGGTCGAGATTTACGGGAATTACCGCGACGGCCAGCGCAACGGAAAGCCGGAATTTGACGACTCCATGCTCTACCGCAGCGCGATGGAGATTTTCTGCCGCGGTGGAAACGTTCTGCTCCCGCACGGGATCTGGACGGACCCGGCCAAAATGTACATTCCGCCGGATATTTCGTGGCGGAACCCCAACCTCCACAGCGCGTTACCGCAGTACGGCGACTGGGTGAGCCGCATCAGTCTGATCATGCGCTACAGCCGCCACGTCGCAGACGTCGGGATCGTGTACCCGATCGAAAACCTCAAGGCGTTTTTCTTCTTCCACACAAAATTCCCGCCGGGAGAGCATCCGTACGGGCTTTATATTCCGCCGGAAACTGATTACATGGCGGTGGGCGCCGCTCTGACCACGCGCGTTCATCGGGATTACACGTACTTGCACCCGACCGTAATGACCGAGCGGTGCGGAATCGCCAAAAATGCCGCGGGCCAGACCGTTTACCAGCTGCGCAACCAGAACAATTTCGAGGAGTACCAGGTGCTCGTTTTGACCGGTTCCGAGGTGATTTCGGTCCGGACGCTGGAACAGGTCGCCGAATTTTATCGGGCCGGTGGGAAAGTCCTCGCCACGACCCGCCTCCCCGACCGTGCGGCTGAGGGACCGGAATTCGACGCGAAGGTCTGCGCCCTGGTGAAGGAGATTTTCGGCGTGGACCCATCCACTCAAGGGGTGGTCGAGGCGAAAGACTGCGGCCAGAATGACATCGTGCTCCCCGAGCACTACCGTGACTTCCGCCGTGAAAACGCCTACGGCCAGTGGAACTGGGACGTGGACGCGAACGTTCCCGGGAAGCGTCTGGCGAGCTTCCGCACCGAACGGGCGATCTTCCTCGAAGAACCGACCGAGGGCGCTTTGCGCGAGGCTCTGGACGCGCTGATTGCTGTTCCGGACGTGAAAATCGAATCGGCCGACGGCTCAAAACTCCCCGCCTTTGACGGGATCCCGCGCTGGAGCTACGACTTTGATGGGATGGTCCAGTACATTCACAAAGTGAAGGACGGAAAGGACTTTTACCTGATCGCCAACTCGTCCGACACGCCGGTCACGCTGAACGTCTCGCTGCGCGGAACATTCCGGAGTCTTTCCCTCTGGGACCCCATGACGGGTGAAATGAAGGAAATTCCCGCAGAAAAGATTCAACCCGGGGATGGCTTTGTGACGATTCAAGGTTTTAAACTGGATAAAATTCAGTGTCATTTCATCGTCGGAGAAAATTGAGAGTCAAACCATGAAAATTTCAACCAAAGGCCGCTACGGGATGAGAATTTTATTGGACCTTGCCCTTCACAAAGGGACGGAGCCGCGGATGCTCCGTGACATCGCGAAGTCGCAGGGCCTTTCAGAGAAGTACCTGAGCCGTCTGATCATCGAGCTGCGTCAGGCGGAGATGGTCGAGTCGGTCCGCGGCGCAAAGGGGGGCTACCATCTCGCGAAGGACCCAAAAGAAATCACGCTTCTGGAAATCATCGAAGTGATGGAAGGCCCCGTCGGAATCGTGAACTGCGTGTACAAAGACAACAAAAAGTTTTGCGATCGCATCGAGACGTGCGGCCCGCGGGAGGTTCTGACCATCGTGAATGAAAAGATCCGCCAGGTTTTGGCCGAATCCACGCTCCAGGACATGCTGGACCGCCAGGCCGAAATCGACATTGATTCGGTCACGTGGGACTTTTGCATTTGAGCGTCTGCGGTTTTTCGAGCGCATTTTAAGGAATTAAAGTTTAAATCTACTTCAGGAGTTGACTTTATGGCTGAATTTTCATCCTTTTTGGCTTCTCTTCGTCAGATCACATCCAAATCGCGTATTTACACCGACCCGCTGCGACGGTTGGCGTGGGGGACGGACGCAGGGTTTTACCGGCTCGTGCCACAGGTCGTAGTCCGGGCGAAAACCGAGGCGGAGGTCGCGCAGATTCTGAGTCTTGCCTCACAATACAACGTTCCGGTGACGTTCCGCGCCGCCGGGACTTCCCTCTCCGGTCAGAGCATTTCCGACTCGGTTTTGGTCGTGGCCGGCAAAAACTGGGAAGGGTACTCCATCGCCAAAAAAGGGGATAAACTCTGGAACGGGACGAAAGCCGAGATCGACGGCGAGTGGGTCACGCTCGAGCCGGGAATCATTGGCGCGAGGGTAAATCACCTTTTGCAGCCCCTCGGGCGGAAACTCGGCCCGGATCCGGCGAGCATCAACTCCGCGATGATCGGCGGGATCGTGATGAATAACGCGTCGGGAATGAACTGCGGCACGCACGCCAACTCGGACCAGACGCTCATTTCCGCACGCATGATTATGGCCGATGGAACGGTTCTGGACACCGGGAACTCCGACAGCCGTGAAGCCTTTAAGAGGGAAAAGCCCGAATTTCTGCGTAAAATCGAAGAAATTCGGGATCGAATCCTGAAGAACAAAACGTTGAGCGAGCGCATCCGCAAAAAGTACGCGATCAAGAACGTGATGGGGCTGAACCTTTTCCCGTTCGTGCGGTTCAAAAACCCGTTCGATATTCTGGCGCACCTTCTGGTTGGGTCGGAAGGGACGCTGGCTTTTCTTTCGGGCGTGACGCTTAAAACGGTCCCGGACCTTCGGTTCAAGGCGTCTGCGATGCTTTATTTCCGGGATCTGCCCTCGGCTTCGCGTGCGGTCGTGGCGATGAAATCCGGCCCGACGTACAGCGCGGAAATGCTCGACGCCAAGTCGCTCGGAGCGGTCAGCGACGCTACGTTCCTGGCCCACCCGGAGATCCCGCATCTGGCCGCCGTTTTGACGGAGACCGTGGCGGAAAGTCAGGCGGAGCTGGAGGAAAATATTCGCAAAATCACGGCGATCCTGAAACCGTTTGAAACGGTCACGCCCGTGCGGTTCACGGACCGGCCGGAAGAGTACGCGCCGTTCTGGAGCATCCGCTCGGGGATTTTCCCCGCCGTGGGTGGAACGCGGGAGCCGGGAAGCACGTGCCTCATCGAGGACGTGGCCTTCCCGATCGACCGTCTGCCGGAAGCCACCGCCGATCTGGAGGAACTTCTGAAGCGTCACGCCTACCACGACGCCTGCATCTACGGCCACGCTCTTGAGGGGAACTACCACTTCATCCTGAACCAGAAATTCGACTCGGAGGCGGAAACCGCCCGGTACGAGGCGCTGATGAAAGACGTGATCGAGCTGGTAGTCGGAAAGTACGACGGCTCGCTCAAGGCCGAGCATGGGACCGGGCGCAACATGGCGCCGTTCGTCGAGAGGGAATGGGGGCCCGAGCTTTACGGCATCATGCGCGAGGTGAAGCGGCTTTTCGACCCACAAAATCTTTTGAACCCGGGCGTGATTTTCAACGACGATCCGCTCTGCTACCTGAAGAACATCAAACCGCTGCCGCTCGCCGACGCGCTGATCGACAAATGTATTGAGTGCGGGTTCTGCGAGGTGAACTGCATGTCGTGCGGCTTTACACTTTCGTCCCGTCAGCGGATCGTGATCCAGCGTGAGATCGCCCGTCTGGAGGCCAAAGGCGGCTCAGAGCCGAACGGGCTGGCGACGGCTGGGGAGCTGCGTCGGGCGTTTCGTTACCCCGGGAACCAGACCTGCGCCGGGGACGGTCTTTGCTCGCTTTCGTGCCCCATGGGGATCAACGTGGGCGACCTGACGCACAAACTCCGCGAGCGTGAACTCCCGCCGGGAAGCCTCGGCTACAAGATCGGAAAAGTCTGCGCCCGGCATTTCTCGACGCTCAAACCGCCGATCCGGCTGGTGCTGAAAGTCGCGGACCTGGGCCACACGATCCTCGGGAAGCGCCTCATGCCGGCCGTCTGCCGCGGGCTGCACAAAGGCTCCGGGAAGCTCATCCCGCTCTGGACCAGCGCCATGCCGCGGGCGTACACGTTCCCGGAAAAGCGGGCGAATATTACGCCCGTGAAGGACGCGCCGACCGTGGTTTACTTCCCGAGCTGCATCAACCAGACGTTCGGGACGCAGAAACACGCGCCGGACTCCACGCCGCTGGCGGAAAAAACGATCCAGCTGCTCTGCAAGGCCGGGTTCAACATCGTGTTCCCGAAGAACGCCGCCAGCCTGTGCTGCGGGACCATTTGGGAGAGCAAAGGAATGCCGGACCTGGCGGAAGAAAAGGTCCGCGAGCTGGACGACGCGCTCTGGGAAGCGTCGCAGGAGGGGAAATTCCCGGTTTTGTGCGACCAAAGCCCGTGCCTCTACCGGATGCGCGAGTGCATCCAGCGGATGAAGCTCTACGAGCCGGTCGAGTTCATCAGCAAATTCCTCGTGGACCGGCTGGACTGGCACCCGACTGACGAGCCGATCGCGATCCACATCACGTGCTCGATGAAGAAAATGAAGCTCGACGGCGTGTTTCTCGGCCTGGCGCGGCGGTGCTCGACGAACGTTCTGGTGCCGGAAAACATCAACTGCTGCGGCTTTGCGGGCGACCGTGGTTTCACGCTCCCGGAAGTGAACGCCTGGGCGCTGCGCGCCCTGAAACCCCAGCTTGAAGGAACGGGGATCAAAATCGGTTACTCGAACAGCCGCACGTGTGAGATCGGCCTGATGACCAATGGCGGCATTCCGTACGAATCGATCGTTTATCTGGTCGATCGGGTCACGACGGCGAAATAGAAAAAACGGGGACGACACTGGAAACGCCGTCCCCGTTGTATCATCACTTACTTTTTCCAGTAATTTGGCAGTTCGTCCAGCTTAACCTCTTCCTGGGTCTTCTCCGCCAGATTCTTCACCTGACACACGCCGCGGGAGAGTTCATCCGCCCCGGCGATCACCGCGTAACGGAAGCCCTTGCGGTCTGCGTACTGGAGCTGGGCGCCCAGTTTTTTTGGGTCGGGGTAGATCTCCACGCCAATGCCGGCCGAGCGGATGGTTTTCGCCATCTGGAGGTACGCCGGGAGCTGCGTTTTGTCGAAGTACGGGATGAAAACCTCGGCGGCGGTCTTCACGTCGCTCAGCATTCCAAGCTGCTCCATGGCGGTGAGCAGACGGTCCAGCCCCAGCGATGCGCCGATCCCCGGGAGCGGATTATTCATGAAGATCCCAGTCAAATTGTCGTACCGGCCGCCGGAGCAGACGCTTCCGAAGCCCGGCAGATCGTCGAGGAACGTTTCCCAGATCGTGCCGGTGTAGTAGTCCAACCCGCGGGCGATCGAAACGTCCAGAACGAGGTTTTTCTCGGTGATCCCCACAGCCGCGGCGGCTTCCAGGACCTGACGCAGGTCGGAAACCCCTTCCTCGCCTTTCGCAGTTCCCACCACCATCGCGGCGATCTGCTCGAGGACCTCCAGGTTGGAGCCTTTCAGAGCCGTGAGCTTCAGGACTTCCTCCGCCTGATCGGGGCTCAGACCGGCAGTTTCGCCCATTTCCGCTTTCACGGCATCGTGGCCGATCTTGGCGATTTTGTCCAGCGCGCGCAGGACCGGGACGGTTTTTTCTTCGAAGCCGAGCTTTTCGAGCAGACCGCTGAGGACCTTGCGATTGTTCAGGTGGATCTTGAAATTCTCGAAGCCGATGGCGCGGAGCAGGTCGTAAATCACGAGCGTGCACTCAATGTCGGCCGAAATGTTCAGCGTCCCGATCGTGTCGAAATCGCACTGCATGAACTCGCGGTAGCGGCCGGCCTGCGTATTTTCGCCGCGCCAGACCGTTGCGATGTGGAAACGCTTGAAGGGCATTCCAAGCTCGTTGGCGTGCTGGGAGACGAACCGGGCGAGCGGGACGGTCAGGTCGAAGCGCATTCCAAGGTCGCGCCCGCCTTTGTCCTGAAAACTGTACAGTTGTTTATCCGTCTCATCGGAGCCTTTTCCGGTGAGGATCTCGAGGTACTCAAGCGCCGGCGTATCGATCGGGACGAAGCCGTAGGACTGGTAAATACGGGCGGCGGTCTCGATGATGTTCCGCCGCGGGATCATCGTTTCGGGAAGGTAATCGCGGAAACCCTTCAGGGTACGTGGGGTGATTTTTTTGGCCATGGGAGTGGGAGTGAGTTAGGAGTGAGGAGTTAGGAGTGAGGAGTTTTGACGAGTCAAAATGACTACTTGATTCTCGCCATGACTTCCCGCTCGTAGGCGGACAGATCGTCGATCTGGATCTGGGCCACGCCGGTTTTCATGGCGGCTTCGGCGACGTAACGTGCGACTCGCGGAACGACGCGGCAGTCAAACGGCTTCGGGATGACGTAATCGAACGAAAGCGGCATTTCCGGCTCGAAAATCCCCGCGGCATAGTCGATCGGGTACGCGCCTTTCATGTATTCCTTGATCTCTTCCGGCACCTTCTCACACGCGACCTCGGCAATCGCCCGGCTCGCGGCAAGCTGCATTTCCTCATTGATGTCGGTCGCCCGAACGTCCAGCGCACCGCGGAAAATGCCGGGGAAACCGAGCACGTTATTGATCTGGTTCGGAAAGTCGCTTCGGCCCGTTCCCACGACCGCGGCGCCGGCGTCCCGGGCGAGCTGCGGGTGGATCTCCGGCACCGGGTTCGCCATCGCGAAGATGATCGCGCCGGGCGCCATGGTTTTGACCATTTCGGGCGTCACGCATCCGCCGACGCTCAGGCCGAGAAAAACGTCCGCGCCCACCAGCGCTTCGGCGAGCGTGGTGACTTCCGTATCGTTCGCGAATCGGGCCTTTTCGGCATTCAGGTCCGTGCGTTTGGAACTGATCACGCCCTTGGAGTCGAACATCAGGAACTTCTTGCGGTCCGCGCCGGCGGTGATGTAGAGTTCACTGCACGAAATCCCGGCAGCTCCCGCGCCATTGACGACGAAACGGCAGTCCGAAATCTTCTTCCCGACGAGCTTCAGAGCGTTCATGATCGCGGCCAGAGAAATGATGGCGGTCCCGTGCTGGTCGTCGTGGAAGACCGGAATATTCATCCTTTTTTTCAGGGTCTGCTCCACTTCGAAGCAGGCGGGCGCGCCGATGTCCTCGAGGTTGATCCCGCCGAAAGACGGTTCCAGACGCTCGACCGTCTCGATCACTTTCGCGGCATCGGTGCGGCCTTTTTCGTTGAAGACCTTCCCGAGGCAAAGCGGCATCGCGTCGATCCCGGCGAAACGCTTGAAAAGCACACATTTCCCTTCCATCACGGGCATTCCCGCCTCCGGTCCGATGTTCCCCAGGCCCAGAACGGCGGTCCCGTCCGAAACGACCGCCACGGTATTGCTGCGCGCGGTGTACTTCCAGACGTTTGCGACGTCCTCTTTGATCTCAAGGCACGGAGCCGCCACGCCCGGCGTGTAGGCCAGCGAAAGCTCGTCGGCCGTGAAGCACGGTTTGGTCGTTTTGACGGAGATTTTGCCCGGTACTGGTTCGGCGTGGTACTGAAGCGCCGCCGCGTTGAGTTCTTCTTTGGTCACGTTAAGCCCCCTTCGTATAATACTGGATGAGACAAAATTCAATCCGATTTATTATACAGAAATTTGCATTTTCCGCAAGGGGGAGAGGGAGGATTAGATCAATTTCACTGTTTCGTCGATCCTTTGCCGGGTATCCACCAGATGAATTTCAACGTCAAGTGCTCGGCAACCGGCCAGCAGATCGTTCCGCCAGTCCTGAAACTGCGTCAGGTACGCGTCGCGAACGACATCGGGCGTCAGCGTCAGGCCGCGCGTGGACCCTTCCAGCGGGACAAACTCGCTCCGGGAATCGAAAGGAAAATCCAGTTCGTCCGCGTCAAGTATCTGAAACAATTCCAGCTCGTTCCCCTGAGCTATCAAAAGTTTAAGCTGAGGCACGATTGAATCCCAGGATTGGACATCGAAAAAATCCGAGAGGATGAAAATTTTTCCCCGACGGGTGATCATGGCCGCCAAATCGTTGAGCGTTTGCTCAAAAGGCCTGGCTTCTGATGAGGTTTTTGACGTGAACGGGGGCGATTCCAGGAACCGGACGCATTCGGACCAATGGCTTTCCCCGGTTGAGGGACGCAGGGGAACCGTTTCCGCTCCGTTCGTTGCGCAAATGCCGACCAGGTCTCTTTGCTGAAGTGCGATATACGCCAGCACTGCCGTAACACATTGAGCGTACTCGAGCTTGGAAAGACGTTTCTCCTCGTCATTTCGGGGAATACCGGCATAAGTCATACTGGGAGAAAAATCTGTCAGGAAATAAAAAGAAGTGGTCGTTTCTTCCTTGTACTGCCTCGTGAAAAGTTTGCCCGTCCGCGCGAAGAGGCGCCAGTCGGTGAATTTTGGCTCATCACCTTGCTCCCACGCTCTTCGGTCGTGAAACTCTGTAGAAACCCCCTGTCGCACGCTCGCGTGTTCACCGAACGTAACACCGGACGCCAGTCTTTTGACCCGAAGACGAAAATCGCCCAGGGAAGCGAGAAAAGAAGGGGAAAAAACACGCACGGAGAATTGAAGGTTGGGTGTTTAGGAAACCAGCGTCTGCCTGGGCCGCAGGGGTTGAGGTGCGCCCAGGCATTGCGATGTCCCGATAAAATCGAAACGTTCGCGGCTGGCTTTAGACTGTTGACAAAAAGGAATTATTTCGTGACTTTGCACTCCGGCAAAGCTTCACGCAGTTTCGCCATTGCTTCTTCGGAAACGCTCGTGGCACGGAAACTTACCGCTTTGAGCGACTTCATCTGAGCCAGCGAATCAATGCAGGCGTCCGAGATAGACGTTTCTGCCAGATCCAAATCCGCCAGGTTTGACAGCGCAGCCAGTTTGGCGACGCCTTCATCGGTGATTTGGCAGGCGACCAGCGAGAGTTTCTTCAGGCTCTGGATCTTCACCAGCGAGTCAACTCCCGAGTCCGTCACGATATTGGCCCACAGGTCGAGGTGCTCGAGCTTGGTCAAACCTTCGAGGTAGGTCAGGCCTTCGTCGTCGATGACGTTTTCACTCACGATGAGCTGGGTCAGTTCGGGCATATTGGCGCAAATCTTCAGCGCGTCGCTGCCACTGTAGTTGCCACGCAGATTCAGCTTGCGCATATTTTTCAGGCCCGCGAGTTTCTGAACGCCGTCGTCGGAAATCGCGATACAGCGCATGATGGTGACTTCCTGCATGGAATCGACCATTTCACCGAGCCAGCCAAGCGCTTCGTCGTCGAACGTCTGGGAGTCTTCGATCCCGAAAGTCTTGAGCTTCTTGCCGCGGACGTTCTCGATGCCGGCATTAGTGACGGCGGTGCAGCGCAGTTTCAGAACGATCAGATTCGGAAGTTCCTTGACGCAAGCCAACCCGGCGTCCGTAACGGAAGCGCAGCCGCGCAGGTCGAGCAAACGAAGGGTTTTCACTTTGGAAAGATACGCCAGCGCCGAGTCGTCGAAGTTCCCGTAAAGGAGGACCAGGTTGCGCAGATTCGGCATCTGGGAGACGTACTCGATCGTTTTGGTGCGGAGGTACGTATTGCGGCGGAGCGTCAGTTCCGTCACCCACGGCATGTCAACGAGGAACGCCATGTCGTCGTCCTGGAAGTCGGTGTTTTCGATGGAAAGTTTCGTGCAGCTTTTCAGGCCGGTAATGACGGAGGCGCCGCCCGGTTTCAGGTTCGCGCCGTAGATTTTGCAGGTCGTCACGGTGTCGAGCTTGCAGATCTTGGCGAGGTCTTCGTTGGTGCAAATGCGGTCGGTCAGATCGAAGGAGGTGACGTCGCCTTCTTCGTTGGTCGTGTAGTTGGCCATACGGGTTTTGAAGACTTCGATCGCGGCATCGCGCTCGGCGTCGGTGGGTTTCGCGAAGCAGGCGCCGGTGCAAAGCACGAGGGCAACCGCGCAAAGGGAAATTTTCTTAAAGCTCATGGATTTCTCCTTAAAATGTGAGTGGAAAACTGATTAATGAGTAAAATCTTCCTAATTATACACGATTTTTTGATTGTGTCCAGCCCCCGGAAAAAATTTTTGGAATCCTCAGAAAAGGGGGAGGAAGTGTGGAGGGTAGAGTTAAAATATGGGATGAACTCTTTCTTAACCCAACCTTACGCGAAGCGTCAACTCCACTCTCCACCCTCCACACTATTTTACGGTTCCAGCACGATCTCGTACCAGAGCGTCTTGTACTTACTGGAAATTTCGATCACGGCGTGGGTCGCGTCGAGCATCTGGGCTTCCACGGCATCTTTCCGGTTGGCGTTTTCGTCAAGCGGGTAGAATTTCACCGTTTTGCCCGCCGGGACTTCCAGCGTCAGTTTGGCCGGGATCCCCTCGCACATCAGCGGCGCGTGGCCGGGCTGCTTGCAGAACGTGATCTGCTTGTTGATCAGGTTCGGGTACTCGTCCACAGGCGTGTCCTTCACCTCGTTCGGGTCGTAAAGGCCCAGAACGCAGTCGGAGTTCTTCTGAAGCCCCGTCGCGGCGAGCAGGTAGTGGTTCTTCTTCGTCCGCGTCAGGGAAACAGTTGCCCAGTCGAGGATCGTCTGGCCGAACTCGATTTTGAGCGTCCGGCCGTTTTTGAATTCAAACGTCCGACCCTGAATGAAGCCGGTGAAAACTTTCGTTCTGGGGGAGTCCACCTGGTAGAAGCCGCGGTTTTCGACCTCGGCGTTCCAGATGAGCTGGCCCGTGTTGGAAACGGTGTGGTTTGGCATTTCCTTAACAACGCTGGAAGCATCGTCCCCGTTAACGGGTTTCACGCCCTTCGTCGCTTTTTCGGGGATCTTCAGATCCGTCAGACGTACACCGACCGAGGTCAGAAGCGCGTTCGGGGCCCAAAGTCCGATCGGGCGCAGGGAGCGGTGGTAGCCGTTCGAGGCTTTGCTCTGGATCTCGCGTTCCTGCTGCTCGCCCAGAGCGTACACGACTTTCTTCGCGTTCTCGACGGAATTGGCGTCGGCGACGTCACCGCGGACGAACATGTTATAGCACGCTGCCATGTGAACGAGCTGGACCGAATTGCCCTTGATGTCGAAGAAACTGGGCGTTTCCTGTTCGCCGAATTTATCGCTGTGCGACCATGCGAAGATGAAGATCCCGCTCCAGTTCTGGAAGGCGGCGACGGACGAAAGGACCGGGAAACCCTCGGCTCCGTAGAGGTTCGGGTACGGGTGGTTGTACTCGCTCACCGTGTACGGTTTCCCAAGGACGCGGAGGTTTGCGAGCGATTCCACCGTCGAGTTTTTGCCCAAGGCGTTGGCGATGGAAGTGTTTCCGAGCTTCCAGTTCCCGCCGTCCCAAGGCCGACCGGGGAAGCTGGGGTGGTTCCAGTACGCGTGAATGTCGCAGTAGTCCATGCGGCCCTGCGCGTAGTGGGCGCCGTACTGGAGCTGCGTCCCCGTGACCGGCGCTTTCGCGTGGAGGTCTTCCTTGATGAAACGGCGCATCTCGTTCCAGTACTTCGTTTCCAGATCGATCACGAAATTGGTGAAGTCGGCGATTGATTCGGGCGTGGAACGTCCCACCTCCTTCGTGCGGTACATCGGCCGGATCGTGCCATCCTCGAGTTTCTCGGACTCGGCGATCCCGATGTTTCCGCCGGGAACCAGCGAAATATCGTCGAACTCGTAAACTCCGGGAGAGAAGCCGTTGAACGAAATGCGGGCGTTGGGATCGTCGGAGGTCGGAACGAACGTGTAGGTGTACTCATTCCACTCGTTCGTGACTTTGTAATTAACGAAAAGGCCAAGATTTTCCCAATTCTCGTGAGACTGCGAGCAGCCGGAATTGAGCGTTGAAGTCCCCTGAACGTCCGTACGGACACGGAATTTTAACGTGTACGGCTTGCCCGCCGTCACGGGGAAGTTACAGAAATAAAACTGCGGGTTCCAGCTGACTGTTCCGAGCTTTTTGACTTCCAGACGCAGTACGCCGTCTTTCACTTCCAGCGTCGATTCACCCTGACCGTTTTCCAGATACCATTTCGAGTTTTTGAACCCTTCCGGATCGTCAAAGCCTGAGTCGGGGATGATGCTTTCTTCGATCGGGAAGAAACGGCAATTCCACGCTTTCCTGACCTCGGCGGTCGATTTGTATTTCTTCCGGAGCCAATCGTTCCAGAGTTTCTGGTACTCGGCCTCGTAGGTCGGGCCCAGTTTGTCGAGTTCGCCCCAGAACCAGGACGCCACGACGGAGTTTTCGTTATTGATCTCGATCATCGCGACGCACGGGTCGTCCGTGTAGGCCATTTTCGTGTACGGGTTCACGTGGGTCAGCAGGTCGCGGGCGTACTGCTTCTGGAACTCGATCATCCGCGGCTCGAAATTATCGAGGCCTTTATTGTAGCCGGGCGATTCCGAGGAGGGGCTGAAGCCGTTGCGGTCGTTCAGCTCGCGGGAAACGTGGAGGTTGATGTTCACGTAAATCCCGTTTTTCTTGAACTGGTAGATGAGCCAGTCCAGCTTGTCGAGCTGCTCGGGGTCGATTTTGGAAACGTCTTTCCAGGCGTTCGGGCCCCAAATGTTGTAATTGTCCATGTGGTGCAGACGCACGGCGTTAACGCCGAAATTGGCCATGCGGCGGGCGTAGTTCACCGCGTCCTCTTTGGCGGAAAAGTTCATCGAGAAGCAGGTGTTCACGCCCCAAAAGCGGATTTCCTGCCCATTTTCGGCCGTCACAAAACGGTCGCCGTCCACCGTGACCTGGCCGTTCGCGCCGGCCTCGACCTGCTGGGAGGGATTGACCCATACTTCGGGGAGATTATCGCCCCGGGCGAAGAACGGGAAAAGACCAAGGGAGTCCCCGGCGGCCTGCGCCAGCGCGGGGAGAAAAACGAAAGAAAGAAGAAGGAAAATTTTTTTCATGGTTCTTGTGGAGGGGTTGGAGTGTGACGGCCAGGAGGACCAGCCGGGGAAAACGGGGAGAAATGAAAGGCCCCCTCCTTGAGGGGGCTGGCTCGCGAAGCGAGACTGGGGGAGTTACGTGACCTTTTTATTCAACTCCCCCCGGCCCTTCGGGCCACCCCCCTCGGTGAGGAGGGCTTTAAAATTACTTCCGCGCGGCCTGCGGGACGTAAGCGTCGAGGACCTTTTCGGCGTAGATCGGCGCAAACTGGGTCAGACGCTGGCGGCCATCGATCATCGGAAGCGTCAGCATTTCGTGCCCGACCAACGGCTTGGCGTAGTTCACGAAATCGTCCGTTACGTCGTTTCCGGCGGCGGTAAGCCACTCTTTCGGGAAGGTGCGCTCGCTGTTCGCCACGACGGAAAGCGGGACTTTGTCGTATCGCACGTCGTACAGCGGGCCGGGGTTGCGCAGGATCGTGCTCATGAAACCGCTCTCGCCGGCGGCGGCCAGGGCACAGGCTTTCTGACCAAGCGCGTACGCTTCGTCCAGGTCCGTGACGGAGGCGTAGGCCATCGAGTGGCGCTGGTCCGTTCCGGGGACGTTTCCGCGGGCGTTTCCTTTGACGCAGAGGCCTTTTTCGTTCAGGTAGTTCACGACTTTCTGCGCGACGGTCATCTGCGAGGAGCTGAACGTCGTGTGGCCAAACGAGTCTTTCAGCTCGCCGAGGGAGCCGACGTTGAAGCCTTCCGAGATCACGACGACGCAGCGGCCGCACTCGCGCAGCTTGGCATTGACCTGCTCGTGAAGCTCTTCAAGCGTGCATGGGGATTCCGCCATGTAGATCAAAAGCGGCATTTCCCGCTTCGGGTCGGCCAGACGCGCGGCGGCGGGGATGAAACCGATCTTGCGCCCCATCGCCTGCATCACGAGAACCGGGTCGGCCGGGCACGAGCCTTTGTTTTCCTGGTCGGCGTACTGGACCGTGTGCATCCAGTACTTCGCGACGGAGCCGTAGCCGGGCGTGTGGTCCACGAGTTTAAATTCGCTGTCTCCGACGTCATTATCGATCGTCTTCGGAACGCCGACGGCGGTCAGATCCAGGCCGCGGACTTTGGCCATTTCGGCGATTTTGTTCGCGGTGTCCATCGAATCGTTCCCTCCGTTGTAGAGGAAGTAGCCGACGTTGTGAGCCTTGAAGACTTCGATCACGCGGTCGAAATCCTCGGTCTGCCACTCTTTCAGCTTGTAGCGGCAGGTGCCGATCGACCCCGCCACCGGGGTGTAGCGCAGCAGGGAAATTTCCTGCGGGTCCTGCGCCGAAAGATCGATCAGGTCTTCGGTCAAAACGCCTTCGATACCGTGGACCGCGCCGTAAACCGTCCCGATGTTATCGAAACATTTGGCGGCTTCCACGACTCCCTGAAGGGAACTATTAATGACGCACGTTGGGCCGCCGCTCTGGGCGACGACAAGATTCCGGGCGGACATAAAAACCTCGTTTTTTAGTTAGGAGTTAGGAATTAGGAGTTAGGGGCGCGTGGTGGGCGACCCGGTTACTTACTTTATTATACAGAAAACTCTGCAAAAGAAAAGGGGGCCTCGGGGGACTTTTCAGATTTAATTTTCCGCGTGGCTGACACACTCGCCGTCCGGGAAGCGGGTTTTGAGTTTCTGCCCTGGCTGCACGTCGTTCACCGAGCGCAAAACCTTCCCGCTTTCGGCGTCCTGCGTGACCGTGTAGCCCCGCGAAAGGACGTTCAACGGGCTGAGCGCTTCCAGACGCGCGGCCTGCGTCCCCATCTGGGTTTCCAGCATTTCCAGCCGGTTTTTCACCCGGTCGTTCAGACGTTCCTCAGTGACGTCCAGCCCCTGCGCCAGCGCGTCGATCATGCGCGTCGGGAAACGAAAAATCGGGTTATGAGCGAGGTGGTTCAGGGCCATTTCCCGCTGGTCGAGCAGGCTTCCCACCGCAAAATCCAGCCGGGATTTGGCGTTCTGGAGCCGCTCGGCCAGGTTCTGCACGTTTGGCGAGATCAGCTCCGCCGCCTCGGACGGGGTCAGCGCACGGCGGTCGGCCGCCAGGTCGCAGAGTGTGACGTCGATTTCGTGCCCGACGCCGGAAATGACGGGGAGTTCCGAGTCGAAAATCGCGCGGACGAGGCGTTCCTGGTTGAACTCCCAAAGGTCTTCCATGCTCCCGCCGCCGCGGGTCAGGACGATGCAGTCGATCCCGAGCCGACCAGCCCAGCGATTGAAGAATTCGACCCCCTGGGCGAGTTTCTCGGCCGCGCCGGAGCCCTGGACGGGGGAGGGAAAAACGCAGACGTCCACCCCACACCAGCGGCGTTTCAGGACCTGGAGGAAGTCGTGGATCGCGGCCCCGTCGGGACTCGTGACCACGCCAACGCGGTGGATCTGACGCGGGATCGGCTTCTTGTGGGCCGGGTCGAAAAGCCCCTCGGCGGTCAGGCGCTGCTTCAGGGCGAGAAATTCCTGTTCCAGCGCGCCGAGGCCTTTAAGCTCCAGAGCCGAAACGATGAGCTGGTAGTTCCCGCGTGGGGGGTAAACTTCGATTTTCCCTTCGCAAACGACTTCCAGACCGTCGCGCAGATCGACACCCTTCGGCCGGGTGCGGCTCCACAAAACGGCAGAGAGCTGGGCGGTTTCGTCCTTCAGAAGAAAGTAGCAGTGGCCCGCGCTGGACTGCTTCAGGTCGGAAATCTCCCCGGAAACACGGACTTGGGAAAAAACTGTCCCGAGAAGGTTCTGGATCCCGATCGTGATCTGGGTAACGGTAAAAGTTGGGGTTTCGGACATTTGTGAGGACGGCACTTTATGGGAATAACACTTTACGGGGACGACTCTTCCAGCGTCGTCATGAAAATAAAGACATTTTTAAAAGACGACGTTGGAAGTGTCATCCCCTTCTCCTTTTACTCAAGAGGATTTTCAGGTCTTTTACATATTCCTGGACCTCTTGAAAAAATTTTGACTACGGGATAACGACCTCGCCGTCGGTCATGATTTGTCCGCAGAGCCAACGGATCCCTTCGTAGAATTCAGGCTTGACGGACGGGTCTTTCTGCTTCTCCGGGACGCCCGAGTCCAGCTCGATCACGACCGTGTGGACCTTTTCCGGATCGACGTCCGTCGCAACCGGGAAGGCGTAGAGGCGCGACCACCACGGCGTATGCACCCGCGGGAACGGGCCGGTCTTCACGCCGTCCACCGTCACGAAAATCTGGCCGCCGTTCGTTGCCGGAATGTCATAGATCTTCGCGTGCGTCCCACGGAATTTGAACTCCAGCCGGCTCCCGGGCGTGCTGGTTTCCCAGACCTGATCGAGCCAGCGCGTGTAGTAGCCGTAACGCTCGCTGGGATCAAGGACCCGCCACTCGCCCTGGAGCATTTCACGCCTGATCGGAAAAAGTTTCGCGTCTTCCAGATTTCCGGTGATGAACGTCTTTTCGAGTTTTGCCGAGTGGTCCACGGGTTTGGAATCTTTCATCACATCAAATGCCCGTTCTACGTCCGCGGTATAGAGGGCCGAACCGCTCGCGATCGGGTGTGTGCCGTCCCGGGAGAAAAGCACGACCCCTTCCGGAGCCGAGTCGGCTTTAAAGATCAGCTTCCCTTCGTCGAGCATTTTCACCACGCGAGGGCCGAAATTAATGGACGGGATCCCGTAGAAGTCGGCGATCTGCTCCATCGCGTTGGCGGTCGGCGGGTACTCGCCTTTGCGGCAGCCGTCCACCATTCCGGACACGATCGTGTAGCAGAACACGATGTCGGTCTGCGGGTTGGCGCGCCACGTTTTGCGGACGATCCCCTCGAACTGCTTCCAGATGTTTTCGGGGGTACACCCACCGTCGTTCACCGCGAACTCCACAAAAAGAAGGTCCGGTTTGTACTTCAGCACGTCGCGGTCCATGCGGTACACGCCAATCTCGCTCCCCGTGGCGCCGATGGCCGCGTGGATCTCGTGGATCTTCGCATTCGGCCAGACCTTTTGAAGCATCGCCGTGGTTTGAGGCCGCCAGCCGTCGTGAGTTTCCGTGATGGAACCGCCGAGGTACGCGACGTTCACGTCCTCCCCCGCGTTGAGTTTGGTCAGAACGTTTCCTATCCCGTCACGCGGAACGAACTCCGAAGCCGGGCGCGGCTTGAAAACCGGCGTTTGACCCAGGGGTTTGAAGAGTTTCCCGATCTCCAGCCCCTGGCGCTGGGCGTCCCTGATGAACATTTCTGCGACCGCCAGCGCGCCTTTGCGCTGAAAGTGCGAATTGTCACGGTTCCCATTCGGGTAGTTCGGCGACTCGCCCGGCTCCAGATTCGTATAGAACCCGGCGGACTTTTCCGGCCCGGCCTCCTCGACCCACGCGCGGGTCAGGACGTACAGATCGACGAGCGGCGTCTGCGTCTCGCGGGCCACTTCACGCAGGCATTCCGGGTACTCCTTCAGAGAAAACGTGAGTTTCCCCTCCGCGTCGAAGATCCGGCGGGTCACGGACGTCGCCAGGACCGGCTTGCCGCCTTTCTCACGGACTTCCTGAACGAAGCGCGTCAAATTCGCTTTGAAGTCGGTGTGCGCCGGAGCGTAAACTGCCGGACTGTACTCTTTCTGGTCGTTATGGCCGAACTGGATCACGACGAAATCGCCCGGTTTCAGGTCGTTCAGAAGACGGTCCCAGCGGCCTTCCGCGCGGAAACTTTTCGTACTGCGTCCGCCGACGGCCCGGTCTTCGACCGTCACACCATCGACCGTAAACTCGCCCAGAACCTGCGCCCAGCCGGTCATGGGGGCCCGCCTCGCATCGTACGGTGCCGCCGTGGAATCCCCCGCGACGAAAATCGTTTGGGCGCTGGCGAGGGCGGCCAGAAAGATGAACAATAGAATGGAAAGGATGGGGTGTTTCATCGGTTTTTCACTTTCTTTAAAAGGATATTACGTTAAAACGTTCTGTTTTCTGAATCCGGATTATTGCTCCCACGCGGCAAGGTACTCGCGAAACACGTCGTTCGTCTCCCCCTTTTCTTCAAGCCACCGACGCGTGGCCTCCACGAGTTTCTTCTCCCCGGCTGGAGACAAATGGCCGGTCATGACCCGAGTGCGGAGGAAGACGAAGTACGTGCTCAAAACGTCACCGACGCAGGCGTTTTCGATCTCCTGGAACTCTCCCGCCTCGTGCATTTTCCAGATTGTTTGGTCCGGGATTTTCTTCCAGCCCGAGTGGCCGAGCAGACTCACCGCCAGATCCAGGCCCCCAACGAATCGGGTCGTTCCAAAACTCGTGAAAACGTCCAACAGATCAATGTGCGCCGACTGATTGAACCGGTTGCGCGGCCATTCGTAATTCTTCGCTACGGGAGAAAACCAGCCCGGGAGAGGGATCCCATACCGGAACGCCGAAAGCTCCAGAAGGGGAAGCGCCGATTCCCGCCCGTTGAACGTGACGAAAACCGGCCGGTCGTAACGCTCCCAACCCAGCCAGAACCGCTCGACGATCTCCTCGGGTTTCATCCGTACCTCGCTGAGCGCCGCGATATCGAGCAGTTCGTACGTTTCCGAAACCTTGGCCAGAACGACCGCCGAGGGGATCTGGAGCGTGTAGGGTACAAAATCCAGGTCGGCTTTCTTCCTGGTCCTGGCTTTTGAACGTGACGAAGTTTTGGCAGGTGACGCGGCAGAACTTTCCTCTCCGAAAAACTGAATACGCTCGGCAAGCGGCACATCAACGAAAGACTTTACGTCGAAAATGAGGTAGTGTACAGACTGCATGGTTTTGGGGGTGGGGAGTGAAAAGAATCCGGGCAGACGGTGGTTTGCCGTCCTCCCGGATCCATTTTGCCTTGTTCTCGAGAGTTCCGAGCAGCGGGCCCAAAGCCCACCGCTCGCCAGAGGATCAAACCTTTACTTTTTCAGGTTTCCTTCCGTCAGCCACGCGGACACGGCCTCGATCTCGGCTTCCGTCATGACGTTATTCTCGGAGCCTTCCGGTTCCGCGTGGAAGACCGTCATGGTGTTCCCCTTGAAGAAGGCGCCCGCGTCACGAATCACGCGCTTCGTCCATTCTTTGGAACCATAAGCCGTCAGGTCCGGGCTCTGATGGCCTTTCTGACCCACCGGGTAGGCGTAGAAACCGTGGCACTTCAGGCACCGGGCCGAGTAGATCGCGAAGACCGCCGGATCCAGACCGTCGATTTGGTACTCGGTGATCTCCTTGACCGGCGCGCCTTTGTCGTCTTTCCACGGACGGCGCAGCTTCTTCACAGTCACGCCGTTTTCACGCGGGGCCGCCAGAGACGCTTCCTCGGTCAGCAGGTCGATGACCTTCGCGATCTCCTCACGAGGATTGACCTGTGGCGCGGCATCTTCATCTTCCGAGTCTTCCGAATCCTCGGAATCTTCATCGGCCTGCGGATTTTCGAAGGCCGCGATCTCGTTCGCTAACGAAGCGGCAAACAGGGCCATGTTCTCGTCCTTGAACGGGGAGTTTTCGTAGCCGTAGTAATCCTTGGAGACGATCCGGTCTTTATCGAACCAGCCGGCGATCCAGTCGCGCGTGCCGTAGCCCCAAAGGTTCGGAGCGCAGGGGGAATCCATACGGAAGATCTCGTCGCCCGTGACACTTTCGTCAGCCGGAGCAAATGGGTGGCAGGACGCGCAGTGCTTTTTGAAAACTTCCGGACCACTCGGAGCCGCGGCTTTCTCGGTCGAATCGGCTGAGGCGGAGGTTTCGGAAATCATGGAAAGCGCGCCAGTCTTGCGGATCCCGCCGAAGTCCTCGATCGCGTTGAAAACGCTGACCGCCTTCGCGGTTTCCGCCTTGCGGGCCGTCTGGTACGCATCGTTTTTCGCATCGCGCTGGTAGGAAGCCATCGTGAGGTAAATCATCACAAGAGCCACGACAAGGAAGTAAGTCGTATTAACAAAAGCCCCGCCCTTGACCCTCGCGATGAACGGCATGAGAAAGAAAATTCCCACGATAATCGTCGGAATGCAGAAAATCAGGATGAATTCCGGGCACTTGCTCGAGAAAAGAAGCGCATACTCGTACAGGCCGCGGAACGTCCATTCCGGACGCGCGGTTTCAGAACTGGCCATCGGGCTGGTATCGGCCGGAGGACCAAGCTCCACGCCGAGGTAAAGCCCAGGCTTCATCACGACCGGAAGGACCTCCGGAACTTCGGCCTTTTCTTCCGCCTTGGGGGCTTCTTCAGCTTTGGCTTCTTCAGCCTTCGGAGCCTCTTCCGTCACGGCGACTTCCTGACCAGCGGCCGGGGCAGGAGCCACTTCCTCAGCCGCGGGGGCCGGTTCAGCGGCCGGGGCAG
>JAUMVK010000031.1:0-49480 GCA_030530205.1 Thermoguttaceae bacterium | reverse complement strand
AATCTTCCTGACGATTCAGCGTGAACGTGCCGTTCGTCGGGCCGTAGGTCGCGCCATTGGCGATGTAAAGGGCGCCGCCGCTGCCGAGCGTTTCGGCCGTCGTGTCGTTGTTCTCGAACGTCAGCTCCGCGGTTCCGTCGCTGTTCGCCAGTATGCCGGCCAGATACATACCACCACCGTTGGTGCCGACGTTGCCGGTGATGTTGGAGGTCTCGTACGTGAGGGTCTTGCCAGCCTCGACGTAAATACCGCCGCCGTTGGTCGCCGTGTTGCCGGTAATGGTGTTGTTCTCCGTACCGTTATTGAGCTTGGTCGCCGCCGCGACGTACACGCCACCGCCGTTTCCGGCCGTGTTGTTGGTCACAAGCAGTTCCTCGTTCAGATCGTTGGTGATGACGCCGCCCTGGTAAATACCGCCGCCGTTGCCCGTCGCCGTGTTGCCGTCGACCGAAACCGGGCCGTAGAACTTGAGATTACCGGCATTGTAAATACCCGCACCGTTTTGTGCAGTGTTATGCGTGACATTACCAGTAGCGGCACTAACCGTCTGGAGCGTCTTGCCAGCCTCGACGTAAATACCGCCGCCGTTGGCCGTTGCCGTGTTGCCGGAGATGCTTTCCGTGGTGCCGTTATTGATGACCGTATCCGCCGCGACGTACACGCCACCGCCGTTGGTCGCTTCGTTGTCCTGAATCGTCAGGGTTTCGTTCAGGTCATTGGTGAGTGTCCCGCCCTGATAAAGACCGCCGCCGTTACGGATCCCAACGTTACCCGTGATGGTGACCGTACCGTCCAGCGTGAGGGTACCGGTATTCTTGATACCCGCGCCGTCATCATCGACGCCCTGGTAAACTCCGCCATCCTCGGCGCCCTTGTTATTCAGGACGTTCAGGGTCGTGCCGGCATTCTGGATATAGGTTCCGGTCGCCGTGTTGTCGATACCGCCGCCGACGTTGTTGACCACATCGATCGCGCCGGTCTGCGTGAAGGAATTCTCATTCATGATACCGCGCAGGCCGTTGCCTTCGATGTACAGACCCTGGGCCTGGTCGATGATATAATTGTTATAAATACCGTGCTGGCCATTCTCAAGGATCTGGATCGTCGCATCCTCACCCGAGCCAGTGCCGAGAAGCTTTGTCTGCCCCTTGTTGTTGATACCGTGGTGAGGCACATCGGTTCTGGGCCCATTGTTGCCGCTGATCGTCGCGTTGTAAACCGTCAGTTTCGTATTGGTGTCCGCGATTTGGATCCCGCTTCGTTTGTTGTTGGTGATCAACACTTCCGAAGCTGCGTGACTATTAATACCGATCGTCACTTGAGAAGTGCCGCTGGCGTGGATACCGTCTCCATTTTCATTTCTACCGTTTTGGTTGATCGTCGCTTTCTCAACGTTCAGAACGCTGTCGTTCTCGACGCGAATACCGCTTTGGTAGTTTTCATAAATATTGATCGAGCTGACATCGGCGCCCTTGAGGTTCATCGTACCTCTCTTGACGTGGATACCGAAACCGTATTTGTCAGAGGTACTCCCGTAGCCATTATGGTAAATGGTTCCGCTGAGGATCGTCATATAGGGCGTTTCATCGCTTGATTTGATACGACTCTGCTCAACCCCTTCACTGCCGTTATCTGCGGCGTAAATGTGCTCAACTTCGTAGCCCGCGGCGCTGAGGTCAGCGGCGTTGAAGAGACCGTCCTCACCATTGTTGGTGAGACGGATCGACTCATTCCCGTTACTGTCAAGCGAACCTTTGAGCTTCAACTTCGCGCCGGAATCGTTTCGGATACCGTTGTTATTGGGGTCATCCCGGAAATGGATGTCATTGGTATTCCCATCGAGGGTCGCGTTGTAAACCGTGACGTCTCCACCCTTTCTGTTGAGGATACCGTTACCGCGGTTTTCGTTGATCGTCACAGCGCCAGCGTCGGTAGAGCCTTCGACACCGATAACCACCGTACCGTCATTGCGGATACCGTTGTTGATATTGATATTACTCTCGGTGTGAGAACCGACATCGTTTTGGCTGATGTTCCCGTTGTAGATCCTGAGCGTACCGGTCGCGTCGTTGTCGATACCGTTACCCTTGTTCCTGGTAACCTGAACATCGGAGGCAGCGCCAACCGTAGTGCTTCCAGAGTCCGGCTCGGTGCCGATCGTCATCGTACCGGCGTTTTCGATACCGTGATGATGGTTCTCGGTAACCGTCGCTTTGATGATGGTGAATTCAGTAAGGACTTCATCGCTGACGTTCGCGCCGTTGTAAATACCGCCGCTCTTATCGTCCGTATCGTTCCGGCCATTGTTGTAGATGTAGATCGCCTCGGCCGAATTGCCGTCGAGGAGTACCTTACCGCCATCCCGGTTGTCGATACCGTAATCGTAATACCCATCGACCACACTATTCGCATTGCCGCTGATCGTGGCGTTGTAAACCGTGAGATTCGCGCTTGTGCCCTTGTTTTCGATACCGTCACCCTTGTTACTGGTGATCAGCACATCACCGGCCACGCCGTCGTTATCGATACCGATGACCATGGTGCCATCGTTTTCGATACCGTGGTGGTGGTTCTCGGTAATGGTCGCTTTGCGGATGGTGATATTACTGGTCGTGTCGTTAAACACACCGCCGCTCTTCACGTCCGTATCACTCCGGCCATTTTTGCTGATATAGATCGCATCTGCCGAATTGCCGTCGAGGAGCATGGTAGCATTGTTATTGTTGTAGATACCAAAGTCGAACTCTCCCACGATCGTTCCGTTTTCGTTGATCGTCGCGTTGTAGATCGTAACATTGCCCTGGTTTTTGTTTTCGATACCGTCGCGGGCGTTGTTGGCGATCACCACATCACTGGCCACACCGGAGCCCTGGGTTCCGATCGTCACGGTACCTTTTTCGTTGTTAATACCGTCCGTACTGTTACTGGAAATCGTCGCTTTGGTAACATTAAGAACGCCAGGAAGAGCAGTACTCTTGTAAATGTTCCGGATACCGCTCCACGTGTTGCCGGTGATCTGGATCGCATCAGGCGTGTTGCCATTCAGATTCGCAGTTCCACGGGTATCGATACCGTAGTTTTGGCTGCCGCTGACCGTCCCGTTGTACATCGTGAGATTGCCGCGGTTATCAATGCCACTGAACGTGTTATTGGTGATCAGGACTTCATTCGCCCCATGATCGCCCTGGACGCCGATGGTTGCCGTACCGTCGTTATAAATACCATCGTTATAATCACTGGAGCTGGAAGCTTTGCCGTTGCCATCGATCGTTGCACCGTTGACGGCAAGAACAGCTGTCGAACCCGAGGCATTGATGTTCCTGATACCGGCGACACGGTTGTTGTTCACAAGGACCGAAGCGGCACTTTCGCCGTTGATCGTCACGATACCGCCCTGGTTGTCGATACCAATTTCGCGGTTGCTACTGACCGACGCGCCGGTGATGGTAAGGTTGCCCTTCTGGTTCGCGTTAACGTACTCATTCAGAATACCGGTCTTGCTTCCGGTGACCTGAACGGCCGCAGCGGTTGTACCTTCGAGTGTCGCATTGCCGCCGTGGTTCTGGATGCCGACACCGCTGGTCGTGTTTGTACTGATGTACGCGCCGGAGATCTCAAGGTTACTGGCTGCGCCCGTATTGTAAATACCGAGCGGCTGGCCCGTGACCTGGACCGACGAGGACGTACCCGTGCCGGAGCCTTTAAGCTTCGCAACGCCGTTTTGATTGTCGATACCAATGTTCGTATTGCCGGTGATATTCGCGCCGGTAATATCAAGGGTTGCGGAGTTCAGAATACCCGTCTGACTTCCCGAGATCTGAACCGTCGAGGACGCGCCTGCGCCGCTGCCTTCGAGAGTGGCCGTACCATTGGCGTTGTTGATGCCGTAGTTCGTATTGTCGGCGATGTTCGCGTTGGTGATGGTCAACGTACTGCCGCTGTCCTTGTTCAAAACACCTGTCGGGTTGTCCGTAATCTGGACGGTCGAATCTTCACCCACGCCGGTACCTTCGATAGTCGCCGTGCCTTTGCCGTTATTATTGATACCGTTGGTGGTATTTCCGCTGATGGTCGCGTTGTAAACCTCAAGAATCCCGGTGGCGCTAGTGTTCTCGATACCATCATCCCCGTTATTGGTGATCATCACGTCCGTAGCGGAGCCGGTCTCACCGCCGATACCGACTTTCACCGTGCCGGAGTTGTAAATACCGTCCAGCGTGTTGTTGTCGATCGTCGCCTGGGTGATGTGGAGGTAACCGGAGGACCTTGTGGTTACCACGTTTTCGATACCGTTACGTGTGTTATTGTAGATGTACACGCCTTTTTGCTGGATATTTCTCAGGTCGGCCTCATTATAAATACCGTCACCCGTGTTGCCGGTGATCTGGATCGACGAATTCGCGCCGGTCCCCGTGCCTTCGAGCATCAGGGTGCCTTCGTTGTCGATACCGTGATTCCCGTTGCCGCTGATGACCGCTTTAATAATCTTCAAATCACTTGCGAGATGCGAGGCGGTTTTCGGGTCGTTATGGATACCGTCCTTCACGTTTGCGGTGATCTTCACATCATCGGTATTGCCATCCGCAGTGCCGAGCGTCACATGACCGTCCCGGTTGTAGATACCATGTCCCCAGTTTTCGGTTCCGGTATAGCCAGAGTTGCCGTTTTGGGTAATCGTGGCTTTCGTGATCACCAGCGTACCCTGGATCTCAGCTCCCGATGAGGTATGCTGGCCGTCCATGTTTTGAATACCGCCGGAATAGTTCCCGCTAATCAGGATGTCCGCCGACGTGTTGCCATACAAATACACAAAACCGGATTTGTTGTTGATGCCGTAACTGCTTCGGATACCTTCATCGACAAACCCCTGATCTTTGATTGTCACATTGTAGATCGTAAGTTCATTGTAATAGTTTTCGATACCATCACCACGGTTACCGGAGATCACCACATCTTCTGCCTTGCCAACCTCGGAGAGAATCGCGCCAGTCTCCGGATCTACCACTTGTACTGGCGTGCCGATAACCACCTTGCCGTGCTTGTTCATGATACCGCACTGCTTGTTGTCTTTGATCGTCGCTTTGAGGATGTCAAGCTCGTCTTCTGACGAATTATAAATACCGTTACCAGTATTTTCAGCGATCATCACGGCATCCACGGTGTTACCATAGATGTGCGTAAAGCCAACACCTTGATGCGTATCATCTTCTCCATTATCGATACCATGTCTGCCATTTTTGGTGATCGTGGCATTATAAATCGTAAGTTCGCTGTTATACTCGCGATTTCCGATGCCGTCTTGACCGTTTTCGGTGATCACCACATCACCGGCCTCACCAGCGCCTTGGGTACCGATCTCCACGACTCTTTTAGCGGTCCCTTCATTAAAATCGTAAATACCGTCCTTGGTGTTGTGGGAGATCGTCGCTTTCTTAACGTAAAGATTTCCGCTGCTTTGGATACCGTTGTTGGCGTTGTAACTGATATCCGCGTTGTTGATCGTAAGGGTACCCTGGCTATTATAAATACCATTCCCTCTTACTTTACTATTACCAGTGTAATCATTCCTGTTATAGGAGATCACCACATCAGTGGTCGTGCTATTGCTATTCTCAACGCCGATTGTCACCTCGCCTTTAGAACTGTAAATACCTCCGTTCAGGTTACCCTTACCATCTTCTCCACCGATCGTCGCATTGTAAATGATCAGCTCGCAACTATCGCTGTTTTGGCCGTTTTGGATGCCGTATCGCGTGTTGTTGGTGATCACGACATCCCCAGCGGCTCCGACCTCGCCGGTCTCTGGATTGTAGGTGCCGATTATCGTCTTGCCAATTCGGTTATTAATACCGTCACCACCGTCTTTTCCGCTTTCTTCTGGTTGTTTCCTGTAACCGTTACTATCGAAGGTCGCTTTCGTAACGGTAACCGTACCACCCCCCTGATTATTAACACCGCTATAGCCGTTCTTGTAGATATAGATGTCTTTGGTATCGTTCCCGTACAAATTAAGAGTATTTTGGGCATTTTTCAAGTCAATACCAAATTCTTTATTTTCGCTGATCGTCGCATTATAGACAGTAACTATAGCATCCTTGACAGGAATATAAATACCATCAATACCGTTCTTTTCGATCACTACATTGGCAGCCTTACCATTATCCTCGACACCAATGTTCACAGTACCCAATCCTGCTCTGATACCATAACCGTAGTTTTCATGAATGTGGATCGCATTGGCTGTCGTTCCATACAGGTTTGCCATAGCGCCGTCATGATTATTAATTCCTGCATAGGAACCGAGAGTTTTATATATATCCACGTTGTGAACGGTAAGATTCGCACTTGTCCCATCGTTCTCAATAGCGTCATGCTCATTTTTATGCATCTGAACATCACTAGCAGGTCTTCCTGCGACACCGATGGTCACAGTACCTTTGTTCCAAATACCATCTGACAAGTTGCCGTTGATCGTCGCTTTATATATTTCAACTTTACCCACAGGAGAATTGTAAATACCGCGCAGCGTGTTACCGGCATACTTCAGGGTAGTGCCATCAGACTCATATACCGTGCCAACGAGGATCGCATCGGACGCATTACCGTCGAGGGTCAATGTAGCGATATCGGTGGCCCCGGTGTCAGTGCTGCCATTGGAGATACCCTCGCCAGTATTTCCACTGATCGTCGCATTGTAAATCGTAAGATTACCTTCTCCAGCGTTTACAACGCCATTAAGGTTGTTGAGGATCAATACGTCAGAAGCCACACCAGTTGTTTGGGTACCGATGGTCACAATGCCGTCCGTGTTGTAAACACCAGCTGCTGTATTGTTATGAATATACGCACTATTAATAGTGAGTATGGTATTGGCGGGGTCGTCATCTCCGTAGTTATCGACCCCTCGTCTGTTACCGTAGATATTGATAGCACTGGCGGTTGCTCCCTTGATGGTCGCCGTCGCGCCATTTGTGTTATTAACACCCTTTCCATTAAGGCCACCGCTTGCGGTATGACCATAGATCGTCACGTTGTGAATCGTGAGACTCGCATCGCCGCCGGTGTTGGTAATTCCGTTACTACCGTTGTTGAAGATCTGAACAGCCGCAGCGTCGGTGGAGCCTTGGGTACCGATGATCGCCGTACCGGTGTTGTAAATACCGCTTCCCGTGTTGCCGCTGATCTCACCTTCTTCAACGATGAGGGTATTGACGCTGACGTTTTCGATACCGTGGGATTTGAAATTGGTAACCTTCGCGCCGCCGGTGAGGGTGAGCGTTCCGCTGTTGTAAATTCCAACACCTTTGTTGAGGGACATACTCGACGAGCCCGTATAAACCAGACCGTCGATCACGACCGTGGTGCCCGTGGCAAACGTCATGTTCGCGTCGGTATTTGTGAAGTTCCCGACCGTGACCGTGACCGTGCCGGCGCTTCCCGCCGCACCAGTGACACCGTTATAAACCTTCGTGCCGTCGATCGTCAGTTTGTGACCCGTGTTCGTGTAGTTGGAGGTCAACGCCTGGTCGAGCGTATAGCTGGCATTGGCGAAGCCGAGGGTATAGTCTCCCTCCAGCGTACCGCCATTCAGAGCGGTATAGGCCTCACTCATGGTGATCGTCGTGGCCGATGTGTCGGATTCGCTCGCGGCCGTCACGACGACGGTCGTACTGGTGGAGGTAAGCACAAGAGCCGGGGTGCCGTTGATGGTCGGGGCCGCACCGGACGTGTTGTAGTACAGCATGTCGGTATTGTCGGCGTTCACCGTCGCACTGGCCGTCGCCGCCGCAACCGTCGAGCCGGAGAGCGTTCCGTCGAGGCTCCAGTTCAGAGCAGTAGCCGCGTCGCCGTCCCAGGTTTTGAGCGTGGCCGCATTGCCGGTAAACTTGCCTGCGATGATGAGGTCGCTGTTCCCTTGTCCATCGACCGTGGCCTCCAGACCGCCGGTGATGATGACGTCGTTCCCGGCTTCGCCGTTGATCGTCAGCGTACCGGAGTTCGAGTCCGCAGAAACCGCGATGTAATCGTCGCCTTCACCGCCGTTGATCGTCAGCGCGCCGGATGTCGGGTCGGCTGTGACCGTGATCTCGTCGTTGCCCGCGCCGGCGTTGATCGTCACGGCAGCAGACACGCCGTCATCAAACGTAACGCTGGTGGTCTCGCCGACCGTGATGGTCTTGCCCACCGCGATGGTGTTGGCGTTCACAGTGCCGTTGATGATGACCGGGCTGGTCGCCGAAGACGTAACGTGCGTGATCGTACCGCCATCGACGGTGATCTGGCCGGAGCCGCTGGCCGTGGTGATCGTACCGCCGCTGATGCCGACGGTGCCGGCGCAAGTGTTCGAAATTTCACCAATCGAGCCTCTGCTGATGGAGACGCTGCTGGCGCTCGTGACCGAACCGATCTTCCCAGCGCTGATGTTGACCTCACCTGTACTGGCAACCGAATTGGTGATCTCGCCGCCGGTCACCTTGACACTGCCGGCGCTCGTGACCGAACCGATCTTTCCGGCACTGATGTTGACCTCACCTGTACTGGCAACCGAATTGGTGATCTCGCCGCCGGTCACCTTGACACTGCCGGCGCTCGCGACCGTCTTGATCTTCCCGTTACTGATGTCCACCAAACCGGTAGTGGAAGCGGAAGTGGTGATCTCGCCGCCGGTTACCTTGATACTGGAGGCGTTCTCGACCGTACCGATCTTCCCCTTGCTGATCTCGGTCGCGCCGGTACCATTCACGGTCGTAATGATCCCATTGTCACCGTTGACGGTGGTCTTGCCCGCAATCGTAACCGTGCCGATCTGACCGCCGGAGCAGACGACGCCGTTGGTGGTCGAAGTGTTCGTAACCGTACCGATCGACCCGCCGGTGATCTCGGTCGCGCCGGTGCCTGTTACGGAGCCAATTTCGCCGTCCGCACTGACCTCGGTCTTGCCCGAAATGTTAACCGTGGTGATCTTGCCGTTGAGGGTGCACTGGACGCCGCTGGCGTTCGTGACCGTACCGACCGAGCCTGCGCTGACGCTGACCGCGCCGGTGCCACTGGCCGCAGTAACCGTTGCACCGCTGACTTTCAACGCACCGGAACCGGTGGTTGCGTCGATCGTGGTGCCGCTGACGTCGGTCGTGCCGCCGCTCAAAGTAAGCGTGCCGATCTTTCCGTTGCCGCTGATGTCGCTGTTGCCGTTGCTAATGACGTTGCCGACCTTGCCGATACTGGTCCCGATGCCGTCGATGGAGGTCGTGGCCAGGTTGTCTGCGTCCGTACCGCTCACCAGGGTGACGGTCCCGATCGTGCCGGAAGTGCTGAGCTTGATTATTTGGGAATTCTCAACGTTCGTAATCTCTCCGCCGGAGACCTGGATTTCGCCGGAAGTGTACGAGTTGGTCACCTTTCCGCCGGTAACGGTAAGGTTGCCGGTGCCGGTGCTGGTCTGGTCGATCGTCATCGACGTGGTACCGCTGACGGTCGTGGTCGTGCCGTTGGCCAAAGTGAGCGTCCCGATCTTTCCGGAACCGCTGATGGTACTGCTGCCGATACTCTTGACCTGGGTGATCTTGCCGGTGCCGTTGATGGCGGTCTCGGCTCCGCCGCTCACCAGATTAACGAGAGTGATCGAGCCGGAATCGAGGGTAATATCGGTGGAATTGCTGACCGTGCCGATCGACCCGCCGTTGACGCTGACCGCGCCGGTACTGGTCGCACTGGTCACCGATCCGCCGGTGACGCTGACCGCGCCGCTGCCGGTGGTCGAACCGACCTTTCCGCCGCTGACGGTGGTCTCGCCGCTGACCAGATCAAGGGTCGTGATCGTTCCGGCACCGGTGAACTCGCAGCCGGACGAGTTCACCACAGGAACCGTCTTGCCCGTAGCGATGGACAAAGTGCTGCCGTTGGCCATATTTACGTAGCTGGTTGACCCCGCCAGTGTGGTATTGACCGCCAGACTGCCGGAGGTGCAGTTGATCGAAATGCTCTCAGCCTCTGTGGAGGCGTTATCGTCTTCGGTGACCGTCACGTTACCGCTGACAGAAACGCTATTTCCCCCGGTAATTTCAAACGTGGCACCATTGGCAAGCGTGAAGGTGTAGCCGCCGAAGTTCGTGGTCACGCTGGAGCTGGTGTTATTGGTCAGCGTGCCGCCATTGACCAGGGTCACCGTGCTGTCGGAAGCCAGAGGCGCACTGACCGTCAGCGCGCCGCTGTTGGTAATCGCAATGGACGAAGTCCCCGCGCTGGTGATCTCCACATTACCCGAGGTCGCAACACTGTTCTCTCCGGTACTCTTCACCTCGGAAGTGGCGTTAGCAAGCCCGAAGGTGTAGCCATACATCGTCACGGTCGAACCGTCTGAGTCGCCCTTGACCGTACTGTTGTCACCCAGAACCGTACCGACCGTCAGCGCGTCGTTGTTAGTGATCGTGAGCGTCGCATTATTCGCGGTATTCGTGTCGGCGTCGTTGATCGCTACGGTGCCGCCGGTGGTAATAATATTGCCGCTTTCTCCGACGGTTACCGTCGCGTTCGGACTGGTACTGGTGGTCGTATATTTATAACCGCCCATGACAACCGTCGAACTAGTATTGCCGATCGTGATCGTGCTGTTCGCAGCTGGGGTGTTATTGATCGTCAGGGTGCCGGCGCTCAAGAAAGTACCGACCGTTCCGGCGCCACTGACGGTAACATCGCCGGTCCCTGTAACCGAGGAAACCGTACCAGCGGTGACTGCGGTCGTGCCGCCGTTCAAATTCAGCGTGCCGATCGTTCCGGCGCCTTCGATGGTAATTCCGGACGAGGTCACCGTCGGAACATCGCAGCCCGAACTGACGGTCAACGTGCCGCTGGTCATCGAGATGGAGCTGCCAGTTTTCAGAGTGGCTTCAACCGATAACGTACCGTCGCTGATAATCTCGACAGACCCATCGTCACTTTCGTGGTCAGTAATCGAAATGTTACCAGAAATGGAAATACTGGTTCCAGAAGTCTCATAAGTGGCATCACTTCCAACAGCCGTAAAGTTATAACCGCCAAAGTCGATACTTGTCCCAGCTTGCAGAGTTTGGGAATATGCCGCCAGCTCGACCGGGACGTCCTTCACCGGGACCTCGTCCGTAAGGTTTATCTCCACGACCGGAGCGGATTCCATGGGAACCATTTCTGCCGGAGCGATACACGCATAATCCACATCATCGGAAGCGGCCGAAATGGGCGAGACGCTCAAGAGCTGGCGCTCTTCCAGAGACTCCATTCGGAGATCACGCGCCTTGTGCTTGGCGTTTTTGAGAGAAGACTGGGACAAACGGCGATTCATTGATTTCGTCATAATGACCTCGTATTTTAAATCTGGTATGGGTATAAACACTATATAACACTGTCGATTTTATCGGTAAAAAAATATTTTCAAAAGAGGTATACTTGGGAATCTGTCTTTTTTTCCAAGAACAAACTGGCTATTTTAAGGATAAGAGAATTTATAACGTTTAGACGTATGAAATCGATTAAAACAAAAAAAGTCCCCACACAAGTGAGGACCTTTTTTTCCCGTATTTTAAGTTTCAGTTATCAGAATGAGAAGCGCATGGTCGCCATTCCGTAATGGATCGTCGTGTACTGGTTCACGTAGCAGTTGTAATCGAACAGGAACGACAGTCTGCAGCTCGCGTTGAAGTCGATACCGAAACCGATGATACCCCAGTCACGGCCAGCGTTATTACCTTTGACGTTCCAAACCGGGAAGTCCGGGTATCCAACGTGCGAGGTAGTAACCACCGGGTCACATTCTCCGAGCAGGTCGTGGAGCCACGCACCCTTGAAGCGGGTGGTCAAACGACGGTCGTGTTCAGCTCCGATCATCCAGTCGCGATTGACACGGAGACCAACCTGAGTACGGAGGGAGTGATGATCAATGTCACCGACGTTCAGGGCCAGTTTGCTCGGGTCTCCCACTTCATCATACCCTTCTTCGGTGAAGGCGTCGTTGTGGAAGTAGGCATACTGGAGGTTGAAGAACGGGTTCAGGCTCAAACGTTCGCAGGGGAAGAAGATCCAACCGCGTTCGTAGAAGATCGACGGAAGGAGTCCATTCGATTTACCCTTGAACGAGTCATCCAGGTACATTTCCCGCTCGGATTTCATATCGCTGATGCCAATGGTAGCGATCAGGCTTCCATAACCACCCGTGCAGAACGCTCCAAGCCACTTGCCGTACAAACCAATCGTGTAGTTGTTGGATTCCAGGTTGAAGTTACCCATCGGAGCGCTCGAATCCATGTTCATCTTGGCATAGTCGAAGAAAGCTCCAATGTGGCAGGATTCACAGTTGGTCCAGTCAAGAGCCATCATTCCACCCCAAGTGTTCGTGTCGTAACCGCTGAGGTAATCGCTGTTCATATCGACTTTTCCGCCGTCACCGTAGAAGTGACCCCACGCGGTCCAGTTCTGGCAGCAGTTTCCGCAGCTTCCACAGCCGCCGCAGCTGTCACAACCGTTGCACTGGCCACATCCATTGCCGCCGCGGCGAAGGTTCTTCAGGCAGATATCCGAGGCCAGGATCTGGTCCATCATCATACTGTTGAAGTTGCTCATACGGCGAACCTGGGAGGCAGCGTAGCTGGCGTAACCCGCACCGGTCAGGAGGTCGAAGTTCTGGGCGGCTTCTTCAGCGTTCTTGGAAGTACTGGCAATCTGTTCAATCGCATCGTACACTTCCGGGCAGCGATCTTCACCGTTCAAAAGGACTTCCGTGAACGTATCCGCATTGTTGGCGATGTTGCCGATGTAGTTATCGCTCAGTTTGTCGCCTTTGGTTTCGATGTGCATACGGACCTGGTTGGTCTGGATTCCAGACTGACCCGGGCGGGCAACATCTTCAAGCGTAGCCGTGTAAAGCCACTTGTCGTAAACCGTCTTGCCGTAGGAGGATTTCGACTGAGTATCCAGGGCAGCGCTGTAAGACTCGGAGAGGTCAACACTCACTTCAGTCTGATCCGTACCGTGAACGATCTCGTTGTCCTGGAAAATCACGTCGGTCGTTTTGTAGGTGGCGTTGGTCGTATCGACGAACACGGCATTGGTGTAGAATTCCTTCTGTCCCGCAGCGGCGCCGATTCCTTTTTCAGCCCGAGCCATAATTTTACCCATTCCGCTAGCCGTGATGTCCACACCGCTTCCAATGGTGATTTTGTCGAAAGCGATCATACCAGCTTCGAGGTTCAGGACCTGCTGTCCCTGAGCGTTCGTGGTGTAGTCCTCAAATTCGTCAACGAAGTAACCGGAGTAACCATCCGCTTTCGCAGAGTCGATGATGTCTTTCTGGTCAGCGTGAACAACGACATCGAACTGGAGACGACCACCCGTCGCGTTGAATTCGCTTCCCTTGGCCGCGCCGATCAGACGGATCTGCTCGTAACGGTCCTGGTAATCCGTGACATTGTAAACCGTTCCGTAAGGTTCGGTGTCTCTGTAGTTCCAGTTATCGTTGTTACGGGTCTTCACGATCGGGGTTCTGTTGACGTAGCCGATATTGACTTTACCGGAATTGAGATTGAAAATGCCAACTCCTTTGTCCTGACGGATACCATTCTTGAAGTTACCCGAAACGGAGGAAGTAGCATCGCGGAAGGTGTAAATCGGCTGACCGTCAAGGTCTTCCTGAAGGTACTGGTCACCCGCGAGCCAGGTTTCGTGAGCGCCGCCCACAAAGGTGGAGGTCTGAATGTCCAGCGTGGTCATGTTTTCGTTGAAACCGTTCACATTGACCGTGGCATTCCCTTCCTTACCGCCAAGGAACACGTACGGCAGGTCGCCGCCTTTGTATTCGTTGGTGTAGGCCGCGTAGCTGCCATCGACTTCCAGTTTGGCGTTCGCAAGAGCCAGGTCCATATCTTCCGAGATCGTTTCACCCATAAAGTAGGTGGTGCCACGTCCCGAGAAGTTGACCGTGGTGTTGCTCTTCTGAGCGCCGAAGTATGTCCGGGCCGCAAAGTTGGTGAAACCACCTGTGACGTTCACATTATTGGTTCCGCCGCTCACGACGTCGTCGTCATTGGCACTCGTGTTCACGCTGCAGTACGGGGTAAGGTCGTAACCGCCGCCGATGTACGTAGCCACGTTGAACATATTCTTGCCGCCGGAAATATTCAGGTCAGTTCCTTCGGTTTTGTTTCCACTGGCCATCGCGGAGAAGTAAACTCCGTAATAGTTGTTGTAGTAGTTGTACATGTTGGTGGAACCATAGGACCGAGAGTCAGACGGCCAGTCGGAATCATCTCCCTTGACCTGAGAAGCAAAGCGGTTGTCACCAAGGTATTTATCCAAAGTAACACCAGTCCAGCCGCTCACGCTGTTGGTCTTTCTGCCAAGCGAGACGGATTCAGAACCATCAAAGGCCTTGTTGTAGGTGAAGACGTTCGTGCCGTTCGAAATGTTGATGGTGGATTTACCGGCTGTTCCGCCTTCACCGCCAACGATGACACGCTGGGTGAAGAGGTTATTGCCACCCGAAATGTTCAGGTTGGTCTGACCTCCAACACCGCCGTCCTCTCTGCGGGAACCCATGTAGATCCCCTGGTTGTCGAAGACGTTCGTTCCAGAAGCGATGTTAATGGTAACATTGTCACCATTACCACGTTTGCCAAAATTCGTCTTCCAGAGAAATTCGGTCGTCTCACCCTCAGCGCCGATATTGAAATTGGTACCGGTAAACTGAAGGAGATCTTCCGAACGATCACTCATACCCGGGTCAGGATTTGCGCCGGGTTCAAGATTGTGATTAACTCCGTAGTAGTTACCGCCGGTTCTCTCTACACCGTAAGTACCTACCAGAGTAGTCTCCGAATTGTTGTAAGGAGCTGCCAAAATCGGAGAGGCCGTTCCTTGCGGAGAATACAGCCCAATCGCTCCCAAAGCAATCAAGCCGGCCGCCATCCATGATAGCGAACTTTTCTTTCTCATTGTAACTTCCATGTGTCGAATCCTTCTAACAATGACTCAAAATACGGGAAATGTATTTTGTGGTTACCGAAT
Organism: Thermoguttaceae bacterium; assembly: GCA_030530205.1. Taxonomy (GTDB): domain Bacteria; phylum Planctomycetota; class Planctomycetia; order Pirellulales; family Thermoguttaceae; genus RGIG3701. The sequence continues at coordinate 34,450 of JAUMVK010000031.1, read as the reverse complement.
ATTACATCTTCCAAATGTACCTTTTTTGGTAACCATTTCTTCATCGACCGTTTCTGTCGAAAATTATAGTATTTCTCCCTAAAAAAGAAATAATAATGAAAATTATTATAAGGATTTTGGAAAAATTTAGGATTAGGCAGAATAATCGGTTTAAGATAGTTAAAATGAGAAGAATTTAGAATTTCAAAGAGGGGTACTGAACAGGACCTCAAGAGCACTTGTTCAGTAGCCCCCCAAAAAATCTTCAGCAGAAAATCTCGGTTTCCTGCGAGGTCACGTTCTGGTACTTCGCGAAAATCGGCTCCATGATCTCGCCCAGGAACTCATCGACCTGCTGCGGGGCACGGCCGACGTACAGGCTTGGCTCCAGCGCGGCATTCAGGTCCACGCCGGCAAACATAGGATCCGAGGCCAAACGCGCCATCAGGTCGTTTTCGCCGCCTTCCTGCTTGACCACGGCCGAGGCCGCCTGCGAGTGCTGGCGAATGTGCTCGTGCAGTTCCTGACGGTCGCCGCCCTTCGCCGTCGCGGCCATCATGATGTTTTCCGTCGCCATAAACGGCAGCTCCGCACGGAGGTTCTTCTCGATGACTTTCGGATAGACCACCATCCCGTCGATCACGTTCCGGTACAAAATCAGGATCGCGTCAATGGCCAGAAACGCCTGTGGGATCACAAGTCGCCGGTTCGCGCTGTCGTCGAGTGTCCGCTCAAACCACTGCGTCGAAAGCGTCATGGCCGGGCTGGACTGGATGCTCATCACGAAACGGGCGAGCGAGCAAATGCGCTCCGACCGCATCGGGTTCCGCTTGTACGCCATCGCACTGGAGCCGATCTGGTTCTTCTCGAACGGTTCCTCGCACTCTTTTCGGTGCGCCAGAATACGCAGGTCCGTCGCCATTTTGTGCGCTGACTGCGCGATACCCGAAAGAACGTCCACGACCTGCGAGTCCAGTTTCCGCGGGTACGTCTGCCCCGTCACGGCAAACGATTTCTCGAAACCGATTTTTTTATCGACAAGCGCCTCGAGCTGGCGGACTTTTTGGCCGTCATTTTTAAATAAGGAGTAAAAACTTGCCTGCGTACCGGTCGTTCCTTTCAGGCCGCGGGTGCGCAGAAGGCTCACACGATGCTCCAGGTCCTCCAGATCCATCACCAGATCGTAGAGCCACAGACAGAGGCGCTTACCGAGCGTCGTCGGCTGTGCGGGTTGCAGGTGCGTAAACGCCAGGCACGGAAGATCTTTGTACTTCTGAGCGGCAGCGGCCAGCGTCCGCATCACGTCCAGCAGCCGGGCGAGGATCAGCCGGAAACTGTCGCGGATCAGGATCACGTCCGTATTATCCGTGACGTAACAGCTCGTAGCGCCCCAGTGAATGATCCCCCTGGCGTTCGGGCAGGCGTCGCCGTACGTGTGCACGTGGGCCATGACGTCGTGACGGAGTTTTTTCTCGTAGGCGTCCGCCAGGTCGAAATCGATGTCATCCACGTGTGCGCGCAGCTCGTTGAGTTGTTCCTCGGTGATCGGCAACCCCATCTCGGCTTCAGCCTCCGCCAGGGCGACCCAGAGCCGGCGCCAGGTGCTGAATTTTCTCTGCTCACTCCAAATGGCGCTCATTTCCTTTGAGGCATAGCGGGAAATCAGCGGATTACGGTATTCATTGCGATTGATCTCCATGACAGTTTTTCCTTCCATTAATTATATATAATGAAAAGCCCAGAGTCCCCATTCGTCGGGATACCTCATTGCATCAAAGCGTTTATTTTACACCAAACTGAAAAGATTTCAAGGGAGTAGAAGGCTTTAAAATAAAAAAACCACCAGAACTTGCGCCCTGATGGTTTCGTTGACTCGATCAATATCAGTCTTTGGCTTTCGCCCGGAGGTGCTTGGAGCGACGCTCAGCGCGGAGACGGATGCGACGGTTGATTTCGCTCTGCTTCTCGTAGAATTCACGGCGGCGCATTTCTTTTTTAATACCGCTGCGTTCGACAAGTTTGCGGAAACGACGAACCGCTTCCTGAACGGATTCATTCTCTCTCAACGTAAGTTTGACCATTAAAAATCACCTCCTCAAGAACGGTCACTGCTCTCATCGATTTAAACAATTTATTGAATTATAACAACTTTATCCGTTTTGTCTAGGGGGGCACTTCCTTTTTTCCCAATATTTCTTTTTTCTGTCAAAAATTGACGATTCACCGGGATTTCGTGTTGCGCAGATTCCTGAAAAACGCTAAAATTATAAAGCAGAGTGAATATATCCCTTTTTTCGAAGACTCAGGTAAAACCGTGAAACTTGAATTTCGCCTTTTTATTTTAATCACAAGTATCCTTTTGGGATGTGTTGCCGGACTGCTTTATTATAATCAGGGCGACTCCTTTTTCCCAAATTCCTACCGGTTGGACGAATTTTCCAGTTGGTTCAACTCCACACCTGAACGCCCGGATATGGCGGAAAAATCCTTGAAAGACGAAATCCGGCAACAGTTCGCAGCCAATCACACACTTTATGAATTCACCGCCGCAGTAGAGCAGGAAAAAGCGAAAAGCGCCGCATCACCTGAGCTTGCTTCACCGGAACAGAACGAGCCTTCTGAAATAGCCTCTGCAGAAGCTAACGCTGAAAAAATGCCTGAAGAGTCTGCGGAAATAGCGAAAACTTCCCCTAAAAAGACAGATTCGTTGAACGATTCCAGCGAGGCTCAAAAGTCTCCCGAAATGGAACTCGCACAGCAGACGCCAGAACCGCAGCAGATCGCTGAACAAAAGCCCAAAGCGTTAATTAATGTTAGTGATTACAGGCAAACGACCCCCATCTTCGATGTCAATCCAATAGAGAACAAGATGGAAATTCAGGTACAAACTGCCGCTGAAGCTCAAAAATCACTTTCCCAGGAACTGTTCGCTCAGGCGCAAACTCCTGCGCCGATTCAAACGCCCGAGCCGGTACAAGCTCCTGCTCCTGTTGAAACGCTGCAAACGCCAAACAAGAGTTTGGAACAGGCGACATTTAACCAGGCAGTCGGCTCTCTCGCCCCACTTCCTGACAAGCCCAATGTACCCACTGTGAAAGAAAACACTCGGGCCACTGATACCCCGGAAGACCTGGACCAAAATCCTCTCGCAGTTATTATGGGCTTAAACCCCTCTGAAAATTCGGACGAGGCCCAAACGGCAAGCAGCGAAGCCCCAAAACAGGAAATTGCTGCGCAGCCTCAGGAACCATCTCAAGTGGTTCAGCAGGCCACACCTCAGCCGGCCCCCCAGGTTCAACCGGAATCCAACATTCCGTCAAATCCGCCCGCGGAAATTCCTGCCAGTCCTCAGCCGACACGCATGAAAAAACCCGTCAGGAATCAGACTCCTGAAAGCGTAAAAGAACCTGCGCCAGTTCAGAAAGAAGAATACTCCCTGGACCTTTATCGTGTAAATCTCCGTAAAGCGCTGGCATCTTTCCAGATCGCAACGGGGCTGAAAGTTGTTGCCTCGCTTGACGTTCAGGGGATCGTCTCCTGCAAAAGCAAAAACTCCGACCCGGAAGTTCTTCTTGCCAGTCTGCTCGCGGACACACAGTTCAAATTCGTGCGAAGCGGGAATTTCGTGTACGTTGCCCACTCGAATCAACTGATGAACCTTCCAAATCCGCTTGAGAAAACCGAAACACGGATTTTCTCCCCAGAGTACATTTCTCTGGAAGAGCTTGAACTTGTTTTCAGGTCCAATCTGACCCAGTTCGGGACCTGCTCTGTAAGCCAGGATTCACTGGGGAAAAGGTGTCTTAGCGTCACGGACTGGGTTTTATCTCTCGATCAGCTCGCAAAAATACAGCAAATCGTAGATGTGCCCGCACCTGAAAACCGGGTCAACACTTTCGTGTTCGAGCGGGAATTGGATGGCACTTTCAAGTCACTTGAACTCCCGGAGCTTGCTGATTCTCAAGGGCTGGTGCTTCAGCGTATTGCTCCAATGGAGACAGAGAACAAAGAAGAGAAAAAAACGTTCATCTACGGCAAGAAAAAAGAAAAGTCCTCCGATTTTCAGGCCTATACAATCTCGTATCGCCCTGATTCGTTCCTGGCTTCCGTTCGTCAGCAGCTCAAAACCCACCCAGCCCCCATGCCCGGCCAAACCTCCGCTTTGCTGGCGCTGGATCAGCCGATGAGGTTTGATTTTAATCTGAATGTTCAGGATCATCAGGTTCCGTACCAGGTTACCGTCACGTACCGCCAGAACCCCGAAAACGAAGAGGGAATTAACGCGGAGGTAGTTTGTGCCCCCCGTGAAGACCTTGGACCAAAAGCAAAGGCGAAAGATTTCCACGTGACGCTCGCCATTCCTTCACAAGGCCGAAATTCTCTCATCCTTCAAATGGATTTGGGAGAATTCCCCGTCGAAAACGCTGGTGTGCGGAAAGATATTTCGTATGCCATGCGCGGAAACCGCATGAAAAAAGAAGTGGTCGTGGTCCTCTGCCCGTTCCAGAGTGTTCCCAAAATCCAGAAAAATGGGCTTTCCACTCAAGCCGTTCGTGAAATCATCCGTCAACAGGAAGTCCTCGCGAGGAAATTCTACGGAAGTATGAACCCAAACGAGCGTGAAGATTCCAGGCATTGTCTCGGAACCGCGCAGCGCCTGCGCTTGAGCCTCGGAGAATTGGAACAGCAGAGTTTTGATTCCGGCTTTGGGAAGGAACTTTGACTCATCCCTCTCTTGAACTCCAACAGACATTGGTAAAAAATCACCATTTTCACAAAGAGAAGTGGTGATTTTTTTCATTTATTTTTCCCTCTGGCCCTTGTTTCTTTCCAAAGTTCTGGTAAAATGGAATAGATTATGTTTACAGACTCTTCAAAATTTGAAATAATTAGCAAGCCAAAATCCAATGAGCGACGAAACTAAACTGAATCCCGAAGAAACTCAGAAAGAAACCAAACGCACTGCGACGGTCACAGATGAGCCGTCTGTTGAAACACTCAAAGCGACACTTACGAAATATGGAATCGAAATTTCGGAGCCGCAAATCGAGCTTCTGGAAAAATTCTGCGAGCTTGAGTGGGACTGGAACACGAAAATCAACCTGACACGCCACACGACGTATGAAAAATTCGTGACCCGCGATCTGGTCGATACGCTGGCGTTTTCCGAGTTCCTCGCGCCGAACGAAAAGGTTTTGGACGTTGGCTCCGGAAACGGTGTCCCGGGGATCCTGCTCGGGATCCTTCGCCCGGACGTTTCCATCTCACTCGTGGAGTGCGTCGCGAAAAAGGCGAAAGTTCTGGCGGAGATCATTCATGAACTTCAGCTCCCGATCCCCGTTTACTGCGCACTGGGGCAGGACATTTTGGGGAACTGGCAGTTCCACACGCTGACGTTCCGGGCGGTCGCCTCGATGAAAAAGATCCTCGAGTGGTTCAAACCGTGCTGGCCGCACTTTGACCGGATGCTGTTGGTCAAAGGGCCAAAATGGACGGTGGAACGCGGCGAGGCCCGCCACTACTCCCTCATGCACGGCCTGGCGCTGCGCAAGCTGAAAGAGTACACGACTCCCGGCTCGGACGAGGGAAATCATTCGCCCGAGGAAGCAGAAACCTCACCAACGGAAAACCCGACCGAGCAGGAAAACGGCGCTAAAAGCGTGATTTTGCAGATCTGCCCGGAAGAAAAAATCGGAAAGGGGAATTTGTGCGTCCTTTCCTCGCTGGAAACCTCCAAGTCCCGCAACAAATTCGACCACGACAAACGGCGGAAATCGCGCGTCGTGGAGGAAACGGTCGAGTACGTGGACGCCGCCGATTTTGACGGTCTGGACGAAGACGGGGATCAGGTTTCGATCCTGAAAAACGCTCCGCGCCGTCCGTTCGGTTCAAAGTCCGAACGTTCTGGTCAAGACCGTGGTGAAAAGAGAAAACGCACCAATCAAGGCCCAGGGTTTGGCGGACGCGGCGGCGGCCTGGAGTCCGGTTTCCGAAGTGAAAGAAAAAAATCCCGCGGACCGAAAAAGTTTAGGCGCGATTCCTAAGACTAAAATCCCTGAGATTTAATTTATATTTCATTTTGATTCGCACTTTGTTCTTAAATTCATGGATGGAAAATGAAAACAAATCTTCCGCTTACGGTAATCGAAGATTATCTGTTACGTGACGATTCCGTTGCGTACCCCATGGATTGTGTACGACTGCTGCACTTTTCCGGCCTGCTTCAGAAGGAACTGATTTCCCGGAGTTTTGCGGAAATTCTGTGCCGTCATCCGATGCTTCGGTCACGAGTCGAAAAGCAGGGAAGCTACTACTTTTGGGTTCCAGCGGAAAATCCGCCCGAAATATTTTGGAAAAACCAGGATGAAGATCCGGAATGCCTGAACGAAACCGGTTTCCCGATCCTGACGCCGTTCAACCTCAAAAAAGAAGCCGGATTTCGCCTTTACGTCGTGGAGTCGGAAAAGGAAAACTGCACGAAACTCCTTTTTCAGTTCCACCACAGCTCGACCGATGGAACCGGAGAAATGCAGGTCTTGGCGGAATTCATGACGATTTACGCCCGTGAATTGGGAACCATTTCGCCTGAAACCGAACTTCCAGAGCTGGCCCCCGACCAACTTACGCTTCGTGCCCAACTTGGCTGGACGTGGAAAAACTACCTGCGAAATATTTTCAGCTCCGGAATTTACCGCCAGTTGCTCGTCTGGAAATTCGCCCAGCCTTTGTTCCCAATCAAAGCGGTTTCATCAGAAACTCCTCCGGTCAACTATCCATTCATCCTTTCCCTTCAACTCACGAGCGAGGAAACACAGACGTACCTGCAAAAATCACAAGCGCAAAACGTCACGCTGAATGACTTGCTTCTGCGTGATTTCTACGTCACCGTTCAAACGTGGCGTAAACAAAACCTCAAAGGGGAACTTCCGCCAGGTAACGTTCGGATCAATGTCCCGATCAACCTTCGTCAGCCGTTTCACAAAAATTTACCGGCCGCGAATATTTTTTCGTCCTATTTTATTGATCGGTCTGTTCGTCAAATCGACAGCGATCCGCAATGGCTTTTGCAATCGATCCACCGTGAGATGGACGACGTAAAAAATCGGGACCTCAAATACGTTTTCCCGAGGGTTTTAACTTTCGCGTACTATTTCCCGGGCCTTTTGGAAATATTCCTCCATTCCGGGAGTTGCCGCTCCACGGGAGTCCTTTCCAACTTGAAGCGGGTCTTTACCGACGTTCCGGTCCCCCGGAATTCAGAGGGAAAAATCCAGCTCGGCCCCTGCGTTTTGGAATCCGTGGACGCCGCTCCGCCAATTCGGAGCAAGACGATGATTTCAATTTCCGCCCTGACCTACGCGGACCGCCTGCGCCTTTGTTTTCGCTGCGATGATCATTTCCTAACCGTCCCGGCAATTCAGCAGTTCATCAATCTTTTCAAGGAGCAAATGGAACTTTCATGAACGATTTGGATTTTATACATCGTGCCCTCACTCTGGCCGAACGCGGTCGGGGCCAGGTTGAACCGAATCCCATGGTCGGCTGCGTGCTGGTTTCGCCGGAGGGTGAAGTCCTCGGGGAAGGCTGGCACGAAAAATACGGCTCGAACCACGCGGAAGTGAACGCTTTGCTCGACGCGGAGAAACGCGGGAATTCCGTGGTCGGCGCGACGGCTTACGTCACGCTGGAGCCGTGTTCCCACTACGGGAAAACCCCGCCGTGCGCTCTGGCTCTCGTAAAAGCCCGTGTCGCCCGGGTGGTCGCGGCGATGAGTGACCCCTTCCCGGAAGTCTCGGGCGGTGGTTTTAAAATTCTCGAGGAAGCGGGAATTTCCGTTTCCGTCGGGGTCGGCGAAGAAGAAGCGCGGCGGCTGAACGCTCCGTACCTGAAACTCGTGACTGCGGGCCGCCCGTGGGTCACCGCGAAATGGGCCATGACGCTCGACGGGAAAATCGCCACGCGGACCGGTTCCTCACGCTGGATCACTTCCGGCGAAGCCCGCGATTTCGCCCACGAGACCCGCGCCCGAATGGATGCGGTCCTGGTCGGAGCCGGAACGGTTCTGGCCGACGATCCGATGCTCAACGCCCGGCCGAAAAGCGGGAAAGTATTTCGCCAGCCGCTCCGGGTCGTGGCGGACGCCCGGCTGGAAACGCCTCTGACTTCCAATCTTGTGCAGACGGCCCGCGAATTTCCCGTTTTGCTGGCGGTGAGTTCCGAGGTCCCCGCGGAGAAGATCCAGCCGTTCGAAGCGGCCGGCTGCGAGATTTTCCGCTTCACGCGAAGCGAGCGCGCCGCGCAAATGGCCGAGCTGCTGGACGAGCTGGGCCGACGCCGGCTGACCAACCTCCTGGTCGAGGGTGGCAGTTCCGTCCTTGGCGCCCTGCTCGACCTTCAGGAAATCGACGAAGTTCAGGCGTTCATCGCGCCGAAACTCTCCGGCGGTCGCAACGCTATGACGCCCATCGGAGGGCACGGAATTGAGCGGATGGAAAAAGCCTTCCAGCTCGACGCACCGCAATTCATCCAGCTCGGTCCCGATGTTTTGTTCACCGGGCGCGTCGTGAAACAAAGTTTTACCGAGCGTTTCGGTGATTTGGAACCCAACCGGCGTACTATTTGATTCGTGACTTTTTATTATGCCTACAGAAAATCAGGTTTCCGCTCTTGACTGGCTCGCGCATCCGGAAAAACTCGTTCCGAAGGGAGTCTGTGCCGTTTTCGGCGAGGAATCCTTCCTTCGGAGGACCGTTCTGGCTAAGATCCCCTCCGTGGTGGCCGAGTCGCTTCAGCAAAAGCCCGACGCACTGACTCCCGCGGAGTTCAACGGGAGCGTCGTACCGTGGAAAGAAGTGGTGGAGGAACTCACGACCTTTACACTTTTCGGGCCTCCCTGCCGGTTGGTAATTCTGAACAACGCCGATGATTTTATCACGAAAAACCGCGAATTGCTCGAAAAGTACACCGCAGAACCGGCCGAAATGGGGATCCTCGTCATGGAGCTGAAATCCTTCCCCGCAAACACGCGCCTTTATAAACTGGTGGAGGGGAACGGGACGCTCATCAGCTGTAACCCACTAAACGAAAGAGGGGAGCTTCCCGCATGGGTTTGCGAAACCGCGAAGAAAAAGTACAAATTCACGATCCAGCCCTCCGCCGCCGCCCTGCTCGTTTCGCAAATCGGTACGGAAATGGGGATTCTGGACCAGGAACTTGGCAAACTGGCCCTTTCCGTCGAAAAAGACCAGCCCGTCACCGAGGTTCAGGTCCGGCAGAATTGCGGCACGTGGCGAACGCAGACCATTTGGACTCTCGTGGACTGCATTCTGGATGGCCGCGCAAAAGAGGCCCTTCAGTACCTGGGTCAGCTCATTGATTCGGGCGAGGACCCTAATAAGATTTTGCCCCAGATTTCCAGCTCGCTGCGCCGACTGGCGACTGCTCTGCGAATCGTTCTTGAAGAGGAACGAATGGGCCGCCGTCCAAACCTTAATGCCATACTGACTTCGAGCGGTGTAAAGAGTTACTACGTGCAAAAAACGGCCAACCAATTGAGACGATTGGGCCGGGAGCGCGGCAAGAAACTCCTCCCGTGGCTCGTCGAGCTGGACTTCCAGCTCAAAGGTGAAAGCGCCATATCGGACCGGCTCCTTTTGGAACGGTTCATTCTCAGACTGATGGTCCCCGCGAAGAAATAAAATCCAGGTCGAAAGCGGTTTGCGCTTCCGGCCTGGATTCGGGTTTAAGGCTTTGGGAATTCTTTTTTGCGTCAATCCAGCCAGAACTTATACGCGCTCTTCAGGCTGGTCTGCCAGAAATCCCACGTATGCGCACCGGCGCGGAGCCGAAGCACGTGCGGGACCCGCTTCTTTTCCAGCGCGTCGTTGAAGAGGCAAACGCCCTCGATGAACTGGTCATCGTAGCCGCAGTCGATGAAGATGCGCACGCCGTTGAAGTTTTCCGGGAGTTTGGACGCCATCGTGAGCAGATCGTGCTCGTAGAAGAACGGGGTCAACCGCTCATCCCCTTCTTTGTGCCCCGGCTTGACGCACGTCTCGTAAAGCCAGATGAAATCTTTCTGGCTCATGCTCTGGATCTCCTCGTAAGTACGGATCGTCGGACTCATCGCGAAGCACGTCCCGAAAACGTCCGGGTGGTGCAGCGAGTAAAAGAGTGAGCCGTACCCACCTCGGGAAAGCCCGGCAATCGCGCGGTTTTCCGGCCCGGGTTTGCAGCGGAAGATGGATTCCACGTACGGGATCAGCTCCTTGATGAAGAAATCCTCGTAAAGGACCTTTCCTTCAAAATCGTTCCGCCAGCGCGCGTCCTTGCAGCTCGGCATGATGACGATCGCTTTTTCGGCACGATTCCGGAAAAACTCGTCCGAGATCCGTTTCATATCGCCTTTTTTGCTCCACGCTTCACCCTGATCGACCCCTCCTCCGCCATGCAGCAGATAAAGCGTCGGGTACTTGAAGCCGCTGACCAGGTACCCCTGCGGCAAATACGCGTAAAACTCGACGTCGTACCCCAAAATTTTGCTCGGGCAGCGCAGTTTTTCCAGCACCACGCTCGGTGACTGGCCGTCACGGACCTTCATCTGCTTCGCACGGTTCTGCAGTCTCGCCACGGCCGCCGGGTTTTCCGGAAGCGGCGTATCACTAAAGACCGATTCTTTCACCGTTGCGTTGGGCTGAAGCTCCGGCAGAAGCACCTCGAACACAATATTCACGACTTTCTGGTACTCGCCCGAGTCGTTCGTCATCGCGACCACCACGTCTTTTTCCGGGATCGCGATCATGAACTGGCAGTACATTCCATCTCCGCGGAAGACGTTGAAGCGGCACCTCCAGAACTGGAAGCCGTACCCCTGCGCCCAGTCACTGTTCGGGTCGTTCCCGTTGGAGACCTGGAAGGAAGTCGCCTGATCGACCCATTCCGCCGGGAGGAGCTGCTGGCCGTTCCACTGGCCGCGCTGGAGGATGAATTGGCCGAACTTCGCAATGTCCTCGGTCTTGAGGAAGAGTCCCGTCCCGCCTTTATTAATACCGTTCGGCGATTCTTCCCAGTAGGGCGTTTCGATCCGCAGCGGCTCGAAGAGGCGCGGCACCAAATAGTCGCGGATCGTCTGGCCGACCGCCTGCTGAACGGCGGCAGAAACCATAAAAGTCCCGGCCGTATTGTAGCGGAAGAACGTCCCCGGCTCTTTGGTGAACGGCGAGGCGAAAAATTCTTTCTGCCAGCAGTCCCCCTCCTCGGGCCGCGAGAAATCCACCGGGAAAAGGCCCTTCAGCGGCGGCTCTTTTTCCTGACCACACGACATGGAAAGGAGGTGACGCAGGCGCGACTTTTTCAGAAGGTCGTATTTATCCGCCGGTTCCGGGTTTTCAAAATCGGCGGGGAGGTAGTCCCTGAAAAGGTCCACGATCCGGTCGTCCAGACTGAGTTTTCCTTCCGAAACCGCGAAGCCGGCCGCCGTCGAGCAGAAACTCTTGCTCAGTGAGTAAAGCGCGTGGGTCGTTTCGGGCGAATGCGGCGCCCACCAGCACTCCCCGATCACTTTTCCGTGACGCAAAACCATCACGCTGTTCGGCGAGATGACTTCCGCGTCCAGCCGGTCGATCAGCCTGGTCAGAACGTCCGATGAAACCCCTTGCGACTCGGCCGTCGCGCGGGGGAGTTTCCCGTTTTCATCGAGATTCTGCGCCTGAACCTGCGCCAGAACCATGAACACGAAAAGGAATAAACCGGTAAATGTGAGTAGTTTTCGTTTCATCTTTTAACCTTTGCGGGGGTGGGGAAGAACACTAAAAAACGAAGGGCAAACCGTCTTTCCAGCCGATACGGACCTTCGAGAGGAACCACGTCGCTCCGTGCGTATCGTTTCCCTGATAGAAAAGGTACGTCTGACCGTCCGACGCCTGGAAAATGCCCGGGTGGCCCGATTCGGAGGAATTCCACTGGCCTTTTGGACCGTTCGTGATCAGAGGAACGTCCCAGAGGCGTTTGAAGTGGATCCCGTCGTCGCTCACGGCCACGCCAATGTGCTGCGGGTCATTATTATAACCGCCGGCGTAGAACATATACGCGCGTCCGTCGTGCTCGATGAGTGTCGGCGCCTCAATGCAGCGGGTCTCCCACGGGAGCGTCGGCTCCATGATCGGTCCGTCGAATGCCATTTTCCACTTTCCGCGCCCGATTTCATCCCGGTTTTCCGCGACGGCCACGGCAATTTTCTGGATCTTGCCCTCCGGGTCACGCGTGGCGACGTAGAGGAAGCACTTCCCCTTGAACTCGAAGAAATCCGCATCGATCCCGCGGCCGTTGGTCCAATCCCCTTCCGGGAAGAAAATCGGGTTTTCACCTTTCGGGCGGAAATGGATCCCATCGTCGGAAACCGCGTAGTGGATCGAATCCTTCGGCCCGTTTCCGTAAGACTGGTAGAAAAGATGGACCTGGTCATCCCAGACTTTGGCGCACGGGGCGCCGCAGCCGTTCGAGTCCGTGTCGCCGAGCGGCTTCATCACGCCAGCGAAGGTCCAGTGCGTCAGGTCGGTACTCTCCGCGATCCCGATCGCCAGGCAGCAGTCGGAAACTTTGAGATCCTTCGGAAAGAGCGAGAAGTACATGAAGTAGCGGTCCTTGAACCAGACCACGGTCGGGTCCTTGGCCTTCTGCGCTTTCCACTCGGAGTCTTTCAGTTCATCCCCGGCGGGGAATTTCATCTCGGGGTTCCGGATCGGCCCGAAATCGGCGGGCGTGATGGCCTCGAACTCCTCCGCCCAGACCGTCAGACCCATAAACAGAGCGAGAAAGAAAAATACAAATTTTTTCATGCAAAAGCTCCTGAATGGTCAAACTTTCCCTAAAATTCCATCACCGCGTCGATCGGGTAGTGGTCGGACGGGTAAATGTCCGTCTTGTCACGGATGATCTTCGCCGACTTGACTTTCAGATCACCGTACATTAATATATAGTCGATTTTTTCACTGAATTTGACCGTCCCGTAACCGTGGAAGGTCTGAACGTCTTTCTCATCGGGATTCACTACACGGAAAGTATCGACCATGGCGATCGGGCCTTTCACGTCTTTAGCCTGAATTTCCGCTTCTTCGCCCTTCAGGTACTTGAGTGCCTGAGAGCGTTCACCCGAGTTGAAGTCACCGGTCACGAACGCGACCTCGCCCTCCTTCACGTGCTTCGCGATGAAATCCGCAATGGCGACGCCGGAGAGCTGGCGGGCTTTTTCACTCACGTGGTCGAAGTGCGTATTAATGAAATAAACCACGCGGCCCGTGCGTTTCCCGTCGGCCAGTTCGTGGAATTTTCCCCAAACGACCGTGCGCGGGCAGGCGTTTTCCCACGTGATCGACTGCGGGACGTCCGGCGTGTCGGAGAGCCAGAAGACACCGTGCTCCTGCTCGTCCATTTCCCAGCGGTCCTTGCGCCACATGATCGGGGTGGACTCGCCTTCCGTCTCGGAGACCATACGCGAACGGGTCAGCAGGCCGTACTCGGGAAGCAGCGCTTTCAGGTCTTCCACCTGATTCAGGCCCGGTTTCTGCGTGATGATCGCTTCCTGGATCCCGATGAAATCGTAATCACCGGCGCGCATGATTTCAGAAACTTGGGTTTTACGGTATTTCCATTCCGTCGGTTTGCCGATTTCGCCGTAACTCAGACGAATATTAAAGGAAAGTATCTTCAACTCTTTCGCAGAGTCATCCGCCCGGACGGTGGTGAGGTTAAAGCAGAACGTAAAAATCAGAGCCAGAGTGGCTCCCAAAACGGCGAGTTTTTTCATGATTTGACTCCTTGGTGAGGGTAAACAAAACGGTGATTAAATGGATCACTTTTGAAATTATACCCGAAACGTAAAAAAGTTTCAAGCGTCCCACCCCCCTAAAAAACGTCATTTTATTCATTAAAACCAGAATAAATGGAAATTTCGTTACAACCCGAAAATTTTACTCAACTTTACAAATAAAACGTCCGAAAGATTAAAAGACAGACCGATATGGTTTTCCAGAAACGCTAAACCTGAGATTTACGCCGAAAGAAAAGAGCTTCAACAAGCTTGAGGGCAGAATCATGAAAAAGTTTAACCCTATACCCAAAACCTCCATTTTGTACTTCGTGACGTTTATCGTCGTCTTGAGTCTCTCGCTCTCCGTCTGTACGGAAAACGTGGACGCAGTGCCGCCTCAGCCACGAAGCGCAACTCATAAGACAGAATCACAGCCATCTGGTTCTTTCTTTGGGGCGTTTCATCATCCTTCCAAAGAAACCACCACTGGAAAACAGACTTCTCAACCAAAGTCCGGGGGAGTCCATCGTTCTAAAGAGGTCGTAACCTCCAAAGAAGAAAAAGCCTCGAAGCCCTGGAAGCCGTTCGATAAACTGTTTGGTGGTTTCGTGAAAAAAGACACCCCGGAAAATACCAAAAAAATCAAAGTTCCCGCCGGCGGAGAAAAGAAAAGCTCTGGCGATGCGGCAGTCGCTTCGGATTCCGAATCCAAAGGTTCTGCAAAGGGACAAAAAATTTCCAGAGATAAACTCCCGAAAGACATTCCCTCGGATGCTGTCATTCTTTCGGATTCCAAGGTTTCTGACGATGGTGTCCTTGAAGAAGCCGAAGAGTCTCCAGAGACGGTACAAAACCTGGTGAAAGAAGCGGAAAACAGTTCTGCTTCCAAAACCGCCAAGGGTGAAGATGAAGAGAATCCGAATCTTATACTGGAACCGGATGATTCCATCGTTAACTCGATCAACGAGGAAATCACATCCTCCATCAACTCCGAAGAGAAAAATGAGGAAAATGAAGAGGAAAAATCAGAGGAAAACGAACTTGATAATTGGAATCAAACCGTACCTGACCTGGATTTCATCGAAACCCAGAAACCTGAACCGACGTTGAACGTTTCCCCGCAGCGGCTTACGTCTCCTGCGGAAGCCACAGACACCGTATCCCACACTCCGGGCACCAATACCCTTCGCTCACTTTCTGCCGCACCTGGCAGCTCGAAGGTCCAAATTGGTTCGCGGGTAGGCAAGCAGGTCGCGCTTCCCAAAAAGGAAGATCAGGCGGAACTCCGAATTTTCACTCGTATCCCTGAAAATTTGCTCACAGGAGTTAAAAATCAGCTCGAGATCGAAGTCGAAAATCCCAGTAAAGCCACTTCGGAAAAAAGTACTGTCGAGGTTCAGATTCCCATCTGGATGCAGGTCCTTAAAATGGAATCCGAAAAAGGGATCGTCAAAATCGTTCCTGGGGAAAACTCTGAAGATCAGAGATGTACCTGGTTCGTTGGTGACCTCAAACCGGGAGCCCGGGAAAAAATGGTACTTCAGGTAGTTCCACAGCGGAAAAATGCTGCCAATATCGCAGTTTCCTGGAGTAACCAGCAGGTTTCCAGTAATCAAACCATCGTTTCCGAGGACCCGGAAATCCGAATGGAAATCCTCGGCCCGAGCAGTGTATTGGAAGGAAAAGAGACCAAGGTCAGTATTCAGGTTTCCAATACCGGAAAATGTGGCGTCAGTGACCTGAATCTGGTTTGCAGCGCGGAAGGGTGTCAGTCCCAGAAATACTTTGTTCCGGGAATCCCGTACATCGGCCCCGGCGAAAAGAAAGTGGTCGATCTGAGCATCAAGCCAGCCTCCCGTGAAAAGATGAAAATTCACGTCGATGCAATGATTCAAAACCAGACTTTCAGCCAAAGCAACCTGGAAATCACGGTGAATTACACAGACCTTCAAATCCGAATCCAGAATCCGGAAACCTGTTTTGTGGGAATTAACCAGAAAATCCCGGTGGAAATTTACAACTCGGGTAATGTTCCGCTTGAAGGGTGCAGTCTCTGCGTGGAACTCCCGCCTCAGCTGGAATTTGCCGGCGAATCCCTCGGCGCGTTCCAACAGGATTCCGCTTCAGGCCTGATGATGATGGACATGATGCCCTTGCCCGCTGGCGTAGCAAAGACTTATACCCTGGACCTCAAAATCAAAGAGGAAGGAAATCCGGAAATTCCACTCGGAATTCTCGCCAACTCAAGGACGATTGCCCAAGCCAGGATCCCGCTTCAAATTGAAGGTGTAGCAAACGTGCAAATGGAACTGAACGTTCCTTCCGGAGCCCTTACAGCCCTGGAACCCGGTACTTACGAAATCCGACTCGTAAATACGGGAACCCAAAAAATCGACGATGGAAAACTGTATGTTTTCTTCTCGGAGGGTTTCGAGCCACAAGCCACTTTCAACGGCGGCAAAATCCTCGAAGGTGGGATCGTCATGTTCGACGTCATGCCTCTGGTCCCGGGCGAAAGTCATACGTTCCAGATTCAGGCACAGGTCAATGAACGCGGCAACTACCCGATCCGCTGCCAGCTCAAGAGCGAAAAGTACCATCTGGATCTGCTCCAGCAGGGAACCGCGATTTTCAGGTAAACATTCAGATTGTTGCCCGAAAAGGCTTCTTTCAGAGTACGGCCATTTTTCAGCCGTGCTCTGAAATATTCGTTAAAGTCCCACTCATCATCAAACTTTTTACAGATTTTCCGACTGTTTTAACTGATTGGATTTTTTCCTTTTTCGCGTCCCGTTTCCCTAAGAGATTGGTGAAGCGGGGATTATAAAGCCGATAAAATCAGCAAGTTTTATTTACTGAAAACGGTTTTAGAAAAGAGGCGGAAATGAGTAGCGAAACGGCAGAAGTCGATTACCTTCAGGAACTTTCCAATCATCATGATGAAGTCATGAAAAAACTGGATGAGCTGGAAAAGAAAATCACTTTAACGCTGGACGAATACCTCGGGAAAGTTGAGGCTATCACGAACGATGTCCTCACCAAAGATATCGATAACCAGTAATTAAAAGTCCTATAAATAATTTCGGGGGCCGTTTGACCCCCGTTTTTTTTACTTATTTAACTTCTTTTTCCAAATCGATCACTTCTCCGCCGTCACGCGTCGCAAGACGTTTCAGAACCGGCACATCGATTTCATCATTCAGATAATGTACGCTGGCATCACCATACGCAAACGTCACACCATCCGAGTGCGGCGATCGGAAGGGGAAGTGATTGAACGGCACACTGGTTTTGGTCGTGCCCTGGTCATTACGGTCGCACTTCTGATTCAGGCCCCAGCGTACCGCCTTCGCGCAATAGAGTGTCCTGGAAGTATTATCATGGCAGCCGAAAAGCCAAGGACGGTTTCCTCCCGGATATTTGCTGTGTTCTTTTCCGGGGGAATCGATCTGGATCATTTCGCCGAACATTAATGTATTGCTCATTCCGTCCTTTACGAGAGCGATCGGGGTATCTTCCCCAAAACGAATCATCCCGTTATCAGGAATTCTCCCGTACCAGGAATCTTTCCCGGTCGGAATTTTGAATTTTTCAGAATCTTTCACGCCGTTATTATCGGCCGCAGTAATGTACGCGCCGTTCACAGCATCGTAGGTTTTCAGAGCGCCTTTTTCATACGTTGCACCCGTTTCACAAACACCAGCTTCCCCCCAGCTCGGGCAGAGGAACGTCGAAATCTCCGTCATCAGTACGGATTTACCAACCGCCGTCGCGACAAAACCCATATACCCTTTATCGAAATCGATCATTTCGTAAAGCGGCTTCTGATCCAGATACGGAAGCAGATACGCATGAACTCCGTAATCGTTATACCCCTTCCAATACTGATTCGGATGCTTGTCGTAATATGTTGGGCCGGACGCTGGCGGTAAACCGCTATGTGCCGAGATGTAGTTATGCGTAGCGGTTCCGAGCTGCTTCAGCTTGTTGGTGCATTGCATCCGGCGAGCGGACTCTCTGGCCATCTGAACTGCCGGGAGAAGCAATCCCACTAAAAGCCCAATAATCGCGATGACGACAAGTAACTCGACGAGCGTAAAGCCTTTTTTATCTTTAAACATACCAAGACCTGAATTCCTGTAAAATAATCCGGGCATCAATTCTTTTATTATATTATACTCACCTTGATTAAAATTGCAAGCAGTTTTTTCACAAAATCAGATAATTCTTTCTTTTTTTTAAAATATTACGTGAAAAAACTTGACAAAAAATCCTGAATTGATTACAATAAATAAAGATTCATAACTTTTTGTCGTAAATATTCATTTTCCTATTTCATTTCATCATGAACAAAGAAAACTCTCAACCGAACCGGCGCGAAGCGCTGCGTAAAATGGCGATGATCCCAGCCGCGGGTGTCGCCTCCATCTCCGTCATTCGGAGTTTTGAGGAAAAATGCCTCGCCGAAGAAGTCACCTCTGGTGAGAAAAAAGAGTCCATTCAGGGCGAATCAGGTGCGACCCGCACGAGTTTCACCCCACCGAAACGGCCTCATCTGAAAGAAAAGGTTCCCATGTCGCGTATCGGAAACCTGAACGTCAGTCGCATGATCCTCGGTGGAAACCTCATCGGCGGCTGGGCGCATGCCCGTGACCTGATCTACGTCTCCGACCTGGTGAAGGCGTACCACACCGAGCAGAAGGTTTACGAAACGTTCTATCTCGCCGAGCAGTGCGGGATCAACACTTTCCTCGGACACTACAGCCTCTTCAAACTGGTTGAAGGCTACTGGAAGTGGACCAAGGGCAAAATGCAGTTCATCGCCGACATCGGCTGCCAGCCGGAAGAACTGCTTGACACAGTCAAGAAGGCGATCGATATGGGTTCGGCTGCGTGTTACATTCAGGGCGAAACCTCTGACCGAATCGCTCGTGAGGGAAAGCTGGACCTTTATCCGAAAGCAATGCAAATCATCCGTGACGCGGGAATACCTTGCGGTATCGGCGCGCACAGGATCGAGACGCTGCGAGCTGCCGTCACAACGGGTGTTCAGCCGGATTTCTGGATGAAGACGTTCCACCATCATAATTATTGGTCTGCCAAACCCGAACAGGAACACGATAATATTTTCTGTCGGAAACCGGATGAAACGCGCGAGTGGATGAAAGACCGCAAGGAAGCATGGATCGCGTTCAAGGTTCTGGCCGCGGGTGCGCTGCGTCCCGAGGATGGGTTCCGATACGCGCTTGAGGGCGGCGCAGACTTCCTCTGCGTCGGGATGTACGACTTCCAGCTCGTTCAGAATGTAAACACGTTCTGCAACATCTGGAACTCGAAACTCAACCGGGAGCGTCCGTTTATAACGCCCATGATTGACCGCAAAGAACTGTTGAAAGAGGAACGCGAAGCGAGCAGGAATGCCGAAGAAGGTGAAGAAGATGCGTAAAACAATACGTGACGTTTTTTAGTCTTTCTAAAACCTGATCATAAAATTCACCCCTATCGTATCGCCCGAGAAAATAGGGGTGAACGCGTAATTTGCGACTCTTGTGTGATTTGTTTCCGCTACAGCGTCACACGCCATATAGGCTATGAACCAGCCCAATCCTACTTGCGAAAGCGAGTGCATACCGTCATTCATTCTTGACCATGCCGGGAGCGTGGAGCACGTGTAGAAAAGGACCTTCAACCAGATTCGATCCGTCATTTTGGCTGCCATAATAAACGGCACAGCGCCAACAAACGCATGACCGCTGACCCCATGCTCATGCTCGAAGGGGGTCCATCTCGTACTTCCGTATATCGGTCTGTCAGCGCCAAGGACGTTTTGCATCACAAGTACCGGAATTGCTCCGACCAGATAAGAACGCGCCAGATTCTTCCCGTACTCTCCGACGACCTGATCCATCCAGCCCAAATTTTCATCCGTGGCAAATGCCATGAGGGTCAAACCTCCCGCAAGCGGCAGAAGGATCTTTCCTTCGCCGAAGTTTTTCCAAAAAGCTGCAAAATCGTCTGAACCTGAACTTCGTACCTTGTCCTGATACCACTCGTGGATATCCATATCGGCCTCCGTATTGGCCAACGGCGCGGCAATTCCTAAAGCGATCAAAAACCGGATTCCGTTCCAGACCGAGTAGTAATGTTTGTAGTCCATAACAACATCCCGGCAAAACGCTCGTCCCTCATCTCCGAAGTGTTGCCAGAATTCTTTCTCAGCGGACGTTTCCTCCATGATCAAGTTCAGATTCTGCTTGAAATAATTCGGGGGTTCAGTACCTGGAACGTCAGACCAATCGTTAGAAGCCTTCTTTAATGGCGGTGTTTTCATTTCAAATTTTGAGATAACAGAAGGATTCTGCGTTCCGCAGTAATTCTGCTCCTCACAAATCTCGGACTGATTACTAACACTGGAAAAATATGAAATATTTTTTTCCTGGTAAAAAAAGGGCGTTTCTGGTGTTTCATTACATATCAATATCTGCCCATTCAGATGATTCTGACCAATCACCTGAATGAAAAACATTGAACAAAGGATAAAAACCAAATGACGCACCATCACCTGCACGGAAAAAAATAAAAAGTCTTGTGTATTATAACAAAGAACCAAAAAGGATGCAATAGAAATTTTGTGAACCCGTCACCGATCCTCGTTCTGCTTCAGCAGCGGCTCGACCAGGTCCGGCTCACGGTTCTGATAAAGGTTTAATGTTGCTTCACGGAGTTTTTCTCCACGTTCCACGTCATCAGGAGAATCTGAATGAAGCAGTTCCTGAGCATGTTCAACCTCTTGTGCCAGAATTTTTCTTCGTTCTTCCTGCTCCATTGCGAGGATCTGACGAATGCGGAAAACCTGACGGCGCGCTACTTCCAGATAGCGCATATTTTTCAAAAGCTCTTCGCGTGAAAAGTTGGGATTTTTCTTCAGCGTATCACACGATGCCTCGTAAAAGAAAATAAAATCTTCCAGTTTCTGAGCCGCCACTTCCGGTTGCGTCTGAAGCGTGCGCACGGCATTAAGATAGTCCCGTTCGATCGCAGAGACGGAACGGAAATAAGAACCTCTCGAGTGACGAAGGAGTTGACGTTCCAGCCGGTCCAAATCGATTTCAGTCTGAAACTCCTGAACCTTTTTGGCCCGTGGGTCCTGCGAGTAACACGAAAGGAAAATATTTACGTTTCGGATGAAAGCCGGTTTGGTGATGGAATCCTCATTTTCGGCCTCCGAGATGATTTTCGCGTACAATTCATCAGCCGGCGGCGGTGTTCCCCACGCACGGATCAGATGCGCAATGAACAAAATACAAACCGCAGAAAGAACGAGAACCATCAGAAGCGCAGCCCACGGGGATTCACCATTCGAGGACGTTTTTTTCGGATCTTCTTTTTCCTCCCTGAAAAAACTCCTGGGTTCTTCCCCTGTTACTTTTCCCTGAGGTTTTACCGTGCCTGGCGTTTCTTCCATCTCTGAACTTGCCGACTCATCAAGCGCCACTGTCTGGGAAGTCGAAATATCTGCCGCGGCAGGAGTTTCATCAGGATTTTCCGCCTTGTTATCATTCACGGCCAAGACTTCCGGCGGAGTCTCCTGTCCCGTTTCCAACTCAAGTTCCAGGCTTAAATCCGGAGTTCCCGCGGGAATGTTCTCTTCCGGGGAAGGTTCACTAGCAGCACGGTTTTCGTTCAGCTTCTTCTGCAAGACATCCGTCGAAAGCGGAACAAGTACCGATGAACCGGTTCCTGTTCCCTGCCCGACCTTGCTCTGGTCGGTGGTTTCTTCCTGAATCGCCTCGAGAAGACGCATCACAAAATAGGCGTTTTTCGGCCGTTTTTCCGGATCACGTTCCAGAAGCCGACCAATCAACTCGTCGAATTCCACCGGAATATCGATTCCCAACTGACTCGGGCGCCGGGCGCGGGCCGTGGCGTGCTGGTGAAGGACTTCCGGAAGCGTCGAGCCTTTGAACGGCGGTTTCCCCGTCATAAGCGCCGTTAAAACCGCTCCAAAACTGAAAAGATCTGAACGGGCGTTCGTCGGTTGACCAAGCGCCTGCTCCGGAGCCATGTAGCTGAGCGTCCCCACGATGTTGCCCGCGTTCGTGATTTTGCTCGACCCGAAAAGCGTCGCGATCCCGAAATCGGAAAGCTTCACGATGCCGTTTGTTGCAAGCATCAGGTTTGCGGGTTTCAGGTCCCGGTGAATGATCCCGTGATTATGCGCACAATTCAGCGCCGAGGCGATCTGGACCGCCATGGAAAGCGTTTCGCGCCAGTTAAAACGCCGCCCTTTGTGCAATTCCTCCTCGAGTGAATGGCCTTCCACCAATTCCATCACGTAGTAATAAGAATCGTCCTCTTGACCGTACCCCAAAAGCCGTACGATGTTCGGGTGGCGCAGTTGCCGCAGGGCCTCGATCTCCTTGTTGAACCTCTGACGGAAGTTCTCATCATCCGCCAGTGGTTCCGCAAGCATTTTGATCGCGACTGGAAGACGTGTATTTACGTGAATGCCGCGATAAACCGTCCCCATACCGCCCCGACCGAGGCGGCTCACGACTTCAAAAGGTCCGAAATGGGTTGGAAGCGATGGGGGCATTTTTTTCAATCAGGAATTAGTTCGTGGAATCGAGGTACGGGTCCTGGCCCATTTCTCGCTGCATCTTTTTGCGCTGTTTCTCAAAATACATCAGCGCTTTACGCTGACGGAAATGCTTTTTCTCGACCTTTTTCTGGGCACGGCGGAACATTCCCTCATAAGAATCAAAACGGGCTTCGGAATTTTCGCCGCGTTTTTCCATCCGCTTCGCCTTTTTAGGGCCGAAACCGGTCAAAATCAGCTCGTCGTCCAGTGCGAGGTACTGACGATACGACCCCGGGTCCCCCTGACGGCCGCAGCGTCCGATGAGCTGGCGGTCGATTCGGGCCGACTCGTGCATTTCCGTGCAAATCACGTGAAGGCCGCCGAGTTCCTCCACGCCGTCACCGAGTCGAATGTCCGTTCCACGCCCGGCCATGTTGGTCGAAACCGTCACTTTGCCGCGCTGGCCCGCTTTGGCGATGATCTCCGCTTCTTCCTCCACGTGGTAAGCATTAAGGATCTGGTACTCAATGTTTTTCTCGTCAAGGAGTTTCGCGAGGATCAGCGATTTATCGATCGAACGGGTCCCGATCAGTACCGGGCGCCCCTCGGCGTGCAAGTCCGCGATCTCGTTTACGATGGCGCGGTATTTCGCGTCGCTGTTCCCGTAGATCTGCGTCGGGAGCTGGACCCGCCGCGGCGGTTTGTTCGTCGGGATCGGTACAAACTGGCACTGGTAAATCTTTTTGAGTTCCTTCCGGCTCGCGGCGGCAGTACCGGTCATTCCCGCCACGTTCTCAAACCGGAGGAAAAAGTCCTGGATCGTGATTCGTGCCGCCTGCCCCGTCGCGACGGTGACCTCGAGATTTTCTTTCGCCTCGATCGCCTGGTGGATCCCGTCACGCCATTTGCGTCCCTCGGAAAGTCGGCCGGTGAATTCGTCCACGATCACGATCTCGCCGTCGCGCACGACGTACTGGCGGTCCAGATGAAACTCCCGCTGAACCTTCACCGCACGTTCCGTGAACGTGTAAAGGTCGAACATTCCGACGGAATCGAGGATCGGCGGTTTCTCAAGGTTTCGGACCTTGGCGCGGCCCTTCCGCGTCAACTCAACGGACTTTTTATCCTCGTCCCAGTCGTAATCAACGCCCTCCTCGAAATCAAGCGCATGCTCTGCGCACCATTTGTACGTCGCGACCTGAATTTTCTCGGCCTCACCCGGGATCGCGCTGATGATCAGCGGCGTACGCGCCTCGTCGATCAGAATACTGTCCGCCTCGTCCACTAACGCGAAGAACGGGTCCCGCTGCACCGGTTTATCACCGCCGCTATTCTGGTAAAGCCCCTGATTCATCATCGCGCCGATCAGGTCGTTCTGTCCTTCCTGGATTTTGCGGAGAAGCAAGCGGTCACGCAGGAAGTCAAAGCCGAACTCGTTCGCGGTACCGTACGTAATGTCGCAGGCGTAGGCTTTCGCCCGGTCCGGGGTCTGCATCTGTGACTGAATGACCCCGACGTTCATTCCGACCGCCTTGTAAACGGGCCCCATCAATTCGGCGTCACGTTTCGCGAGGTAATCGTTCACCGTGGCCAAAAGGGCCCCACGGCCGGCCAACGCATAAAGGAACATCGGCGCAGTGGCCGTGAGGGTTTTTCCTTCACCTGTCTGCATTTCGACGATGGAACGGTGGAAAATCGCGATCCCACCCAGCAACTGAACGTCGTAATGGCGCATTCCCTTGGCACGCCGCGCAGCCTCCCGAACAAGCGCAAACGCTTCCGGAAGGATTCGCGCCAACGGCTCACCGCTGCGCGCACGATGACGCAGGGAAAGTCCTTCTTTGCGGATTTGGCCGTCGTTGAATTCCATGTACTTCGGCTCCAGCGCATTAATAACCTGAAGCTGCTGGTACCAGCGCGCCAGTTTGCCCTGTGTCGTGATA
The DNA here is from genome assembly GCA_030530205.1 of Thermoguttaceae bacterium. GTDB lineage: Bacteria > Planctomycetota > Planctomycetia > Pirellulales > Thermoguttaceae > RGIG3701. The sequence goes on along the minus strand of JAUMVK010000031.1, from coordinate 10,140 downwards.
AAATCGACCGATCCGCGAATTTTCCCGACTAATCCCGTCGAAACTCCCTGCATTTTTGACTCCCTTTTACCGTTACAATGCAATTTTTTAAGTTTAGCATATTTTCTGTGAAATACAACCCCCGGGAGCAAAAAATTTCTGAAATAAATGGATCGATCGCCCTGTTTCCTGAAAGTTTTCGGGAAAATTCCAAATTGTTCTTCCAGAGCCCCTCCATTCCTCAAATTCTGCCGGACCACACTAAACAGCAATGTCAAAAATGGGTTTGTGACAGAATGTGACACACCGTGCCAAAATACGTCACAACGATTAGAGTGGTTTAATTTCTCGCATTTCGTTCTTTTTTCAGAACTCCCACGTCTGGGAATTTAATCCTATTTTTTGTTTGTCAGATGCCGATTTTTGGACTAAGATTCAGCGCTCAAAGAAAACTTGAGTCTTGATTTCATCCTTTTTACAGTTTTTCATCCTTAAAGCAGCCTTGAAATCGTCATGAAAATTCCGCAGTACATCCATCTATCCTCTCTCCTTCCTCAATCACCCCTGACCGCTCGACAGAGACAAGTACTGGAAATCCTTCAGTTAAACATACAGAAATCCAATATTGTACCCAGTTTGCGTGAGATCAGTGCGGCTTTGGGAATCTCCTCCCTAAACGGGGTACGATGCCACCTCGACGCCCTGGAACGAAAAGGATACATTCGCAGAAACAACCACTCCTCACGTTCCATTACACTGCTCACAGGATGCCCAAAAGAAAAACGGGAGATCCCTGTTTTGGGAAAAATCTCCGGCTGCCGCCTGTCTAAAATGCCTGAGAATGAATCGGTCAAACTTCATCATCCTCACCTGAACGGTCAGAAAGGCTGTTTTCTGCTGCAGTTTTCTGACCAGAGTCTCTTCGATGAGTACGCGGTCCGATCGGGAGATTACCTTCTGCTTCGTATGACCCGAACTTTAAAAAACGAGGAGCCGATCTGCATCACAGACGGCTCCAGTGAGGTTTTTATCGTGCGAAGTCTCTGGAATCCCAAAAGCAAAAAATGGGATTTCTACTCCTGCGGGATCGGCCACGAGCAAATTAATATCGTCGAGCCGAAAGTCGTGGGCGTAGTCGTCACGCTTCTTCGATTCGGTTTCTGACGGAACCCGGATCAAACCAGCATTTCCGCCCTGCGAATGATCTGATCCTGGTACGGGCGGTCCAGTTCGACGAAGTACCCACTCCAGCCCCAGACGCGAACGATAAGCTGGCGGTACTGCTCCGGATGCGCCTGAGCATCGAGAAGCTGATCACGGTTGATCGTATTGATCTGCAGCTGATGCCCGCCGCGGTCGATGAAGAGTTTCACGACCTGCGCGACTTTCTTCACTCCATCCTCATGACGGAACACACTGTCGTGGATCTCGATCGTCAGAGGTCCGCCATTGATCACGCGGGAAAGATCCGGTTTCGTGAACGATTTCACCACCGAGATCGGCCCGGCAATCTGAACGTCCAGACTCGGCGCGTAGTTGGCCGGGAACGGCGTCTTCGCCAGTCGGCCGTCCATCGTGGCCGGCAGTTCGTTGGCGTGCCAGATGTAATACATGGCCGACCCCGTCCCGGGCCTGTAGATCCCACCGCGGCAGTTCACCCGATTCTCCCAAGAGTCGGCGAAATCGGCGAGGAGCCGGACCGCGATCTGGTCCACTTCGTCCACGTCGTTCCCGAACTTCGGGAAATCATGCCGCACGTGCGCCAACAGTGTTTCCTCTCCCTGGAAATCCGTGTCCACGATCGTCACGAGCTGCTCCAGTGTGTAAGACTTTTCCTCAAAAACAAGCCTCTTGATCGATTCCAGTGAATCCACCGCCGGAGCCAGGCCCGTACCGTGGATCCCGAAATTATTGTACTTCGCGCCCCAGCACATATCTCGCCCCAGCTCGATGCGCCCTTTGCAGAGCATCGAAACCATCGGACACGGCAGCATATCGACCCGCTCCAGAGATGCGGCGATCAAGTCCGCCTGGGCGAAAAGCTCTTCCCGAACGACCTGCATGAACGACTCGAACGAATCGGCGGCTTTGCCCGACTCGGAGCGCATCACGTTATTCACTACGGCGGGGAACGAAACGGCCGCAATGTTCGGAATGTCCATCGCGATACCCGGGATGATGAACTCCCAGCAGGCAGCGACCGCGTAATCACGCGCGTCTTCCAGTTCGTAACCAAGCCGCACCAGGCCGGGGATCACGATGTCGTCGTTCGCGTACTGCGGGAAACCGATCCCTTCCTTCGTCAGTTCGGTCGCTTTTTCGAGGATCTCGATCGGCGTGTTTTTCGAAACCCGGAGATTAATTTTCGGGTCGATGAGTTTCAGCTCGCGGGAGGCGTCCAGACAAAGGATCGTGAGCAGATTCGTCGCGTCCTTCCCGTCTTTGTCGCAGCCGCCGAGCATCATACTCTGGCCGTTATCGCCCTGCTGAACGCCGACGTAAAGGTCCGAGTCGCGGTTGAACGTCAGGAAGAATTCTTCGAGCAGCTCGAACGCCGTTTCACGCGTCAAAATTCCTTTTTCAAGGTCCGCGATCAGGTACGGGTACATGTACTGGTCGAAGCGCCCGACGCCGTTATGGTACGCGCCCTCGCACCAGAGCGTGTAGTGCAAAATTCTCAAAAACTGCAACGCCTCGTGGAAATTCCGGGCCGGCTTGCGCGGGATATTTGAGAGCATCGACCAAATCTCGATCAGCCCCTGCTTCCGGGCCTCCTCGGCGTAGGCGTCCACCAGGCCGTAAATCGCGTCGATACCGCTCAGAACCGCGTCAAGGAACTCGACGGTGCCGTAGTCCTTTTCCCCGATCGCCCGTTCACGGCGAGCCACGGCCTCGGCCCGTTTCGTGTCCAGACCGGTCGAGATCGCGTCCTCAAAATTTGGGCTGAGGTTAAACACGACGCCTTTCTCGTGGAAATACGCCTCTTTGCGCAGACGTTCCATCACCTCGTCCGGGTACCGCTCCGGCAGATTGGCGCACGTGCGGGTAAGAACGATCCGCTCGTTCGGGAGGAAAACCGGGTGCTTCGCTTCCTCGGCCAACACGGTTTTCAGGACGTTTGCCGCCTGTTTGTCGCGGTCAATGTCCCACTGCGGAAGAAGCGCGTCCCAATCCACGGTGCGGCGAAACTGGAAATGCTTCCGGTCGAGCAGATACTTTTTCAGAGATTCAATGTGCGGCGTCATATTTCACCTTGGTTGAGTTTGGTACTTTTTCACGTTTTAAACCATTATAGACGATTTTCCCCAAATTGGAAGGGGGGGCGAGGGGAATGAATAATGAAGAACGAATAACGAATAATGAAATGGAGAGGGGCGAACTCTTTCTCCTCATTATTCGTTATTCGTTCTTCATTATTCATTGTTCATTAGCCTTTGTAGAAGTCGTTAAGGATTTCGACCGCTTTCGCCATGATGGAGGCCGTGTGGCGTTTGCAGCGTTCACCGACGATTTTCTTCTGCTCGTCCGTCGCGGCGCTCATCCAGGCTTTTCCCATGACGGCGCAGGTGATCCCGCCCGCCTTCACTTTCAGGAAGTCCGGGTACTTGTCGTCGGCCGGGACGAACGTCGGAAGTTCCGTCTCCGCGGCCCAGTCGGCCAGTTGCTTCGCCAGGGCCGGAATTTCGGCGTAGTCATCCACGAAGCAGCTCATGAACAGAATGGCTCCGTTCAGCGCGCCGCAGATTTCTTTCAGCTTGGCGCAGCCGCTGCGGCCGTAGCGGAACGCGAAGAACGGGAAGTTCTGGGCTGCCGCTTTGTCGTTCGGGCAGGTGGTCGTTTCGGCAAAGACGGAAATGGCGCCTTTGACCGCGCCGTACATGCAGCCGTTCGCTCCGAAAGCGTCGTAGGCGGCCTGAGCGACTTTGGCGGGGTCGAGTTTCACGTACTTCCAGCACTTTTCCGGAGCGGCTTCGGCAGCGGCGGCAACATCAGCCATAAAACCGGCCATGGCGAGACCAAAACCGCCAGCGAGGGCAGTACGGCGGGAAATTTTCGTATTCATGATGTATTCCTTTAGTTGAGTGAGGTTGAATTTTGCCAAACGACGACCGTTTGGTGAGTACAAACGTTCATTTTACCCCTTTCCCTCCGGAAATCAAGGGGCGGGGAAATAAATTTTAACTATTTTCAAAATTTTGACTGAAATTTTAAATTTTTTTGTTGACTTTTAAAAGGACTGACGTAAAATAAAAATTAAGAAAATAGAGTAATGTAAAAGGTAGCCTCCCCTGAAAGGGGAGGTGGCACGAAGTGCCGGAGGGGTTCAGAAACTGGGAAAATCCTTCCACTGCTTCGATCCCCAAGCCTTTAATGTAAGAGCCAACCTTCACTCCAAATAGGTTCATGAACTTCAAAAAGCCATGGAAAAGAGCAACCGTTTTACCGGTTACAATACGGCGTTTAAGTCCTACGCTCGTCAGTTACGGCGGGACATGACGCGGTTTGAGCTTCATCTGTGGCATGATTTTTTGAAGAAGTACCCCGTCAAATTTTATCGGCAGCGAATTATAGACCATTACATCGCGGATTTTTATTGCAGTTCCGCAAAATTAATTGTGGAACTCGATGGTATTCAGCATACCTACGGGGGAGCGCAAGAAGAAGATCGGGTACGAACGGAAGCGCTGGAAACTTACGGCCTTTTAGTGCTCAGGTTTTCCAATGACGAAATAGACGAGAATTTCCAAGGGGTTTGCAGTAAAATTCATGCAACCGTGGAAGAACGCCTTGCCCGCTTTAATGTTTCTTCCGAACGGAAAGATGGCGCTAAAGGGGTTACAGACACAGGGAAGATCCGTCCACCTTCCTGAACCCCCCAGCCTCGCTCCGCTCGGCAGCCCCCCTTTCAGGTGGGCCTTTAAAACCTTTTTTACCTTTAATGACTAAAATGTTTCACCGCTGCTTTTTCGTTTTATTCCTCGCCTTGATCTGCTCCGCATTTGCCGCTGCGCAGGAACCGAAGGTTCACATCTCGTTCGATAACGATTCCATCGTGAATCTGGGCTCCGTGACGCTCTCCGGCGTTTCATTCTATGACGAACAGGGCGATGTCCCGGTTTACGTCTCCACCGGCATCGGCAACATGAAGGCGATCAAGTTCGACGGGACGAACTACATCAACACCACGACCTCGACCACCGCGTTCAACATCGAAGGCGCGAAGCCCAAAACCGTCATGGCCATCATCAAGAGCGACGTGACGGGAAACTACTCCCTCTGGACGGTCGGAAACCCGGCCAGCTACCAGGATTACACGATCAAAGTCAACGGCGCTGACGTGCTCATGGGGCAATACTGGGGCGGTGACTACACCACACATGCGCCGTACCCAACGACTGACGCATGGGCGCTCGTAGCTTTGACCTACGACGGCACGACCTCCCGGATATACTACAACGGCCTGGAGACCGGTTCCACCGCGATAGCCCTGAACACGGGAACGGGCAATTTAAGGGTCGGCTTCTGGAACGCGCTGGCGAACTCCTACCGGGGCGGGATCGCTGATTTCCAGATTTACGACACGGCGCTCACTGGGAATCAGATCAAGGGCATGACGCGGGACTATGGCGGGATGCTCCTCACCTTCAACAGCAGTCAGGAACTGGTCGGCGTGAATGGCGGCGCCGACGGCTGGATCGCCTCCAACGGCAAGCAGATGTTCACCACCCAAAGAAGCGGAAGCGTGGGCAACCTGGCCACAAACCTGAACAAAACGACAAACGTCTATAACCAGAGCAACGACACGTTCACGGGTGTTCTTTGGGGCGAAGCGTTCGTCGTGGCCGATGACTCCAAGTCTTTGACCATCCAGATCAGCGGTGGCGGCTTGCGCAACAGCGACGACACGGCCGACCATTTTGTGGCTCCCACGACTGAAATCGGGCCGGCCAACATCCAGTCCTTCGCCAACGTCGCGGGTTTCGCCCTTTACGATGCAACGCAGGGGAAATTCCTGATCGACTCCTACCGCTGCATGTCTCACGACCAGGTTGACGGCGCTTACGAAACCAAAACGATTGACCTTACGGGCCTGACCGGGCACACCATCGTTCCGACGGTCGTGGACTTTGCCACCACGTCCTGGGGCATGACCGCGCTGAAAAGCGTTTTCGTTCCGCTCGGAACGGCCGAAGCAAATACCTGGCTCGCCACGAGCGTCACCGGTTCCTGGACCTTCGACACCCAGGAGGAATTTGAGTCCAAATGGTTCGAGGTGGACGCGAGTGGCAATCGGCTGGACACCATCACGAATTTCCGCCTCGGCGCTCCGGGGACATGCAACGGGTACGTCGGCAGCAATTTCATGACCGCGAACGGCTCCTCGTGGGACACGACGACAGGCACGCTCCGCAGTGAAACGTTCAAGATCAACGGCGACGTGATCGAATTCCTCATCGACGGCGGCGCGGCGGCGCTGAACACCGGCAATAACGTTGAGTTCCAGCTTTGGGTCGATCAGGAAGGGAACGACACGTACGAGAAGATCTTCACCGCTAACCGTTCCACCTCGGACAACGCGTTCGAGTTCCAGCTCTGGAACGTCTCCGACCTGAAGGGGATGAACGCCTACTTCCAGATTTACGACAATCGAAACACGAACTGGGGCTGGGTCGGGCTGGATAACATTCAGATGATCTCGTTCCACTACGTCCCGGAACCGGCGACGTGGCTGCTCCTGCTCGGCGGTTTATTCGGTCTGGGAGTCGTGAGACATAAAAAAGCCTCCCATGAAAGGGGAGGGGGACCGCCGAAGGCGGTGGAGGGGTTCAGAAACCGAGGGAAACCCGTCCCGTTTCCTGGACCCCCCAGCCTCGCTGCGCTCGGCAGCCCCCCTTTCAGGTGGGCCTTTAATATTTTTTGATAATTCACTCTGATTTTAACCCCTAACCCCCACAAAAACCATGCGCCGTTCAGCTTTCACCCTCGTTGAGCTTTTGGTCGTCATCGCCATCATTGGAATGCTCGTCGGTCTGCTTCTCCCGGCTGTACAGCAGGCACGTGAAGCCGCCCGTCAGATGCAGTGCAGCAACAACCTGAAGAATATCGCTCTCGGCGCGATGAACCACGAGTCCAACGTCAAGATTTATCCCGCCGGTGGGTGGTACTACTACTGGAAAGGGGACCCGGATCTCGGTTTCGGGCACTTGCAGCCCGGGAGCTGGGCGTACTCGCTTCTGCCGTTTATCGAGCAGAACGCGCTTTTCCAGCTCGGGACGGATGGAGATCCTACGCAAATTTCCGCGACCCAGAGACAAGGGACGAAACTCCGTTGCCAAACGCCGCTCCCGATTTTTTACTGCCCCTCGCGCCGCGCATCAAAACTTTACCTTGTCCGTGACTTCGGCAAAGACTGCGACTCGCTCGATAATCAGCAAGGGGTCAAAGGAGATTATGCCGCTTCTTTCGGTTCCAACAGCGGTGGTTTCAATAATGGCGCGAACCAGAGCACGAACACCTCATGGGAAGCCAGCCTGGCCTGCGGAAGAAACCGGACCTGGAAAGACCCTAAAGCGAACGGCGTTTCGTACGACTACGGGGCCGCATCCGTCGGGGAAATTCGGGACGGAACCTCGAACACCTATCTCGTTGGCGAGAAGTATCTCGCGCCGGAGGCTTACGACTCAACCGCTTCGACTTTCTGCTACACGGATGACGTGACCGTTTATGCCGGTTGCGACGGCGATAATATGCGCATCGCAGTCAAAGACACGCGTATGCCGCTTCAGGACCGGACTGGCTACGACATTGGTTCCCCGACCCGATTTGGAAGCTGCCACGCCGGTACCTTCGGAATGAGTATGTGTGACGGCTCTGTTCAGAGAATTTCTTACTCGATCGACGGTGAGACCCACGAGTGTCTGGCCAACCGCGCCGACGGTAAACCTGTTACGATTCCGTAAACTTGCGGGGACGACGTTTCCAGCGTCGTTTCATCTGGAGTGCGGTGATACAGTCGCGCCAGCGACATTCACCGCTTTCCCTTGCGGCAATACAGCCACGAAGAGGCATTTGCCGCTAATCTGCTCTTGATTTTCCCCCGTGAAAATCTTTTTTCATCACTACATCTTTTGATCGTTAAGTAAAAGCGGCAAATGAAGCCTGCAGCTTCTGTATTGCCGCACTCCCAAATTCACACCTGGCTGAACCTTTTTGCCGGAAAATTCTGCATAATCGAAAAATTTTCACAAATCGTTAAATTTTACCTAAACCCCACGACCGTTACAACCGATAGATTTACTATCCTAGAGGATAGAAGTGTGTATCGTGAAATTTTGTTACAAAGGAAACGGTCATGATTAACGATTTTTTCAAACCGTACCGAATTTTTGGGAACGCGGCAGTTCTTACTGCGTTGTTTTTCTGCGGTCTCGCGCAGGCTCAAAACAACATTCCGGATTCCATCCAGCTCAATGACGAGATTCCGGCCTACAGCCGTTTTTCCTCGCCGTCCGCTCAGATCACTCAGGTCCAGTACCAGGAAGCGGTCTCAGCGCCGGTGCCAAACGGTCAACCGCAGGCGGCCTCCCCAATGTCCTATCCAAATGCTCCCGTTCAAGGCACCCCGGCTTACACGCCTGACGGAGCGGCTCCCGTGATGGGTACGGCCCCGATCATGGACGGCGCGGTGATGGAAACTTCCTGCGATGGTCTTTTCCTTGGGGATTTCTGCGAGCCGGTTTGCCAGCCGAGCTGCGGCGGAATTCTGGGCCCCGGCTGCCTGTTCGTTGAAGGCTGGGTCGATCAGGGGTTCAACGTGAACAGTAACAAAAAGACTTCTTCCAACCTCCCAATGGCCACCGACGACTATGAAGGTTACCAGCTCAATCAGCTTTACCTTTCCTTCGGCCGCCGCGTCATTAAAGCGGATCAGTGGTCCCTGGGTGGTCAAATCGACCTCATGTACGGTACAGATTACTACTACATGACCTCAACAGGTTTGGAAACTACGACCGAAAACCTGCCGCACATCAACGGCCAGGAATACGATCAGGCCGAATACCGAGCCAATTATTCCAAATACGGAATGGCCATTCCGCAGTTCTTCGCGGAAATCTACGTCCCGCTTTTGAACGGTGTCGATGTGAAACTCGGCCATTTCAATTCCATCATGGGTTTTGAATCCAATCAGGCGACGCAGAACTTCTTCTACTCCCGCTCCTACCAGAGCGTTTACGGCTTGCCGACGAGCATGACTGGTGTGATCACCGACTGGAAAATCGGTCAGTGCTTTAGCATCATCGCAGGCGGCGTGAATGAATGGAACGCGTTCTGCACCTCCGGGGATGAGAACTTCTCCTTCATCGTCGGTGCCACCTACGAAAACCTGTGCGGAAACTTCGCGGTTTCAGCCCTCGTAATGAACGGCAAACAGCGCGGAGCCACCTTCATGCCCTACGGTTACCCCGAAGATGCATACGACACGACACTCTTCAACCTGATCCTGAAGTACAAATTCACCGATCGCCTCGCCTATGTCGGCGAATTCACCTACGGCAATAACGACGCTCCCGTCGTCACGTGGGACGGTGATGAATTTCAGGGCCGCAACTGGTACGGGTTCAGCAATTACCTGTTCTACGTCGTGAACGAGCACGTGACCTTTGGCGCCCGCTTCGAGTGGTTCCAGGACAAAGAAAACACTGTGATGACCGGCGGAAACCGCGTAACCGTCCAAAATACGCCCGCCAATTACTTCGCCTGGAGCTTCGGCGTGAACTGGGAACCCTTCACCTGGCTGAACATTCGCCCGGAAGTGCGCTGGGATTACTCCGACCTGGAGATCGAAGGTGTGCCGAATGGCTACGCGTTTGACAATGGAACGTCCAAAACGCAGTTTACTTTCGGACTCGACGCGATCGTGAAATTCTGATGTAACACTAGAAACGAAACACACTTCTGAGAATGGCCCGTGAGAAATCGCGGGCCGTTTTTTTATGGGAAATTGGAAGGCGGTAATGGAGGCCAGAGGCCGGAATTACGCGCAAATTGGAAGGCGGTAATGGAGGCGCGTAATTCCGCGCTACGCGCTCCATTACCGCCTTCCGTTCGTCCGTCGTGATTTAAGCCGGCGCGTAATTCCGCGCTTCGCGCTTCATTACC
>JAUMVK010000074.1:0-10320 GCA_030530205.1 Thermoguttaceae bacterium | reverse complement strand
CATAATTTGAAAATGTCCCTCCTTTCCGTTCAAAACCTGACCGTGACGTTTGGTTACCAGACCGTACTCCGGGATATTTCGTTCGACATTTCAGCGGGCGAAACCCTTGCGGTGATTGGTGAGAGCGGGTGTGGAAAGACGGTTTTGCTGAAAACCCTCATGGACCTGATCCAGCCGACCTGGGGACGCGTCGTTTTTGAAGGCGCGGAGCTTGGAAAACTGACTGAGGCGGAACTGACCAAAGTCCGTACCAATTATGGTTTTGTATTCCAGATGGCGGCGCTTTTCGATTCCATGACGATTGAGGAAAACCTGCTTTTCCCGATGCTTCAACACACAAAACAGTCGCGCCAGGAAATGATGACCACTGTGTTGAAACTGCTGGGTGAAGTAGGGCTTTCGACGAATATTTTGTCCAAACATCCGGCGGAACTTTCCGGGGGGATGCGAAAGCGTGTGGGAATCGCCCGAGCGTTGGTCCTGCACCCGAAAATCGTCCTTTACGATGAACCAACGACCGGCTTGGACCCGATTATGACAGACGTGATCAATCGGCTGATGCAGAGGATGGCGGAAACCTACGCGATCACGAGTGTCATTGTGACCCACGATATGACGACTGTCAGAAACGTGGCGGACCGGGTGGTTATGCTTTATCCAACGGCACGCCTGAAACCGAACGAATCACAGATTTTGTATAATGGTCCCGCGAAACTGATAGAAGAGAGCACGGACTCACGAATTCACAATTTTGTCTTCGGAGACGGGTCCGAGAGACTGAATGAAGTTTGAACTCCGCAGGAGTACATGCAATGAACGAACGTACAATGAAATTGCGTCTGGGTGCCGCCGTGGTGCTGAGTATCGTGATTATTATAATATTTCTCTCAGCCCTTGGTTCCCGGGAAAAGTTTTCGATTTCGAGCTACACGATCAAGATCCAGCTTGTGGACGCTCCCAACGTAGTGGAATATACTCCGATCTATCAGAGCGGGATCCTGATTGGACGTGTTGCCAAGGTGGAGCTGGTTCCGGGAAAAGGTGTCCTTATTACCGCACGTATTTTCAACGACCATAAACTCTATCACGACCAGGAATGTCACCTTACTTCCACGTTATTGGGAGACGCGTCGCTGCGTATGATTACACTTCCGAAAAATGCGGAAGGAGATCACCCACACACGGAAATTAAACCCGGAGAACTGATTTACGGGCAAACCATGGTCGACCCGACGATGCTCGTGGCGCAAATGCAGGAAAAACTGACTGTTGCGATTGATGATGTGACGGACGCGGCGACAAAACTGACTCAGGTCGCCACGACTACCAACGATATGCTGGAGGAAAATCGTGCCAATGTGAAGGACATCATGATCAACGCGAGGAATATTACGTCACATTCCTCTACGATCGTCACAAATTTCTCGAAAATCCTGGACGATGAGTTTTGCACAAATATTCAAACCTCGGTGACAAACCTTCGTGAAGCGACGGAGCATCTGCCGATGACCATGGAAAAAGTGGATCAAACGCTTGATGAAATGAAGAACACGATCCAGCTCACAAGCTCGACCATTTCCTCCATGACAGAACGGATGAGTACGACCATTGAAGGAGTGGAAACACTCGTAGGAACCATGAATTCTTCCATGGTCAATATTCAGAAAATTACGGAACCTTTCGCAGATCAGGAGGTGACGGGCAAGTGGATCGCGAACCTGACGAATATCCTGCGTAATATGGATGCATTCACAGAAACGCTCAACCGAAAAGATACGACGTTGGGACTGCTTCTGTATGACCGTACCATGTACGACAAAATGACCCAAACCATGTCGCTTGTTTCGGAATTACCGCGAAAACTTGACCCCATCCTTTTCAACGCTCAAGTCCTGACGGAGAAACTGGCCCAGCATCCGGAACTGCTCGGTTTACGTGGAGCCTTGAAGAAAGACTCCGGCACGTCACAGCCCATCCCCTGGCCGAAGGGAATTACTCCATATAACGGTTCGTACTCAAACAGTTATTATTCGTCCACGGTGTATCCGAGCGGGAACTATTACATGACCCAGCCGGTCCTTACACCTTCAACGACCCCCGCGGCGAGACCTGCGTCTCAACCCGCTGTTCAACCAGCGGTTCAGCCAACAGCGCCTTCCGTACTCAAGTCCCCGCAAGCAGGTTGCCGTGGCAATCTGAAACAGGCGGCGCCTGACAGTTCGGGAGTCGTGACTCCGGAGATGCTTGGAATGACTCGTGAGGAATTCCAGCGCGCGAACGTTCAGGTTCTTTCCGATTCGGTCTGGAATACACAGGGAACCCAAAACCCGGAAGAGAGCGTAACACCGACCCTTCCGCCGGCTCTTCCGCCAGTTGTGGCCCCGTCTGGCCCCGCGACCGGCCTGAAAGCCCCCGTGGAATGATTGGAACTTGATGACGAGGACGCTGAAAAAGGCGTCCTTTTTCTTTGGGCCGCATCCTGATTGAGTTTTTCTTCCAAAATCTTCTGAATAATAAAGGATTTGACTTTTTTTGAGAAAAAACCTCTTTTTTTGAGAAATTTTAAAATTTTTTGGGATTTATGCTTCTTTAGATCGTCTATTCTATTAGAGGGAGATAAAAACCTTTTTTTATTTTCAAAGGAGTTTAATTATGAAAACACTTCGTCCGGTACTTTTTACATTAGTTCTGATGATCTGCGGCTTGTGCTGCGCGGAGACCCAAAGGTTTTATGGATCGGATGGCTCGTATAAGGGCCGCGCTGAGACCTCCGGCACGACGACGAGGTTCTATGGGTCTGATGGTTCATACCAGGGCAAGGCAGAAAAAACTGGCGACACGATAAGATTTTACGACGCGAGCGGCAGCTACAAAGGAAAATCGTCCAACTCCGGTGACACGAGCAGGTACTACGACGCGAGCGGCGCCTACCAGGGAAAATCATCCAACTCTGGAAACACAAGCAGATACTACGGACCGAATGGTGCTTACCGCGGTCGAACTTCCTGGTAAAGCAAAACCATGTGAGTACCGTGCGCGTGTTTCAACCCTTTTGGGAACGAAGCCGCGCCGGTGCTTTTTTGGAATTGGTTCTAAAGAAACCGCCCGGTGCTTTCTGTTCTCGCGTTCTTAGGTGATCGGCCGGTTTCTGCGGATTTTTTTATAAAGCTCTACGTACTTCTGCGCACTCTGTTTCCACGAAGTATCAAGGCTCATGCCGGTTTCCTGCATCTGGGTCCAAATCTCCGGCCGGTTCCGGTAGATGTTCAGAGCCTGATCGATCCCCCACGTGATCCCCTGAATGTCTGCGTTGCAGAACAGGATCCCTGTCGCGGTTTTGGCCGCTTCGGTTTCGGGCGTGAGATCACGGACTGTATCGACCAACCCGCCTGTAGCGTGTACTACGGGAATCGTACCGTAGCGCAGGCTGTAAAGCTGAGTCAGGCCGCACGGTTCAAAACGGCTCGGCATAAGGAAAATGTCGGAGCCTGCGATGATCTGGTGCGCCAGCTCGTTGGAGTAACGGATCGAGACGGCCACGTTCTGTGAGTACCGGGAGGCCAGCTCGCGCAGCCGGTTTTCCAGAATCGGGTCACCGGAGCCGAGAAGGACCCATTGAACGTCTTCGCCGGCTGCCGCTTTACGATAAATCAGTTCGACCGCCAGGTCAAAACCTTTCTGTTCGGTCAGCCGACCAACCAGCCCAACGACCGGGACATCGGCGCGCTGCGGCAGGTCCATCCGGTTTTGAAGATCCAGCTTGCAGGCGGTTTTCCCCTCGGAGCGGGTTACGGCGGTGTAGTGATTTTCGAGGAATTTGTCCGTCTCGGGGTTCCACTCATCGACGTCGATCCCGTTCGTGATTCCCCATAGAACATCACGGCGAGAGCGCAGAACGTCCTCCAGCCCACAGCCGCCGGGCGAGGAAGTAATTTCCCTGGCGTAGTTCGGGCTGACCGTTGTGATCCCATCGGAAAACACGATGCCGGTCTTCAGGAGATTCAGGTGATCGAAACATTCCATCTGGAGCCAGTTGAAGTACTTCCAATGCAGCCCGGTGAGTGTCATGGCGGAGGCCGGGAAAACACCCTGGTACGCGATATTATGAATGGTGAACAGAACGGCGATTTTCTCGTAGCCGGGTTTGTCACGGTAGTAAATCGTCTGAAGCGCGGAGACAAGACCTGTCTGCCAGTCATTCAGATGAATGACATCTACCTGAAGGTTCAAAAGGCGGACAGCTTCAAGAACAGCGTAGGAGAAAAAGACGAATCGTTCACAGTTATCGGCATAATCCTCGTTATCACTGTTATAAAGACCATCACGGTCGAAGAAACCATTATGTTCCACAAGATAAACCGGAACGCCGATTTCAGGGATGAAACATTTACGGTAGGTCCCACGGATCTCGCGCCCCGCGATGTTGACTTTCAACTCCACGCCTGTCGGTTCAGACGGGAATTTCTTCGTAGAACGGTAGGCCGGTATGACGAGCGTTACATTATGACCGAGCTGAGCCAACGCTTTTGGCAATGCGCCGCAAACATCTGCCAGACCGCCGGTTTTCGCCAACGGGGCCGCCTCACTTGCCGCGATAAGAATGTTCATAGGGACCTCCAATAAAATGGCTAAAATACAGGAAAAATAGAAAAGTTTTTTAAATTATACCACAAAAGGAAAAAACTTCCAGTGTTTTCGTGGGTATTTTGGAAATTTTTTCAGGAAAAATATGACGTTTTCCGGCCGTCAGGATTTTTTAATCATTACCAGGACAATTCAACGTCTTTTTGAGAGAGATTCGTGTTTTTTCATTTTGGAGAAGGGATGCGAGACTTCATTGAACGCGAGAAACAAAGGGAATAGGATTTTTAGATGTATTTTAAAAAAATTCGAAGGGCCGACAGGAACTCCGGCCCTCCGGCTATTCCCTGGCCCTTCGAATCATTTTGACGTTACTTGCTAAGCTTGTCTTTCAAAGCTTCAGCTTCTGGACGCATCACGAAAGGATTCGGATTTGCGAGCGTTTTGGTGATGATGTCAAGAGCCTGTTTTTTGGCATTGGCTTTCTGCTCGGCGTCCTGAATGGAATCCAGCTGTTTTTCCATATTGGCGGCGAGGTAGTAAGCCGTGTCGGGACTCATCTGGCCGTTCGTCATCTGAACATAACGCTGAAGCAGCTGGGCACATTCCTGGTACTGACCTTTTTTGTGCATGACCCACGCGGCGGTGGAGAACACTTCAGGCTGCTGTTTGCCGAAACGATCGACGTTCACCTGAGCGTACTCGACGGCTTTGTTCAGTTTTGTGGGATCGTTCTGCTCGCAAAGAGCAAGGGCCAGATTGTTCGTCGCAGCGAAATTGCTCGGGGACTCGGCCAGAACGACGTTGAAGAACTTCTCGGCGTCCGTGAACTTCTTCTCGTACAGTGCGATGACACCGCGGAGCAGGTTGGCTTCGTTGAGCAGACCGTTCACGAAAGCATCGTCAGCGTTTTCCGACTTTTTCTTGTTCAGAAGCTGGATCGCATAATCCGCCTGCTGAGCGGCTTGGGCGGGACGGTTGATCGTCAGGGACCACTGAGCGGCGACCAGACGTGTCTGCGGGTCAGATTCGTACTTGCCGATGGCTTCTTTCATGTATTTCGCGGCGAGTTTTTTGCTCTCGTCGGTGTTTTTCTGCTGACACATCATGGCCAGGCGAGCTTCCGGAACGAGCAGGTTCGGCTGGATCGCGCGAGCCTTGGTGTAGGCGTCGATCGTAGCATCGTAGTTTTCGCTGTTGAAGTTGATCAGACCGAGCAGATTCAGGGCGCCGATGTTTTGATCGTCGGCTTTCAGAACACTGTTCAAACGCGCGATGGCCTGGTCGTTTTTGCCGCGCAGTGCAAGGACCTGAGCCTGGCCGAGAAGAATACGTTTCTGGATTTCTTCTTTACGTTTGGCGCTTTCAGAGAACGAGGAGTTCAGAACCGCGCCTTTGTCGAAAAGGGCTTCGGCTTCCGTAACGCAGGAATTCTGAAGGTTCAGTTCGGCCAAAATGACATAGGCTTCCGGGTCGGACGGGTTTTTCGTAACGCCGACTTCGATGGCCTGACGAACAGCTTGCGGCTGCGCCGGCTGGATACGGGCGAGCCATGTCGCCAGGATCAGCTGGGCCGGAGCCATGTCTTTGTCGTTCTCACGAATTTTGTCGAGTTTCGCTACGGCATCGTCAAATTTCATATTGGTGAAATCATCGAAAGCAGCTTTCAGTTCCGGGGAAACTTCATTTTGATCGCCGGCGGCTGCGGGAGCGTTGCTCACGTCACCAGGGGCAGTCAGTGCGGCGTTCGCGGCGCCGATGAAAAGGAGAGTGCTGGCCGCGGCTCCACAAAGAGAAGCGAACAGTTTAGTGGTAAATTGTGTCATTTGAACCTCGCTTTTATCTGGGTTTTCAAAAAAATTTTGCTAACATAATAATATTTTATATGGGATTATACGGATTCTGGTTTTAAAATGCAAGAGCAATTTCAGAGTTTTAAGAAAAATAGAGAAAATATTGACGCTTTTTTTTGTGTTATCAGTTGTCAGTTATCAGTTATCTGCCGAGAAACAGAAAACGGAAATTCTTATTTCGACGTAGCAGAAACACTGACAACTGAAAACTGATAACAGAAAACGGACTACTTCGTGATCGGCTCAGTACTGAACGGGCTGGCCGGGAAGCCTGCCGAATTGTACAGGTTACAGCCTTCCGGGTTCTGCTGGAACGCGTAGCGGACGTTCACCGGTTCGGCGACTTCCGGAGCGCTCACTTCCACCTGGTCTTTGCCGATGATCTTCGCGTCAGCCCAGAAGAATTTCCCGTCGGCTCCGGCGACTGCGAAACGCTGGAGTTTGCCGTCCGGATCGACACTGAATTCACGGACGTTCTGCTTGCCGACGACCAGACCGTCGTAAACGTTTTCAAACGTCAGGATCGCTTTGTTTCCTTCGACTTTCATTTCCTTGAACATCGGGGAGGCGTACGGAATATCTTTGCCGTAGTCCTTCACCAGCGCGTTGGCGGCGAGGCGTTCACCGACCACGAATTTGTTGATCGGGTGAATGTCTTTTTCTTCGCCGACATCAATGATGACCGCCTGACCGGTCTTCGGGATGCTCAGGCACTTGCTCTGGGCGTAACGAACCGGGACGAAGCCGCCCGTCGAGTTCGGATCATCGCTCGGAGCCTGGAAATTGGCGAGCTGGACCCAGTAGAACGGGAAGTCGTAGCCCCATGCGGCGCGCCACGCTTTGATCATACAGTCCATTTTCTCGAAGTAAAGCTGGCCCTGGCCGCCGTTCGAGCAGCCCTGATACCAGATCGCGCCCCGGATGGTGTACTTGGTCCACGGGTTCATTTTCGCGTTGTACATGCAGCCGATGAACTTGCGATTGTCGGCCTTGACGTGGGTCACGAACTCACGGGCGTGCGCAGCGGTTTCTTCGGAAAGAAGGTTCATGGCCTTTTCCGGGATCCATTCTTCGACCTTGGAGCCGCCCCAGTTGCAGTCGATCAGGCCGATCGGGCAGCCGAGTTCTTTGTGCAGACGCAGGGCGAAGTAGTAACCCACGGCTGTGCAGGCTTTCTGGGCGCCGTCTTTACAGAGGGTCCACGCGCCGCCGCCCAAATCATCCTGCGGTTCCGGATTCGTGATGTACGGGTCACGCAGAAAGCGGATGAAACTGTTGTCGCCGGTGAGTTCCTGCTCGGTCGCCTCAACACGGCCCCAGCCGCCGACCGGGTACTGCATGTTGGACTGGCCGCCGCAGACCCAGACTTCACCGACTACGACGTTTTCAACAGTCACCACGTTTTTGCCGGTGACGGTCATGGTGGAGCCTTCGCACTTGGCAGGCATCGGAGCGAGTTTGACGAGCCATTTGCCAGCGTCGCAGGCGGTCGTTTCGACTTTCTGGCCGTTGAATTCGACGGTGACTTTTTCACCAGCGTCGGCAAAACCGAAGACCTGAACGGCCGCGTCACGCTGAAGGACGCAGTTGTTCGTGAACATTTTGGGAAGACGCACATCGGCCGAGGCCAATGAAACGAGAAGGAGGGAAAGGATCGCACTCCAGAGGATGGTTTTTTTCATGGGAACTCCTTGAAAAATGAGGTTAAGGAAAGAATAAAACTCAAGATTCCTATATTTTACGCACTTTAAAAGAAAAAACAAGAGGGGGGAGAAAATGAAGAATAATAATTATGGGGACGACGCTTCCCGCATCGTCTCAAAATCCAAAATCTACGGAGACGACGATAAAAACGTCATCCCCATAGCATCACCACACGTTCACGATCACCTTCACATTGAGGTTAAACGCTCTTTGGTCCCGCATATAATTCCGGCTGCCGGCAAGCGAGACACGCTTTTTCACGTACTGGCTGAGGTCCATGTTCGGCGCGGGGGTCACGTAGCAGCGCAGGATCCCGTCCTCATTCACGATTGCGTACGGCGGAAGTGACAGATGAGCGTAACGCTGGCGCTGGACTTTCACGAGAATGCCCGAGTAATCCCACCGGCCCGGTTCTGTGGAGAAGGGGGCGGGAAACTCGGAAACACCGGCGTAATTCACGTACGGTTTACCCGCACGGTCCGTGCCGGAGGCCAGCGGCGTGATACCGTCCTCGCTGGCCGTGGAGAGGAGCTTCTGAAACTGCTGCCGGTTCTGCCGCACGCCGTCCGCCTCGATGATTTTCTGCCGCACGTGTTCCAGACGTTCTTTTTCCTGGGTCGTTTTTGCGTAGTTCATGAGCCGGTTAGCCCGCATGAGTAACCCTTCGGTCTCCCAGTGGGCTGAGTCGCTGTTTGAGATGATATACGAAAGGTCTGCGTCGAGCTGGTTCACGTAATAAGTAAACGTTCCAGGCTTGATCGACGCTTCGGCGATACTGTTCACGCCACTGAGGTCTTCGCTGGTAAGCGCAGGTGTATTCGGCACAGGATTCGTTCCCGGGAGTGTCCGATCGGGCGGCGTAGGTTCTTCCGTTACACCCGTCAGGTTTGGCGAGAGCGATTTCCCGTGGATCCACCGAAACTCACCAGCCGGCGGCGAGATCTTGACCATCGCGTCGAGGCCCTCCGTGGGGAGTTCAAGCACTTCTACCATCTTTCCAGCCGTCAGGGTGATCCGTACCTGAGAACGTTCCGGCGAAAGCCTGCTTCCGATATAAACCGGAACAGAGTTTCCTACGATCCTCCCCAGATCGTTCTGGGTCATTTGGACATTTCTGGCCGGTACATAAGAAAAACTCCCGAGCGGCGGGCGAATGGCACACCAGCCATCGACGGTATGCTTGTAAACCTCCACCGTGTCGCCGTTTCGCAGCTTGTCGGTCGGGTAAAAATCGCGTCCCGGCCCGCTCCGGACGAACGCCTCCGGCTCGCAAATGGTCGCTCTGTAAGGAAATGTCTGCGCTTGAACACTCGCACACAGGCAAACGATTAAGACAAACAAAACCGGCAATCTCACGGCTCGGGACTCCTTCACGATATATAAAAGCCAAAAATTCTATGGATTTTATCATATTTGGCCGATTAATTCAAGAGTAATTTAAGGAGATTAAGTAAATGGAACAAAATATTCAATACGGCACGCCGGCCCACGCGCAAAAGATCCTCGAAGGTCTGGAGATCCTTTACCCCGATGCGGGCTGCGCTCTGAATCATCTTTCGGCTTTGCAGCTCCTCATTGCGGTCATTCTTTCGGCCCAGTGTACCGATGTTCGGGTGAACATCGTCACGAAGGACCTCTTCAAAAAATACCGGTCCGCGGCCGATTATGCGAATGCCTCGCAGGAGGAACTTGAGGCCGACATTCACAGTACCGGTTTCTATCATAACAAAGCCAAAAACATTCGCGAGTGCTGCCGGATCCTGGTCGAAAAATACGGCGGCGAGGTCCCCGACTCGATGGACGAACTGGTCCGGCTCCCGGGCGTGGGGCGCAAAACGGCAAACTGCGTCCTCGGAACGTTCTGGGGGATCGCCGACGGCGTCGTCGTGGATACGCACGTCCTTCGTCTTGCGCAGAGAATGGGCCTTTCGGAGGAAACCACCCCCGAAAAAGTCGAGCAGGATCTTATGCGTATCGTGCCGCGGGATAAGTGGGTAAAAATCTCACATCAGATGATCCTGCACGGTCGAAATGTCTGTATGGCCCGTAATCCGCAGTGCGAGAAATGCCTGTTTAACGACTAATTTCCCTTTGTTTTTTCATAAAATCCGAAAAAATGTGGGTTCCCCCCCTTGAAAGAATTTCGGAATGTGGTATATTATGCGTTCACTTGAGTGAGGAA
>JAUMVK010000030.1:0-52993 GCA_030530205.1 Thermoguttaceae bacterium | reverse complement strand
TAATAACCACTTGTTGACTTTACTCAAATTCTATCAAGGTTCCCGATAAAATTTTGTGCTTCATGAAAAATTCATCAAATTGTCAAAGATAACTTCGGCGACTGCTCGCTCGAATTGGTGCATAGTATAGCACATTTTCATTTTCCCGCAAGGGGGGACGGCCGACTTTTTTTAATTTTTTTTGCGTGTCGTCCGTCAAAATGGGAGCACTCGGAGTCTCTTCCATCACGGAGTTGCTCTCGACCGGCGCTTCCGGCGTTTCGGGGGTGGTCTGAGTTTTCTGGTTCAACCCAAAGCCGACCGCGTAGCAAAGCATCAGGATGGCAAGCACGTACATTCCCGGCTTGACTTCCTTCCAGCGGCCCGCGCTGATTTTCAGGATCGGGTAGATCACCACGCCGCACAAAATACCGTTGGAAATGCTGTTGAAGAACGGGATCCCCGCCACGATGAAGAAGGCCGGGATCGACTCGGTCATATCGCCCCAGTCAACGAGCATCACACTTTGCATCATCATGATCCCGACCAGGATCAGCGCGCTGGCGGTGATCGGGGCACAGTTCCCCACCGCCATGATCAACGGCGAGAAGAAGAGCGAAAGGAAGAACAGCACGCCAACCGTCACGGCAACCAGCCCGGTGCGTCCGCCGGACTCGATACCGGCCGAGCTTTCGAGATACGTGGTCATCGTGGAGTGGCCACAGTACGCGCCGAACATCGTGACACCGGCGTCAGCCAGGAACAGGCGCTCAATACGCGGGAGCTTGCCGTCCTTGGCGAAAAAACCGCCCAGGTAGCCAAGGCCGACAAACGTCCCGAACGCGTCGAAAACGTCCATGAACGTCAGAATAAAGATGAACGGGAGAAGCCTCCAGAAGTGCGCAAAAAGCCCGGCCATGTCGAGTTTTCCCACCACTTTCATCGGGTTGGCAGGCTGGCTCATGATCTGATCGATCTGAAGTTCACCGACAAAGTAAGCCACCACCGATGCGGCAAACATTCCCAGAAGGATCGCGCCGGGAAATTTGCGGATCATCAGGATCGACGAGACGAGAAAACCGGTCAGGAAAATCGCCATGGCCGGCGTCAAAAAAGAGCCAAGCCCGAGCTGATTGTCCTGGATTTGAATGAGCGTAGCGTTGGTCATCCCCAAAAACGCGATAAAAAGGCCAATACCCGCACAGATCGCCATTTTCATGGAATCGCTCAGGATGAACAGGATCTGCTCCCGGACTTTGAAAAGGGAAAGGATGAAAAAGAGAAGCCCAGCCGCGAAAACAACCGCCATGCCGAGCATCCAGACGGCGTTCAGACCACAGCTCGGGCCGAGAACCATCGCACAGGCGGGGAAAAGCTCCAGCACAACGAAGAAGTTGGTCCCCATTCCCGGAGCCATGGCAAACGGGTAACGTGTGAAAAGGCCCATTGCGATGCTTCCGATCGCGCAGACCAGACAGGTCGCGGTGATCAGAGCGGCCTCATCCATGCCCGTGGCCATTCCCGGACCGAAAAAAGTCCCCGCCATCACCGCGGGCTGAACACACAAAATATACGCCATTGCGGCATACGTCACACAGCCGGCGATGATTTCACGGGCAAACGTCGTTTTGTTTTCTGCAAGCTTAAAACTGTACATGGTTTTAATTATGAATAGTATTCTGGAGTGCGGCAATACAGAAGCCAAAGGCTTCCTTTGCCGCCTTCACTTAGCGGCCAAAAGATCTGGCGATAAAAAGCGATTTTCTCGTGGGGAACGTCCAGCATAATTCAGCGGCAAACGCCTCTTCGAGGCGGTATTGCCGCAAGGGAAAGCGGTGAATGTCGCTTACACGACTGTATCACCGCACTCCGAAATAATCTATTTTACAGTAAAACCAGAAGTTTGCAATGGGGGGAGGTTCAAAGCTGCGAATACGTTCGGTACAGATGATTCATTCTTTCTTCGTCGTGGATGTAGGTCCCGTCATGTTTTTGGCCGGTGCAGATCAATTGGCCGCGGCGGAAAACCATGAGCCGGTTTTGCGGGGCTTCTTCCCAGCCAGTGTTTTCGAGCGGGCGCGTGGAGAACAGGACCGTGCCGTTTTCTTCTTTTTTGTGCAGGCTGCCGGGGTGGTTGGTGTGCGCGTAGAAGCAATCGCCGTCATAGAGCAAAAGGTTCAGCCGATTGTCGGGGGACACGATGGAGCGAACGACCTCTTCCACGACGCGGATCCGTACCTCCTCGTGGTCCGAATCGGGCCGTTTGTTGATCTCGTCGATGATGTAGAGGAGAACGCTTTCGCTGTCGGTCGCGCCTTCCTGAAGATGCCGGTAAGGGACGATCACTCGCGGGTCGAAAAGAGTCCCGTTATGCGCCAAAACCCACAGACGGCCGGCTGCGTCGTGTTTCAAAAACGGATGCGTGTTTTTCAGGCTCACCTCTCCGATCGAGGCCTTGCGGATGTGCGCGATACATTGTGCGGTTTCGATGTTTTGGGTCAACAATTCTTTCAGGAACGAACTGTCGGCGGCCTTTTTCGGCTCCTTCCCGATGCTGATCGGATCCTGATCCAGCAGGGCGAGGCCCCAGCCGTCCGGATGCTCAACACTGTGGCTGAAAAAAGACTCCAGCAGCTCGTTCATTCTGATTTTTTTGTCGGATGTCAAGCCCAAAAGCTCACACATGAACAAGATACTCCTTCTCTTGCTCCGAGAGGCCGTTTTTTGCCAGTTCAACAAGGCGCTCCGCCCATTCCGCGGCCGTTTTGCCATGGTAGATCACAGCGTTTTCCCCCTCGGATTCGATCGCGGAGACGGCGTCCTGAATTTTCCCCAAATCGTCCACGTCCGACAATTCCCGGTCGAGAACGTCCAGATTGGAGCGGGAATACACGATCCCTTTCAGCAGGGCGGCATAGCCGAGAGCCTTGGGGAGCGGCACGCTGTCCGCGACTCGAATTTCGATGTATTTCTTGATCCTGAAATGAAAAAAGCCCATGGAAATAAAATGCTCGATGAGTTTTTTCCGGCGGATCGTTTCCGACTCATCCAGATAAATCGTACCATCGGCGAGCAGATCCGCCCCGGTTTTGCTGCCGACGTACTCGGTCCAGCCTTTGTCGGTCAGCAAGATCAGCGGCGTGTTCAGGACCAGTCCCGCGATTTTCCCGTACCCGAAATCTGGGTCGAGGGAATTCGGGTAAAAACCGGTCCGGGCCGGGTCGAGGTCTTCCCACTCCTGGGTCCTGAGCAGGTGCGGCTTGCCCTGGCCCCCCGGGAGCGTCGAGTCCTGGTCGCTTTTATTTTCCATCATAATCATTAGTATCGGCGAAATCTTCTGAAGGATTCGCAATTTTTTGACTAAATCTTCCTCCGACCGATAATCGACCGAGACTTGCGTCGAGGCCGAGGACCGCATCATGTATTTCCCATAATATCCGCTTTCCCTGAAATACGCGTCCATGTACTTGTATCTCTTTTTGGGAGAGAGCGGGATATCATCGGGATCAAGCCCCTGCTCAACCAGAGGAAGTAATCCCCTGGCCACGATGCGGTAGCCCCGGGCCTCGAACAGCGGTTCCCACAGGGAAAGGAATTCCTGATAAACACGTTCGATCTCATATAGTTCCTGATATGGGCTTATGCTGATTTCAAACTGGCAGGATGGTTCCAGTGTAATCGTGTATTTGTCTGTAGCGTACCCGACCGGATACCCGTCCGTATGGAATATCTCGGCGCCCAGTTCCCTGCCGACCAGGTTGATAAGGTACGAAATCTCTTCGAACGGAATCTGAACCCCGCTTCCATCCACGACGAAATGTTCGATTTCGAGGCCCAGCCCCTCGGATTCGGTTTCGCCGCTGCGGATGTAGTTCTGTATGTCATGCAGCATTTGGGTTTCCCTTCTGGTGGGTTGGCCAGAAGCACGGTTCAAAGCCGGGTTCAAGTTCGAAAAGATTTCTGATGAAAGCCGCGGATGGACGGCCTGAATTTCTAATGTACTCATGTGAATGTCTCCTTCCTCCTGAAAAATGGTTCCTTCTCAGGCTAAAACAAAAACCCGAGGCTTGCGGAAAGCTCCCGGGCTGATGGCGATTTGACGAAAAGTTTTGAAGTCAGTTTATGGGGCGCGTACACAAACAAACGCGCGCCCTCGCCACCGGGAATGCCCGGAAGTTTCGTCGCGTTCGCCAACACATCACCATGTTGTTCTGTTTACGTGCCATCTGTTTACACCTGCTCCATGAAAACGTTTTGTGGTAATTGGTTCCCAAAATTGCAGAATTTTCAATAAACTACTTTTTTAGTAGTTTATATTTCCTATCAATTTGGTAGTAATTATATCAAGGACTTTTATTTTGTCAATACCTGAACCTCAAAATTTCAAAAAAAAGACAAAAATTTTCTATGTCGCAGAGTACATCAACTGAGAAAAAGTTGGTTCATTCAAAGCCCCATCTAAACATCAAGCGCGGAGTACGAAGCCCCCGCGCCGTTGGAATGGGTTCAAAATTTTTCAGAGATCAGAATTTCAGCCGCGGATCGCGATCCCTTCTTTTTCGAGGAAGGCGAGCCACTTCGTGCGGAAGTCGTCGATGTCCTCGCCGCTCAGGGTGCGCTCGTCAGAGCCGAGCCACAGGCGCCAGGTGTAACTGCCCTGCGTCTTTTCAAGGCCCTTTCCTTTGTAGAAATAGACGAAATCGCGACCCTTCAGAAGCGGGTGCGCGAACTCGGCCAGCTTCGCGTCGAGGGCGGCGTAGCCCTTTCCGATCTCCCAAACGAGCGAGAAATCCTGCCACGAGCCCTGGTAAACGGGCATTCCGCCGAATTTCTGTTCCGGGAAAAGCGGCTGGTCGAGCTTCCAGTAGTCCAGCTCGAACCAGACGACCTGGCCGCCTTCCGAGACGATCGTGTTCAGGAATTTGCCGTCCAGAACGCCGAGCGCGCCGACTTTCTTGCCGTCTTTCACGTCGCCCTGGTAGATCTCGACCCAGTAGCCGTCCTGCATCCACGGAGCCGGAGCGCCGCCGGCCAGCGCCTTTTCCGGCGTACCGGTCACGAAGGAGAAGCTCGTGCCCAAAAGCTGGGCGAGGTCTTCCAGCGCGCCCTTAATCGTACGGTAGTGGTCCTCAAGCGTGCCGTACGCCGCGGTGGCGTAGCTCAATCCGGCCAGATTCGCGCGTTCCATGCACCGGCCCATCGGCATTTTCGTCCGATTCGCCAGACCCGGCGGAAGCGTCCGGTCCGCGTTCAGGTCCTCGCAGACCGGTTTGTCGAGCAGTTCGTACACCCGGCCGAACTCCATGAACCGGAACTGATCCCGGAACCCGCGGTTCTTGCCCACCAGCCGCAGAAGGTTCGGCATCAGCGTCGTGCGCAGGAAACGGTTGAACGAGGTCGTCGGATTCGCGAACTCGATCGTGTTCACCGGCTCGTAACCGATCGTTTTGTTCCAGTTGTCGTCGAACCAGCTGTAATTGTGCAGCTCGACGAAATTATGCGCCAGCGTGAGCAGGTGGCGGGCTTTGTGCTCCAGGCGAATTTCCGGCGCGATGATCAACGGGCTGATCTCCACGCG
This sequence comes from Thermoguttaceae bacterium, assembly GCA_030530205.1. GTDB lineage: Bacteria > Planctomycetota > Planctomycetia > Pirellulales > Thermoguttaceae > RGIG3701. The sequence continues at coordinate 47,436 of JAUMVK010000030.1, read as the reverse complement.
CGGCATGATCGGCGGGATCTCGTCGTAGCCATAAATGCGAAGCACTTCCTCCACGATGTCTTCCGGGATCGAAATGTCTTTCCTGCAGCGGAACGGCGGGATCTGAATGTTCAGCGAGCCGTCGGCAGCGTATTCGGCCTTGAACCCGAGCGACGTCAGAATTCCGATGACTTGTTCCTTCGGAAGCGAAATTCCCGCGCGGCGGTCCAAGAGTCCAGCCGAAAGCGTCAGGGGGCGGAACTCGGTCATTTCGTCGCCTTCGAAACTGTACGCGCTCGTGACGCGGAAATCCACGCCGGAGTCGGTCAGAAGCTGAAGGATGCGGCCGGCAGCGACCCGCGTGTTGATCGGGGGCTGGCTCTTCTCGAAACGCTGGGAGGCGTCGCTGCGCAGGTCGAGACGGACGGCCGTACGGCGGATCGTGGCGGCGTGGAAGTTCGCGCACTCCAGAACGATGCGCTGCGTCGTGGGCGTGATCTCGCTTTCCAGCCCGCCCATGATCCCCGCCAGCGCGATCGGTTTGATGGTCTCGCCGTCGAAGCTCGTGATCAAGAGGTCGTCCGGGAGCATTTTCCGGGCCTGGGAGTCGAGAGTGGTGAACGTCCCGTCCTCCGTGAACGTGTTCTTGTGCTGGAGGATCTGAGAGTACTTCGCGACGCGGATCGTGTCCACGTGGTCACCGTCGAACGCGTGCGTCGGCTGGCCCAGCTCGAACATGCAGTAGTTCGTCACGTCCACCATCAGGTCGAATGTGCGCTGGCCGATCGAGTGGAGGCGGTACTGCATCTTGACCGGCGCGGGCGGAATTTTACCCATTTCCATCGAAATCGCGCCGTAGCACGGGCAGGCTTCCTGGTCGTCGATCTGGATCGGGATCTTCGGGAGATTTTCAAACTGCGAAAGGTCCAGCTGCGGCAGCGGTTTCAGCTCGCGGTTGAACAAAGCCGCAAATTCACGCGCAAAACCGTAGTGGCCCCAGAGGTCTGGGCGGTTCGTGACGCTTTTATTATCGAACTCGATCAGCGTGTCGGTCTCGGGGATGAGCGTCTCCATCGGCGTCCCGTTCGCGACGCTGCCCGGGATGAGGAAAAGGCCCTCGTGCCAGTGCGAAAGGTTCAGTTCCTTCGCGGAGCAAAGCATTCCCTGCGACTTGTGCCCGGCCAGCTCGGTTTCGGAGATTTCCACGTCGCCGAGTTTGGCCCCGGCGGGAGCGAACGGAGCCTTCACGCCCAGTGCACAGTTCGGCGCACCGCAAACGGTCTGAAACGTGCCGGCCTGGCCGCAGTCCACGGTGCAGACGGTGAGCGTTTTTTCCTGCCCATCCTCTTTCCGGACGGTGATTTTTTCAGCTTTCACGACCTCGCCGACGAACACGCCCTTGACGAAGCGGTGGACGGTTTCGATCCCTTCCACTTCCGCGGTGCCCAAGGTGAGGCGGTTCGCTATTTTTTCCGGCGAAATGCCCGTCAAATCCACAAAATCCGAAAGCCAGTCGAGAGAAATGAACATTTTAAAACTCGTAATTTTCTAAAAGGAAACGGATAAAGGACCGTTCCGAACGAAACGGCACTTTGTTAATCTGTTAGATTTTACCACAGAATGAAAATATTTCAATGGGGAGGGCGTTTCAAATTATGAATTATGAATTAAGAATTAAGAATTAGAGACGACGCAAGATGCGTCGTCCCCGTATTACTCATTGAAGATTTCTTTCATCGCTTTCCCGTAAATTTCCGCCTTTTTTTCGATTTTCAGCGGGTAAGCGCGCGAGCTGGAGGGGAGGCGATAAAGCCGCATTTCCCGGTCGGCGAAGAAAAACCCGATCGACGAACCGATCGGCGGCTTCGCGATCTCCGGGTCGCCCAGGATCTGAAGAAGGGTTTCGGTCGCTTTTTCGCCCGTCGTGATGAGCGTGCGGCAATCCGGCAGATGGTCCGTCAGAACGCGGCTCAGATCAAGCGGCGTGACGACCGTCAGATGTGCGTCCGAAGCGTTTCCCCGCTCGCGAACGACTTCCACCGCCGTGTCGTACATGGCGATCTTCTTCTCAAACAGAAATTCTATGATCTGGTCCCGGTTGAAAACCTTTTTCCCGTCCGACGGCCGCGGCGTGAGAAAATGCTCCCGATCCGCGAAGAAGACCAGGCCGAAAATCCGCCAGAAGTCGTTTTGAAGATTCGGGTAGAAAAAGTCCATACACCACCGTGAGCGCGGCGGCGGGAAACTCCCGAGAAACAAAACCCGCGTGTCCCTGGGGAAAAACGGTGGAATGGGATGTCGTTCACTGAGCATTTCTAAGCCCGGCGTGAAAAATAGGCCAGGACGTTTTCCGGGTCCGTTCCCGGCTCGACGTTTCCGGCCAAGGCGTGTACGTAGCCGCCGTTTTCGGAAAGGATCGCCAGATTTTCCTGCACTTTTCGCAGGACGGCGTTCTGATTCAGGTCGGCCAGGTCCCTCGCACTGCACGCCCCGCCCCAAAGGACGAGGTCTTTACCGAATTCCTGCTTGATGGTGAGCGGATTCACACCGGAGGTTTCCAGATTGATGAAACTCACGCCCTCGACGCCGATTTTCAGCAAATCAGGAAGAAACGGCGTAAAATTCCCTTCAGACTGCCACAAAATGTGCGGTGTTTGCCCCATTTTCACGCGGATTTCCTGAATCCCTTTTGCGTATAACGGCAAAATATGCTCACGAATAAGCTGACGATCCAGATCCTGACACACACCGCAGAAATTTTCCTCCAGAACCAGTACATCGATCGGCTTCACGGACGCCGCGGCCAGTTTCGTGATCTGGTCCATCCAAAGTTCAAACCACTTTTCGAGGAGTTTCTTCGCCTCGTCGGTACGGGTTTCCAAAACCTCCAGCCACTTAAGCGGCTCATGTGCCCCCAGCCCTCCGAAGAACGGCGTAGGCGGTCCGGCCCGGTAAATCAGGGCTTTTTTGGAGACTTTGGCGAACATCCCGATGAAATTCTGAAGCAGTTCCCAGTACGAATCCTCCGGGATCAGCGCGACGGCCAGGTTTTTCTCCTCAAGCTCCTTTTCAACCTCAACGAGAGTCATTCCGCACGCCCCCGGCCCTTCCGCCAGAGGTTCAAACTTCCACCCCCCGCGCTTCATCTTGGCAAAACGACGGTCCATCAGATCGCGAAGGCACAAATCCCCGTTCAACTCACGCTCGGGAAAGAAATCGACCGGAACCAATACGCCGGTCCCGTCTTCCATCGCGTACGGCTTCCACTTTTTTTTGGTTTGCTCTTTCAGACACTCAATATTCATGAGCGGGACTGGCTGCGGGAGGCGCATCGTATCACACCCGACCGCTTCCTCAACCGTCGGATCCATTTCCGCGAGCCCTTCGTACACATCGTAAAGACGGACGGGGACTTCCGCGCCGATACATTGCCGCAGATGATAGATGGCCGTCACGGAAATACCGGTTTTCCGGGTCCCTCCCAGGTCGGTGGGGAGCCAATCCACTTTTTGATGCTCAAAAACCGCTCTGATTCTTTCTCTTGAATTCATAACAGAAACCTGATGATAAAAAACAAAGAGTTGGGGGTTTACGTCATTTGTAATTATAGCGAAACCCAGTAAAACGCGCAAGAGCAATTCCGAAGAAGAAAAAACAGAATAAAATCTTTGCGGGCAGAAAAACAGACTACCGCCCGCAAAGCCCTTTTCAGGAACTACCTATTTCTGACGTTTCATGAATTTTAACCCCAAAAGCCCCAGCAGGAGCAAGACCCACGCGGTCGGTTCCGGAACCCCCTCTGTCGAAATCGGCACGAGCATCGGATTCAGCCAGGTGAAGTGGTCCGTATTGGCATCTCCGTATCCCGAATAAGCCAGCGTGAGGAATTTCGCATTCGATCCCAGTGTAATATCGAAATCGGCCGACGCTCCGTTGGTAATGTACTGGTTGTAGTCCGTTCCTGACGAAGTGTCGAAATACCAGATCCCGTTTTCCTGCGTTACGTCGTACTTCACGCCGGAAACGTACCCTTCCAGAATTCCCTCTTCGTTGCTGACCAGAATGATGGGCGTCGCCGGCGCGTTGACCGTATGCATTCCGGTCGCCGTCACGGTGAATTGGAGGGGCTGATTCGGATCGAGGCAGCCAGCCTCACGAATATCCGAAAGGTCGATCGTGATCGCTTTTTCCGCATGAAGTCCAATGAAATCATTCGGAGCGTCGGCGGTCCCCAAAAGAGGATTCCAGGCCCGATCGCAGACGTTGGCGCCGCACTTGCAGTTGTAGATGTGCCCTTCGGTGTAATTGGATGAGTTGAAGTTTTTGGTGAAATCGAATTTCCAGGGCGCACTGCTGGCGAGCTGCAGACCGTTTGCATTATTCAGATTTCCCAAAATCGTATCCACACCAAACGTGGAAGTCGTAATTTCGGCTCCGACGGAACCATTCACGGCCATTCGCTCGGCAAGAATTCCCGTCCCGGTCGTTCCGCTCGCTCCCATGGAGGCCAGACGGTTCAGGTAAACAGGGGTTTCTTCGGAAATCGGGGCCACGTCCACAAGCCGCAGATGAGCCTGGCCGAAAACGCCGTGCGCGCTGGTAATATTCGAGGTGGTCGTCGCGAGCGTCAGGTACTTCGCGCCTTCCGGAAGCAGAAAGTCCACGTCGTAAAGTTTGCCTGCGCCGAGATGCGTCGTCGGAGCGGAATCGAACGAGTACGTGCCGTCCCCACCGCGAGTCATGGGGGCGTAATTCCCGTTGACGTAACTCCCCAGAATATTATGGTTTGCGTCCGAAACGAGGATCACCTGGTCGATCGAGCCGGAACCTTCGTCGTTCATTCCCGCCTTGGAGCAGGTGAACGCCAGGCTCGCGGAGGGATCCCAGCCGTTTTTCTCGCAAATCTCGGCGACGTCGAACGTCACCAGCGCGTTGGCGTGCATCCCGATCCCTTCGTCGATTTTAATATTCGCGGTCTGAGTATTCGACCCGGCGACCGAAATTGTTTCGTTGAAAAATTTCCCGGTGGTCCTGAGGCCCGCAACGTTGCACTTCGCGTTTTGGACGTTTGCGCCGTACGTGTTCCCCGCGTTGATGGAGCTTAAATCGACCATGAGCCCGTCGTTTGTTACGTCCACGACCTGATTCAGTGTCGCGATCTCGTTGGATTTGGTCGCGTAAGCCACGCCCAGGTTACCGGTAGTCGCCACGGCTCCGAAATATCCGCCGGCCGCCATCGCTTCCGGAACCGTACTGTCGGCAGAAACGCCGAACAGCGCGCCGAGCAGGACTTTGTCCTCCGTCTGAACGTAGGGGTTGGCGACGACGAACTCATTAATATTATTGTTGTACATCAGGCCGTGGACCTGTTGCTCGGTCAGGGCGGAATTATAGACGTACATCTCGTCGAGGGAACCGTTCAGAAGTCCACCGCCCGCCTGGTCCTGCTTCCAGCCCATGCCCGAGACGCCGGTGCTTTCCCAGAGGGGCCCCATGCTTGGGTAGGTATTTCCGTTGGCGAAGTTGCCGTTCTATAGGTGTACGTCTTGTTGTTTTCACGGTCAAGAACGACGACCACGTGATTCCACTGATCCGCAACGAGATTGCCCGTGGAGGCCCCGTAAGTATTGTAGTGGGCATAACCATCCGAGCTCGATCTGGCGTCAAAACTGAGTTTGCGCTGATCGTTTGAGAAATAAATCCGGTACCCCCACGAATTCTGCCACGCGCCGATGACCTGCCCGCCCGTGTTGGTCGTTTCCGGAACTTTGACCCAGAACGAGAACGAGACGCTGGTGTCGTAAATTCCCTGCAAACCACTGTAAGTGAGCTGGGAAGAGGCGGTCGTTCCGTCAAACGTGACGGCATTCCCGAATTTGCCCGCGTCCCCGAACGTGATGGAAGTATTGCTGGGCATCGCAGGGTACGTTCCGGTCGAGTCGGCGGCAGTGGTTGCGCCAGCGGCTTCATCAAAGGCCCAGTGAGCGACCAGATCCGCGCGGGCCGACGACGCAAGGCCCAGGAAAAGGGCGGAAACCAGGGAAAAAACGGAAATTCTGGAAATGACTTTCATGGCAAAAACCCCAAAAGTGAGGAAATATTCAATCTTAACCTCTTTATTATACACCAGCCTGATGAAAATTTTCACTATTTTATCAAAAAATTCTGAAAAAAAGAAAAATTTTTTTGCCTGTGGGTCCCCCTTTCATTTTCATCGTCATAAACTATAATGAAAGATGAAGTCCTTTCCAACCCAAAATCCTTCCTTTCACGGAGTCTCTTTTATGATGAAACGTTCCATTTCCCGCCGCCATTTTGTCGGTCAGTCTCTGCTTTTAAGCGCTCCTCTGGTCCTTCCCGGCTCAGTCTTGGGCCTCGACGGAACGGCCCCGGCCTCTGAGAAAATCATCCTCGGCGGCATCGGGATCAACCACCGCGGCGGTTACGACCTCGGTTTCTTTCTCGACCAGCCCGACGTTCGGTTCGCGGGCATCGCCGACGTAGCGAAAACTCGCCGGATCAAAGTGAAGGCCCAGGCCGAAGGAGCCCAGGGGACGAACGACGTCGCAATGTACCGGGATTTCCGCGACCTGCTCGACCGCAAAGACGTGGACGCCGTGCTGATCGCGACCGGTGACCGGTGGCACGCTCACGCCTCCATCTGGTCCGCCCGGGCCGGAAAGGACGTTTACAGCGAAAAGCCGTGCGCCATTTCGATCGACCTGTGCAAGAAACTGGCCGAAACGATGAAACTCTACGGGACGGTTTTTCAGGGCGGGACGCAGCGCCGGAACGTGCGGAATTTCCGTTATGCCTGCGAGCTGGCCCGAACCGGGAAACTGGGCAAGATCCACACGGTGCACGCCTCGATTTATTACCTGACGCACCTGACCGACTGGCTCCCCGAGCAGCCGCTTCCGGACCGCGAGGAATTCGACTGGGATCTCTGGCTCGGCCCGGCCCCGTGGAGGCCCTTCAACGAGGCTTATGCCGGAGTCGGGAAAAGCAACTGGTCCGCATGGCGCGGCCATTATGATTTCGACTCGGGCTGCAGGCATCTGGACTGGGGTGCGCATACCGTGGACCTCTGCCAGTGGGCGCTCGGCATGGACGGCACGGAGCCGGTAAAATACTGGGCCGAAGGGAACCGGATGTTCGCGACCTACGAAAACGGCGTCCAGCTCGTCATGCGCCCCGATGGCTGGCTCGGGCTGGGGACCTGCCCGGTCCGGTTCGAAGGCTCGGAAGGCTGGGTCGAGACCGGCGACAGCGGCAAGATGCTCCTTTCCAACGACTCGCTCCAGTGCGTCTATGGCGACATCGAGGGGACCAATCCGCGGTACCACATCCGGAACTTCCTCGACTGCGTGAAAACCCGGGAGCAGCCGACCTGCTGCGCCGACGTGATCCGGTCGTCGCACATCGCGTGCCACGCCTCGGCCCTGAGCTGGCTCCTGGGGCGTGAGCTGCAATTCGACCCGAAGACCGAATCGTTCGTGAACGACGACGAGGCGAACCGCCTGAGGGCACGGGCCAGCCGCGAGCCGTGGGTTTTGTAAGGAAAATTTTCCCCGATGAATTCCACCCTTTTTTCGCCAAAAGGAAATCCCATGACTGAGCTTCACATCGACATTTCAGGAAACAAACTCACGATTCGTGAAGAGTCCACGGTTTTGTACACGGTCTCCGCGGCCAAAATCATCGTGCACTCGAAAAAATTTCCCACGATCATAGATCAAGACGGCCGGGACTGGTCCAAAGACATTCGGGAAGCGCCCGAAAGCGAGCGTCCAGAGTATACAATGACTTTCATTTCCGAGAAGCCGAGCCGGACGATCGACCTTTTTCTGCAGGACAACTACGCGATCGTACAGGAGGGGCAAATCGTTCGTTTTCAAATGAAATACGATTCCTGCCAGATGCACTGCGACCGTGAGGGAATTTATGAAGACGGCTGGGATCCACTGGTGGAAGCCATCGAATACACCTTGCACAAAAAGGGCCGCTACCAGTACATCGAAAAATATCATGTTTATCGCTTTTGGTTCAATACAGATACGATCCGGATCGACCTGGACACCGGCGACCGGGTGAATATCGACGAACTGGAACGGGTGCTCCAGTCCCGAAAAAATCCTCAGCCGAAGAAAAAGGAGCCATCCACGGCCGCCGGATGCTGCGGCTGCGCGGCGATCCTTTTCATCCTGTTCCTCCTTCTCGGTCTGTTGGGCCGGTAAAATTTCAATTCATAATTCATCATTCATAATTCATAATTAATCATGAAACCTTCCATCCTTTTTTCCCTGATTTCCATTTTCGCATTTTGCCTTTCCGCCGCTGCGCAGACGCAGGACGAACTGTACGCGCAGGCCCAGACCGCGTTTGAGGCGTTGCAGGCCGGCGACGTGACGAAACTCCCCGAGCTTGAAAAAATGCTGGCCGACCCGCGGCTCAACACGATGGCACGGACCACGCTCGAAAATCTCCCCAACCGGGCCGGGCTGGAAACGCTCCGCAAAGGGCTGACCGCCGCCGATGAGCGCTGCGTCGCGGGCGTCATTGCGTCGCTCGGCTCGATGCGCGACTACGATTCCGTTCACAAAATCGCCGACTTCGCGTCGTGTGACTGCCACGGCGATCTGATCCGGACCGTCGCGCTGAAAACCCTGGGGAAATTCCCCGAAAGTGACGACGCGCTGGCGGTGCTTCGCGGGGGGCTTTTCGACGAAAACCCGAATATTCAGCGTGCGGCCGCCGACGGTTTTTTCACCGCCGCCAATGAACTCCGCGCGAAAGATCCGAAAAAAGCCGCCGCGTGGTTCCGGGAGGTCCGTGAGGCCAAAATCGACGGGCCCACCACGCGAATTGCCGCCCAGAACGAGATCATGCTCACGGGCGACGTGGGGCTTTTCCTGAATCTCCTGACCTCGGCCGACGACGCGGACTTCCGCTCCGCCCAGATCGTTCTGGCGAAAGCGGCCCAGCCCGAAATTGCGGCCGCGGCTCTGAAAACGCTCGAGACGCTCAACCCAAAAAACCAGAAAAAGACGCTCGCCACGCTCGGCATTTCCGGGAATCAGGCCCTCACGCCCGTGCTTTTGGGCCTCCTCGAAAATGAGAAAATCGCCCGCCCGGCCGTTCTGGAGGCGCTGGGCGATCTTCGTGACCCCCGCGCCTTGGACGCTCTGATCGGGTCCCTCGCCTCGGAAGACGAAGCCGTCCTGACCGCCGCGATCGACGCCATTTGCAAGCTGAAGCCGGAGGAGGCCGAGCCGAAACTCGCGGCCCTGCCTTACTCGCCGGCACTGGTGCAGATCGTCGGAGCGATGAAACTCGCCGGCCTGGCGCCGAAACTCCTCGAATGGAGCGAGACCGACCCTCACGCGCTGGTCGTTTACTCGCAGATCGTCGCTTCATCGCCCGAAACCATCGAGTCGTTCGTGGATCGGCTGAAGGCGAAAAGCGCGCTCGGGGAGTTTGACGAAGCACTGCAAAACCTCTGCCGCCGGACGACCGACAAAGCGGCCACGATCGCGTTTTTGACCCGTCATTTCGCCGACGCGCCGAATCTGGCGGTCCGTTACATCGGCTCGGTCGGTGGGAAAGACGCGGCGGAATTCCTCGGCACGATGGCGCTCAAGTTCGCCCCACAGATCCCGGCCGACGCCACGGGTCAGGAAACCGCGGCCCTGGTCGTGGATGAAGCGACGAAAGCCTTGGGGAAATGGTCAAACGCCGACGCCGGGACGGTTTTGGGGCGGCTGGCCGTTCTGCTTCCGGAAGGGAAATTCCGTACACGCGCCCTGCGTGGCTACTTGCGCATCATGCGTCAGATGGGCATGACCCCGCTCGAAAAGCTCCAGATGCTGAACACGGCGCTGGTCCTGACCGAAGGCCGGCCCGAAGAACGCGAGCGGTTCGGCTTCCTCGTGGACCGCTTCCGCCAGGAATTCCCCGAGAAAAGCCTCTTTAACGGCCAGGACCTCACCGGCTGGGAGATGGTCGCCGACGTTTTCCGGGTCGAGGACGGCGCGATCGTCGGCGGAAACTTTGAAACCGGCGTGGACCGGAACCAGTTCCTCACGACGAAAGAGTCTTTCGGGAATTTCTACCTCCGCCTCGAGTGCAAGATCATCGACGGCCCGACGAACGCGAGAAAAGACGGAAACGCCGGGATCCAGTTCCGCTCCGTCCGCGTGCCAAACAATCACGAGATGATCGGGTACCAGGCCGACATGACCTCGGACGGCAGTTTCTGGGGCCACCTCTACGACGAGTCGCGCCGGCGGTGTATGCTTCAGACCCCACCGGAGGATCTGGTGAAAGCCCTCTGGAAGCCGAACGACTGGAATCGGTACGAGATTTTGTGCCAGGGGAAAAATATTCGGCTTTTCCTCAACGGCATCGAGACGGTCAACTACACGGAAAAGGACGATTCCATCCCTCTTGAAGGCCTGATCGGACTTCAGATCCACGCAGGCGGCCCGGCCCGGTCGTACTACCGGAACATTTTCATCAGTACGGCCGAAACAAGCGATTCGCGGTGGTGAAATTTACGGGGACGACGCTTCCAGCGTCTTCTTTCGGAGTGCGATGATACAGTCGCGGAAGCGACATTCATCGCTTTCCCTTGTGGCAATACCGCCTCGAAGAGGCGTTTGCCACGGAAGTACGCTGGACGTTTCCCACGTGAAAAAACTTTTTTGCCGCCGTATTTTTCGGTCACTAAGTGAAAGCGGCAAATGAAGCCTTCGGCTTCTGTATTGCCGCACTCCAGAAAACGACGCTTAAAGCGTCGTCCCCACTGCAACAGAAAAAGGGGAGTAGCCGGTAAAGGTATACTCCCCTAAACACTCCGTTCTTTTTAGTGTTTCCTTGGGCCCCGGCGAGAAATTTCGCGCACAGGAGGAGCGACGCGCAACATCCTCACACGGTGCTGCCCACGAACTCCACCAAAATCCCGGAGCTTACGCTGGTCTCAACCTGAATCTCACGCCCTCAGCGTCCCAAAACTGACGTACAGAGTTTCTTCCCCAAGGGTCCACCTTCCCTGATGGAACCATTCGTTCAGACCCAGCATCTCCGTGCGTACCTCGGGCATTCGCAAGCCGAAATCCAGTTTGCCTCAGCAAATTGTATTCTCTTCGCGGCGGTTCAAATCATACCGCCGTGGTTACGCCACGGAGTCCCGTGGTCCGGCTGATCCAGGAACCAGAACCGTTCCCAATCGTCCCGAATCAGGCGCAGGTTTTCTGAAGTATTCAGCTGCTGCTGCGTGCGGCGAGCCGTATCGCCATCGTACATCGGAATCAGGCAGCCAACAGACTGGAAAACAAACAACGACAAAATTAATGCAATCAATACTTTGCGCATCTCATACTCCTCCTTGATTATGTGGTTCAATCCATTGAACCTCTCGCAAGTACTAATTATATCGTCCAGTTAAAGTTCATACATTAACCTGATTTGGTAAAATTTAACGATTTTTCCTAAAAAAAAGATTTAGAAGGGGAAAAGCCCGCCAAATCAGGGGCCAAATGAAGAACTGGGGCAAGAAGAAAAAAGGAGATTTTGGGCTAAACACCACGCCAAACTCGCTTTGACGCTTAATTTAAACACGGATTTCCACGGATTAAAGGGATTTACGCAGATTTTTAAAGAAAAGAGTTCAAAGTCTTTTCTGAAAGAATCCTTCTAATCCTTTTAATCCGTGGAAATCCGTGTTTAAATAGAATTCGGGTGCGGGGCGGGTTTGGTGTTTGGCCAAAATTTGGAAAGGGGGGTTCCTTCCCCCGGCTTGTAAGCTGGCCCCGCGTCCGCCTCGGAGATTTTACTCGACTTTCAAAACCCGCGTCTGGGCTTTTTTCATCGGAATGACCGTCGGGACCGGCTCGCCCGTGATCACGTCCTGAACCCGCGCGTTTGCCGGAACGTTCAGGTGGTACTCACCGTCTTCCGGGGCGTGGAGGAGCACGAACGGGCCGTTCGCCCAGACGTTACACGGTTCCTGCGTCCAGAAATGCACGTCCGCCCCGGCACTCACCGCTTCGCGCAGCGCCTCCGGCGTGAAACCATCCTGCGGGACCCAGATCAGCTTCGAGCCGGCCTTTTGCGTGAGTTCCCCGATTTTCGCTTTCTGTTCGGGCGTCAGGGCCGCGCAGTTCGTCACGAGCGTCACCTTCGGCGGCGCGACCCGGCCAGAGAGCAGATCGTCCAGCATGTATTGCCCGTACGGCGCGCCAAGCCGATTCAGCGCAAGACGAAGGCGGCCGACTGACTGGTGAGAAAACCGCCCGTTCCCCACTTTCTGCATGGAAATCTCATCGACGAAAACCGCCGTTTCGGGCCGGTACTGCGTCGGATTTTTCAGGAAGTATTCGTCCATCGGTTTCAGCTCGTCCATGATTTTCCAGAGTTCGGCTGAGTTGAACCACCCCGCTCCGCCCAGATCCATCCACCACGTTCCGAAGTTTCTGATCGCGGATTCCGCCGTATTCCGCAGAAGGACCTCCCGGGTCTCCTCGTAAGTGTCGGCCCCGCTTTCCCAGCCCGGCGCGGTGCTTCCTTTGGCGAGCCACGTCCGCGTGTCGTCTTCATAGACGTAAATTTTACCGGCCGCTGTCACACTTTCGGCGTTCAGCATGCACGACCCACCGCCCCCCGGCTGACGCTCGAAGTACGACATTGGGGAGGCGATCAGGTCGATGTCCGGCGAGTCCAGGATCGTGCGCAAATCGTAATGCGCGCTGGCGGCCGGGCCTTTCGCGCAGCCAGAAAACTCCCAGCAGTAGCCGTAGAAGAAAACGCTCAGCTTTTTCCCCTGGGTTTCTTCCTTCACGACCCGCGCCAGAGCGAGGACCGTTTCGGTCATCTGCCGGTTGAAAAACTCGTTGAAATCAACGATCGACTGAAACTCCCGCGGCACGTCCGGGTTCAGATCGGGGTCAATGACGTAAAATTTCAGCGACTCGTCCCGAAGTTCCCCCGACGGGACCGATGCCGTTTCAAGCGTCACGTCCCGTTTTCCCCACGCTTTCTGGAGGGCCGCGTCCGTTTTGTATTTCTCCTTCAGCCAGAGTCGGAAACCTTTCTGCGCCGCCGGGGAGTAATCCGCGTGACCTCCGTTCCAGGTATTAATGGTAAACCACTCCTGAGTGTTTTGCCCGGCCGGGTGGTAGCCGGCGATCGAATTCCCGTACTTTGCTTCCAGATGGCGGATTGCCGCGCGCAACGTCTCGCAGGCGTCGTGGCGGTACACGAGCGAGCACGGCGTAGCCCATTCCGTCCCGTAATTGTGCGGGGCCTTATGGTCAAAATTAAACCAGACCATCTGTTCGTCGGGATTCTTCCGGAGCCACCAGCGGCGAACGTCCAGCGGAAACCGAGGAATGATCAGCGCGTTCGGATTCGCCTTCAGGATCGCGTCGATCTGGGCGTCCATCCCCGTGAAATCGATGGTCCCGTCCTCTTCCGGCCAGAGTCTTTCGACCATGAACGAAACGAAATTCACGCCGACGTCCGCCGCCATGCGCGTCTGCGAGGTCAAAACCCCACCGACGCCACCGAGGGAAACGTGAGGATTTTCCGGGCGGTAAAAAGCCGTGCGAACGCGCCGCGGCGGGTCCGAGCGCATCGTCAGCCGGACCGTGTACACGTGCCCCGGCTTCAGGTCCATCCGCCACTGGTGGTACACGTGAAAGTCGTACCGCGCGTTTTCATTTCCGGGCAGAATGGTGACTTTCAGCCCGCCCGAACCGTTCACGCCGCAGCCCGGTTCCACGCCGAGCGTCGCGACGGTGGTCTCGCCGACCCGATCGTGCCAGCACTTCCAGTTTTCGAGGAATTCGGCCTGCGTCTCAAAGTGGTATGGCCCGGCGATCTGCTTCCCGGTCGCCTTTTCCACGACGGAGCAGTCGTCCAGCACGATCTCCCCCGGCTCGTTTCCGAAACGGAAGTGCATCGTCCCGATCCCCCTCGCGTCCTCGGAGGGGTCAAGCTCAAACTCGAAAGTCTGAAATTCCGGCGTGGCATTCAGCACCACCCCACCCGGCCGCCCCCAGAAAATGCGGGAGCGCGTGGGGACTCCGTCGAGTGTGATCATCGGCACGCGGTCGAACGTTTTCACCTCGAACCGTTCGTACGCCGCGGCGAGGGATGAAAAAAAGAGTAAAAAGGCGCAGAGAAAAAATGAGTGCTTCATGGGTTCCTCCTAAGATTCGGAGGGCCGGCGTCCCCGCCGGTCCAGTTAATAAAAAGGACGCTTGATTCTTCGTTTCGAGCAGTTTACAGCAAGTGTTCGGCTAAAGCCGAACTTGACCGGCGGGGACGCCGGCCCTCCGGATTTTTATTTGACTTCCACTTTCTTTACGACTCCAAAACCCGTACCACCGCGCGGCTTCGTGTGCAGGTAGTTCGGATTCAGGCTCAGCTGGACCTCCTTCACGAGTTTTTCCGGCTCGGGGTACGGATTTCCCTCGGCGTCACGAATATTTTTCAGCTCAATATTTTCTACCGTGCACGAGTAGTCGCTCATAAAAACCTCCACGGGCGTTTTCCGCTCTGCTTCCGAATTGGCCTCGGTCCAGCCGAACGCCATGCTTTCCGGGCCGACGTAGAAAATGCACGGGTACACGCCGTCGCGCGGTTTGGACCGGATCGTCAGGTTTTCGAAGCTCAGATCTTTCGCATTGGAAAGAATACTGACCGGCGCGACCGCCCCGTAGAAGTCCGTCTTCCAGTCCTCGCGGTACGGGCCGGAGAGTTCCGTCTCGATCCCGTCGAAGTAAATGTTTTCAAGCGTCCCGATCTCGCACTCCGACTGACGCCCGGCCGGCGACTGCGCGTAAAGTTTGAAGTAGTTGAAGCCCTTGATGTTCCGAATCACCACGTTCCGGATCGGGCAGTCGATCCGTGTGCCGTCCGGGTACTTCAGAACGCCCGCCAGCAGACGCACATCCTTGAGCGAGCCGCGGACCGACTTGCAGTCCTGCACGAGCACCATTTCGATCGGCCCGAGCGCCGGCCCACTTTGCGGCCAGTCCCACGCATTGAGCGCGATGCAGTCGTCGCCGGTCCGGATCACGTCCAGCCTCTGAATGACCGCGCGCCGCAGCGGGCCGTTGCAGTGCACACCGTCGCAGTTCGTTTCGACCGCAACATCGGAAATGAAGACGTTCCGGGCGTTGGAAACGTGGATCGCAAACGGCGCGCCCTTTTCCACCTTCACGTTCGTGATGGAAAGGTCCGCCACGTTCGAGAAAAGCAGGACGCCTGCCGAGCCTGGAATCGAAGATTTCGCGTCCGAGGCGCCGTAAGACTCACTCCGGACGGTACTTTCCTGCGACCAGATCCCGCCCGAGATCGTGAGTTTCACGTCACGGCACGAATCGTCCTCCAGGTAAACCGGCCGGATCCGCCCCGGGAGCATGTGGCGGTTTCGGATCAGGCACGTGCGCAGCGACGGAATGGCGTAAATTCGCGCCTCCGGGTCCGCGTGGACCACGCAGTTCGAGTCCATCAGCAGCGGCGCGTCGAGGTAGTAAATTTCATCGGACTTGGGAAGAAAAACGCCATGATGCTCGTCGAGCGCTTTCTGGATCGCCGCCCGCCAGATCCTGAACGTCTGGCCGTTTTCCTCGACGGTGGTCACGAGATCCTCGTACTGACGGACGTCCGGAACGTCCGCGGGGATCGCCGGGGCGTGGATCAGGTCCTGAAGCGACTCCACGATCTGATCTTTCGTCAGCCGCTTTGCATCCGCGTCCTCTTGGGCCAGCGCAAAAGCCGGCAGGAAAAAGGCGAAAAAAAGGGCAAAAAGGACTGGTCTGGTCATAAAATTTCCCTCCTATTCCGCGAAATTCCGCAAAAACCTCAATCCCACGGGGGTTTCCAGATTCTCGCGGATTTTCAGCGTCGTGATCACGATTTTCCCGCCGTTTTCGCTGCGGTTCCAAACGCCCAGGGTCAGGCCGGAATCGTAGCCGTGTGTGACGTGGATCAGACCGGCCACGGCTTCTGACGGGAGTTCGGGCGTTTGCAGGACGCTCATCGAAATCACATCGCGGTAGTAAATGTTGCTCATCAGGCCGCCATGCCGCCCGGGGACCACCGCCTTCGTACCGTTCAGCTCGCCGAGCGGCAGGCCGTGGAAATACGCGTGCGGTTTCGCCCAGTCGTCGTTCAGGTAGAGCCAGCTATTAACGTTTCGGATCGTTGGAACGCCCGCAGGGAAAAGGGCTTTCGCGGTTTCAGCGACCTCCGGAGCCGTCAGGAGCACCCACGGCTGCAGGAAAACGACCGTTCTACCAGAGTTTACCATTTCGGGGATTTGCGTGGCGAAACCCGGGTCGAGACTCTTCCCAACGAGCAGGACCCGCGCGTCGTCGGAGATTTCCGCGCCGTTTTTCTTCAAAACTTCTTGCAGTCTTTCATCTCCCGGAGCGACCATGACTTTCAGCCCCTTGAACGAAACGTCTTCCTGACGGGTCACGAAGAATTCCGTCTCCTCACCCGCGGCGGCCCCGCCCTTTTCAAGCGTGCAGACGGCCCGGTACTGGCCGGTCGGTCCGTCGATCACGGCCGTTTCGTCGAGCTGTGGGAGCGCAAACGGCGCGTTGGGGGCTTCCGGGATCTTCACCGTGAAGTTTTTGCGCCAGTACGTCTTTCCGTCGGGGCCGAAAACCTCGAACCGGGCCGGATACTCGCCGGGCTTCAGAACGTCTTCGTTCACGAGCACAGCCTCAAAACGCGCAGGTTCCCCGGCCCAGAGCTGGACCGGCTCCGCAAAAACGCACCAGCGAAGCGGCGAGAAAACGTTTTTCATCGCGTCGAACGTTCCGTACTTGAACTCGCGGTTCATCGTCGCAAGCCCCTCGCCAGCGGTCAGCGGATCGCACGAATTTGTGACGGAATGCGAGATCACGAGCGGATTGGCACGCAGGGCGTTGATCCCCAGCTCGCGCTGGCGGGCCATTTTCGCCTTGGATTCCTCGAAAAAGTCCTCCGGCCGACCGAACGCCTCGTTCATTTTCCAGGCGTTCCAGTCGTTCTGGAACCGCTGCGCGAAATCGGCGATCGTCTCGTAATCCTCGCCGAATTCCGTCCCGTTTTGCTCGTAAAACCGCAGGGAGCGCAAAACGTCCGCGGCCGAGCCGATCCCGTACTCCGAAAGGAAGATCGGGCGCCCGTCGAAGAGCCGCGAGTCGAAATTATTGTGGCCCCGGCTCTGGCCGGCCATTTCCGGACTGCCGTATTCGCGGAGGAAGCGGAGGATCGAGGCCGTATGCGGAACGGCCTGGTACGGATGAAGGTCCCAGAAATCTGCGCGCCACTGGGTTTCCCCCGGATTGGCGAAAACCTCACGGAGCGGCGTTTCGTCGGCGTTTTTCAAGTGCCAGGACCCGCTTTCCAGGATCACGAGGCGGTTCGAGTCAAGCCCCTGAAGGAACGGAAGCTGAGCCCGCGCGCAATCAAACGCCGGACCGAGGCGCGTCTCATTCAGGAGGCCGTAAATCACGACGGACGGATGGTTTCGACTGTTTTCCACCATCTGCTCCAGCGCACGGCAGTAGCGGGTTTCAAGGAGTTCCGCCGCGTTGGGGAGCGGCTTTCCGTCCGGCCCCGGCGTGAGCTGCATCGGAAACGCCGCTTCCGTCTCCTGGTAAACCATCATTCCAAGCTCGTCGGCGATTTCTATATGGCGCGTCGTTCCGAGGCCCCAAATGAACCGCACCATGTTGAACCCCATCGATTTCAGGTGGATCAGGTCGCGGCAAATCAGATCCGGATCGACCGGCCGTGAAAAATGCGTCGGAAAGTGACTCGTATGCGTGCATTTCACGTAAATCCGTTTCCCGTTCAGGCGGAAGAAACCGTCCTCAAAGCGGAAATCCCGGAAACCAAACCGGGTCGAAAGTTCATCCGCGCCCTGCTCCACGCGGACGGTCGCACGGTAGAGGAACGGGGCGTTCAGATTCCACGCGTGATGATTTTTGATTTTCGTCTCGAAACGGACGGTCGATTTCCCGGGTGGAAGCGTTTCTTCCCGCGTGAGGTTTCCGCAGGCCGCGCCTTTTCGGGCGTCGGAAAGCGTGAGGGAAACGCGCGTCTTCTGCGCCTCTTTTTTCGAGTTCACGACGCAGGCCGTCACCGTGACGGAGCCGTCCGCAAGCCGGGCGTCCGTTTGGACCGAATCGACGTAAACCGCCGCGCGCTGCTGGAGGCTCACCTCCCCGAGGATCCCGCCCGGACGGTGGTCTTCGGGCCGCGAGGGAATGGTTTTCTGCGAAATTCCATCCACCACCTCTTCCAATCGGTCGCCGGGATTCACGACCCGCAAGGCGATGAGGGCCTGGGCCTCGCCAGGGGTCAAAGCGTCCGTGATGTCGCAGCGGAAACCGCACTCCACGCCTTCATGCGCACCAACTTCCACGCCATTCACCCAAACCCGGCAGGCGTAGGCGACCTGCTCGAATTCCAGGATGAAGCGCGAATCGGCCGCCATTTTCTGCGGAACGTCCACCTTTTTCCAAAGCCAGACCACGCCGCGAAAGTGCGGGAACGCCGACTGGTACGGCCCGGGAACGGTCAGGTCGGAGGAGTCCGAGCGGATGGCTTTTTCCCAGTGCTCCGCACTCCCGACGTTTTCGGGGTCCATGGCCGCTTTCCACGTCCCGGTAAGTGAAACGGGCGGTTCCTGAGCGAAAGTCGAAGACGCGAAAATCAAAAATGAAACGAGAAAGAAAATGGTTCGGCGCATGAGGTGGGTCCTTAAAAAAGAGGAAGGGACGGCGTTGGAAACGTCGTCCCCTAAAAGATTTTACGGAAGTTTCGTTCCAGTCCAGGCTTCCACGACCGGTTCAACCGCTTCGGCCCAGAGGTAGTACCCCGCCGTGTTCGGGTGGAGCTGGTCGGGCATCAGCTCGGTCTTCAGCGTTTCGTCGTCGTTCAGGAAGATTTTATTAATGTTCATGAAGAAAATGTGCTTCCCATCCGCGAAGGCCGGCAGCTGGGCGTTCACCGCCGCAATGCGCAGGCGGTACTGCCTGCCCGGGACCGGACCCGTTTCCGGCTGGGAACGTGGAAAGACCGCCAAAAGGAGGATCTTCGCTTCCGGGAACTTCGTGCGCAGTTCCTTCAGGATCGTCTGAATACCGCGGGCCGTGTAGTCCGCCGTGGTTTCTTCGTAGCGGTCCATGTTGTTCGTCCCGATCATGAGCATGATCATTTTCGGCGCGATTTTATCGAGGCGCGGGTTCTTCAGCCGCTCCATCGTCTGGTCGGTAATGTCCCCGCTGACGCCGATGTTGACGGTCTTGCGGACCCCATTATCGTAGTACTTTTTGTAAACTTCAAGTCCGCGCCCCTCATTATCCCAGAAATCGGTGATGGAATCGCCGACCATCAAAAGGTCGATCGTCTCCTTCTCCTGATCCTGAGCGCGGAGCAAACCCGCGAGGCAGAACGTAAGGCCGGCCAGAAGGACGGCAAGGCAGGAAATGCGCTTCATGTGAAACTCCTTTTATTGAAAGTCAATCTTTTTCAACGAATAATGAATAACGAATAATGGGAAGAAAGAGTTTTACCTCTGATTTGGCCGTCATTCGAGCATTCATTATTCGTTATTCGTTATTCATTATTCATTCTAATGTCTGTTCTCCCGGCTGAACGGCGAGACGGCACGAAGCCGCGCGATGATCTCCGGGAAAACCTCCAGGATCCGGTCGATCTCTTCCTTCGTGTTGTACCGGCTGAAACTGAATCGGGTCGAGCCGTGAATGGCCGTAAACGGAACGTTCATCGCGCGCAGGACGTGGGACGGTTCCAGCGAGCCGCTCGTGCAGGCCGACCCGCTTGACGCGCAGATCCCGTACTCGGAAAGCTCGTAAAGGATCGACTCGCCCTCGACGAAATGGCACGAAATGTTCGTCGTGTTTGGCATGCGTTCCGCCTCGATCCCGTTGATTTCCACGTCCGGGATCCGCTCGAGGAGTCCTTTCTCGAAGTACTGCTGAAGGAACGCGAGCTTGCTATGGTCCTCAAAATACGAGCGAAACGCCCGTTCCAGCGCCACGGAGATCCCCACGATGTACGCGACGTTTTCGGTCCCGCCGCGGCGTCCGCCTTCCTGGTGCCCGCCGATGAAGAACGGCCGGATGCGTGAACCCCGCCGCATGAACAAAAGCCCCACCCCTTTCGGAGCGTGGAATTTATGCCCCGAGCAGGAGAGAAAATCGACGTTCCGGAAATCGTGGAACAAAACGTTTTTCGGGCCTTGGGTGGAAAGGGAGACCGGAACCTTGGAAACGGTCTGTGTCGCGTCCGTGTGGAACAGGATTTCCGGGTCGGTCTCTTTCGTGATTCGGGCCAGATCGGCGATCGGGAACAAAACGCCCGTTTCGTTGTTCGCGTGCATGATCGAAACCAGCAGCGTGTTTCCCGGTTCCAGAGCTCGCACGAAATCGGCCTTGTTCAGCCGACCATGACGGTCCACCGGGAGGTACGTCACTCGGTAGCCGCGGCGTTCCATTTCCTTACAGACCGAAAGAACGGCCGGATGTTCCACGGTGGTCGTGATGATGTGTTTTCGGTTCGGGTTGGCGGCGGCCGCGCCGAAAATCACGTGGTTATTGCTCTCGGTGGCGCAGGACGTGAAAAGTATCTCGCCGTCCGAATCGGTATTGAAAAAGCCCGCGATGCGTTTCCGGGCCAGCTTGATTTCCTGCGCCACACCGGAGGCGGAGGGGTACATCGAGCTGGGATTGAAATACTCCGGCCCGAAGAACGGCTTCATCGCCTCAAAGACCTCGGGCGCTACGCACGTCGTCGCGTTATTGTCCGCATAAATGATTGAATTTTCCATGAAAATGCCTTTACTGTTTACTCTTTTCCGAAAAGGTTTCGTTTCTTTTCTTAATTATACCCAATTCACCCACAAGCGCAAGGAGGACCCAAAAAAGAAAGGAGCCAGGCTTTTTAACACTGACTCCCATAAGATACGGAGGGCCGGCGTCTCGCCGGTCAAGTTAATGGAATTGCTCTTTTCCCGCTTTTCACATTATTAACTTGAGCGGCGGGACGCCGGCCTCCGTATCGATGACCCTGGAAGCGTCGTCCCCGTAAACTTTACTTCTTCCCGCCTTCGCAAATACTGAAGCAGGTCCAGACCGGGTGATGGTCGAACGGGATCTTTTCCGGTCGGTGGAACTGCTTTCTCAGGTCCCAAATACCCGATTTGTTTTCATATTCGGAAAGCGGACGTGACTCGAAGAGGATATTCTCGGCCACATAGCTGAACGTCCCAAACGTGTTCGTCGGATAGTCAGGATTCGCCCACGTCACAGTTTCGTTGAATCGTGCGTCCCCCACGACCGTCTGGCGGGGTTCCAGACCAAAGTAACCGAACATGACCACGTCGTCCTCGCGGTCAAAATCTCCCCGAACCGTGGCTTCCTTCAGACGTGCCACCATACCCGGCACACTGTTCAGCTCGTCCTTTTCAAATCCCGGGTAGAGCTGCATATTTACGGCGTAAAACGTGAATGCCTTTTCCGCCGGGGCCTTTTTCACGCGATACTTTGCCGAAAGGGGCGGGAAGGAAAACGGCTGGTTGGGCATTCCTATGAGCTGAATGGTCGAAGGATCAACTTCCAAAACATTCTCATCGTAGAAAAAGACTGGAACCGGACGATTGGGGGAGGATTTCGATGGGAAAACCACCGTGTACCGATACGAATGACCTGTTCGCAGGGAAACCTCTCGCACGATTTTTTCCAGAATATCTGCGTTCTCGGCATAAATCCCCTGAACCGCCAGAAGATCAAACTGAGCGATGACCGTCAGGAAATCATCCTTGAATTCCGAGTTTTCCAAATGATGCGGGCGAAGCGGGTCCACACAAAACGAACCCATAAGGACCAGGTTCGGATCTGAGAACACCCGGGTAATTTTCTGGATCCCCACTTCCGGATTGTAGTCCTTCATCATCGAATCCGCCACTGCGGAGGTTCCAACCGATTTGTTTTCTTTCACCTGAATCGATTCCGGAATCGACAAATTTTCCTCTGACTGAACGATTTCATTTCCCTCAGGCGCTGGAAATTTACCCACAGAATGCGGGCGCGTCGGAATATTGGACTGCTGATGATTGAACCCGCCTTTCTCCTCTTCACCTTCCTTGGCCTGGAGATGGTCTTTGATTTTATCGATCCCAAATGTTCCTAACCCCACAAGCCCCTCTTTGTGGTCCAAACGCGAATCCCTGCCGAGTCCATCCGGGTACACAGGGTAAGTCTCTGAAAGATTCTCTTCTTTGGAAGATAAAACGACCCTTTCCAGTTTATTGGAATCCTTGTAGGTAAAAATATCGATATGCACTTGCGAAAGCGCAAATAAAATCAATCCTACAGGCGACATAAACACACAAAATTTTATCCAGTTCATCAAATGACCTCCTTGCGAATGATGAAAGAAGTACACCTGTAATAATTATGACACATTTAATGCGTACAGGCAAGGAAAATACTGAAAAAAAATATTATAAAAGATTTAATTTTTTTGTCAAAGTGGGAAAGATTGATGATTATAACGATTTTAACACATTTAACAATTTTTCCAATTTTAACAGTTTTAACATTCTTCAGAAACTTTGAAGCATCTTTTCGGCTATTACCAGTTCCTCTGGCGTGTTGACCGAAACCGCCTCGATCGGCCGAAGTACGGGAAGCGCCCGGACGATTTTGCCGCGGGAAAGAAGAATGGCTGGCGCGTCCGTGATGTAGTACTCCCCCTGCGCGTTGTTCGGGGTCAAAGCGTCCAGAACGTCGCACAGTTCTGCCGCGTCGAAAACGTAGTAACTCTGGTTCACCTCGCAAATCTTGCGCTGTTCGTCGGTCGTGTCCTTTTCCTCGACGATCCCGATGAAGTTTCCGTCGGAATCACGCAGGATCCGCCCCAGCCCGTACGGGTTTTCCACCCGAATCGTTCCGAGCAGGCACGCGCAGGGGTTTTCGTTCCAGTTCCGCAGAAGGTCGGCGATGGTTTCGCCCTGCATGAGCGGAGAATCTCCCGCCACGACCACGACCGGCATCGATTTCCCGGGGTTTTCCGCCAAAATCCGACGCAGTGCCGGGACACACATGCGAACCGCGTGACCAGTCCCTTTCTGCTCGGTCTGAAGTACGAATTCCAGATCGTCCTGACCTGTCAGCGCCTCGCGGACCATCTCAGCCTTGTACCCGACGATCGTCAGAATACGCTCCACCCCCGCAAACCGAAGCGCCGCCAGCGGGTACGAGATCATCGGCTTGCCCAAGACCGGCGTGAGGACCTTGGGAAGTTCGGAACGCATTCGTGTGCCTTTACCGGCGGCGAGCAAAACTGCGACTTGCATCGGTTCGAACTCCTGACTGAATTCAGCTGTTGACGAATTCCGTTACACTGTCCGCGATTTCCTGGAACAGGGAGTTGCGCTTTTCGTCATCCGTGTTCAGCATCGTAACGCGGAAGCCGTTCATGTCCGTCGCGAAACCGGTCAGAGGCACGATGCAGATCCCCTTCGAGCCGAGGAGATTGTACACGAACCGCTTGTCGCCCGGAGCGTTTTCGCAAAGCTGATCCACGTAATTGCGCAAGTTAGGATTGGAAATTGGAAGTTTTTGTCCGGCATGGAAGATTTTCTCGTCGAAAAAGACGCTCAGATAAAACGCGCCTTGCGGCCGGTGGCAGATCACCCCCGGCACTTTACGGAAAATCTCGTACGCCTGATTCGCCCGCTTCTCGAAAATGGACGCGCGCCTTTTCAGGTGTTCCGGGTATTTCTCCGACCCAAAAACCTGAGGGATCGAAAGCTGCGGGAGCGACGTGGCACAGACTTCCAGCATCTTCGCATTCAGGATCGAGTCGATGTATGTCGAGAAATTGGGGTCCTTCTCTTTGTTCAGGATCTCCATCCACGCGCAGCGGGACCCGGGCCACGGGTATTCCTTGCTGATGCCGCGCAGGGCGATGGCCGGAATGTCGTGGGCGTACTGGGAAAGGTGGAACGTCTTCGCGCCGTTGTAGCAGATGTGCGAGTAAATTTCGTCCACGAGCAGGAAAAGGTCGTACTGGCGCGCGATCTCGGCAAACTCCTCCAGAATCTCACGAGGATAGACGATCCCTGTCGGATTATCAGGGTTCACCATTCCGATGCCCGAGATCTGCGGATTGTACCGGATGATGTTCCGGATCTCGTCCATGTCGGGGAGCCAGTTGTTTTTCGGGTCAAGCCGGAACTGGAGCGGTTTGTAGCCGCCGCGCTTGCTCTCGTTCGAGGAGTGCGTCGAGTAGATCGGGGCCGGGAGCAAAATGCGGGCGTTCCGGTGCACCAGCTCGTACACTTTGTCGATGGCGTCGGCCGTTCCGTTGAAGAAAATGATGTCGTTCGGGTTGATTTTTACGCCGTTCTCGCGAATATTCACCTGATGAGCCAGAAATTCACGCGTTTCCAGCACACCACGGGTCGGGCAGTACCCCCACGAACGGTTCTCGTTCAAAATCCCGTGTACGATTTCTTTGATCCAAGGCGCAACCTCCTCTTTCATCGCGATCGGGTCACCAATATTCTCCCACGTGATCTGGAGGCCCATATCACGCATACGATAAGCATGTTCGACAATCTGGCGAATTTCGTATTCAAGGAATACAGCACCTTCATGGACTAAATTATTTCTCATGGTGAAATTTCCTTTGATCTTCAAGAAAGGCGTGCGTTGTATTGGACTCTTCGGGGACAAATCTTCCAGCGGCTTCCCTGTAACCCACTTATTGACCGTTGATCTCCGCTTTCAAAAGCCGGCACTGGGCGATCTTCTCGACCAGATCCTGCGGCGTGAACCAGTACTGATTCGTCGATTCAAAACCGATTGCGGAGTCTTCACGCACCAGGGCGAGTTCCTGTTCGGCCAGCGCAATTTCCGAGTCGAGGATCTCCAGCTTGCGCTTTACATCAGCCGGGGCCTGAGATTCACGAATCAAGATCCACTCCGCCTGATTGGCCGAGCTGGCGAAATGGATCCCGGCGCAGCGGGCGTAACGGGCGTCCTGCGCACAGGCGGCGCGTTTTTCCTCCGGCACGTCGTTGAGCGTCGCTTCGAGCATTTCCGCACCGCGGAGCATCCCGACCGAGGTCTTGCGCATCTGACTGATCCAAACCTCCGGCGGGTAAACCGCGCACCACGATTTCAAATCGTCGTACGGGATCCCGACCATCGTCGCCCGGTAATTCGTCGGCTTCGCGAAAAGCGGGTTGGCCGGGCCCATCTGCTGAGGGCCGTCGTAGTTCACGCCCACGTGGTAGGGGAATTCCTGATAAGCGGTCGAAAGCGTCGCCCACGCCTCAAGGACCTTCGGCGCGAGTTCCGGCGAGTATCGTTCCGACGCGATCCCCGTCAAAACCTCCTCCACGGTCGGGATCGGAGTCCGGCTGAACGCGGCGGGAAGGCTCAGGTTCGGCGACGGGTAACCGCCCAGCGACCAACTGCTCATCAGGCCGTTCACGCCCGTAAGCGCAAGGTTCCGGCAGTGCTCCGCGCAGAGGTTCATGACCGGGACGTACGGAACGGACGCGATTTCCCACGTCGTGCCGAGCTGGATCTTGGCGGCGGTTTTCAGACCGCACTCCTGCGCCGTTTTCCACTGCGCCAACGCCTTCGGGCCGGGACCCACGACGGAGAGCGCGTACTCACCCACGGCCGACGAAACGCCGCCGCGGTTGATCGGGACCGCCCACTCGCTGACGCTCATCAGGTACACGTTTTTCGGGAGCTTTTGGATCATTTCCGGCGTGGGGCCGTGATTTCCTCCGCCGCCCCAGTCCCAAACGATGACTTTCGCGTTGGGTGCGCTGCGGTGAACGCCCTCTTCCATCACGGCATTCACGTCGGCGAGGATCTCGTAGTAGTCGCGGTCCTTGCAGACCGGGCAGGTCGCCTTTCCGCCGTGAGATGCACAGTTCGTGAAGTTTTCCGAGGCCGTGATCGTGAAGATCCCTCCCAGGTCGGGGACTTCGCGGAAAACGTACGCCAGCGAGTCGCCGAGCCACTGCCGGACCGCCGGGTGAGCGGTGCAGAGCGCGTAATATTCGCCTTCCTGCGCGCCGCGGATCGACTCCCGGCCCAGCTTCGTGAAAAACTCGCCCTTTTCCGCCCGCGGCTCGTTCATGTACAGGAAGACGGAAATGCCGTATTTCTTCGCACGATTCACCAGCGCACGCAGGTTTTCGATCCGTTTTTCGTGGCCTTTCCCAAATTCCGGGAACGTCTCGGTCGCCGGGGCCAGATCACGCAGGACCGTGTGGAGCCAAACCCCCGTCACACCCGCACGCTGGAGCTTTTCCAGCAGGCCGTCGGGGTACATGCCCGCGTTCTCATCGGAAAGCGGATCGCCGAAAAGCGCGCAGTACGAGTGGACGTAATTCATCTCGAAGCGCGGCGGCTCGTTCGTCCCGGGCTTTTCCCACGGCTTGCCGGACGTTCGCGTCAGGTCCTCCATGAAGGCGAATCGGGGAATTTCCGTCCCGGTAAATGCCGAGTATTCTGTCCCGACCGCTTCGCGCCACGCCGCCAGTTTCGCGGGATCCGGCTCCTCAAAACGGACCTGTTCGCATTTCGGCTTCAGGCGCCCGAGCTTGATGAACAGGAAATCGTCCTCGCGCAGATGAAACGCCAGTTCCTCCGCCGTCATGCCGGTCAGCGGCAGGATCTGCTCGTACGGGAGCAAATGCCACGTCGCCCGGACGAGCGTGATGTAGATCTGCGCCCGCGACCAGGTCGGCTTGCTGTACTCGGGAAGGCCGAGCTTTTGGGCGAGCTCCAGAACCTGCCCGGGTTCCGTGCCTAAAACTTCCGCGATCGTTTCCACCTCCGCCAGATTCCAGGTCCGCCAGACCACCGCGCACGTACGATTCGGGAACCACGAAAATTCCAGCGCCTGCGGTTCGGCGCCAACGGGTAAAACCTCCACGTCAGCCGCGAAAAGCGGAGCGCAGAAGAGCAGAATGAGGAGGGAGAGTAAGCGTTTCATTTTAAACGAATAATGAATAACGAATAATGATTTGAATAGTGAAAAACGCCAACGAATAATGGTCCCCGAAGGAACTCATTATTCGTTATTCGTTATTCATTATTCATTTAATCAGTACCGATAGTATTCCGGCTTGAACGGTCCATCGACCGGGACCCCAAGGTAGTCGGCCTGGGCCTGCGTCAGTTTCGTCAGGTGGACGCCGAGCTGTTCCAGGTGCAGACGCGCGACTTCCTCGTCGAGTTTCTTCGGCAGGACGTGGACGCCGAGCGGGTAATTTTCCGGTTCCGTCCAGAGTGCGATCTGGGCGAGCGTCTGGTTCGTGAACGAGTTCGACATCACAAAGGACGGATGGCCCGTCGCGCAGCCGAGGTTCACCAGACGGCCTTCCGCCAGAAGGATGATGGAACGGCTCGTTTCCGGGAACGTGTAACGGTCCACCAGCGGTTTGATCTGGGTCTTCACAATGCCCGGGTAAGCGTTCAGGTCCGCCACGCGGATCTCGCAGTCAAAGTGGCCGATGTTGCAGACGATCGCGTCGTTCGGCATCTTGGACATGTGCTCGGCCGTGATGATGTCGCAGCAGCCGGTCGTCGTGACGAAAATATTTCCGATCGAGCAGGCTTCGTCCATCGTCATGACCTGGAAACCTTCCATCGCGGCCTGCAGGGCGCAGATCGGGTCAATTTCCGTGACGATCGTGCGGGCGCCGTAGGAGCGCATGGACTGGGCGCAGCCTTTTCCAACGTCACCGTAGCCGCAGACGACCGCGACTTTACCGGCGACCATGACGTCCGTCGCGCGTTTGATGCCGTCCACGAGCGACTCGCGGCAGCCGTACAAATTGTCGAACTTGCTCTTGGTCACGGAGTCGTTCACATTAATGGCCGGGACGAGCAGCTCGCCGCGAGCGAACATCTGGTAAAGGCGGTGCACGCCCGTGGTCGTTTCTTCGGAAATGCCTCGGATCCCCTTGGCCAGGTGCGAGTACTTCGGGCTGTGGATCATGGCGGTCAGGTCGCCGCCGTCGTCGAGGATCATGTTCAGGGGCTGACCGTCATCGAAGAAGAGGGTCTGCTCGACGCACCAGTCGTAATCGGCGTCCGTCTCGCCCTTCCACGCGAAAACCGGGATCCCGGCGGCGGCGATGGCGGCAGCGGCGTGGTCCTGGGTCGAGAATTTGTTGCAGGAACTCCAGCGGACCTGCGCGCCCAGAGCGACGAGGGTCTCGATCAGAACCGCCGTCTGAATGGTCATGTGCAGGCATCCGGCGATCCGGGCGCCGGCCAGCGGCTGCGTGGCGGCGTATTTACGGCGAATCGCCATCAACCCCGGCATCTCATTTTCCGCCAGCATGATTTCTTTGCGGCCCCAATCGGCCAGATTAATATCCGCTACTTTGTACTGAAGTTTCTCAGACACGATTTTGACTCCTTGAATGTTCAATGTAAAAAGGAATAGATTGTACTATTTTACCAGATTTTCAGAAAAAATCAAGAGGGGGGAAGATGGGAATGAATAATGAATAACGAATAACGAATAATGAGGAGAAAGACTTCGACCGTGGTTTTAGCACTTCTTCCCATTATTCGTTATTCATTCTTCATTATTCGTTTTTAATTAAATTTCACCAGCGACTTGCAGTAATCTTCCGGCGCTTCAAAGCCCAGAAGGTTCAGCACCGTCGCGGCGACGTTCGCCAGGCCGGGCTTTTCCACGTCCGCCATTTCGTACTCGCCGGCATACAGCGGGTCGTAAATGCAGAACGGCACCGGGTTGAGCGTGTGCGCCGTGCGAACCGTGCGGACGCCCTTTTTCTCCGTCCACATCTCGTCGGCGTTACCGTGGTCAGCCGTCACGATGCAGATCCCGTTGAGCTCCTTAATGACCGCCAGAATGCGTCCCACGCACTCATCGACCTTTTCCACGGCCTTGATCGTCGCTTCCATGTTTCCGGTGTGCCCTACCATGTCGCCGTTGGCCAGATTCAGGCGGCCAAACTTGAATTTGCCGGAGGAAAGCGCACCCTCGACCCACTTCGTGATCTCCTCGGCCTTCATCAGCGGCGCTTTGTCGAACTCGATGCGGTCGGACGGGATCTCCTCGTAATCCTCGCACTGGGCGTTGATGTAGCCGGAGCGGTTCCCGTTCCAGAAGTACGTCACGTGGCCAAATTTCTGCGTTTCACTGATCGCGAACATCGAGATCTTCTCGGCGCAGAGGTACTCGCAGAACGTCCGGTCGATCTGCGGCGGGGCGACGAGGAAGTTTTTCGGAAGGTGCAGGTCGCCGTCATACTGCATGATGCCGGCGTAGTAAACCTTCGGGACGCGAATGCGGTCGAATTTCGCGAAATCGTCGCCGCCTTCGAACGCCTGGGAAATTTCGATCGCACGGTCGCCGCGGAAATTGAAGAAAATGACCGAGTCGCCGTCTTCGATCGTTCCGACCGGTTTTCCGTCGGTGCCGACCACCACGAACGCCTCGAGGTACTGGTCCACGGCTTTTTCATCTTCGGCGTACATCGTTTCGACCGCTTCTTTCGCGGAGCCAAACGCCCGGGCCTGTCCCAAAACGTGGGCTTTCCAGCCGCGTTCGACGATGGTCCAGTCGGCCTCGTAGCGGTCCATGGTCGTGACCATGCGCCCGCCGCCGCTGGCGATCCGGTAGTCGAAACCGTACTGGGCGTTGATCTCGGCGAGGAGTTTTTCCGTCGCGTCGATGTAGGTCAGGGCCGATTTTTCCGGAACGTCGCGGCCGTCGTGCAGAATGTGAAGGCGGACCCGTGTGACACCCTCTTTGGCCGCCTCTTTCAGCATCGCGTAGAGCTGCGCCGTGTTCGAGTGAACGTTTCCGTCCGAGTGCAGACCGATGAAGTGCAGCGTTGCGTTCTGCTTCGCCTGCGCGATGGCGGTCTTCCAGACTTCGCCCTCGTACATCGAGCCGGTCTCAATGGCGCGGTTCACGAGTTTGGCGCCCTGATCGAAAACACGGCCGGCGCCCAGCGCGTTATGACCGATCTCCGAGTTTCCCATGTCGTCGTCACTCGGAAGACCGACGGCCTGACCGTGCGCCTGCAGCTGCGTGTAGAGCTTCGCGCCGAACAGTTTGTCGAGCGTCGGGGTCTTGGCGAGGAAAACCGCGTTGGAATCGTCCTGCTTGCCGATCCCAATGCCGTCCATGACGATGAGGCACATCGGGCCGGGGCGACCCGCGAAAGAGTTTTTCTTCAAAGAGAGTTCAGTCATTTTTTTCTCCTGGTCTGCGATGAATAAAAAGGGATTGAAACATTAACCTTTTTATTGTACCACGTTGAAAAATTTGCGCAAGGGGGAGATTCACGCGAAGAGAGGGCAAATTAAGAACGGAGCCAATTGGGGGACCAGAAAAGAAAAACTCCCACAAAATCCCGTGCACGCGACACTCAAACCATCCTGGAAAGTCAGAAGCCGCAATAGGCCCCACGGATCAGGCAGATGGGGCGGATTTGTGCGGATGGGATTTAAATATTAAAAAGAAGTCCCCAAAACCTCCCATTTCAACCTTCACATCCGTTCCACTTCAAACCTTTCATTTAAACACGGATTTCCACGGATTAAAAAGATTAAAAGGATTTGGTTTTCAAGGATCAAAAGCCGGAAATACATTTGAAATTTTCTTTTAAGTAATCCGTGGAAATCCTTTTCATCCGTGGAAATCCGTGTTTAAATTGACGTTTGAATCACGCTGTGCTCGCACTTGGGAAAAGGGTTTGAGGTTTTGGGAAACTGCGTGGTCGAAGAGGTCAGGGATTTAAATGGATCGACGGCGGATTCTGCGCTTTGCGCATTTCCTCCATCAGATCCACTTTGCTGAAAACGGTACAGGAGACGATTTTCATCACGATGACCAGTAAAAAAAGACTCGCCACGAAAAAATAAAGTCCCATCGGCGGTCGGTTTCGTTCTTTTTTCTCTTCCGTATTCACTTCCATCTCATTCTCCACTTGACAAAATGGTCTTAATATTTATAATGTATTAATCGGCCTAAAACTCTTTTTTCAGGAGAAAATTTTCATGTCCGACGAACCGATCCAGTACCCAGACGATAATTCGTACGCCGCGGAAAAGGTCAAATCGTTTCCGCACGTCCCGGGCGTTTATCTGATGAAGGACGCTCAGGGCCGGGTGATTTACGTCGGGAAGGCCAAAGATCTGCGCAAACGCGCCGGGTCGTATTTTCTCCACCAGGCCGAAATTGACGACCGGACGAAATTCCTCGTGCGGGACATTCGCGACATCGATTACATTCAGGCCCTGAGCGAGGTGGACGCCCTGCTCATGGAGGCGCGCCTGATCAAGGACATTCAGCCGCACTACAATCGGGCCGAAAAGGACGGGAAGTCGTTTCCTTACCTGCAGATCCGCACGCACGAGGCGTTTCCGAGAGTCGAGGCGACGCGCGAGCCGCTCTCGTCCGGCGTGAAACTCTACGGACCGTTCACCAGCCCGATCCGCGGGGCGCTCGTGGTTTTGCAGAAGGTCTTCAAATTCCGCACGTGCCAGTACGACATTCGGAAGGACGACGAAAAACGGCGCTTTTTCCGCCCGTGCCTGCTCGCCTCGATCGGCCAGTGCACCGCCCCGTGCGCGGATCGGGTCTCGCACGACTACTACCGCCGCCAGATCCACCACCTGCAGCGGTTTCTCGACGGCAAACGTGATGAACTGATCGAGGAAATGCAGGCCGAAATGCAAGCGGCGGCCAAGGCGCTCAACTTTGAGCAGGCGGCCGCCATTCGGGACCAGCTCGCGGCGTTGGAAAACCTGAAAAACTGCGGCGATCTGGAACGGAACGTCCAGCCGGAGGTCTTTCAGATGGACCCGAAGCGCGGGCTTTTGGGGCTTCAAAAGGTCCTTCATCTTCCCCAGCCGCCGCGGATCATCGAAGGGGTCGATATTGCGCACATTCAGGGGGAGGCGACCGTCGCGTCGCTCGTGCAGTTCATCGACGGCCTTCCGTTCAAGTCCGGTTACAAGCGGTACAAAATCAAGAGCGTCGAGGGGATCAACGACTTCGCGTCCATCGGCGAGGTGGTTTACCGCCGGCTCAAACGCCTGAAAGACGAAGGGGAAACGCTCCCGGACCTTCTTCTGATCGACGGCGGGAAGATCCAGCTGCGCTGCGCGATGGAATCCGCCGAGCGGGCCGGCGTGACGGTTCAAATGGTTTCGCTCGCGAAACGGGACGAGGAACTTTACGTCCCCGGCGAGGAGGAACCCCTGCGCCTTTCGCGTCACGCCTGGAGTCTGCGCCTTTTGCAGTATGTCCGCGACGAGGCGCACCGCTTCGCGCAGCACTACCACCACATTTTGAGGAGCAAAAAGTGGAAAAACGGATAAATAGTCAGGGGTTAAATACTTCGAGTAACGGTGGTACAGAAAGAACCTTCTGACTCCTGACTTTTTCTCACTTTTTGTTCTTCCGGGCTTCTTCCACCACCGGCATCACGACGCTCGGGTAGTCGGTCGCGAAACCGATCACGCCCAGCTTCATCAGCTCGGTGTAAACCTTCGGGTTCTGGCCGTTCGACCAGGTGATGCACTCCATCGGAATGCCGCGGTCTTTCATTTCCTTCGCCAGATCGCGGATGAAATCGCTTTTCGGTTCAAACGGATCGTCTTTGGTGAAGTCCGCCTGAATGTGGAGCACGAGGTGATTCACGCCCCGGAAATTCGTTTCGCGCATCCGGTTCAGCACGGCGTTCAGCCCGTCCATGTTGGCGGTTTTGTCCTTGGTCCAGACGTAACCGAGCCAAAGCATTCCCACGCCGTCCGGGCAGATCTCGTTCCACTTCAGAATGTGGTCGTAACTGCCGGAGGTGAAGAACATTTGCTTCTCGATCCCGTAGTGGTGAACGCGCCCGGCGATCTGCTTCAGGTTTTCCTCGGTCAGACCTTTTTCGTCGAGGTAGAACAGACGCTCCGGGAAATTGGCCATCGCGCAGAAAATCGACTCCATCGTCGGAATGTGCTGGTTGGCGTATTCCGGACCGCGGTGCGAACCGACGTCGAATTTGCGGATCTCGTCCCACGTGAAGTCTGCGATTCTTTTGCCCTTCAGCTCTTCGGGGACCTGCCAGACCATGCGGTTAATGTTCGAGTCGTGGAACATGACCGGGACGCCGTCTTTCGTGTACTGAACGTCACCCTCGGGAATGACGCCGAGGTTCCAGCACCAGAGGAACGTTTCCAGCGTGTTTTCGGGCTTTTCGTTGCCGCCACCGCGGTGGAAATTCACGTAAAAGTCGAAATCCTCAGCCGCCGCAAAACCGACCATGAGGAAAAGAAGAAGCAGGGAGGTAAATATTTTTTTCATGATCAACTCCATAAAAAGGAAAGGGGAAAATTAATTAATAGAAGTCCCAAAAAGCCTCAAACCCTTTTCCAGTGCACAAGCGCTGCCTGATTCAAACCTCAATTTAAACACGGATTTTCACGGATTAAAAAGATTTCCACGGATTATTTAAAGGGATTTTTAAATGTTTTTCCTGGTTTATAATCCATGAAAACGAAATCATTTTAATCCCTTTGAATCCGTGAAAATCCGTGTTTAAATCAAAGGTTAAATTGGAACGGATCTGGTATTTGGAATGGGAGGTTTTTGAAACTTCCTCTGATTACTTCTCAACGAATTTTTTGATGTACGGCTCGATCGCTTCGGCCCAGAACTCGTAGCCTTTCGGCCCCGGGTGGAGCAGGTCCGGCATCGTGTCGCGCGTGAGGGTCTCGCCGTCCGCCTCGAGCAGTTTCCCGTTGATGGACGCGAAGAAAATATTCTCGCCGTCGCACAAAGCCGGGATCCCTTTATTGATTTCGTTCACGAGCTGACGCATTCCGTCCTGATTATTCGCGCCGCGGGGGAAGACCTCGAACAGAACGATCTTCGCGTTGGGCTTCTTTTCTCGCACGATCTTCAGGATCGTCTGGATCCCCTCGAGCGTCTGGGCCGGATTGGTTTCACCCCAGCCCACGTTATTCGTGCCGATCATCAGGACGAAAAGTTTCGGGTCGATTTTTTCGAGGATCCCGGAGTCTTTCACGATCCAGATCGTCTGCTGGGTACGGTCGCCGCTGAAGCCAAGGTTCAGAACTTTCCGGTCCGCGTACCATTTTTTGTAGGCTTCGGAGCCGTTTCCTTCCCAGAAATTCGTGATGGAGTCGCCCAGAAACACGATGTCGATCGGGCCGCTTTCCGCCTGACGGAATTTCTCCTCAAAGCGCGGTTTCCAGAAGGAGCGCCAGCCCGTTTCGTCGAGGCCGGAGATGGACTGGACCGCCAGATTCTCGGCATAAAGTACACTGCAAAGGCCCAAAACGAGAAGGGCGAGGCAAGAAGTCAGAATTTTTTTCATGGGGGTTTCCTTGGGTTAGTGGGTGAGTTGGGAATTTTCAGTGGTCAGTTGGAAAACTGAAAACTGGTGACAGATGACTGAAAACCCATTTTACCCCGTGAACCGGTTCTTGTCAAGCAGGGGGAAATTTTCTCTGAAAAGCCTTGACTTTTCAAAAAGTTCGTATATAATATTTCAGTCGAAGGGTGAACATCGAACCGAATTCATTTTTTGTTTAAATTCCCCGTTTCAGGAGGACCTGAACTCAAATCCTGATTTCAATTTGAGATTTTGATTTAAGACTGCGATTTGTTTGAACAAAAACAGAAATCGTGACCAACCGGGAAACCGGGGGTTTCTGACTGGAGCAAATTGTAACGCCATAAGGGCGTTGCGTGCTTCAGCAGGAAAATTCCGCCGCAAGGCGCCCTTTTGGTCGAGGGTTTGGAACGAGTACTGAGTTCAAACCGCAGCGTCCTTTTTTTCTGCGCGCTGCCAAATCGGAAAGTCATTCAGGGCCAAACTTTTTTAATGAATGAGGTTTCCGATGAAGCGAATCAAGGACTTTCTGCACTTTGCGCTGCTTCTGGCCGCCATCGGTTTTTTCGTTTGCCTGGTCACGGTCGTTTTCTTCTGGGCGTTCGGTCCTTACCTGGCCGCCTGCTTTGATTTTACTGAAAACTGGACGGTCGAGGAGAAAGCAATGCTTGGGGACGCCATCGAAAATCCGTACTAAGGACCCGCCAAATTTCCACTTAATTCCCCGTTTCTTGACAAAAAAGGGAAGTCTCCACTTGAAATTTCAGAAAAAAGTTTTATAATCAGGAAAATCTGGCACTTTCCGAATCATTCAAGACCAATGAAGGCTTCACCCATGCAAATCGAAACCCTCGAAGATTTTCAGGCAGCCCGCGCCCGCTGGGGCGAAAAACTCCTCATTTTGGGGCACTACTACATTCCGGACGAAACGATCGCGCTGACCGACCGTCAGGGGGACAGTCTGGCACTGAGCCAGCTCGCGGCCTCCAACGAGACGTGCGAAACCATCATTTTCTGCGGCGTGCATTTCATGGCCGAGACCGCCGACATTCTGGCGAACAGTCCCGAGAAAGTAGCCCGACGCGGCGGGAAACGGGTCCCGGTCCTCCTCCCCAATTTCCTCTCCGGCTGCCCGATGGCGAACATGGCGACGATGCGCGAGGTGAACGAGTGCTGGGAACGCCTCGGCCAGATCATTAATACGGACGAAATTCTTCCCGTGACCTACGTGAACAGCTCGGCGGACGTGAAGGCGTTCTGCGGCCGTCACGGCGGAACGGTCTGCACCTCCGGAAACGCCCGGCGCGTGCTTGAGTGGGCCTTGAGCCAGAAACGCCGCATTCTGTTCCTCCCGGACCAGCACCTCGGCCGCAATACGTCGCTGGCGATGGGGATCCCGGCAGAGCAGATCGTTCTGTGGCAGAAAAAAGAAGGCGCGCCGGCAGCGGCGCTGGAAAACGCCCGCGTGATTTTGTGGGAGGGTTTCTGCCACGTCCACCACCAGATGAACCCCGAAACCGCCCGGACGCTGAAGGCCCAAAACCCCGACGCGCGGCTGGTCGTTCATCCCGAGTGCAAGCAGGCGGTCGTTTCGCAAAGCGCCTCGGCCGGTTCCACGGCGTTCATCATCAAGGAGATCCAGAACGCGCAGCCGGGCGAGTCTTTCATCATCGGCACGGAGTCGCATTTGGTCGAGCGTCTGAAAAACACGCATCCGGAGCTGAAGATCCAGCACCTCGGCGAGCCGCACCCGTGCGTGAACATGGCGCGGAACACGCTGCCGGCCCTCTTCCGTGCGCTGGAGCAGCTCGAAAACGGCACGCTGGAAAACGTCGTGACGGTCCCGAAGGAAATCGCCGACGACGCCCGGATCGCGCTGAATAATATGTTGGCGCTGGGGTGAGATTTAAAGCCCTACTCATGGAGGGGGGTGGTCCGAAGGGCCGGGGGGAGTGGAATGGTGGGCTCGCGTAACTCCCCCAGTCTCGCTGCGCGAGCCAGCCCTCGGAGATGGGGCCTTTAAACGACGCATCCTGCGCCGTCTTGTGGAGTGCGAAGATACAGCCGCGAGCGGCCTTCATCCCTTTCCCTTGCGGCAATTCTGCCTCGTAGAGGCGTTTGCCGCTGAAGCGGACTGAACGTTCCCCACGCGAAAACCTTTTTTCGTCGTAAAATTTTTTGAACGCTAAGTGAAAGCGGCAAAGGAAGCCTTCGGCTTCTGTATTGCCGCACTCCCAAAAATACGGTGGCATTACTGCCACCGCTCGCCAATTTCTTTCTCCGATTTTTCTCACGATATTAATCTGCACAAACTTTAACGATAAAATATTTTTTAACTTTTACGAAGATTTTCTTAATTTTAACGATTTTGCGGCCGATATACTCAAAAAGAAAATCAAAAGTGAATGGATTCACTTTTAAAATCGTGTGTGTGAGGATAAAATTATGAAAAAATTCGTTTCCCTGATTCTGTGCTCTGGAATTTTGGTTTTGGCGGGGCTCTCGACCGGGTGCAGCCTCTGCTGCGCGCCGTACGACTACTGCGGACCAGTTTACGCGAACGGCGGTTGCTCCAATCTGGCGCGTATGCGCTGCGGGACCGCTTTCAACGGCGGCTGCGCGACTTGCGGAGCCCACGGCCAAATCCAGGAATTTGTGGATCAGAACGGCCGTCCCGTTCCTCAGAACGCGCCGCAAATGCAGCCGTCCCCTGCGCCTGATGTGGCTCCTTCTGTCATGCCTGCTCCGGCTCCATCGACGACGCAGCCTCTTCCGGCACCAAGCGCCAAACTCCCGAGCCAGACGCAGTACCGTACCGCGTCCGTCGCCCAGACTCAAACCTCACCGATGGCCCCGGCGCTTCCAGCTTCTTCGGCTCCGCAAGATGGTGCGGTCGCGGTCGATGCCAGCGGTTACGCCCGTGTAGCGGTTTACGACGAAAATAATCAGCTCCTCGGCTACGAGATGGTCGATTCGACCGGCAAGAGCGTCAATCAGGTCCAGGTCCCCGCTAACGTGCGTTGAGCTAACACACTGAACCCGAAAATCTGTCACGAACACACACGCCAGGAGGCTGAGGAAACGAGGCCTCCCTTTTGACGTTGTCGTCTTTATCGGTCAATGAAAAATTGAAAAAAATTCTCAAAAAACGGTCAAAAACTTCTTTCGGCACCTTGCCAAACCGCCTAAAATCGTGTAAAATAGGGAAAATTTTGTGACTTGATTTTTTCCTCTTCTTCAAGGATGGTTCAAATGGGTTTTCAGGATCGGGACTACTACCGTGATTCCGGCTTTCAAACGGGTTCCTATCGTCAGGAACATTCTGCCCTTTTTTACATCATAGTCATTAACGTCGTCGTGTGGCTTTTGGATTCGATTTTTCTTCAGGGGCATATTTCCCAATGGTGCTGTCTGCGCGCGATCGATTTTCCTCACCCGACCCACTGGTACCGGTTTCTGACATACGGTTTTTGCCACGATCTAAATTCTGTCTGGCATGTACTCGGAAATATGCTGGGGCTTTTCTTCCTCGGGCAGGCAGTGGAGGCGCTGTACGGAAAGCGGGAATTCCTCTTTTTCTACCTGGTTTCCATCCTGCTGGGCGGGATCTACTGGGCAGGAAGCGGCTACTTGACGGCGGTGATGCACGCGAACGAGCTTTCGGAACCTCAACTCCTCCAAATGCTCTGGACTCCCTGCGTCGGCGCGAGCGGCGGCGTAACGGCCGTCGTGATCCTTTTCGCGATCAATTTCCCACGCCAGATGCTTCTGATTTGGGGGATCATCCCGATGCCTGCTTTTGCCGTCGGGATCCTGATCGTCGTGCTGGACCTGATGGGAACGCAAAATTCCGGTTCCAACATCGCGCACAGCGTCCACCTCGCCGGCGCAGGTTTCGCGGTCCTTTACTACCTGCTCCACTTCCGTTTCTGCTCGATTTTCGGGCACGGCCGGTCGCGGATCAAGCCTTACAATCCCCCGCCCAGACGTGCGTATGATGACGATGACTACGACTACGAAGATGATTCCTACGGCTACGCTTCTGCCTCGCCAAGTGAAGCCGACTTGCGCCGCGACGAGGAATTCCGCAAGCTGGAAGCCGAAGTCGAAGCCCTTCTGAGGAAAATTTCGCAGTACGGGATGCAAAGTCTTACCCCTCAAGAACAAGCCCGACTCCGGGAAGCAAGCCAGATTTACAGGACGCGGCGTTGATTCGGTCTCCGTTCCCTGAAAACATAAGAGTTTTACCATGAACATTCATCAAAGAATCACCTTTGCCAATTCAATTAATACCTTCGCGATTCTCGCGACTCTCTGCATTTTCGTGTGGGCGTTTGGGGATGTATTCAAATCAGAATCGGCCTCCGTCGAATCGGCTCAACCGGCTGAACAGTCCGCCGAAACCGCTGAAAAAGTTCCCGGCACGTTCGTTTTGGGCGACTTGGGAAACGCCATCCGCGAAGAGAATCATTTCACCTATCCCGCCACACTCGAGGACGTTGAAAAACTCGCTCAGGAAGCCGGCGGCTGGCTCCCAAACCCGGTCCTGAACGGCTACGACCTGATGTACGACTACTACACGCCGACCCCCGAACCGAAAAAGCCGCTTGATGAGGTCCGCAAGATGCAGAACACATCGCAGGAGAGCAACGACGAGATCATCGACGCGTTTCAGCGGATCCCGAGCCGCGCAGGAATGACTCCCGATCAGGACTCACCGGAGGTCGATTACCGTGGGGAGCTTTACCGCCACATGAGCGCAGACGTCGGGTCATTCAACCCCCTTTTTTTCAGCACGCAGCCCGACTACGAGGCCATGGAGTACACGCAGCTCAGCCTTTTGTCGATGCGCAAGGACACGATGGAGTACGTCGGGAACAGCGACGCGATCATTTCGTGGGAATCGAGTGCCGATCACCTCATGGACAAAATCGTGATCCGCGACGATCTCCTCTGGTCCGATGACGAGCCGGTGACGGCGTACGACTGGGAGTTTTCGTACAACGTGATCATGAGTTCGGCCGTTCCGATCTTCGCGATGCGTTCCGGGACGGACCTCCTTCTTGGCGTGAAGGCGTACGACGAGCGCACGCTGGTTTTCTTCCACCAGGAGGCGATGCCGATCAGCCCGATGAACGTTTCGTTCCCGGTCATTCCGAAGCACATTTACGAGAAAACGATCGCGGAGGACCCGACGCTCGTCCGGACGCCCT
Organism: Thermoguttaceae bacterium; assembly: GCA_030530205.1. Taxonomy (GTDB): domain Bacteria; phylum Planctomycetota; class Planctomycetia; order Pirellulales; family Thermoguttaceae; genus RGIG3701. Next base: position 7,773 of record JAUMVK010000030.1, on the reverse strand, counting down.
ACCACCAGGAGCAGGAGCATAATCCGGTCACGGCCGGGCCATACGTCGTGGAAAAGCACCTTCCGAACACGTCGATCATTTTCCGAAGCCGCGAGAATTTCTACATGTACAAAGGCAAAGCGGTCCGTGAAAAGCCGTTCATCGAGCGGGTCCACTTCCAGATCTCGCCCGACCCGGCGACGGCGTTCATGCAGATCAAGAACGGCGACATTGAAGTGATGGACCTCACGCCCGAGCTTTGGCTGACTCAGGCGGCCACACCGGAATTTTACCAGAAAAACACCAAAGCGTCTTCAACGAGCTGGACCTACTTCGCCCTCTGGTTCAACATGATGCCGGAATGCCCGTTCTTCCAGGACATTCGGGTCCGGAAGGCGCTTTCCATGGCGTTCGACTATGAAGAAATGCTGAAAGTGCACCGGAAGGGCCTCGATACTCAGTGCCGCGGGCTTTACGCCGAGAGCGCACCGTTCTTCCCGCACTCGGCTAATCTTCCGTACATCAAGCAGGATTTCGCCAAAGCGCGCGAGCTTCTCACCGAGGCCGGGTGGGTCGATTCCGATAACGACGGGCTTCTGGACCACGAATGGAAAGGGACGCGGCTCCCGTTCAAATTCACCATCCTGACCACGACGCTGCCGGAGCGCATCGAGCTTTGCAACCTCTTCGCCCAGACCTTGCACCAGCTCGGGATCGAGTGCAACGTCCAGTCGATCGAGTTCAACGTCCTGTGCCAGCGCGAGCAGGAGCACAAATTCCAGATGGTGATGAGCGGCTGGGGGGCCGGCAGCGACCCCTACACCTCGCAGAACATCTGGGGAACCGGCGAGGCGCGCAACTACATCGGTTACTCGAACAAGCAGGTGGACGAGCTATTCGCCGAGGGCCTGAAAGAGTTCAACCGGCCGAAACGAATGGCCATTTATCAGAAGCTCCACACGCTGATTTACGATGATTACCCGTGCATCTGGCTTTTCAACCGGAACACAAGCACCGCTTTCAACAAAAACCTGCGCGGAGTCGGGTTTGACTACCGCGGCGCCGTTTTGGGCTCCGTTTGGAAGGAGCAGTCGCAGACCCCGTGAGTCTTTTTTGCGTCAGCGTTTTATGAAGCACCGCCTCATTTTCAGCCTCGTTTTCCTGCTACTCACCGCCCTGCCCGCACTCGCCCAGCTTCCCGGATTGGATTCGACGCCCAACACGCAGACCGTGGGCGGGATCTTCTTCTGGAAGGACGTACAATTCCGCGGAGAGTGGCACATCCAAAAGTCCATTCTCGCGGATCAGTACCGGCTTCTGGACCCATTGGGCGTCTGCCGGGCGAGTGGAAGCCGGGAATTTTGCGAGAAAATCCTCGCCGGGCAGGAAATTCCCGCGCCATCCGGGAAAGTTCTGGTCCTCCTGCATGGCTTCGCCTCCGGGTCGATCCTGCTCGAAAATATGGCGATCTGGTTCCGTGAAACCGGCGATTACACGGCGGTTTTAAACGTTTCCTACCCCGCGTTTTCTGTGACGATCGAACAGGCTACCGACCAGCTCGCGGAAATCATCGCTTCTCTTGAAGGGGCCGAGCGGGTGGATTTCGTTGGGCATAGTCTGGGAAGCATCATTATGCGGTACTTCCTCGGCAATTACGACAAACGCCCGGAAAACATTCCCATTGGCCGGCTGGTTCAAATCTGCCCTCCGAATCAGGGGGCGGAGGTCGCTCGTGACCATAACGCCGGGCCGCTTGGCCTGCTTATCCCGGTCCTGGATCAACTTTCCATGAAAGGTCCGGAAATGAAGGAAAAGTACGGACTTCCACGCTGCGAGTTCGGTATCCTCGCGGGTTATGGCGAAGACGGGTATTTTGGCGGCGAGGAAAACGACGCAGTTTTAGCCATTTCCGCGACCCGGCTCGATAATGCGAAAGAATGGAAAAAAATCCGCGGCGACCACTGTATGGTTCCCAACAAAATCGAAACATTTGAAAACGTTCGTGAATTTTTGACGAATGGTCACTTTCTTGAGGAAAATTCACCATCCCCCCCTTGAAAAAATAAGGGAACGTGTTATACTTGTCAGCAATCATTGAGGGAAACCTCGTGAAGCTGCACCCTTGGCTCAATTGGATAGCGCATCGGTCTACGGAACCGAAGGTTACAGGTTCGAACCCTGTAGGGTGTACTTCTCCTTTTGGGGTGTCTTTGTCTGGAAGGGCAAAGGCGCCTTTTTTGCACCCTTGGCTCAATTGGATAGCGCATCGGTCTACGGAACCGAAGGTTACAGGTTCGAACCCTGTAGGGTGTACTTTTTCTTCTGAGCAGTTCGGAAGTTTAGAAAATCTTTCCTGATTTCACGAAAATCTTCTTTATTTTGATGCAGGCAGGGATTTATTTCCTCTCAATTTGCCTATATGTTTCATTTTCTCTGAGTTTCACAACCAGCGCAAACTGAAATTTTGTTTTTTTATTTGGGTTAAATCTTTTTATGCCGATAGAGTAGGTATTGAAAAAGAAATAACTTTTCTGAATGGTAACCAATTAAATAGGAGTCCCTTATCCCAGTGTCCGCCCTATACCACGATACCACACGAAGCAGCGCAGGGTTTTCTCTGCGCTGTTTTGATTTTAAAGGTTCTTGCCGGGTTCGTTAAATTCTCCCCTGCTCCCCCTTGAAAAGTTCTTTGATTTATGGTCTAATGAAAGAATACGGGGACGATGCTTCCAGCGTCGTCAAAGATTCTGAGGGCCGGCGTCCCCCCGTCAAGTTAAGGAAATTACTTTACGGAAACGACGCTGGAAGCATCGTCCCCGTATTTTCCAAATATTTCAGGAGTACACCATGCCATACAAACTCATCGCTTTTGACCTCGACGGAACATTGACCCAGCACCGCACGCCGCTCGAAGAGAAGAACCGCTCCGTTCTGGAACGTCTCGCGAAGAAGTACCAGCTTTTGATGGTCGGCGCCGGCGCGTGTCTGCGTATTTTCGGACAGATGGACGGCTTCCCGATCGACGTCATCGGGAACTACGGGATGCAGGTCTCCCGTTACAATCCCGAGACGAAAACCCTCGACATCATCGAGGACGCGCACTGCGAGCCGGACCGGGAACACGCCCTGAGAGAATGTGACGCCCTGAGGAAGAAATACGGCTACACCGATTACGCTGGCGAGGCGGTCGAATTCCACGCCTCGGGAATGATCACGTTCCCGCTGCTCGGGACCAAGGCGAAGATCGAGGACAAACTGGCGTTCGACCCGGACCGCGCCAAGCGCAAGGTGATGTACGACGACGTGGTGGCGGCGTTTCCCGGCTGCACGGTCTTCATCGGCGGCTCCAGCTCGTTCGACATCGCGCCGTACCCGTACAATAAATACTATGCCCTGGACCAGTACTGCAAAGCCCACGGCCTGACGCACGACGAAGTCGCTTACGTCGGCGACGATTACGGCATCGGCGGAAACGACGAGCAGGTCTATAACTCCGACATCCGGTTCTTCACCGTCAACGACTACCGCAAGCTGGAAGACGCATTAGAAGAACTACTTTAAGGGGACGACGCTTCCAGCGTCGTCAAAGATTCGGAGGGCCGGCGTCCCGCCGGTCAAGTTAAACGACGCTGGAAGCGTCGTCCCCGTATCATTTCCTCTTGATTTTCCTGTAATTGATCCACGCGGACATGATGTGCTGTACGTTGTCGATCCTGACGATGTACGCCTTTTTCGGGCCTCCCGGAAGACGCCAGGCCGCCGAGGACGGGAAACCGCCGCGGAGGTATTCGCCCTGGATCTGCGCACGGAGCAGGAACCCGCAAAGCCGGTCAAGGGCCGCGAGGATCTTTTTCTGGAGGGCCGGGTCGTCTTTCATCACGGCGTAAATTGCGATCAGCCCCTCGGCCTTCGTCCCGTTGCTGCACGGGCTGATGTTCCCGCCCATCGAGCCGTCCGCGATGAGGTTTTCCGGCTTCAAGATCTGCGTCGGGAGGACCATCTCCGCCATCTGCCGCGCGTGGAAAATGAGCCGTTTCTTTTCATCGGGCGTGAGGCCATTCTTCGGATTTTCGAGCAGCTTCCGCGTCGCCAGCATCGCCCAGTGGTCAAATTCGGGTACCACTTTCAGATCTTTTCGCGAGTTGGCCAGGAAAAAGAGCGCCTTCTTGCACCCATCGAGCCACTTTTCCTGCGGGTCCACATCATAGAGGTAAAGCAGCCCAAGCGCCGCCTCGCCGGGATAGTACATCGAGATGAACCCGCCGTCGCAGGACTTCGTCGAATAGACGTACTTCGACCAGAAACTTCCGTCTTCCTTCTGCATGTACAGAATGAAATCGCCCATTCCCTGAACGGTTTCAAGCGGCACCGCCCCTTCCGCGACAAGGTCCGTGATCCCGAGCAACGCCAGCCCCACGGCCCCGACCTTGGCCTGCGGCTCCGGCACGCTTTCCTCCTCCGGCGTCGAAACGATGGTGCACATTCCATCCTGGATTTCGATGCAGTAGTTCTTGAGCAGATAATCCGCCAGACGCAGCCGGGCCGCGTGCATTTTCGGATTGTTCGGGTTGACCTCTTCGTAAAGGCGCGTCGAGTAGATCGTTCCCGCATGACGTAAAATATTGTACCGGTTCACGTTCGGCAGAATGCTGGGGTTCACGTGGCGCTCATAGGCCAGCCGGCCCGCGTCGCTGGTATTCGCGATGATGTACCCCGCCGCCAGCTCGATCCCCTCATCAACGTTGACCTGGGCCTGAACCAGAGAAAGAGCAAAAACCAGTACAAGAAAGGCGAAAACGGCACGTTTCATACAAACCTCCAAAGGGAAAAAGGGGTGATTCGAACGTTTCCAGTTTAGCCGATTTCACAAGAAAAGTCAAGAGAAATTTACAGGGACGACGCGGAAAATGTCGTCCCAATCAGGAATGAGGAATGGGGAATTGGCGCTTCGCGTAACGTGCGTTTCAGAAAGACTTCAACCCACAGAAAACTCTCAGCTTTCCCAATTCCGCATTCCGAATTCCGAATTCCGCATTATTTTAACGGCGCCGCAAGAGCATGGGAATTCCCAGCAGCAAAATCAGCCACGCCGCGGGCTCCGGGACCGCGTTGTTGTCCATCTGGAGGATGAGCGAATTGCCGACCCGATTCAGGCTGAAGCCGTAACTGTCACCACCAAGGAGGGCCTGGTAGTTGAAGTCTTCCGCCATCGCCGGGACGTTCTTCGCGATTTCGTATTCTTTGAACTGTTCCAGAGTATAGGTGGATTGGTCGAGCCCCAGAATGCCGTCGTCCAGAGTGCTGAACGTGCTCCCCGTAAAGTCGAGCACGGTGTAATCCGTCGCGGAGTTGAACGCCAGCACCATCTGACCGCCGTTTCCCGTGATGGATGGGGTCTGGATGTTGTACGTGCCCGTCCCGAATTCGAGCGTCCCGTCCGCGTTGAGGGTCAACGCGTTGGTGTAGATCGGGGCGCCGTCGGTCATTTTGACCGCCCCCTCATTGATCGTCAGCGAGTTCAGCGGAGTCGCCGAGGAACCAATGCCCGTCGTCGCAAAGGTCTGCGTTCCTGCGCCGGTTTTTACGAGGTTAAACGCCGAAGCGAGCTGGCCCGCATAGCTTGGAGAAGTACTGGCGTCGACGTTCAACGTCAGGTTTTTCGTGGTGGCAGCGGCAAGCGTCAGACCCACATTGGCCGCACCTCCAAGACCACCGAACGTCGCGTCATTCGCTCCGCCGATCTTGGCATTATCGTAGAGGTACAAAATCGCTTTCGTATTGACCTCGCCATTGAAAACCACGTAGCCCGAGTCCTTGTTGATGTTAAGTCGTTTGTTCGTCAGATCGGCCCCGTCCAGGTCCGTGAGGGACCCATTCAGGTTGAACGTCGCACTCCAGCCGCACTGGATGGCGGAAGTGCCCTTCATGTAGATCGGCACACTGAGTGAATTGGTTGCCGTGCCGCCGCCGGGGTTTTCGCCATAAAATTGAACCGTACCGCCGTTAAGGACCAATCCCTTCGTAGATGCAAGGGACTCATTGGAGAAGTGATTCCAGCCTGCGTTCACCTCGACGAAACCTTTGTAGGTGGACGTCCCGTTAATAAAAACGCGCCCGCCATTGAAATACACCGTCGTGTTCGACGTATCCGCATCGGGAGCGGCCAGAAGACCATTCACGTAAGCGCGGGAACCCGTAATACCGATCGTCCCGCCATTTTCCGTGACGTAAACATGATCCGCGACTTTTACGACGGTACCAGCGTTTGCGCTCCGGATCACAAAGGCGCCGCCGTCAAGCGTCACGTCTCCCGCAATCGTGTAAATCGTCGCAGCGTTGGTCGCTCCCAGAGCGATGGTGCCTTGGGAGATCGTAAAATCAACACCCGCGTTCGTGACTCCGCTCGGGAACAACAGTTCATTGGCGCCGGTTTTCGTAATGGAAGCGTCGCCCACGATCGTCCCGGCATAGCTCGTGTCGGCGGTGTTGTTCAGCGTAAGCGACTTCGCGTCCGTAATGGCCGGATCCCACGAAATCGTCGCTGCCGTGTCCGTACCGGCCAAGTTCGTAATCGTCGCGGAGGCCGTCGTCAGCGTGGTCGTGCCGTTGTTCGTCAGGGGAACCGTCAGGCCCTTCGTCGCAAGCGTCGCGCCCGCCGAAACCTCGACCCCGGACGTGGTAAAGTTCGTGGAGTTCAGCGTCAGCGTGCCGGCCTGAACGGTCGTTTTGCCCGAGATGGCCGATTTGGAATCCTCGCCCAGTGTGACGCTGGCGCCGTTGATAGTCACGGCCCCGTTGGCTTTGATCCCGCCGCCGAGCGAGTACGTTCCAGCGTCGTTGAAAGCGATGTTGGTCGCCGAAACGTCGTAGCCGACCGAGAGATTCCCGCTGCCGTCTTTGTACTTCGAACCCGTGAACGTGATGTTCGAGCCCGCGCCCTGGAAGGTCATGTTCCCGCCGGCAGTCGTAAGGACCGCGGCCCCGTCCAAAGTAACGGTATTGTTCAGGAACGTGGCGGTTCCGGAAACCGTCATCCCGGTCGCAGCACGGAAGGCCGAGGCGTTGTTCGCGATGCCGTTTTCAGCCGTGACGTTCGAAAGCACGAAAGTGGTGGGGGACAAGTCGTTGCGATAAAAAACCGCCCCGCCGTCGTTCGACTTGCCGAAATTGAGGAAATGAAGGTCCGAAAGGATGTACGTACCGTGGGCGTAATCGCAAAAACGCTGACCCGTTTCGCACGTGATCGTGACCTGCGTACCGGGCGTCGCCGACTGGATCGTGATCTGACCGTCGGCGCCGATCCCGTTCGCGTTGAACTGACCACTGGAGGCCGTCACATCGGTATAGATCGTTATAATGTCGTTATTCTGAAAAGAACTTCCATAGCTGGAACCTTGCAAATTCGTTGATTCAGACGTAACGGTATTCTCACCTCGCTGCCAGGTAAAGGTCGTGTCCGCAAAAAGAGCCGGGCAGAAACCAAACGTCAAAATGAGAACGGAAACGTATTTGCGCAAACGGGAAATCTTCATCATATTTATCCTTTTTAAAGGTCGTTCATCGAGTCCCAACGGTCCTAAACATCAGCCCAAGGGATTCTTATGTTAATATTTTAAACCAAAGATCTGAAATTTCAACAAGAAAACCGAAAAAAAAGAGAAAAAAATAAAGAATCAAGACGTTCCAGAAAGATTTTAACCCATAAAAGCCGAAGGGGTTCCCAACTCCTAACTCCACTCTTTAAAATAAAAAAACCGGCAATACCTACTCTCGCACTTGCAGTACTACCATCGG
>JAUMVK010000073.1:0-10571 GCA_030530205.1 Thermoguttaceae bacterium | reverse complement strand
TACCATCGTGTACAACAATTTCCCGTGGCCCCTTGCGCAAGAAGCCTCCCCTGAAAGGGGAGGTGGCCCGGAGGGCCGGAGGGGTTCAGAAATTGCCGAAAGTCCATCCCTTGGCCTAAACCCCCCAGCCTCGCTGCGCTCGGCAGCCCCCCTTTCAGGGGGGCCTTTAAACGCGGCGATCGAACGCACGGCGCAGGGGATCCTCGACGCTCGGGCTTTGTACCCGGATTGTTCACTTGCGGACCTTTACGACGAAAATACCATGCCGGCGGAGCTTCGGAATGCGCACAAGGCGAACGACGCGGCCGTCCTGGCCGCCTACGGCTTCCCCAAAAACATCACCGAGCCGGAAATCGTCGCTGAGCTGATGAAAATGTACGAGAAATTAACGATTGAGAGGCGGTAATGGAGGCCGAAGGCCGGAATTACGCGCCGGTTAAATTGTTATGGACGCAAAAACGCGTAATTCCGCGCGATGCGCTCCATTACCGCCTCACATTTACGCGTAATTCCGCGCGATGCGCTCCATTACCGCCTCACATTTACGCGTAATTCCGCGCTTACGCGCTCCATTACCGCCTTTCATTTCACCCCCATGCTTCCACTTCAAGAAATCACCGCTCACATTCACGAATTTCTTTCCTCTCAGGGTGTTTTTACGCTCATCGAGAAGGAGGCGTACCCACATCTTGAAGGAGTTTGGGGAGCGGGGTCTGCCGCGATTCTGGCGGCTGTTCTTGAGGAAAACCCTGACAAAAACGTGGTGGTACTGACCTCTACCCAGAAAACCGCTTTGGATTTTCAGGACGATTTACCCCTTTTCTCCGAGCGTCCGATCCTCTTTTTCCCGTGGCTTAACGACCTGAGCGAAATGCTGGCCGTGCGCGATGAGGATGAAGAGTCCGATGAGGAAACGCTCCAGACGTTCGTGCCGGACGCTTCGGTCGGTGAGCGGCTGCGCGTGCTCAAGACGTTTTTGCAGGCGAGTGACGGCGGGCAGACCGCTCCACCGGTCGTCGTTGCGCCGATCCAGGCCCTTCTGATGCCCAGTCCCTCACCCGAGACGCTGCTGGGCGACTCGCTGCGGGTGGCCGTTGGGGAAAACATCACAATGGATTCCATTACGGAATGGCTTGTGACGCACGGCTTCCAGAATGTTTCGGCCGTGGAATTTCCCGGTGAGTTTTTCTCCCGCGGCGGTCTGATCGACATTTACGCACTGGACTGGGAGCGTCCCATACGCATCGAGTTTTTCGGTGACGAGATCGACTCGATCCGTGAGTTTGACCTGGAGACACAGCGCAGCTCGCGGATACTTCGGGAAATCGACGTCACAGCCTTCACGCCCGTCCTTCATCTGGGTACGGAACGCGCACTTTTGACTGAGTATTTAAAAGAGGAAAACACGCTTTTCTTTCTTCTGGAGCCGGAAGATATTCAGATCCAGGGCCGGCGTTTTTACCAGGCGCAGGAAAACCCGGAGCGTTTTTTCACGACCGAGGAGGTTCTGCGTGAGGTGATGAGGTTCCCCTTCATGAGCGCCTCCGCCCTGGGTTCCGGCGCATTCGGGGAAAACGTCCGGCTGGCCATGGAATCCGTCGAGCGATTCAGCGGCGATTTTACGCGCGTCAAGGAGGAACTTGTCCGGTTCGGAATCGGCCAAACAGTTTACGTTCTTTGCCCGAATGAGGCGGAGATCAAGCGTCTCACGACGATTTTTGAGGATACGACGCTCTCGAAAAAACGGGCATTGATCTACCGCATTGGCACGATTTCAGAGGGTTTCCGTTTCGTTACGAGCCATGAAATGGTGATCTCGTCCTCGGCCCTGTTCAACCGGAGCGAGGTCCAGCGGGGCGGAAACACAAGCAGGGGAATTGGCGACGATGGAAGCAAACCGGGTTCAGCCGGGCCTGTTTCCAAGGCGATCGACGCATTCACGGAACTTCAGGAAGGGGATTACGTCGTTCACGTTTCATTTGGGATCGCCCGGTACAGAGGGCTGAAACTCCTCGAACCTCTCAAGAATAAAACCGGTCCACAGGTCGTAACCGCCTCCAACACTCCGAACGCCGGCGGCGCCGAGGAGCACATGGTGCTGGAATTCCGTGACAAAGTGTTCATTTACGTCCCGGTTTCCAAAATCTCGCTGGTACAGAAATATATTTCCTCCAAAAACGGCGCACCGAATCTTTCGACCTACAGTGGAAAAACGTGGAAGCGGATGCGGGAAAAGGTCGAAGAATCGATTCAGGACCTCGCGTCGGAAATGCTGAACATCCAGGCGATCCGCCAGACGAAGCCGGGTATTTCGTTTCCCATCAATACGCCGCTCCAGAAGGAGTTCGACGCGATGTTCCCTTTCACCGAAACGCCTGACCAGCTCAGGGCGATGGAAGCGATCCGGGCCGATATGGCTGCGCCAAGACCGATGGATCGTCTTCTCTGCGGTGACGTTGGTTTCGGAAAGACTGAGATGGCGATGCGGGCGGCGTTCACTGCTGTGGAAGCGGGCTACCAGGTCGGGATCATGGCCCCGACGACGGTTTTGGTCGAGCAGCATTTGCGGACGTTCAAGCAGCGCATGGCGATGTTTCCGGTCCGCGTCGAGGCGATTTCCCGTTTTTCCTCCCCAACTGAACAAAAGGAAACGCTGAAACGGCTCGCGGAAGGTCAAATCGACATTCTGATCGGTACGCATCGGATCGCCAGTCCGGACGTACACTTCAAAAACCTCGGCCTGATCATCATCGACGAAGAGCAGCTCTTTGGCGTCGAGATGAAAGAGTCGCTCAAGCGGCTGCGCACGATCGTGGACGTGCTGACCATGACCGCCACGCCGATCCCACGGACCCTTCACATGTCGCTCTTGGGCATCCGGGACATTTCGAGCCTCGAAACCCCTCCGGCCAACCGCCGCGCCATCGAAACGCACATCACGCGCTTTCAGGAATCACTCGTCCGAAACGCCATTCTTCGTGAAATCGACCGGGAAGGGCAGGTCTTTTTCGTGCATAACCGTATCGAGGATATTGACATCGTAGCTGCGAGACTGCGCCAGATCGTTCCCGAAGCGCGAATCACGATAGGTCACGCCCAAATGCCCGAACGCCAGCTTGAAAAGGTTATGCTCCAGTTTATTAATCATGAAGTGGACGTTCTGCTCAGCACGACGATCATCGGGAGCGGTATGGACATACCAAACGCGAATACCATCTTCATCGATGACGCAAACCGGTACGGACTGGCTGAAATGCACCAGCTCCGCGGTCGTGTCGGCCGTTTCAAGAATCACGCGTACTGTTACCTGCTGGTGAAGCCGGGGGCTAACCTGACGGAAACCGCGCTGCGGCGTCTGAAGGCGATCGAAGAATTCGCCCACCTTGGTGCCGGGTTCAGTATCGCGATGCGTGACCTGGAGATCCGCGGAGCCGGCAATATTCTCGGTACGATGCAGAGCGGAGAAATCGCCGCGGTCGGCTACGAGCTTTACTGCGATATTCTGGAAGCGACGGTCCGCCAAATGAAACACCTCCCGCCGCGTGAAACGGTAGAAGTCGATGTTCGTATCCCGCTTACGGCCTACATTCCGCACCAGTACGTTTCGGAAATGCGGGTAAAAATGGAACTTTACCGCCGTCTTTCGCGTCTGACACGTCCGGAACACGTGGACGATTTCGAGGCGGAATTGAAGGATCGCTTCGGCAATATTCCCCCGCAGGCCCAGCTCCTTCTGAAACTTTACCGGGTTCGGATTTTAGCGCATCAATGGCTCATTAGCGCGATTTACCGGAATGAAGATTTTCTGGTTTTCGAATTTGCCTCAAAGAAAGCGCTTGAACCCGCTACGAGACACAAGATCGGACCGGAACAGAAGACGCTTCGTTTTGCGGACGATCATACCGCGTACCTTCCATTGGACGAAGAGGCCCAAAATGCCGGGCCGGATTCGGATATTTTGTTGAATTATGTGGAAATGCTCTTGCGCGAAACGTGAAAATTTGGTAAGTTAGAGCCCAGAGGGTTTTTGCGGGGGCATTGTGCCCAGCGAGTCATCCCCATTGAAAGAACAAATCACGACAATCCTCGGCACGAGTTTTACGTCCTTATTTCACGCTTTACCCGGCAACAAGATGCGTTCCTTTTCCTTACGCCTGATTATAACCGTTTTTGCAGCCCTTTTGGCTCTTTCGACCGGCGGTCTCGACGCTGCCTGGTGGAACTCCAGGTCTGACTCTAAAAAAACGGAGAAAAACGAAAAAAACGCGAGTGCCGAAACTGTTCCCTCATCGAATAATCCCGACCGTTTTTTAAGTTACGACGAGCAAAAAGAAAAAGATCTGGATGAAGCACGCGCGGCCAAAAAAGGGGTTTTTATTCGTTTCCCCTGGGCAAAAAAAGAGAAAGAAAAAGAAGTCGCCGACCCGTTCGGAAGCGTGAAAACGGAAGCGCCTCAGTATCAAAACCTTGAGGAACTTGGAATTCCTGCGAAAGAATCCGCTTCTGCGCCTGCACCGGTCGAGCGGGTCGATGGTACTTCCGCACGGGCAGGAACCGCGTTTGGCACGAATAATCCTTCCGTTCCCGAAGCTGCACCAACTCAAACCGTTCCCTCGACTCCAACGGATCCCCTAAACCCTTTTGCGATTGCCGCTTCTGTGCAGCCGGGTATGAATTCGGGCTCTTCACGGCCAAATGTTTCAACGGTTGCGCAAGCGATCCCTTCCGCGAACACACTTCCCGACTCCCTTCCTGCCTCGGTTTCTGCTGAAGGCAATGGAGCAGTGGGCAAAGCGGTGGAACTTCCTCAAACGAATAATCCGCCTGTTTCCGGTCTTCCGTCTCCGCAAGATGCCGCGGCTCAAGTAGCGCATCATTCCGCAAATACGTCAGAACAATCCGCAGAGTCTGAACCAGAAGAAGCGGCCGCGACGATGCGCAATGATGCGATTTTGAAGCAGCTTCCTTCTTTGACGGTCGATTCCTCGAAACTCGGCGGTGAGGGGATCCAGTATTACGAACACGGTCAGGTTTTGGCTCAGGTTGGGTCCCAAGTGATCCTCGCGGGTGACATCGTGCAGGCCGTTGATAAAATCATGGAGGCCAATAAAGAGAAGATCCCCGAGCAATTCTGGGACTTGCAGCGTGAAGTTCTGATTCGGAACTTCCTCCAGCAGTCCATTGAGGGGAAACTGATTTACTGCGATGTCCTGCGAAATGTCCCGCCAGAAGGCATCAAGCAGAATTTAGAGTTGATCGACAAAGTGTTCGAGGATCAGGAACTTCCCGCCCGAATGAAAAAGGCCGGGGTGGAACTTCGGGAGGACTACGAAAAAATCCTTGCGGAGGAAGGAAGCTGCATCCAGAAACAAAAATATTTGTACCGGGAAATGCTTTTCTGTCAGCAGTGGCTCATGAAAACCCTGCCGCAAAACCCAACCGTTTCCTACATCGAAATTTCCGATTACTACAACGAACACCCGAAAGAATTTGAAACTCCTCCGGAAGCAAGTTGGGAAGAACTGGTCATTCGGAAAAACCGATATTATACACGTGATGAAGCGTATCAGGAAATCGTTCGGATCGGCTCATTGGTCGCGATTCAAAACCGGCCGTTTGAGGAAGTGGCCAAGGAGTTTTCTCAAGGTGCGACGGCCTCAAAAGGCGGAAAATGTGAAACCGTCAAGCCCGGTCAATTGGCCTCAAAACCGTTGGAAGACGCCATTTTTTCCCAGCCGATCGGTGTGTTAAGCCCCAAGATCATTGAGGACGATAAAGCGTTTTATATTATTCGTGTTCTGGAACGCAAGGAACTCGTGAAACACCCCTTGAGTGAAGTCCAGTCCCAGATTCAGAACCAGATCAAAACGAACAAAATCGAGACCGCACGGGAAGAATACCTCGCGAAACTTCGTCGTGAGATTCCGGTATTCACTGTTTTTGATGGGATTCCGACCCCGGAAGAGAGGATCAAAGCCGAACGTGAGGCCGAAATGTCCGCGAATAAACCCAAACGAGGCCCGATGTGGTAGTCCGTTCGGGGACGATGCTTCCAGCGTCGTCTCAAATAACCCCTGCGGGGACGATGCTTCCAGCGTCGTTTCAGCATTCTGAACAGATTGGTTGAAAATGAAGAAATACTTTCTCAGTGCCGTTTTGATTCTGATCTCCGGAATTCTTTCTCCCGTCCTGTGGGCCGACAAATCGGAAAATGGTCCCAAAATGGATTTGAAGCCGCTTGAAGACCGCGCCGAAAAAAACGATGCCGAGGCGCAAGCCGCGTTGGGGATCATCTACATCGCAGGACGTGAGGTTGAAAAAAACGAGCAGAAAGGGTTCCAGTGGCTGGAAAAGGCCGCAAAACAGAACGACCCCAGAGGGCTGTATTACTTCAGCCTTTGCTTTCTGGATGGGCTTGGTACTGAAAAAAACGAAAAGTACGGCCTGGAAATCCTTCAGAAAGCGATTGACGCAGGTTACATTCCTGCCAAAACATTCCTTGGGAAATCCATTCTGAAAGAACAGTATGGCCTGAAAAAAGAGGTTCTGCTAGCAGAGAAAATCCTCACCGAAGCTGCGAAACAGGAAGATCCGGAGGCTCAGTACATCTTGGGCATTTTGTACTCCGGCATCGAAAAGGAAGTCAAAGCGAACCGCCAGAGGCAGATGAAGTGGCTGACTCTTTCCGCAATGCACGATTTTGTTCCGGCCCAGCGCGTTTTAGGGGTTGAGTACTGGAACTCTGGCGACGCCTTCTGGTCCCGTGAGTGGCTTGAAACTGCCGAGGATAATGGAGATGCCGAAGCGTCCTACATCCTGGGAATGCACGCGCTGAAGGGCTTGCACGGCGAGTCGGATCCCGATTCTGCCATTTCGCATTTTCAGGAAGCCGCTGAAAAGGGTTTTGCTCCCGCCCAACACCTGCTCGGAGTCACGCTCCTGAAGTTGAATCAGGACCTTCCCGCTGCCGTTTGGCTGGAAAAGGCCGCCCACCAGGGAAACGAAGAAGCCAAAAAGGAACTGAAAAAGCACACCTTCCCGCCGGAAGTCTGTGCCTTTCTGGGAACAGCCTGCCTGTTTGGTCAGGATGGACTGTCCGATCTGGCCGAGGCCCGGCGCTGGTTCGAGATGGGTGCCGACGATCCAAATGCTTTGGGGGTACTGGCAAACATGAATCTTTCAGGAATCGGAGGCCCCAAAGACGTGAAAAAGGGGTTGGAACTACTGGAAAGAGGCGTGAAAGAAGGAAGTACGATCTGTATGGAAACACTGGCGTGGCGCATTCTGACCAATGCAGACGGTCAGTTCAATACGGAAAAACTGCATAATCTGCTAAATTCCGACGCATCGAATATCCAAACGCTCAAAGCGCTGTGTCTTTATTTTGGTCTGGGAGTCGATCGGGACACGGCAGGTGCGGAAAGGCTTTTCCGTCAAGCAGCTGAAAATGACACTTTCGCGCACGAGTGGCTGGCGTTCACGACCGTTTTTCCTATTCCGGAGGGCGTGACCGAACAAGAAGACGTTTACGCTTTCATCAAAAAAACTGCAGAAGAGACGAAAAATCCCCACGCCTTATGTCTTCTGGGACACGCCGCCAGGGAAGGCTGGCAGTGCGAACAGAACGACCAGCACGCGTTTGAATTCTTTACTCAGGCTGCGGAAAAAGGCTGCGCACCGGCCGAATTAGAGCTTTTCTTTTCCTGCCAGATCGGGCTTGGAACTCCCGCCGACCCGAAAAAGGCCGAAGTCTGGCTTCGCCGCTCGATGGAAAAAGGTTTCCCGAACGCAGTTACTGTGTGGAATCGGAAACACACCAGCCTCCTGGAAGAATAGAAAACCCGTAGGATAAACCATAACAGGCTGCCGGAACCAGAGCCCCGGCAGCCTGAACACACCATCAAAATTTCCTCTTGATTTCACGCAATTTCTTCGGAAATCTGTTTGACCCATTCGCCGATCCTCGCGTCGGTCTTGTCCGCTTCGTTCACATCGTCCAGAGCCAGTCCGCAGAAAACTCCGTCCACGACGGCGCGCGAGGCGCTGTGGCGGTAACCGTCCGCACTGGTTTTCCCGACGATCTTCGCGGCTCGCGGGGCCACTTCTTCGTAAAGCGTTCCCATGCCGTCCAGGTACGAATCGGAAAAGGAATCCTGATCGCCGAGCCCGAACAGGGCGACCGTGGTATTCGAAAGGTCCGTCTTGTGAAGCAGATCGATCCCGGTCTGCCAGTCGTCCTGAAGATCACCGAAACCCCAGGTGGACGTTCCCAAAATCAGGACAGGGGCGTTGAAATCGTCCGCCGTCGCGCTGGCCACGTTCACGCAGTCGGCGTTCAGAGCGTCCGCGATTTTTTGTGCCGCGCTTTCGGTGGAACCGGTCGTACTTCCGTAAATTACTTTGATATTTGCCATAAAAACTCCTCTGGTTAAACAGACGCCATCTTCAAGGCGCCAATTTGCTGGACACAAGTCTCCCAGCTTTCGGGTTGAGTCAAAATTCGTTCCGCCTCGAGTGCCCCACGACGGAACAGTTCCATGATTTTCAGCGATTCCTCGACGTCCCCATAAACTCTCCAGGCCCCGTAATACGACGGAGCGGCCTGACCGCGCGTAAAACCCACCACGTCTTTGAGCGGGTACCCGAGAAGCAGGCCGATCTCGTGAGGAAAATCGCATTTCTCGAACCGGCGGCGCAGCCACGCCAGCGTTCCTTCGACCGTACGGTTGGTGTAGCCGAATTCGGCCAGAAACCGCCATTTCGCTTCCTCGGCCAGGATGCTTTTCAGCGCCTCCTGGTCGTAAAAGAGGATGAGGCTTTTCTCTTCCCTGATCCGCAGAACGTACCACGGGAGGCCGAGTTTCTCGAGCACCTCGCGCTGACTGGCGCAAATTTCCAGCGTCCCGGTCGGGGATTGGGCCCGGTAGCAGTGCCTGACGAAAAAAATCTCCGCCGGTTTGAGTTTCATTCTGACCAGGGCGGTCCTCAGAGCCAGAACGCGCATCAGCTCGATCTTCTTCACCCCACAGTAAATTTTTAAGCTCTCCGTCATATTTTAGCCTTGCCTAAAACACTGATCACAAAAAAATTTCTGCGCACGTCGAAAACGACCCAGAAACCCGTGATCAGTCCAGCCATCCATGCCAAATCAAATCATTAAGAGAGAGTATAGCAGATTTTGAGATTTTGTCAATTAGGCAAGCCTAAAATTTTGTAAAAGTTTTGTAAAAGTGTAAAAAATACGGGGACGACGCTTCCAGCGTCGTCAGAATTTTTTGCGATTTTTTAACGACGCTGGAAGCGTCGTCCCCGTAACTTTTTACTCTCCAAGCTCAAAGAAGCAGTCCGGCTCGGGGCCGAGGTAATCACCGGTCAGGGCGTAGGCTCTTGCGCGGCTCCCCCCGCAGATCATGCGGTCTTTGCACGTCCCGCAAATGCCGTGGTACTGGTTCGGGTCCTGCAGCTGCCTGAAGACCGGGTGGTTCTGGTACACGTCCACGACGGAGACTTCCGGGAATTTCCCGCACAGGACCGGGAGGAAGCCGGCCGGGAAGATCTCGCCGTTATGCGCGACGAACATGATCCCGCGTCCGTCGGTGATCCCCAGCGGGGCGCGGCCGCGGTGGGAGCCACGATTCATTCTCGACGCGAATTCCGACTGGCTGCGCGTCGCGGCGTGGGCCGGGCCTGCGAGCGGGTTTCCGCCCTGTTCCAGCACGAACCGGCGGTAAAACGGCGCTTCGGTCGTCTTCACGCTGTACGGCTTCGTCTGCGCGTGCGTCCAAAGCCGTTCGAACACCCAGCGGTACTCTTCCGGCTCGATGCGCTGTTCCTCGACGCCCCGTCCGACCGGCACGAGGAAAAAGACGCTCCACATCGCGATCCCCCGGCTCTCCAGCAGGTCGGCGATCTGGTCGATCTGGCGGAAATTCCGCTTCGTGATCGACGTGTTGACCTGAACGGGAAAATCCAGCTCAGCGGCAAACTGGAGCATTTTCATCGTTTGGGCGAAACTCCCCTCGAAGCCCCGAAACGCGTCGTGGGTGGCGGCGTCGGCTCCGTCGAGGCTGATCCCGATGGCGGAGACGCCGGCGTCTTTGGCCTTCCGGAACGCTTCGAGCGTCGCCAGCGGCGTGGCGGACGGGGTCAACGCCGTCATGATCCCCCGGGAAACCGCGTATTTCAGAAGCTCAAAAACGTCCTCGCGTTTGAGCGGGTCGCCGCCCGTGAAGCACATATTCGGCTTGCGCGGGAACGTGGCGACCTGGTCGATGAGCTGGATCGACTGTTCGTGTGTCAGTTCGTCCGGAGCGGCCTCATGCTGTGCGCTGGCGCGGCAGTGTTTGCACTGCAAATCGCACGCCCGGGTCACTTCGTAGTAAAACATCAGGGGGTTGACCCCAAAATCGTCGGTGGTGTAAGGTTGCATTGGCATAATTTGATTAAAAAAAAATTCGGAGGGCCGGCGGCCCGCCGTCCGTGGTCGTCCCGGCCGCGGCAACCCCGTTAGGGGTTGAATGTTAATAGCCGTGGGTGAAACCCCATACGTGTCAACTTAAGCCGTGAGTATA
>JAUMVK010000029.1:0-53547 GCA_030530205.1 Thermoguttaceae bacterium | reverse complement strand
TTCATAATTCATAATTCAGAATTAAAGGAACTTTTATGGACTACTTATGGTGGTACGTGCCAGTCGCGACGGCGCCGATGCTCATCGCGTTCATTGCGACGGTACACGTTTTTGTTTCGCATTACGCGGTCGGCGGCGGGATTTTTCTCGCGGCTGAGACCCAGTGGGCTCACAAGCAGGAAAATAAAAAATATTTGGACTACCTAAAGAGCCACGCGAAATTCTTCGTGCTTCTAACGGTTGTTTTCGGAGCCATCACCGGGGTCGGGATCTGGTGGACCATCGCACTGGCCTCGCCGCTGGCGACCGAAACGCTCATCCGGACGTTCGTCTTCGGCTGGGGAACGGAGTGGGTCTTTTTCGTCCTGGAACTGGCCGCGGCGTTCTTCTTCTACTACCTGTGGGACCGCCTTTCCCCCCGCAATCACACGATCATGGGGTGGATCTACGCGCTGGCGGCGTGGATCAGTCTCGTCCTGATCACTGGGATCACGGCATTCATGCTCGACCCGGGCAAATGGCCGGAACTGACGCAGGCCGGGACGCAGGGGACCGCCTTCTGGACCGGTTTCTTTAACCCTCAGTTTTTGCCTCAGACGATAGCCCGCACGGGCGCGGCGCTGCTTCTCGCTTCGTCGTACGTCCTCTTCCACGCCTCGATTTTCACGGGTGAGGACGCGGAACTCAAAACGCTGGTGGTTCGCCGTTCGGTCCGTTACATTCTGGCGGGAGTCGCGCTGGCAGTGATCGGCGCGGCCTGGTCGGGAGCGATCCTTTCCGACGCCGCGCGCATGGCGATGCTTCGCGCCGCCGCTCTGAATATCATTCTCGGCGCGGGAGCCGGGGCCGCCGGAATGTTGGTCCTGTTGCTCCTTTTGCTCGTCTGGAAGCCAAAATGGCTCACGCCCGTCGCCGGGGTCGCGGTTCTGTTGGCATCCTTTGGTGTTCTGACGGCCGGTGAGTTCGTGCGTGAAGCCCTCCGCAAGCCGTACGTCCTGGTGAATTGTGTGTATGGGAACCAGATCCACGTTTCGCAGGTCGCCAAGCTGCGCGAGACGGGCCTTCTGGAAAACGGCCGCTGGACCAAAGAGTACATGGCAGAGAAATTCCCGTACGTCGTGGACTCCGCAACCGGGAAATTGAACCTGGATCTGGTGAGGCCGGAAGACGCGAACGCGGTCGGCGAGGTGATTTTCATGCACCACTGCAACGACTGCCACGCGCGTACTTTGGGTTATAACGGATTGAGCCTCCTTTCCACCTCGGCGAGAAAAGGCGAGTTGAAAGAGCTTTTGCTCAATCTGGACTCGATGATCTACTACATGCCGCCGTGGTGCGGAACGGAGAAAGAGGCGGAACTGCTCGCCGGCTATCTGGAAAGTATCGCAGAACCGCATCCGGCCGCGGGTTCTGTTGGGACGACGCTTCCAGCTTCGTTGAATGAGGAAGGATCCACTTCCGCCCAATCCCCCACTCATGCCGCTCAGACTGACGACGCTGGAAGCGTCCTCCCCGAAAAGGAGGAAACTTCTTCCCCTCAAATTCCCACTGAAGCCGCTCAGACTGACGACGCTGAAAGCGTCGTCCCCGAAAAGGAGGAAACTTCTTCCCCTCAAATTCCCACTGAAGCCGCTCAGACTGACGACGCTGGAAGCGTCGTCCCCGAAAAGGAAGGAGGCGCCCAATGACCCCGATCGATATGACTTCGCTTCAGCCGCTTTCGGCCCCGGTTTGGTTCATCATTTTCTTCAAGATTTTGGGGTTTGTCCTGCACTGTCTGCTGATGAACCTCTGGCTCGTGGCTTTGCCGCTTGCGGTCCTGCTCCACTGGAAAGGCGGCGAGAACGCGCGCCGCTGGGGGAGCCAGCTCATTCGTCAGATGCCGATTTACATTACGTTCGGCGTGAACTTCGGGATCGTGCCTCTGCTGTTCATCCAGCTCATTTACCCGCAGGCATTTTACCCGGCGACCATCCTCATGGCGTGGCACTGGTTCCTGATCATTTTCCTGCTGATCCCGGCCTACTACGGCGTTTACCTTTACGCCTACGCTGTGAAGCGTGACCCGGAAAACGTTCCGGCTTACCGCCGTGCCGCAGGTTGGTTCTCTGCGTTCCTGTTCCTCTGCATCGGTTTCTTCTTCGTGAATGCGCTGACGCTTACCGCCCAGCCCGAAATGTGGAAGGAGATCTGGCTGAACAAATCGTTCGCCGGCGCTGCGCTGGGAATCGGCTCCGCCGTGCGTGACGCCGTGATTTGGCCGCGCTGGGGCATGATGTTCGGCCTGGCTTTCGGAACGACTGCCGTTTGGACTCTCGTGGACCGGAACTTCTTCCAGAAGGACGTGACGGACGTGTATCTCACGTGGTCAGCACGTTTCGCAAGAGTCTGCGCTTTCGTCGGGGCCGTCATTTTCGCGGTGTGCAGTGTAGCCTTTACAAAGATGATCACCGGCGTGGAACTCCCCACGTGGGTCAACGCCTGGATCGCGGGACCGGTTCTCGTTCTACTCGTCGTTCTGGCATTTGGAAAAGCCCGATCTGGTTTGCTTGCGCTCGTGGCGCTGGCACTTCAGGTCGTCTCGCTGGCGGTTTTCGCCTGTGTGCGTCAGTGGATCCAGACGGCCCAGCTGAACGACTTCCTCCCGATCGATCAGTTCAAGGTCGTGACGGACCTTGGCCCGATGTGTCTGTTCCTCGGCACGTTTGTCCTGGGCGTTCTGGTGCTCGTGTGGATGATTACCGCAGCGATTAAAGCTGTAAAGTGATTTTCAAAAAAATTATGGGGACGGCGCTGAATGGGTTGTCCCCCGTATTAACGCGATCGTCTTCTGCCGCGCGGGCGTTTTTCCGGTTTCACCTCCGAGACTGGTTTTCCTACCGATTTTTTTAGCGCGTCGATACGGTCGCGGATGGCGGCGGCGCGCTCGAATTCCAGCTTCCCGGCCGCTTCCATCATTTCCGCTTCCAGTTCCGCAATGAATTCCTGCGTCACGATCTCTTCTTCGCTCTTGCGGCCCACGGCGGCATTGGCGCGGCGGTAGGCCTCCGCCTCTTTTTCGATCCCAAGGTCAATATTTTTCTTGATCGTCTGCGGCGTGATGCCATGCGCGAGGTTGAACTCGTTCTGCATTTGGCGGCGTCTGGCAGTCTCGTCGATAGCGTGGCGCATGGCCTCCGTCATTTTGTCGGCATAGAGCAGAACCTTGGCGTTCACGTTTCGCGCGGAACGCCCTATCGTCTGCATCAGCGACGTTTCACTGCGCAGAAAGCCCTCTTTATCAGCGTCGAGGATCGCCACGAGCGAGACCTCTGGAAGGTCCAGCCCTTCACGCAGAAGGTTCACGCCCACCAGAACGTCGAACTGGCCCTGACGCAGCTCGCGCAGAAGTTCGACCCGCTCGAAGGCGTCCAGCTCACTGTGGAGCCACTTGCACCGGACGTTTTTTTTGAGGAAGTACGCCGAAAGGTCCTCGGCCAACCGTTTCGTCAGAGTGGTCACGAGGACACGCTCGCCTTTGGCCGCCCGCTCTTTGACCTGCTCGAGCAGGTGCGGCACCTGGCCGGGGGAAGCGATCGGCGAGACGGGGGACTCGCCCGCCTTGCACTCGGTCGCGGGGATCACCTCGATGATCGGGTCCAGAAGGCCCGTGGGGCGAATCACCTGTTCGATGTATTTCCCGCCGGTCTTTTCCAGCTCGTATGGCCCCGGCGTGGCGGAGACGTAGATCACCTGATTGACGCGGTCCTCCCACTCCGAAAACGTGAGCGGCCGGTTATCGAGCGCGCTAGGAAGGCGGAATCCGTGCTCAATGAGCGTTTTCTTGCGGTTCCGGTCCGCCGACTGCATCCCGCGGATCTGTGGGACGGTCACGTGCGACTCATCGACGAAAAGGAGGTAATCCTCCGGGAAGAAACTGAAAAGCGTGTCCGGTGGTGTCCCCGGCTCGCGGCCCGAAAGCGGCTGGCTGTAGTTCTCGACCCCCGGGCAGTAACCGACCTGCTGGAGCATTTCGATGTCGTACCGGGTGCGGGCGGAGAGGCGCTGCGCCTCCAGAAGTTTTCCTTCGTCCTTGAACTTTTCGAGCTGTTGGGCCAGTTCCTTGCGGATCTTCACCAGAGCGTTGGCGACGCGCTCCTCGGGGAGGACGAAATGCTTGGCCGGGAAAACGTCCGCCTCTTCCATGCGCTCCACGACCTCGCCGGAGGTCGGGTCGATAATGGAGATCTGCTCGATCGTGTCGCCCCAAAACTCGAAACGGAAGGCGAATTCCTCGTAGCTGGGGAAGAGTTCCACGCAGTCGCCCCGGGCGCGGAATTTCCCGCTTTCCAGCTCCATGTCGTTGCGCTCGTACTGGATCTGAATGAGCCGGCCAAGGAATTCATCCCGGTCGAGCTGGTCATTCACGCGGATCTTGATCATCATGTCCTTGTAGTCGGACGGCGACCCAAGGCCGTAAATGGAGGAAACGCTCGCCACGACGATCACGTCCCGCCGGCTGACGAGAGAACTGGTCGTCGCCAGGCGCAGGCGGTCGATCTCCTGATTGACCGAGGCGTCTTTTTCGATGTAAATGTCGCGCTGGGGAATGTACGCCTCCGGCTGGTAGTAGTCGTAGTAGCTCACGAAATACGTCACCGCGTTATGCGGGAAGAACTGCTTGAACTCGGAATAGAGCTGGGCGGCGAGCGTTTTGTTGTGCGACATGACGAGGGTCGGGCGCTGAACCGCCTGGATCACGTTGGCCATGGTGAACGTTTTCCCGGAGCCGGTCACGCCCATGAGAGTCTGGACTTTTTCACCGGCACGAAGCCCCGCCACAAGCTGCTCGATCGCCTCCGGCTGGTCGCCTGATGGCTGAAAAGGAGAAACGAGTTGAAAATCCATTTTACAATCGATTCAGAAAGTCAATTAATTCCGGGCACAACGGGCAGTCCCGCTCTCCGGAAATCGTTTTCAAAAAGGGAAGATTCTATTTTACCACGTTTTCAGGTTAAGAAAAGCCCCCCTCCTTTGATTTTTCTCTTGGCCTCAAAAGGACACGGAGCAGGATTTTGGGTCGGGATTTAAACACGAATTTTCACGGATTAGGAGGATTAAAAGGATTTCTGTTGATTGGTTCCGTGTATGTTGTTTTTACCTCACGCGGAGATGCGGAGCCGCGGAGTTTTAAAATTGGGAAGATTGACGTTTGAGCCTCCCCATTCTCAAATCCTCCGCGTCTCCGCATCTCCGCGTGAGTTCAGAAAGTGGCGCTGAGTGTCAAGTATTGATCGGATGCCAGGGTTTTCAGGTGGATTTCATTCTCCAAATGATTCCCAAAATTACCAAGGGAATAAGGAGAAGCAGCAGCCACGGCTGAATGTACCAAAGAATGGCAGTCAAGGACAAAAAGCCCGCAATGTAAAAAATCCAGATAAAAATTTTGCGGGTATGATCATCCAAAACCAGAAGTTCAGCAAAAATTTGAACAAATAAATCGGTAAAAAATTCAATCATGATCGACCGCTCGCGTGATTATGGGACCTGGTTTTGCGAAGTGTCCCGAGGTCCCATTTCTACTAAAACATTAAATCACGCTCCTACGCACGTGAATCCGGCGGCGTTTGGGAGCTGGTTTCAGAAGGGGTAGATGACTCTTCAATGTACTCCCATTTGTTGTTTGGGTGATACCCCTCGGCCCTGGGTTTTTGCTCACGTTCCCAAAGCCGATGTTCCCATTCAACTTTGAAACCATGTACTAAAGAAGAACTAAGCCAGATCAGAAAAAAAAGTGACCAACAATGCCATTTAACAGTAGGCTCACCGAAAGGGAAAAGTATCAGTAATGCGAAAAAAACAAACGCGGCTAAGATTATATAAACATAATCATGAATAAAATACCATTGATCCTTTCGGAAACCAAGTGCATAAAGAACCATGACAACAACGGTTCCGATGGCGTACACAATCGACATGTCCCATAGAAATTCCTTAATAGGGGTTTCCATGATCATTAATGCGAATCCAATTCCAAGCATGATAACATAGGGAATTTGCAAAACCATGATAAATCTCCTTTGAAAATGGTGTTTGAAAATTTTCTATATTTTATCATTTTTAAAATTTTATTCAAGTGGGGGTATTTAAAAATTCTCCCAATCCGCGGAAATCCTTTTAATCCGTGAAAATCCGTGTTTAAATCAGGGGCGGAAGTGGGCCTGGTTCTCCCATTGATTTTGATTCTTTCCATGAAAATTTCCACCCCCCCTCTTTTCAAACGTTCATAATCATTTATAATACTGAAATCGTATAGTTTCCATTTCCTGAAATCCTTAACCATTTAAACGATTATGTTACTGATCTGGCTTTTGACCATCCTTTTCGTCTTCATTACGATCTGCGTCGGCGTGTGGGGAATGAAACGTTCCCGGACGCTGGGCGACTTCTTCATCGGCGGGCGAACGCTTGGCCCGTGGGTCTCCGCCTTCGCTTACGGCACGAGCTACTACTCCGCCGTGATGTTCATCGGCTTTGCCGGTCAGCTTGGGTGGGGGTTTGGTCTGAACGTCCTCTGGATCTCCTTCGGGAATACGTTCCTCGGGTGCCTGCTGGCGTGGTTCGTGCTCGGGTACAGGACGCGCCGCATGACGCAGCGTCTGGGGGTGATGACCATGCCGGAGTTTTTTGACCGGCGTCTGAACGCACCGATGCTCAAGATTTTCGCGGCCGTGATCATCTTCCTGTTCCTCCTTCCGTACAGCGCAGCCGCATTCACGGGCCTCGCTTACCTGTTCAAGGTCACGCTCGGGATCGATTTCGCGTACGCCCTGATCGGGATGTGCGTCGTGACGGCGATTTACCTCATCCTGGGCGGTTACATGGCGATCAGTCTGAACGACTTCATTCAGGGAACGGTCATGCTCGTCGGGTCGATCCTGATGTTCCTGATCCTGACGCACAAAGTGGGCGGCTTCTCCGAGGCCATCTCGACGATCCAGACGAACTACCCGGCCCACCTCGGCGGGAAACTTCCCCCTTGGTACATCATCGCAGGCGCGACGTTCATGACCTCGTTCGGGGTCTGGGGCCTTCCGCAGATGGTCCAGAAATTTTACGCGATCAAGGACGAAAAGCAGATCCTCCGCGCGGCGATCGTCACGACGGTTTTCTCCTTCGTCGTGGTTTTTGCCGGCTACTTCAACGGCAGCATGATGCACATTTTCTACACGAACCCGACGGTCGTTACGACGTCCGAAGAGGCCGCGGCGTATGAAGAAGCCCTTCAGAAAACCGGGACCGTGAAAGACGAGAACGGGAAGATCGTGCCGACCCCTGCCCCGTACGTCACGAACGAGGACGGCAGCCAGAAGAAAAAGGGCGACAAACCGATCATCGCCTACGACGAGCTGGTCCCGCGTCTGCTCCAGACGCAGCTTCCGCCGGCGCTCATGGCGGTCATCGTGGTGCTGGTCCTTTCTGCCACGATGAGCACGCTCTCCTCGCTGATTTTGGTCGCGTCGAGCGCCATCGCCATCGACCTTTACAAAGAACACGCCGATCTTGACGAATCGTCCCAGAAACCACTTTACCTGATCCGATTCCTGAACGGGCTTTTCATTCTGATCTCGGCTCTGCTGGCGCTTTTCAAGTTTTCGTTCATCGTGGCGATGATGTCCCTCTCGTGGGGCTGCGTCGCGGGTGCGTTTATGGCACCGTACCTTTACTCACTTTACTGGAAGCGGCTCAACAAATACGGGGCCGTCGCCGGAATGGTGACCGGTTTGACGCTGAACATCGTCCTGTTCCTGTGCGGCGTGAACTCGACGCTGGCCGCCTCGCTGGCGATTCTGGTTCCGTTCATCGTGATCCCGGTCGTGACGCTCTGCACACCCAAGCCGGATAAAGAATTGGTCGATTCCGCCTTTTACGACAAATTAGAATCTGGAGTTGAAACGGTATGAAAAAGTTTTTCATTTTTGCTTGTGCGTGGCTGGTTTCCCTATGTGTTTTCGCCGAGGAAATGACCCGCGATCTGGCGTACTACGTGCCCGAGGCTGAGATCACTGGCGACGCGGAGTACGCCCGCGAACGGTGCAAGCTGGACGTTTACCGTCCCGAGACCGTTGAGTCGCAGAACGCTCCGGTCGTGGTCTGGTTCCACGGCGGCGGACTGTCGGGCGGAAACCGCCACATTCCGGGCCAGTTCAAAGACCAGAAATTCCTGGTCGTCCCGGTCAACTATCGGCTTTACCCCAAGGCGCACTGCCAGGACGCGATTTTCGACGCGGCGGCCTCAGTCGCCTGGGTTTTAGACCACATCGCCGAGTACGGCGGCGACCCGAAGAAGGTTTACGTCTCGGGCCACTCTGCCGGAGGCTACCTCAGCGCGATGGTCACGCTGGATCCGCGCTACCTCGCCAAATTCGGCAAGAGCAACATGGACCTGGCGGGTGCGTTCCCGGTCAGCGGCCAGATGACGACGCATTTCCAGGTGGTCGGCGAGCGCGAAGACCCAACGAAAACCCACGGCGCGAATAATCCGCTGCAGATCGATGAGATGGCGCCGCTGCACTACACGTCGGCCGTCTGCCCGAACATTCATTTCCTCGTCGGTGACCCGGAACTGGAATGGAAAGGGCGCGTCGAGGAAAATTACCTCATCGCCGCGATGCTGCGTACGGTCAGGGACCACAACGAGGTCGAGATCCAGTCCTACAAAGGGACGAATCACGGCACGGTCGCAACGCCCGCGTGTGAGTACGTGAGGGACTACCTCAACCAGAAGTGAGTGAGTTTTCAGTTCCCAGTTTTCAGTTTTCAGTTACTGACTACAACTGATAACTGAAAACTGACAACTGAAAACTTTAAAATTTTCCCCGCCCCCTCTTTTCAAAACCGATCAAATCCTCTATAATAGACCATAGTTGAAATTTTCCCACCTTTTTCTTCAGGATTTGACTCATGAAAACTGCAATCATTACCGGCGGGGCGCGCGGGATCGGGCGTGGTATCGCCGAGCACCTTGCGAAAGAAGGCTGGGCTCTCGCCCTCTGCGGTTCGAAACCCGCTGATGAACCCAAAGTCGCTCAGGCCGTCGCGGAGATTGCCTCCCTCACTTCAGAAAAGGTCCGCTACTTCAAGTGCGACGTTTCGTCCGCGTCCGACCGTGCCGCTTTCCTCGACGCGGTAGAAAAGGAGTTTGGAACCGTTCAGCTCCTCGTGAATAACGCGGGGGTCGGTGCGCGTGTTCGGGCCGATGTTCTGGACATGACCGAGGAAAATTACGAGTGGCTCATGAAGATCAACCTTCAGGGGCCGTTCTTCCTGACCCAGGCCGTCGCGAAGCGGATGATCGCGGCCCGGGAAGCGGGAAATACTGAACCGTTCACAATCATCAACACGTCATCGATCAGCTCGACCGTCGCCTCGATCAGCCGCGGCGAGTACTGCATTTCCAAGGCCGGCATTTCCATGGCGACGAAGCTCTGGGCGGTTCGGCTGGCCCCGCACGACATTCAGGTTTACGAGATCCGGCCGGGCATCATCAAGACCGACATGACCGCGGCCGTGACCGAGAAATACGACCGGCTTATCGCGGAAGGGCTGGTGATCCAGAACCGCTGGGGTTTCCCGGACGACATTGGGCGTGCCGCCGCCATGCTCGCCCGAGGTGATCTGCGCTACAGCACCGGCCAGGTCATTATGGTCGATGGTGGGATGCAGATCGAACGACTCTAAAAGAGTGAATAATGAATAACGAATAACGAAGAATGGAAAGAAAAACCAAGACCATTTTTCGTGCCCTTTTTCCCCCTCCACTTCCCATGAAAACTCGCATTTTATCCTTCATTTTCGTTTTGTTTGCCGCGTCGTTTTCCCTCGCACAGGGGGGGAAGACTGCGGGTATCCTGCTAGACCAGCCGGCCGGTAGAGTGCCGGATCTGGAAAGCTCATTTGCGCTGGAAGTTTCTGCCCAGTTAAACGGCGTGACGGTAAAACCGTTCTTCACGCAGGACTCCGACGAGAAACTTCAGGTCATCGGGGAATTTCCCGACGCACTCTGGATCCATCAGGGTGACGAGGCGGACGCCGTCGGGCCGCTTTACTCGCCGGAATGGACCGAGGCGATTCAGAAGTACGTCGCAGGCGCCACGGCTGATAAACCTCGTGTCGTTCTACTGACGGGCGGTGCGGTCCGGATGCTCCAGACGCTTGGTTTCGCGGATGTGACGGCTCCCCCAATGACCATCATGAATGACCGCTACCAGGTCGGCCTGATTCCTACGGATGGCGGCCAAAACGCGCTTTGGAACGGTCTGACCTCCGATCGGGATGTTTTCTGGTTCACAAACGCGGTTTACCAGGCTTTCCAAAAATGTGACCTAGTGGCCAAAGACGGGACAGAAATCCTCGTCGCAGCCGATGTACCGGGGGGACCTCATCTTCCACTTTTCCTCGTGAAGCGCGGGAACTGTCTGTTCTTCGTGCTCCCGTGGTACTTCTCCCAGCTTTACGACCACGCCGCAGAACCGTTCCGCGTGAACGTAGAGACTTTCCTGAAAAACGTGCTGACGTGGGACTTCACACCGGAAAATCTCGAAGCACTAACCACACACGTGGACCCGAAGATCGTCCAGCGTAATACATTCCTCAAGGGGATCGATTCTCTTGGCAATATGATGGCGGGTTACAAGGAAAAAACCGGAAAAGCCTACCCGAATGAAGAAGAATTCCTGAAGAAACTGAACGAATTGCGCAACGCACAGGAACCAGACCTCGTTGCGCTTGAGGTCCTGAAACGGGATATCTTGCTCATACACCCGGATATAAACTTTGACCGGATCCTTTTTGTGAAACGCCGAGGTTCGAATCTGAACCTTCCGCAAAACTACAACAGTAACTGCGTGCTTCCCAAAACCATCCCGGCGGGGCTAAGCCTTCCGAGGAACTCAACCAGCAACTCCTCACTGCCGAAAGAGAATTACGGAAACACGATTTGCGAGTTGAACATTCGAACCGGCGCGCAACGAACCCTCTACACTCCGCCGAACGACTTCTGGGTCGGTGACCTGGAACTCCACTTTGACGCGGATAGGGTACTTTTCTCCATGCCGTCACCAACGTTGACGGACTCACGCTGGAGGATATGGGAACTGCCTCTGACTGAGGGCCAAACGCCTGCCGAGCCGAAACTCATGGAAACCATCGAGGCGGATGACGTGGATAATTACGATGCGTGCTACCTGCCTGACGGCGGTTTGTGCTTCTGCTCGACGGCCTGCTTTACGGGCGTTCCGTGCATTAACGGTTCAGGCCACGTCTGTAATCTCTACCGGAAAGCTCCGGACGGCAAAATTTCCCAGCTTACCATTGAGCAGGACCATGACTGGAATCCGGTTTTGCTTCCCAATGGACGAATCCTGTATTTGCGTTGGGAATATTCCGACCTTCCGCATGGCTTCTCGCGCATCATGATGCACGCCAACCCGGACGGCACGAACCAGACCGAGTACTACGGCAGTGGCTCGTACTACCCGAACACGATGTTCTACGCACGGCCGATTCCGGGAACGTCCCGTTTCTCGGCCATCATCAGCGGCCACCACGAGATCCCGCGAGTGGGCGACCTGGTGATTTTCGACCCGTCTAAAGGCCGTAAGGAAGCGGAAGGCGCGGTGCAGCGGATCCCCGGGGCCGGAAAGCCGGTTTTGCCCATTCGTCTTGATTTCCCGATCGCTCAGACATGGCCAAAATTCAGCCAGCCGTTCCCGATTTCCGACACGCTGTTCCTGGCTGCTTGCCAGTTCAACGCCGGAAGCCCCTGGTCTATCTACCTCGTGGACACTTACGACAATATGTTGGAAATCGCGCGTCCGGAAAAAGACGAAGCTGGAAACATCTATACGTTCCAGGAACCGACCCCCATCCGTAAAACGGAATGCCCGCCCGTCCGGCCCGACCGCACGAACTGGGAACGGAGCGACTGCGACGTTTTCATCGCGGACATTTACTACGGCCAGGGTCTTCCCAATGTTCCGCGCGGAACCGTGAAAGCCCTGAGACTCTTCACTTACGAATTCGCGTATCAGGGAATGGGCGCCGAGCCGCACAGCGTGGGGCTTGACGGTCCGTGGGACCCGAAACGTGTGATAGGTGTGGTCCCGGTTTACCCCGATGGTTCCGCCAGCTTCAGGATGCCGGCCAACACGCCGGTCGCGTTCCAGGCGCTCGACGCAGAAGGCCGCGAGATCCAGCTTATGCGCTCCTGGACCACCGCCATGCCGGGCGAACAGGTTTCCTGCACCGGCTGCCACGAGGAACAGAACTCCGTTGTCCCGACAATGCCCAGCCCCATGGCATCGCGTAAGCCGCCCGTGGACGTAATACCCGAATTCGGTGTAGGAGCCGGAGCCTTTGAGAAAGTCCGTGGGTTCAGTTTCCAGCACGAGATCCAGCCGATTCTGGAAAAGCATTGTACGGTTTGCCACGACGAAGACTCGAAATCGGAGCAGAAATCTGATATTTCGTTCCGGAACGGTCCCCCGGTCCCGGCCTTTGACTCGACGAGCGGGTACAACACGCAGTCGCGTTTCTCGCCATCGTACTACAATTTGCGCCGTTACGTCAGGACGCCGACCAAAGAAAGCCAAATGCCGGTCCTGAAGCCGTACGAGTTCCACGTGGAATCGACGCTTTTGGGTCAGATTTTGCGTCAGGGGCATTTCGGAGTTCAGCTTTCGGCAGACGACTGGGCGCGCCTGAACACGTGGATCGACCTGAACTGCCCGTACTACGGAAGCTGGGGCGAGTCGCGGAACTACGCCATCGCGCCGCAGGTCAAGCACCAGTTTGAGCGCCGCAAGGCTCTGCGACTTCTCTACACCGCCGCGACGGGTACGGACGCCGACGACCCGGTCGAATTCCCCGTGGCTCCGGCACCAGGCGAGGCACCGAAACCGCCGCACAAAGACCACTTTGTGGAGCGCACACAGCCCACGGCCTCACCGATCGACGCAGGTTCGATTCCTGCCGGGTCGGTTGAAACGCTGGAAATCGCGCCGGGCGTGACGCTCAATCTGGTGAAAGTCCCCGGCCAATCGTGGAAGATTGGGCAGTTTGAGGTCACGAACGAGCAGTTCTCGGCCTTCGACCCAAAACACAATACGGGCGTTGAGTACGGCGACTTTATCCACTTCAGCCCGAACGAGGCCGGTTGGCTTCTTTCACGCAAGCAGCAGCCTGTGGCGCGTATTTCGATTGCCGAGGCCGAGGCGTTCTGTGAGTGGCTCAGCGCTAAAACGGGTCGGAAATTCAGCCTTCCAACCGCGGAAGAATGGCGTTTTGCGGCTCTGGCCGGTAAACCGGATGAAAAAGATTTCTGGTTTGGAGACCTGAACGCCGATTATGCCCGGTTCGAAAATCTTTCGGACCTTCAGAACCAGCTCATAAATCCGCGCTCGTGGAAAGGCCGTATCGATGCGCTCCCGCCGTGGCGTATTGCAGACGGAAACGTCAATGACCGTTGTCGGGTTAGTGCCCTTGTTGGAAGTTACAGTGCGAACCCTTGGGGTCTTTATGACGTACATGGTAATGTTTCGGAGTGGACCTCCAGCAAAACTCCCACCGGTGAAAGTATCGCTCTGGGCGGTTCGTGGTACACACCATCGCGTTACTCAGGAGTTCAGTCTGAGCGGCACTTCTCGGCAGGTCAGGAAACATTCGACGTGGGTTTCCGTGTAAAATGTGAATAAATGCCGAAACAATTCTCAGGAGCGGATTGGGAATTAACCTCCCATGAAGCTCCTGACCTCAATGTAACCTTGACTCTTCTGTCAAACTTCAGACTCTCTAATTCAAAGGATTGAAACTATGGAGCAATCAAAACCTTCTCGTCCAACAGATTCGACCGTCATCATGCATCGGCCTCAGAACATTCGAGATTATTCGGCGATTCCTCTCGATCGAAATACCAATCTTATGGCAGAAACTGCCTCGGCAACCTCTCTTGACTGCGGCAAGCCGGTGAATTTTTTGATGAATGAATATCTCAATCTGATTCAATCGAAAAATCTGACTGATCAGGAAAACATTTCGATGGAATATGAACTGGGAAAAGGCGGTCAGGGAATTGTATTTTATTGCAAAAGCTCAGGAAGTGACAATTTTCAGGTTCCTGTCGCGTTAAAATTTTTCTCACCCGAAGGATACAAGTCGGAGGAAGAATACGAAAAGGGCATGATGTACAACGCGAAAGTCCTCTCCACCATCGGCGCGATCCAGCACGACAATCTTCTCGCGATTCGTAACTGGTACAAATGCAATAATATTCAAATCATGGAAATGGAGTGGATCGACGGTTACGATTTGTATCAGCTCATGAAAAATTCTACGATTGAGCAGATGCAAAAAAATCTTCCGAAAGATGAACTGGCTTATCGGATGGAAGTTGTCATTTCCCCCGGGAAAATTAAGCCGAGACTCAAAACCGGAGTGGCTTTGACGATTATTCGCCGCTGCCTCGACGCTCTTTCAGCTCTCCACGAACACTCGATCGCTCACGGCGACATCAAGCCGGCCAACATCATGCTGAAAAAGATTGGTGGTGTAAAAATCATCGATTATGGTTCAACCATTTTCCTTCAGGACGCACCATCACTGAAGTTCTGCACGCCGCTTTATGCCGCTCCGGAACTCCTTATCGACAAATCAAAACCCCCAACACCTCAGTCTGACCTGGCCAGTTTGGGGTACGTCCTGATCGAACTTCTTTCAGGTCAGGTACCTTTCAATCTGTTTACAGAAGATGGAAAACCCATTTCGACTCAAGATTTAATAGACCAGAAAATCTCCCTCGTTGACCAGATGGAAAAGATCCTCCCGGAAGACATTCAGGGTAATTCCATGCTCGTGAACTGCCTGATCGGAATGGTTCACCCTGATTTGAGATTTCGATTCCATTCTGCTAAAGACGCAATCATTAATGAATCAGGAGTCGGACGAATCCTGCGTTCCCTTGTAGAAGCCCACATGGTCAGTGAATTCGATTTGGACATTATGTCGTGGATTCGAGGCTTGAATTTATAAGCCGAGTGTCAATCAATAAAGGCGCCAGCTTGGGACAATCCTCAAAATCAACAAATTTTAGCACTTTTCCTCAAGTATAAACTTTACCATTCCGATAGTGAATACATAAACCCCACTATAATTAGATGGAGAGGTAAAGATGATTACGCTGCGAAAGGATTCGTCAGTCAGAAATGTAGTTTGGACTATTGGTCTAGCACTGTTTTGTGTACTGGGAAATCAGTCCTTCAGCCAGGATTCTGCAAAAACGGTGACTCTCGCTGAACTGGAACAGACTGCTTTGCTCAATAATCCGACCATTCAAGGCTATGAACAGAAAATCAACGCTCTGAATGGCTATTGGGTCCAGGCAGGTCTTGGCCCCAATCCAGAAATTGGTTACGTCGGCGAGGAAATGAGTGGTGCGAATCCCGGCGGTCGTCAGGGGTTTGAACTTTCTCAGGAATTCCTTGGTGGTAATCAGCTTCATCACGCCCAGCAGGTCGTCTGCCAGCAGATCGCAACGGCTCAGCAGGAGCTTGAAATCGCGAAAACGCGCGTCCTGACCGACGTCCGTGTCGCGGCTTATGAATATCTTGCGATCCAGAACAAACTCTTTCACCTTCGTGAGATTCTGAAAAATGACCAGCAAATGGCCGCCAGCCTTGAAACCAGCTACAAAAACGGGAACGCTTCCCGGTTGGATTATGTCAACTCGCGCATCGCCGCCAGAAAATCCGAGCAACAGCTCTGTGCCGCTCAGAATGAACTGGACGCAGCCTGGGATCGTCTCGTCTGCCTCATCGGCCAGCCAGAGCGCGAGCCTGAAATACTCAAGGCCGACCTGAACCAGACTGCGGAGCAAAAATCGTGGGAATCCTATGCTTATAATTTGATCAATTCCAGCCCCGAAGTGATCCGCGCCGAAGGAAAGGTCGCAGAAGCCCAGAAAAAAGTCAATTACGAAAACTCGAAGAACAGCCAAAACTTCACTGTATCCGGCGCTCTCATGTACAACACAGAAGAACACGTGATCGAAGGTTCCGTCGGCGTGAGTATGCCCCTGCGGATCCGCGACCGGAACCAGGGTAATATTTCTGCCGCGTGCAGCGAAGTGATCCAGGCGCAGAAAGATCTCGAGCGCGTGAAGCTGAACATCCAGCACCGTCTGGCGGGCGTTTATCGTGAATACGCCACTGCGTGTGAAGATTTGACGATGTACCGTGAATCCCTGCTCCCCGAGGCTGCCGAGGCGCTTGAACTCGCCAAAAAAGCCTACGAGAACCAGGAAACCAGTATACTGGACCTCATTACCGCCCAAAAGAACTACAGAGAAACCAATATTGAGTACTACGACGCGCTGTGCAAGTACTGGACCTCCCTGACCCTTCTGGAAGGTAAGCTGCTCGACGGGTCGTTGGAAGATTCGTCCTTATAATTAAATAGTCCGTGGTTAGCCGCAACACTGACCACGGACTTCTTGGATCTAAAAACTAATTCGGGATCGTCACGACCTGACCGTCACGGCGGTTTCCGAGGCGTTCGTGTACGTCAATGTCTATGCTGTAGGAGATTCTTTGCACCGAAGCGTCGCACATGACCATGCCAAAGGAACCGGCATGACAGCTCCCGAAGAGGAAGTGCGAGTCATACCCTGCCCGGTCCTGACGGGGTAAACCGCCGCTCTGGCCACGAGCGCACGTCCGGCTGTTATCGTCATCAAATCCCGAATAGCAGCCCAAATCGTCGCCTGAAACGCTCACTTCGTAGCAGGAAGCGTTGATCCCCTTCTCGCCGACCAGGTACGTATTCGTCGTTCCGTCCCGAATTTCACCCATGTAGGTCTGGCTTTGGGAGTACATCACCCCCGTAATTTCTGCGGAGCAATCAGATCGCTTGAAAGTTCCATTGGCCACGGCCTCATAGGATGAACTGTACTGGTGCGTCTGAGGATTATCGTAGTCCCCCATACAGGACGCGTAGTCCGACTTGGCGCGGGACGTGATGGAAGTACTGTAGTTGCTTGCCGTTCCGCTCGTGCTGGGGTAATTTTTCGGCGAGCGGCGCGACGGGCAGTAAAGAAACGAGAGCGGAGTCTGGACCATAACATCCGCCTGGGCCGTATTCTTCGTCGTGATGGAACCATCCGCCATAATACTATAAAGGGCAGTTTGCTCCATGTAGGGGAGGAGTTGGTATTCCCAGCTTCCCGGCTGCTTCGGCCCGGTTCCGAGGTCCGCATCTCCAACCCAGTAGCATCCCCAGCCAGCACTTGGGAAGTACTTCATCGCAGCTTCGAAGTTCATCGTCGCAAGACCCATCTGCTTCAGATTATTGGAACACTGCATTTGGCGGGCCGCCTCACGTGCCTGTTGAACGGCCGGCAAAAGAAGGCCTACCAACATCCCGATGATCGCGATGACAACGAGTAATTCAACGAGGGTAAATGCGGAGGTTTTACGCATTGCAGATCCTTTCCTAAACATAATCTTGGCGAAGATGATAACATCAAAACCACTTATTTTATTATACGCAGGCCAAAATGTTTTGTCAAGTTAAAAGTTTAAAATCTGCTGAAAAAATCAAAATATTTAAAATCTCTTCTCACATACAGAACTCCATCACACGGTTCAACACGTCGTAGCCGTCGAGTTTCAGGCAGTCCTGCAGGCAGACCAGCGCGTCGTGACCTTCGGGCAGAAGCTCGTACTTGCGGCGGACGGAGCCGATGCAGAAGTCCATCCCGAGCGGGTTGGTCAGCGTGAGGAACGCACTTTCCAGCGGTGTTTTGACCAGCTCACCGTTTGAGCGGCGCGGCGGGAGCATGACGGTGAAATTGCTCAGACCGACCGACGCGTGAAAGCCTTTGAAAGCTGGATCGTCGTGCATCATTTGCATCGTCTTGTACAAACGGGCAAAATTCCCCTCCGTGTCGGTCCCGATCGGCGCGACTCCCGGGTCGAAAATGCAGTCGGAGGTCGGGATCCCCGCCTCATGAGCTTTCTCTAGCATGGCACGTGCCGCATCGTAGGTTTCTTCAGCCGTATGGCAAGGAATATCCTCGCCGTTGACCCGGTTTTCCGTCACGAGCAGGATCGGGCGGAACGGGCAGATTTTGTAAAGCTCGAACATTTCGGTCCGCAGAGGGGAAATCGAGTTGAGGATCGGCATTCCGCGAGACAAATCATAAACTTTCAGTGCCGCTTCGGCCATCGCCATGTCCGGCGTGTCGATCGAAATGGGAAGTGAAACGGCCGACTGCACGAGCTGGACCATCTCCGCGAGAAATTCGGCACTGCGCACGCCGACGTTCACGTCGATGTATGCCGACTTTTCGGCCTGAAACTGCGCCAAAGCGCGGATCCCGTCCAGATCGTTCGCGTCAAAAAGCGCCTGAGTGGAGGGCACGGAATCATTAATGGACTCACCGATGAGAGAAAAATTCGGAATCATAAAATCTCCTTTATTAACGAATGAATAATGAACAGCGAATAACGAATAATGATTGAAATGAGCTAAATCTCAAGTGGACAAATAGCGAATGGAAGACTAAACTCTTTCTCCTCATTATTCGTTATTCATTCTTCATTATTCGTTCGAACAAACGATCAGTGCTCTAAATCCCAATATTTGCGGTCTGTCTCGTACGGATCGATCGGGTCGCCCTCTTTGTAATCCGGCGGAAGCACGCCGTAACGGACCATTTCCCGCGTGTACCACGGATTGGGATGGAACGGTTTCAGGCTGAAATGCGTCCGCTCGTCCGTGATGTACTTCTGCGCGCGTTTGATGGCGGCCAGAATGATCTGGTAGTCCGGGTCGTTTGTATCTTTGAAAATGATTTCCGGGACCCAATTCCCGTTTTCGTCCTGACGTTTACACCGCTGGAAACCCCCAGCTTCTTTTGCGAGCGGGCAGCGGATGAAATTCGACTTTTCCGGGAAGGAAAGGTTAAACGCCCACTGACTGCCGTACTTAGCCGAGCCGCGGGAAATCGAGGAAGGAAGCGCTCGGGCACGCTGCTGATCGTCCCATTTGTGGCACTCAACGCACCGGCGGTTGAACATTTCCACCATCGCCTTGCGCTCCGGCCAGTCCACGTCCGGGTCGGGGATCCGACTGTAATCCTCCTTGCGCTCCAAATTGAATGGCGAGTAGCCCCAAACCAGCGACCCGCAGGCGTCCGCGGCGTACGTTCCGGCAAAGTTCGCACCGACGTTGAGCCAGTACTGTACGGTTTTGAGTTCTTCCGGGGTCATGTTCACGCGACGATTCCCATCTTTATCCGGGTGGCCGCTTTCCATGATCTGGAAGAGCGTACTCACCTGGCTGCCGATCTCGTACGGCTCGAAATTGCTCATCGGGCGGTTTCGATTATCGCCGAGCATTTGCCTGCCACTTAACAAATTATACGAGTTGACGAAAACGCCCGTCCTCAAGTCGGAGTCCAGGTTTACATTGCCGTCGCGCCGCGATTCGTTGTGGCACTCGAGGCAGTTCTTGTTCAAAATCGGTACAATGTCGCGGAAATAGTCGAAAACGTCCGGGATCCCGGCGATTTTTTCGGGCTTTGCCGGCGGCGTTTTCATGGCGTTCATGAGCTGGAGCCGGTCTTCCGCGGTCGGCGTCATCGTGCGGTCCTCGTGGCAGCCGATGCAAATATTCACCTCGCCCGGCATCAGGCTCGTGAAACTGTGCATCC
This sequence comes from Thermoguttaceae bacterium, assembly GCA_030530205.1. Taxonomy (GTDB): domain Bacteria; phylum Planctomycetota; class Planctomycetia; order Pirellulales; family Thermoguttaceae; genus RGIG3701. Next base: position 33,800 of record JAUMVK010000029.1, on the reverse strand, counting down.
GCTTCACCGCGTTTCCTTTCTCGTCCAGCGCGATGAAATAGACCGCCCGTTTCGCCGGCAGTTCCATGTAAGCCGAGCCGTCCGGATTGACGGGCACGCGGCCCAGAATGCGCGGGATCGCGAACGTCCCGCCGCTCGAAACGCTCATCATCCCGCCGTTATAGTGGACCGGGATCGGCGTCGCTTCCAGAACGAGCAGTTCCTTGACCGTCCCTTTCGGAACGTCCTTCATTTTGCGGCCCTCGTACAGATTCGCCATTGCGAAGACGCCGGTTTTCTGCGTCGGGTCGGTCGTATCGGCGATGATCTCCTCACGCGGGCGCTTGATGATCGGCTGAACGTCCGCACACCAGCGGAACGGCTGCTCCTGGGCCGTCGGGAGCGTGTAGATCACCTGCTCGCGTCCTTCTTCATCCAGCACGACGATCGAAGTCTTTTTAACACAAAGGAACGCCCCTTCACCAAAAGCCCAGGCATCCGCGTGAACATTATTGCGTGAGATCGGCCGAATCGCGTCCGGATCGTCCGGGCCGTTTTTCGGGTCCACGAGCGTGATCGTGCCATAGTGCTCGCGCATACCATGACCGGGCGAAAACGTCGCGCAGACTTCGTACCGGTGGGAATCATTCGGGTCGGAAGACTCAGCCCCTGCGCGTCTGTAAATCGGTTTCGCGCCGAGCATACAGATCCCCGGAGCCTGATTTCCGTAAAAGGCCTGATGCTTCGTCCCATCCGGATTGGTCGTCCAGAGGTGGTGGTAATGAACCTGCGAGCGGTCAATGTACTCCCAACGCATGTACAAAATCTGGCCGTTCGGCATCACCCACGGCGTGTTTTCCTGCTCGGGATTGGCAGAAATCGCGTGAATATTCTCCCCGTTCGGGCCGCAGCGGTGGAGGTTCGCCACGCCCGTGAGCCAGCACTGGACCCAGCGTTTCGCACGGCTCGACGGGAACACGATGTCGCCGTTCGGCAGGTAGCACGGCTCAATGTCGTCCCAGTCCCCGGAGGTAATTTGACGCAGGCCCGTCCCATCCAGATTGATCTCGTACAAGTTGTAGTGCTTCGTCCCGGCTTTCAGGTACGAGAAAATGCACTTCTGCGCGTCGTAATGGACCTGGGGGTCGCGAATGTTTCCATGGGGGTCCTCGAAAAGCGTCCGCACCTCACCCGTATCGAGATTCAGGATCCGCAGCGCGCCGCCGCCCCCAAGCGGGAACGGGAAATTATTCGTCTCGCAGGCATAGTAGCCGAAATTCGCGTACCAATGCCCATCGTAACTCGCCTCGCGCTCGGCAAACAGGATTTCGTGTACTTCCTCCATGGGGCCGCCGGGAGCGCGGAATTTCGCGAGCATATTCCCGACCTGATCGTCCGGAAGCGGCTCGTCTTTCTCGCGCAAGGCCAGGTAATCCCAAAACGACCAGCTCCCGTCGAAGAGACGCATTTTGATGAGGTTTTTTCCTTTTTTTACCAGCCCCGCCGGGATCGTGATGCGCATATTTTCGGGCCAGCCGTGATCAAGCTCCGAGTTCCATTTCGGGAAACCCGGTGGCCCCGGCACGACCCGTTTCGGTTCCAGAACCGTCCCGTTCACAGTCAGTTCCACCTGAGATGGTTCCGTCGGGTGACCATAACACGTCGCCACGACAAAATAAAGTGGAATGTCGTAGTCCTTCTGGGCCTCAAATTCGATCAGTGAGTAAAATGAACGGCCAGCCGCGTGCCAATCCCGCGTCGAATTATGCTGCCGATACCAATCCCGCGGACGGCTTTTCCCAACTACGTAATGCGAAATCGGTTCGTCTTTATCGAAAAAGTCCTCCCATTTGATAAAATGGCGGAATTCGGAGCAGTAACCATCCGCGTAACCAATCTGGAACAGAACATCCGGCTCGGTTGGAGTCTGCGCCTTCAGTAACCCGGAAAGCGCCAAACAAAAAAAGAGGAAACAGAACGTAAAAACCACTGACTGGAAAGAATGGGAAACGGAGATTAATTTTTTCATTTCAGGTTCCTCTCAGGAAGGCGGGAATAATGGGTAATATATGTAAAAACACGAATGGCAACCACAATTTCATTATACTAAAAAATCTTAAAAAGTCAAGGAAAGAAAAGGATTCAATCTTAAAAAAAGGAGAAAATTTGGAAATTTCAGAAAAGATTGCAGAAAAGCCTCTTTAATGCCATTTTTTCCATTCTTCCCGCGTCACGATCTTGAGCTTTCTTTCCCGAACGGTGAAAATCACCGCACCCTCGCGGCCTGTATGAAAGACCTGTGCTCCTAATGAACGGTAGAGATTCGTCGTAAGTTTCTGTTCATTTCCGAACGATTCACAAATCACGAAATACTTCGGCTGGGACCAGAGACCAAATTCCCGAGTGGCACAAGTCTTTCCCCCATGGTGAGGAGCCTGAACGACGTCACAAGGAACCGGCGTGGCTGAAAGCACGTAACCCAGTCCCGGCGGAGCCAAATCGCCCGTAAGAAGAAATCGAACTCCCTGATATTCAACCAAAAGAACCAGAGAATTCGCGTTCGTTTTGTCAGGCTCTGCGTCCAGACACGCCCGCGTTGGGTGAAGGACCGAAATTGTACACTCCTCCGTGACGGAAATCTTATCGCCCGCGACAAGCATTTCAATCGGAATTTTCTTTGCCGAAATCGACCGCGAAAGATTTTGGAGCATTTTGGCCGTCTGTTCTTCTGCTTCCACCAGTCTGATTGAGCCAAGTGAAAGGGCCATATTCCTGGAAAGTTTGGACTTGTTCAACGCCGTGTACATTTGCGGCGACATCATTATTTTCCCAACAGGAAAACGGTTCAAAATTCCTGGAACTGCGTTGTAGTGGTCCATATCCGGGTGAGAAATGACGATTGCATCAAGCCGACGTACACCCGAATTCCAGAGAAATTCTGAAATCGTTCTGGATGGATAGGCCGCTGGAGCAAACTGACCAGCGTCGTACAGGATCGTCTCACCATTGGGAAGCTGAAGCAAAATCGACAGCCCGTGCGAAACGGAAATGAACGAACATCGCAATTCTCCCTTCCGCGAAGTCCCGAATTGCATAAAAGGGATGAGCAGAAGAACCATCATGAAGAGGATCAGAGCGAATTTCCCTCGTGCACGACGCCGTAAAGCCGGGAATACGATCCAGAGTCCCAGGAGTGTATAGAGCAGAACGTTCCAGAAAGTTGGTGTTCCCCGCAGCCAGAGGCAATGCCCCGGAAGTGTACTTCCCCAGTGAATGATCGCTGCCATAAGTCCAAGAGATGTTGAGCACAGCCAGCCGAAAAAAGGGCCAAGGAACGGAACCGGCCCGAAAACCACGACTCCCGCGCCACTCATCATTCCAATCATCAGAGGGATCCAAAGGAGAATGTTCATAAAAATCCCAATGAACGCCGCCACGTGAAACGCCTTCACGACCAATGGAAGCAATACGACCGTCATCTGGAACGAGGCGTACATCAAATTTACGAAACCAAGTACCCATTTTCTCACCAAAACTTTGAGAATCGCCAACCTTGGCGCGTTCGGCACGAGAAGGTACTCCCACGCCGCTTCAACTTTTGGTTCATCCAGAAGGTTTGGAACGTTTGGAGTGTTTGAAATGTGGCTCAGTCGTGGGTCGTAAAGAGACGGCGTGACCATGAGCGTCGCTACCGCAAGAAACGAAAGCTGGGTCCCCGTTGAAAACAACGCGGTGGGATTCAGGATCAAAACCAGAATTCCCGCAGCAGCGAGTGAATTAATGTGGGAGTGATGGCGATTCAACAGGTACGCAACCGTTACGATCGTCACGATGATTCCCGCGCGCAGAGCCGGTGGTCTGCCTCCGCTTACCAGCACATAAAGCCAAACACCCCAAAGTGTAATCACCACCGTGACGAATGGTTTTAGCCCCAACAGACGGCAAAACAGGAAAAAACCTCCTGCCAAAAGACCGACGTGTAAACCCGAAATGGCCAGAATGTGGATGGTACCGGTTTCAAGCATTTCATTCAGATTTTCGTCAGAAACTTCTTCCCGGCAGCCAAGAATCAGAGCCGAAGCCATCGCCCGAGTTTCATCGTTCAGAAAACGATCCAACTGCTCGTACGCTTTGGCACGAAGCGTCTCAACGGTCCGCAGAATTCCCCAAACGCTCGGTTGGCTTATGATTTTCACATTTGCGGGAGATGGAACCCTCATGACCGACAGAATTCTTTGTTGACGGTAATAAACTTTCGGGGAAAAAGCGTAGGGGTTCATCGCCTCCGAAATCCCCGTAAGCAAACCATTCACACGTACAACGTCACCTGTGTGCGCATCATTCAGACGCCCAACCGAACGAACGAGCAATTTTCCTGAAGCCTTTTCCCAACCTTTTGTTGTCCGACGGGCATAAATACGAAGCGTGAATACCGTCACAAATTCCTTGTCAGGGTCGTCCGACTGAAGAAACATTCCACTCTGGGGTTTTGAAAATTGCGGAGGGCTCAAGATCTTTCCTTCTATGGACTCGATCGAAAACGGGTCCTGAACACACCTCGCGATTTCGTTCGACTGATAAAAATTCCAGTACACTTGGTGGTATATTCCCGCAAGAGAAGCGATGGCAGAAAGGATAAGCAAATAGCGCGGAATTTCTTTCCTGAAAAACTTTGCAAGAAGTCCGAAGCACACCAGCAGGATTCCAAACCAGAACCAGACACCAAAACCCAGAGCGTTACCCGGCGTTTCAGACGAAAAAAGAATTGAATCGGCAAGAATACCCGTCACGATCATTCCCAAAACAGGAATCAGCGGCTGGTAGTCACGAAAGTTCTTTCCGGCCTGAATATCGGGTTTTGAGAGATTTTCCATTGTAATCCTGGCGGAGGGTGGGCGATGGTGAACGGTCAGGTAACCTCTTAACGCGAAAAAACCTCTCCGACTGTACAGCCGAAGAGGTTTTCGTGGTCGAATTTAACTCAGTCTCATTTGACGCAGGAGTCTTTCAGACCTTTCAGCGGGCGAATCTTGATTTTGCTGGAAGCCGGTTTGGCCGGAATGTCACGGAATTCACCTTTTTTGAAGGGGTTCTCGACGTGTTTCTGGGCTTTCTTGGCCGGGACAGTTTTCTTCTCAATCTTCAGCAGACCAGGAAGAATGAAAGATCCAGCGCCTTTCGAGGCAACGCTCTTGCGAATCTGATCGGCCAGAGCATCAATGACACTGGCGACCTGTTTTTTGGTCAGGCCGGTGGCTTCCGCGACAGCGGACTGAATTTCGGACTTCGTCATCGGTTTGACGGGTGCGGGGGCTGCTTTTTTAGCCATGGTTTGAATCCCTCCTTGGGATGAAAAAATGGAAACAGGAAAAAAATAAATGGGAAAGGAAAATTGATTTCAGTCGGGGAATTTCCCGTCGAAAACAAACCAGATCCTTTTCTTAATTATGATTAAATCGTTTTTTTCGAAAAAAAACAAGTGGGATTATGGCAAAAAAGCCCAAAAAATCGAAAAAAAGTGAAAAAAAATGAAAAAAATTTACGTTTTGGCCCCATTTTTCAGAGGTTTTGAGAATTTTAAGCTCAAAATCCCCGAAAAAACCCACCTAAATTCATTTCACTTCCTCAACAATTAACCCACTTCCTTCGAGCATTTGAAGAAGATGTTCGTATTGAAGCCGGGCATCTTCCGCGACGCGAACACGCAGGATCGGTTTCCAATATACACCCCTGCCAGCGTCTCCCCACTGATTGATCTGTGTTCCAATTTCCTTCGCGAGACGTTTCACCGTGGGAATCGGTTTCCCGATCATAATCGTCACTGCGTCCGTCCCGGGCGTGGCGCTCAAAATGATTCGATCTTTCCGGCACTCCATCGGAACCGGGCGAGTCAGAGAGGTCATATTGGGACGGTAATTTGCCAATGCCCAGTTTTGTCCTTCCATATCCGCGACACTCTGAACATCGGGACCACCCGGAGCTTGGGGCGGCATCTGACCGGCTTGGCCCGAAACGGGACCTTGATCTCCGTTCATTCCCATCGTTTGGCTGCCCGTGCTGTCCGTTCCGGCCGCGTATTCCTGAGCTGTTTTTCCGCCCTGAATTCTGGAATCCTTTTCATTTTGCCCAGTTGAAGGAGTTTCTTCAGAGGAATCCCCTTCACTTTGGGTAGCGGCAGCCCAAAGGGATAAATCGTTGGCCGCTGCAGTCGTTGTGTTCGGAACACGCTGAACGTCTGCCCCACTGCCCGGCTGTAGGTTCATATTACCTCCATTCGAGCCAAACGCTCCGCTGGTTGGAGCCGATTTAGGACCCCCTGCCAACCCACCGGTTCCAGTTCCTTGAGGCATCCCATTGGGAACAGAGCCTCCGTTTCCTTTTCGCAGTGACGCTCCTTGAGCAGCCTGTTCCGCAGAACGCCGCAGTGTACGCGCCAAACGACTGTTTTGGTCAAGTTGAACAGCCTGCCCTCCCTGATTGTTCGGGTGGTACACGACACTTCCCCCAGAACCTCCAGAGGTTTGCGGAAGCGTCGGCGCCATGGCCGCGATTTGGCGCTGGCGCACACGAGCCTCCGCAATCGCATTAGCCATTTCTCCTTTCAACACTTCATCATTCGGCGGATATGCCACAGGAAGCGAATCTTCCACCAGTTCGTATCCGAACTCAGACTTCCACGACTGCAGCGCCTGCTTCACCATATAGAGGTAAAGAATTCCTTCCGGGCGCACGATGATAAGCGGGTATGGTTCCTGTTCCCCATCAGGCGTTTCCTGAAAGATGCCGTTTCTGAGTAAATATTGCCGTTTGGCCATCAGTGCCATTTCGAGAGGGTTTTCCATCGAAAGTACACCCTCAAAATCACCCGCGCCAAGTCGTACTTTTTCGGGCATTAACCATGCCCCGTCTTTGCGACATTCGATGTACATCGGGTAACGTCTTGTCCCGTTCGGACCTTCATGCGGCAGAATCGCATAAGAACCATTCTGATTTTTAGCCGTATTTTCGGCTTTTTCAAGCTCCTTTTTTAAGTCTTCGAGCCTCTTCTTGCCTTCCGCCAGTTCTTTTTTCAAATCTTCCGCGGAAAGGGTTTCGTGCTCTTTCTCAAGACGAATCAGCGCTTCACGCAAGTTTTTCAATTGTTGTACAAGCTCGTTTCGTTTTTCCTGTGTGGTACTCAGCGCGATCCGAGCCTGCTGCGTTTCCTTTTCAAGCTGGGCACGTACGTTTTGAAGCTCCTCGTTGCGCCACTGTTCCAATTCGTTTCGGCTTTTGAGTTTCTTGATCGTGCTTTCCAGTTCCTCGCGTGAGGGGCCTGCAACTGGCTGTTCCGGTTCATTATCGGTTTCCTGTTCAGTTTCCGTCTCAGCTTTCGCAATGGCAGAATTACTGTCCTCCGAAAACATTCGCTCCGCACTGATTTGAGCCTGCCGGGCGATGATGAGCAAAATAGCAATAAGCGCCCCCATCGTGCAGAGCAAGACCGCAAGAAACGGGAAAAGCGAAACCGGATTTCCACCGGTCCCGGCGCGTCGGTTGGAGGAATAATTACTCATGGATTGGTTGCTTAATGCTTCTTCGCCGCCTTCACTTCATTGAGCCATGTATTTAAAACCGTCACTGCTGCCGCAAGCTGGGAAACCGTGTGCTCAAAATCCCGGGCTCCCTGAAGGGTGGAAAGGTTCTGCGTAAGCACATTTTCCATTCGGACGATTTTTTCGCTCCCTTCGGCGATTTTAGCAGTGGCTTCGCTCATTTCCTTCACTGCGGAAGCAACTGCGTTGAGCTGGGAAACCGTCTGCGCGAACTGCGCAAGCCTCTGCCCATTTTCCGCAAGAGCTGAATTACAAAGGCTGAAGTATTCGTTATTCTTGTTCATGCAGGCCTGCAGCGTATCACACTGACGCTGAACGGCGTTTTGAACGTCTTTTAGTTCTGCAACGTGGCTCTTCCACTGGATCCCGATCGTTTTTTGAAGCTGGGACTCAATTTCAGCCGAAATTTCGCGGGAAAGTCCCTGACACGTCTGCGCAACAAAATGGGAAACCCCTTGAGTGAACGCTTCCTCCACAACTTTTCCCATTTGTGTACCAACCGCTTCAAGACGGCGTGTCCATTCTGTTTCGACTTTCCTGAATGAATTTTCCCACATTTCAGTCTGGCTTTGTGACTGTTTCTCCATCTGGGAAATCAGGCGCATTCCCTGCGTACGAACAGCCTCAACCATGCCATCTTCGGCTTTGGAAAATTCCTCGAACCGGCCGGCAAGCTCCCGATTCGTCTGAACGTCCACTGCGTCCAGAAGACGATGTTCAAGTTTATCAACGTAGAACTGGAAGAACATCAAAACGATTGAAAAACTCAGTGCCAGGGCCGTCGTATCGAAGGCAAAACTCAAATCCGAAATCATTTTCGGAAGCGTTTGTTCCGTATCGGAGAGATTTCCGCCCAAACCTCCAATCGCGAGTGTGATCCCCATGACCGTCCCGAGGAAACCGAGGATCGGGATCGCCCAAATAATGACCCGGATAAACGCGTAACTCTGCGCCATCCGTGCCGCGTCGAGGTCGGAAAGGTACTTCATCTCGTCCGTAAAACCACGAGCGGAATGGTTCCGAATGATGAAATCGAGCGATGCCTTCAAACGCTGAATAAAATACCCGGACCTAACTTTCGCGGGGATTTCGTCCAGTTTCTCGACCATAACCACTGCGTCATCCGGCTGAAAAAAACCGTTTTTCGGTGCACTAAAAAACGTGTCGGGAGATTGCTCCTGACGCCTGACCCAGTAGGCCTGAAAACGAATGTCCCAAAATTTGAACGCCAGTGCCGCGAAACCGATAAAAAACATCAAAATCTCGACGAATGGGATCGTCAGTATTTCACCAGTCGGCGAGATGAAATAGTGCAGAATAGCCTGGACCTGAAGGACCTGAGCCTTGATTAACCCGTAGAAAACCGCTGTGGCCGCTGCGCCCCATAAAATGGGAGATGTCATGATTTTGGAAAACGCGTTTTTCGATTCGGACCCGTTCATTTTTCGCTCCTGAAAATCTGTCTTAACGTCATATAATTCAATTCAGGGATTTTAACACAAACCAAAACAGGAGTCAAGAGCAAAAAATCTAAAGAAAAACGGCCGCTGAATTCAGATTTCAACGACCGTCAAAAAATTCAGAGAGAGTCAGTCCCAATAATCAAATGACCCCTTTGGTGCTTGGAATGTCCCGGAGTCTCGGGTCCATCTCGACCGCCATACGGATCGCACGGGCAGCACATTTGAAAATTCCTTCCGCAATGTGGTGGCTGTTCTGGCCATACTTCACGTTGATGTGCAGATTGCAAAGAGCGGCACAGGAAAAACCGTGCCAGAAGTCCCGAACCAGTTCCGTGTCAAAGTCACCCACTTTCGGCGTGGGAAATTCCGCATTGAAGACAAAGTACGGCCGGCCGCCAAAATCGACAGCGATTTCGACAAGCGTTTCGTCCATCGGGAGCAGGAAGAACCCATAACGTCGAATTCCCGCTTTATTTCCCAACGCCTTGCGCATGGTTTCACCCAGAACGATCCCTACATCCTCCGTGAGGTGGTGGAAATCGACCTGGATGTCACCCTTGGCCTTTAAATTAATATCCATCGCCGAGTGCTTGGCCAGGAGCGTCAGCATGTGTTCCAAAAAACCAACTTTCAAATCCAGCCGCGACTTGCCCGTCCCGTCCAGATTCAGAGTCATTTGGATTTGCGTCTCGTTCGTATTACGTTCAATTTCAGCTTTGCGCAATTCAGTCATTTTGGTTCCTTTTGAATGATTCTGAAGGCCAGCGTTGATTTTACTCAAAATTCCCAGTGATATTCTCGGGCGTTTCTATTGCACCTTTCGTAGTTTCCGCGTCCAATCCTGCCGGTTCAGCAGACTGAGCCGCCGGGGCAGGAGCCGGAGCCTGATTTTCTGCCGGAGCCGTCTGCGTTGCCGCAGGGGCCTCAGGAGTTTCATCAGGAACCGCGTCGAGGTTCATCTTCCCGTTTTCGTCGAACAGTTTGGCGTAAATCGGCAGATGGCGGTAATAAACTTCCAACATATAAATACTCAGGCACGTCATATAAAGACGCCCCCCCTGATCGTCTGCGAAACGGTCCGAATCCGGGTTCCAGCTTCCTTTTTCAGGGCCAGTTTTCACTTGATGGGAAGGAAGTTCCTGACGCATGATCGCGTTCCAGTCCTTCCACCAGTGCCCCTCTTTGTGGTGCATCGCCTGAGTCGCGTAGTACCACTTGTAAACGTCCGTTTCTCCCTTGAAACTCACCGGCTCGGTCAGAACCCTCGTCAGAGCCTTTTCCATACGCGGGTCATTCTGTTCCCAACCGAGATATTGACGGCATAATATTCCCTCGGCAGTCATCGTCATACTTGGATACGTTTCTTCCAGAGTGTAACGGTAGTAGGTCAAATCATTGGCCGCACTGTTTGCGTCAAGGTAACGTGTAATCCCGTCCAGTGTTTCCTGTGGAACTTCCAGCCCTGCCATACGTGCGCTTTGGAGCGCCATCAGGACCCAGCCGGTTACGGAAAGGTCAGACATTTCGTCCTTTTGTGTCGTGTACCGCCACGCACCATCGGTATGCTGTGTGCTCACAAGGAATGCGACCGCCTTCTCGGCAGGTTTACGGTATCTTGGTTCTTTTGTCATTCCATACAATTCACAAAGGGCGATCGTAGCCTGCGAATGTGTATAAAACGGGTGATTGTACATTCCATCCTGCGGGAAAAACTGGCCATCCGGGCCCTGCTGCTTGAGGAGCCAGTTCCACCCTGTTGCAACGACCTGACGATACTTGCCAATGTCCTTGATTTCTTTCATTTTGCGTTCGTAACGCTTTTTGGACTTTCGGTCTTTTTCCTCAATTTTGGGCGGATGCTGCGTATAACCCGCTCCCTGGAACGCCAGAAGAGCCATGGCCGTCGCGGCAATACGATTCTGGCAATCATCGAGACCTCCGGAATACGGGCCTTCCAAACTCCACGAACCGCTGTTCGGGCCTTTCTTTTCCTGCTGTCTCACGAGCCACTGAAGGCCAAGCTCCACTGCGTCTTCGGTCGATTTCGTTCCCCCGTATTTTCCGAGCAGACCTTTTCGCCCGCCTGGGTTTCGTCCGTCAAAACGTGCGCCTACAGGCGCTTCTTTTAATCTGGCAGCAAGAGTTCCATCCTCTGATTCCGGCGCGGATTCCGGCTCAAGCATCGGGTCTTCCACCGGATTGTCCTCTTCGGCCATTTCGGAAACTTCCGGTTCCTCTGTCGGAGAAGCTGTTTCCGTTTCAAGCTCCTGCTGAACACCGACTTCCTCGTTCCAGATTTCCTCTTCCTCCTGGACTTCTTCCTCCTCCATCTCGACAACACACTCGATGACGATTGGCTTCGGTTTTGGCGGTACAGCAGAGAAAATCAGAGCGCCAATGAGGATCAGAATGACGTGACCAATTGTCGAAAGGAACCACGGCGGAGCACCCTTCGCGATTTTATCGGTCAGTTCCTCCTCTTCCTCCTGCTCTTCCCGAACATGAATCTCTTCCGCGAGATATTCGTCCTGAACGGGCAAATACTCATTCGTGTCCACCTGACTGATTTCCGCCGCGAGGGAAGCAGCCTCCTCGGAAATTTCTTTCGGCTCTTCCACTTGAGAAACTGGAACCGGTTTCAAGCCCGAAGTTTTCTTCTGGGACGTGAGCGGGGTATTGGCCGGGACAACCGATGGCTTGAGCGGCTGCGGCCGAAGTGACTGCGGCTTCACCGGCTGCGGCTTAAGCGGGCGTTGTTTCGGATTTTCAGGTGTAGCCATAATACTGGGGAAAAGACGCATCCAGCGCCGTTAAAACAGGAAACTTAAGGGATTACACTTCAACGATGGCAAACGCACCGTCCTCGAAGTTAAAACCACGCGTTAAACCCGGTCCCGCCGAGCTGATCGTGGAAATTCAGCAGGATACGCGAGGTGTGGAAGAAAACCGGAGCCGCGAAGCAAATAGAATCAATGCGGTCCAGAATTCCACCATGCCCAACGACCAGTGTACCGTAATCTCGCACACCCCGGTCGCGTTTGATTGCCGAAAGGGTCAGCGAGCCCCCTGAGGCCATGAGTGCGATCAGCATCGCGGAAAGGCCATCAGCCCAGGCCGGGAATGGAGTCATAGGACTCGCCAGTGTGCCGACGAAAAGGGTTCCAACCATTCCAAAACAAAGCCCTTCCCACGTTTTTGAAGTATTCACGTTCGGCGCGATTGGATGCGGATTGGTGAAAAAAGCCTTCGTCAGGAATGGGAAAAGTTCGGAAAGCTGAGTCATCAGGAGGAAAAAAAGGAGGAGGCCAGCCTTGGCACTCGAACTGTTTTCCGGAAGTTTAAGCGTCAGCAATGCCGGCGCGAAACTGAGCGAATAAACACAAATCAGAAGGGAAACACTGATTTGGGTGATACGCGTCAGGTAAAATTTTGTGTCTCCGAACATCGCGATGATGATCGGAATAAGAAGGAAAATGACCGACGGGATAAGCACGGAATACACGTCATACCACTCAAGCCAAACAAAAATGTACTGAAGCGGAACACAAAAAAAGAAAAGAAGGAAAAGCGCACGGTGATCCGCCTGGCGTGTGGGGATCAGCGTAATGAACTCTCGCATCGCCCAAAACGACATGGCCCCGAACAGAAAGATGACGAACCCGGTACTCAAATACCACGCAAAGGCCACAAAAACAAAAAGTGCCCACCAACTGTTCACACGTGAGCAGAATTTATCAAGCCTCAAGGGGTCGATCGAGGAGTTCTTCTGATTCTTCAGAATCGTTGTCGTGAGGGAAATAATCCCCAAAACGATCAGAACTCCAATGAAAAAAATGAACGTATAATCCATTATTCTAAATGTTGAGCGTGATGGCTGGAGTCACAAAACACTCGATACGAAAAGTCGATTCCGTACTTCACACTCTTTTCTTTAGGTCTAAAATTGCCTGCCGTGCGCGGTCCAGGAAGTCCTGCCTCTTCTCGTTCTTTTCCAGCCACAGCGGATTTCCAAATGTTACATGGCTCAGGAGCGGAACAGGAAGGTATGTTCCACGCGGAAGGATACGATTCATGTTGTCAATATAAATCGGGATCAGTTCCAGTTCAGGGCGTTTCTTGCACATATAGTACAGTCCGCTCTTGAACTCCGCCATTTGACCGGATGATTGCCGCCCGCCTTCCGGGAAAATAATAATGGAGTACTGATTCCCCATTTCCCGAAGCATTTCATCCACTGGATTGTTGTGAACTTTCACATTTTGCCGTTCCAGCAGGATACAATTAAAAAGCCTCTTCGCGATGTAGGGACGCAGTATTCCACTGCCCCAGTAGTCCTTCGCAGCAACAGGGCGTATAACTTTGCGGACATAATCCGGCATGGCGGACCAAATCACCAGCATATCGAGGTGACTCGTATGATTCGCATAATAGACTCTCTGGCACGTGTCTGGCTGGGAGTACCAACTTGAGGTAGCGCCACTCAAAAACCGGGAAAGACCTGAAAACACAGCACGACCTATCACCGCATCAATCGAAAAACATCGATGCGGCGGAATGGCTGACTGCTGCTCGCTTTCAGCTTGAGGGTTTTGCGTCTTTTCAGGTTCCTGGGCTGCCTCTGGCATGACAAAGAGAGCAAATAAAAAAAAGGGAATGAAGTCACCTGATTCAACGAAGTTTTGCTCAGGATTTTCTTCAAAAAATACTCAATTTTATTTTACCCTTTTTGCAAATTTTAACAAGCCCTAATGTTCTCTTTTTCTTGATTTTTTTGAAATTTTTATTAAAATATCAGGAAATGAGTAAACTCAGCTTCCTCGCGATCCAGCCAACCAACAGAACCGTTGAGGTCAAAACCGTGATTTCCAGCCACTGAATAAGCGTAAGCGGTACAGTACGGAAAAAAACTCCAACAGCCGGAATCTGAACCAGCACGATCTGCGTCAATGTAATCAGGAAAATGATCGTCAAAAAACCTCTGCACTTCATCAGATCGCAGAATGCGGATTCATGCCCCGAAAGAGAGCGGCAGTTAAATTTATGCCAGAACTGGAACATGACCAGCATCGTAAAGAAAATCGTGAGAGATTCAAGGCTTTGAACATCAAAACTGCCATCGGCGCCTTTCGTGACGAACCACCCACCAAAGAGGGACGCAAAGAGGATGGACGTCTGAAAAACGCTCACAATTCCTATGTTCAGCAGCATTTCTGATGTGATGATACTTGCGCTGCGTTGGATGGGCGGTTGATCCAATACATTCGCCCGAGGCGGTTGTGTGGAATAAGCGATTGCCGCAAAAGTGTCCATGATGATGTTAATCCAAAGAAGTTGCGTGACCGTAAGCGGAAGCGGAACTCCAACGCAAGGGCCGATCACCGCACAAAGGAGCGCCGCAGCGTTCACGCTCAGCTGGAACTGAAGGAAGCGCTGAATGTTCTGGTAGAGCGTGCGGCCCCAGCGGACTCCTGTCACGATGTTCGTAAAATCATCGCTCATCAACACGATGTCGCTCGCCTCTTTTGCGACTTCGGTCCCGGTTTTTCCCATGGCAAGACCAACGTCGGCAAATTTTAGCGCGGGCGCGTCGTTTGTACCGTCGCCGGTCATCGCCACGACTTCGCCATCCTCGTGGAGCGCCTTGACCAGCCGCAGTTTATCCGAGGGCGTGGAACGGGCCAAAACTCGCAGAGCCTTGGCCTTTTCGGGAAGTTCTTCGTCCGGGATCGCGTTAAATTCCTCGGAAGTCATGACCAGTTCCGATTCCGAGCCGGAGTAGATCCCTGCGTCGCGAGCAATCGCCCGGGCGGTAGGAAGCGCGTCGCCTGTAACCATTTTCACCACGATCCCGGCCTTCTGGCAGTGCGCCACCGCATCAGGGACCTCTGCGCGCAGCGGATCAGCAATCCCCAGGATCCCTGTCAGGGTAAACTCCTTGTAAGGTTCATCTTCGATCAAAATGCCAAGGGGCACACCATTTTCGGGGAAAGATCCTTCCGCAAAGGCCAGTATCCGCAGACCACGCGATGAGGCTTCCGCGACCAGATTTTCGAGTTTCGCCCGAACTTCCGGAGTGAGAGGCTGAACCGTTCCATCGTTCAGAATCTTCGAGCAACGGAGCAGGATCCGCTCGGGGGCTCCCTTCAGAAAGATGAGTGAGTTTCCATTTTCCAGGACTTTCACCGCCGACATTTTGCGCTGGGAATTATGCCCAAGTACTTCCTGGATCTGGGCCTGAAGTCGAACTGGTCCGTAAGCGGTCCCCAACCGGTCGAGGAATTTTAAAAACGCACATTCCGTCGGGTTTCCGATCCCGCTGACTATTCGCGAGCCATCAGGAGCGGTTTCCACATGCAGGTCCGCGCTCGAATTGACGCAAATCCCCTGAACGAGTCGGTCCCAATTCGGGTTTTGAGGGAGTTTTTCCAGCTCGTGCGCTGTCGAAAATTCGGTCGTGCCCATCACTCCCCATACGGGAGACATTTGGTTTTGGGTCAGCGTCCCGGTTTTATCCGTGCAAATGACCGTCGCGGAACCGATGGTTTCCGAAGCGACGAGTTTACGGACGAGGCAGTTTTCCCGGGCCATTTTCATCATATTCAGCGCGAGCGAAACGGTGACCATCATCGGAAGCCCCTCCGGAACCGCCACGACGATGATCGTGACTGCCACGACGAACGAAAGCAGAACGTCCTGCAAGAGATTTAGCCCGCTCTGAAATTCTGGCTCGCCCGGTGCCGAGGTGACCATCGCGCAGATCCCGAGCAGAAGCACGAACGAAACCGCTGCCATCGGGATGAAACAAAGGAATCTTTTCCAAAGCGCATCCATTTCCATGTCCATGCTCTGAAAAAACGGTTTGAGGAGAAACCGGACCGAAAGGAAACCCAAAACCAACGCGCCAAGAATCACGAGCGCAAGCTGGTGATTCAAGCCGTTCGTGTTCAGCAGAGTGGAAACCATTCCTTCTTCATGAATCGCTGAAATAGCGGCTTGAACGCTCATCACGGTGAAGATCAGCAGAGCGCCGGCGACTCCTACCGCGCTGATCGTTTTGGCCAGACGTGTCAGTTTTTGGGTCAAAGGCGTTTCGTTTTCGTAGGAATCCTCCGCCAAAGCCGAGGCGATT
Source organism: Thermoguttaceae bacterium (assembly GCA_030530205.1). GTDB lineage: Bacteria > Planctomycetota > Planctomycetia > Pirellulales > Thermoguttaceae > RGIG3701. The sequence continues at coordinate 17,634 of JAUMVK010000029.1, read as the reverse complement.
TTGCCCATTTGCGTCGCGTCGCCGACGGCCGTCACCCGGAGCCAGCCGGAACCATCCGCGACCATCGTCCCGCGGGCGGCAAAGGAGGGGTTGGAAAGCTGATTGATGGTTTTGAGCTGCCCGGCGTCTTCGAGGTCTACGTCTTCGAAAAAGAGCTTTTTACTCACTGGCAGAGACTCGCCCGTCATCATCGACTGCTCGATCTTCAGGTTCGAAACCTCGAGGAACACGCCGTCTGCCGGGATTTTATCCCCAATCGTGAGCTTGATCACGTCACCGACCACGATCTCGCCGATGTGCAGTTCCGTGAGCTGGCCGTTTCGCAGGGCTTTGACCGTAATGTCGTCCTTCACTTTGTTCAGGAGCTCAAATTCCCGAGCGCTCTTTCGTTCGGAGAAAAAACCGACGAGCGTCGCCAGCCCAATCGCAATGAATATCCCGATCGTATCGAGAAAACTCGCCTCCGGACTGTGCAGGACCCACTTTTCAATTGAGGCGATCGCCAACGCCAGAACCGCCGAAACCATCAGGATCAAAATGGTAGGATCCTCGAATTTCTCGAACAACTCTTTCCACCACGGTTTGCGCTTGGGCGGAGTAAGCTCATTTCGGCCAAACTTTTTCCGCAGAGCCTGGACCTGATCGTCGGTCAGACCTTCCGCTGCACTTAATTCTTTTTGATCGTAAAACCATTTAGCCATTTGAGGATTCCTTTTTATGTTGAAACTACAAAGACATTAATCAAAATTTAAAAGAGCATCTCAAGGATCCCGACGGCCAGTAACGTGACGCTGATCACCGAGTTCACATTGAAAAAAGCGACATTCACCCTCTTCGGGTCGTTCGGATCGACGATCCAATGCTCGTAAAAAAGGAGGGCGGAAATAAAGGCCGTGCCCGCAAACCACAAAATCCCGAACGGGGGGAAAAGCCACCCCAGAACGAAAAGGGGGATCGGGACGAAAAAATGGCAAACTGCCGCGATCCTTAAAGCGTTCCTGACGCCGAATCGGCCCGGAATGCTGTGGACCCCCGCCGCCCGGTCGAAGTCGGCGTCCATCGTCGCGTAAATCACGTCAAATCCGGCCGACCAGAAACAGACCGCCAGAGCCAAAACCACCGGAGAAAGTTCCGCCAACGTGACAGTCAGGGGCTCTCCTGCCCGCCATAGTTGGAAATTCTGGATCAGGACCGCGCCGCGAATCGCCACCCACGCAGCCATCGGGGCGAGCATCAGAGCCGTTCCAAGCCAGAAATGCACGTAATTCGTGAATCGTTTGGCCAGACTGTATCCGAGAAGAAATATTAAAACCGGAACCGAAGCCAGGACCGGGATCGGATTCGACGGCAAAAACAGGCAGGTGGACGCGATGAAACCCGCGCAGCAGACCAGCGTGAAGGCGGTGACCTGCGCGACGCTCAGCTTCCCGGCAGGAATATGGCGTCCTGCGGTCCGGGGGTTTTGAGCGTCGATTTTCCGGTCCGCCAGCCGATTGAACGCCATGGCTGCACTGCGGGCGAAGACCATACAGAGCAAAATCCCCAAAAGTTCCTGCCAACGGAACGGAACGACCGGCGCACCTGAAATCTCAGGGTGGAAATTGGCGTACCAGGCCATAATTGCTGAAAGAAGCGCAAATGGAAGCGCGAAAATCGTGTGGCTGAACCGAATCAGCTCCAAATATTTTCGAATCATCTTAATGAATGGTTTAAATCAGGAATCAAAGGTTTGGTTTCATTATACACGATTCACGATTAAATGCAAGAGGGTGCAGGAAAGGAAAAATCACGATCTTTTCTTGCATCGTTCTTTCCCCCTCTCTTGACAAAATATCCGTTTTATACTAAAATGAAGTTTCCTGAATTTATTACCCGTTTTAACCCCTTTTAAGGACTGGAAAATCCATGTTTGAAAAACTTCTTCAGGAAGCCAAAGACGCATTTCAGAAAAACTTTCACCGCGATCCGAAATGGATCGTGACCGCTCCTGGGCGTGTAAACGTCATCGGCGAACACACTGATTACAACGAGGGCTTCGTTTTCCCGATGGCCATCGAGCGGAATGTCATCATCTGTGCGGCTCCCGCTGGACCGGAAGACAAAATCCCCTCGGGAATGGCTAGAATCTTCTCGACTGCCAAAAGAAACCCAGCGCTGGTGAAGGTTTCCGGAGAAATTCATCCCGGCCCACGCGTCGATTGGTTTGAGTACGTGCAGGGCGTCATCGCCGGCTACCTCGCTGAAAACCCCTCCGTCGAAATTGGCCCGTTCGTGGCAACGATTCACTCGAACGTCCCGCTCGGAGGCGCTCTTTCCAGTTCAGCCGCTCTTGAAGTCGCGACCGCAACCCTCCTCGAAGCGATTTCCGGCGTAAGCATGGACCCGGTTCGCAAGGCGCTCATCTGTCAGCAAGCCGAACACGAATACGCGAATATGCCGTGCGGAATCATGGACCAGTTCATTTCCGCGATGGGCGAAAAAGACCACATTATGCTGCTCGACTGCCGCGATTATTCCACGAAACTCGTTCCGTTCACCTTACCGGACTTGAGTATTTTGATCATTAACTCCAACAAAAAGCACAAACTGACTGGCAGTGAGTACCCTGAACGCCGCGCTGCGTGTTTCGATTCGGCCAAAATCCTCGGAGTCAAGACACTCCGCGAGGTCACAATGGAACAGTTGGAAGCCAATAAAGAAAAACTCACAGATGTACAGTACCGTCGTACCCGTCACGTAGTAAGCGAGATCAAGCGCACGACCGACGCCGTGGCGGCAATCGAAGCCGGGAATTACGAGCTCGTGGGCCAGCTGATGTACGAAAGCCACGCCTCTATGCGTGACGATTTTGAAATCACCACCAGAGAAATTGACATTTTGGTCCAAGAAGCCAAAAAAATCGGTCTGGCGGGTGGCGTTTACGGTTCCAGAATGACCGGCGGCGGTTTTGGCGGTTGTACCGTTTCGCTCATCCGGACGAGCAAAATGGATTCCATCATGGAAACCATCCGCAAGAATTATAAAGCGCAGACCGGGATCGACCCAGACCTGTTCGTTACCCGGCCTGCCGCAGGCGCACGAATCCTGCAAAAGTAAAAAAATGAAATCTTCCCTTTTTCCTGAAATTCCCGAGGGGAGGGGTTGAAATTTTTTTCTGCTTCATGTATGATTAAGATTCAATCCTTTCCCGTTTTCACTCATAAATCCGAGGAAAAACCATGCCTGCCTATGATTCCATCGAGTATTTTACCACAAACCTTCCTTCGGCCGACGGTGATTTTGTCTGGTCGCTTCCTGATTTTCCCAACGTGACCGTTGAACGGAAAATCTTCCGGGGCGGCCCGTCTGACGGCGTGGAGCTTTTCGTTCTTTCCAACGGCTCGCTTTCCGTGTACGTCATGCCGACGCGCGGGATGGGGATCTGGAAGGTCGAGGTCAACCAGGGAAACGATTCCGTGCGCGTGGGCTGGAAGTCGCCCGTCCCGTTCCCGGTCAACCCGAGAAACGTTCCGCTCGATCAGCCCGACGGTTTGGGCTGGCTCCGCGGCTTTAACGAATTCGTCGCCCGCTGCGGGCTGGAATCGAACGGCGCGCCCGAGTTCAATGCGAACGGAACGCTCCGGTTTGGCCTTCACGGCCGCATTCAAAACACGCCTGCGTTCAGCGTTCGGCTGGAAGCGGACGCCGAGAAAAAGGAGGTCCGGCTGACCGGTCGAATGTTCGAAGGGCGGCTTTTCTTCAACACGCTGGAACTGGAAAGTACGCTGACTGTTCCGTTCGAAGGCGCCACGTTCCGCGTTGATGACGTGGTGAAAAATCAGGCGGCGCGTCCGGCCGAAATCGAACTTTTGTACCACGTGAACACGGGAAACCCCGTGGCGAACGGCGGCGCAAGGATGGAAATTCCGTTTGAGCGTCTGGTTCCTCGCTGCCCGTGGGCGGCCAAAAATCTGGAAACCGTCGCAGAGCTTCACGCCCCGGTCACCGGCGAGCCGGAAATGTGCTACTACTACGAGCTGGCGGCCGACGCTGACGGAAACACGCAGACGTTTTTGCGGAACGCCGCCGGCGATTTCGGCGTCACGCTCGCGTTCAGCCGGAAGGAATTCCCCTTCTTCTGCCAGTGGAAGGCCCAGCACGCTGCCCAGGACGGCTACGTCACCGGGATGGAACCGTGCATCAACTTCCCCAATTCCCGCGCCTTTGAGCACGCTCACGGCCGAGTCGCGGTCCTTGAACCGAATTCGTCCCGCCATTTCGGAATCACTTTCCGGTTCAGCACGACGCCCGAGCAGGTGGCAGCTTCTTCGGCCGCGGTCGCGCAGCTTCAGGCCTCGATCAAGGATCCGATCGTTGAAAATGCGCCGAATCCTGACTGGTGTGAGTGAAAACCTAAAATTCGTTCTTTTTCAATTTTGAAGGTAATATTATGAAATGCGCCTATAATGCGACGGGAGTTTGCGCCCGCCAGATTTTGTTTGACCTGACCGACGGAAAGGTCCATGACGTTCAGTTCGTTGGCGGTTGCCCCGGCAATCAGGTCGGCGTTGCCAATCTGGTCGAAGGAATGGACGCTGACGAAGTGATCAAGCGCCTGAAGGGGATCCGCTGCGGCGGGAAACCGACTTCCTGCCCGGATCAGCTCGCCAAAGCGCTCATCGCTGCCAAGGAGAAAGCGAACTGATGGCGCTTCCGAAAATCATTTTTTTCGACCTTGGAAAAGTCCTTTTGGACTACGATTTCACGGTGGCCGCGCGCCGTCTGAACGCCCTGACCGGCCTGGATGGAATGGCCATCATGAACGCGACGCTCGCCGAAAAGACGCCAGTCTGCGAGGCGATCGAAACCGACCAGATCAGTTCCGAGGATTTGTACCAGTGGGTCCGCGAAAACTTCGGGATGACGATTTCCCGCGACGCGTTTGAAAAGGCGCACCGCGACATTTTCACGGTTTGGGCGGACTCTCTGGAACTGGTGAAGGACCTGAAGGCCGCGGGTTTTCGTCTCGGCGTGCTTTCGAATATTTGCCAGGTACATTGGGATTTTTGCCTGGAGAATTACCCGGAGGTTTTCGGGCTTTTCGACCTTCCGCTGGCCAGTGTGCTTCTGAAGGCGCGAAAGCCGTACCCCGAAATTTACGAGCGGGCGGCCCAGCGTGCCGGAGTTAGGCTGAACGAAATCGTTTTCTTCGACGACCGAACGGAAAACGTTCAGGCGGCATGCGACCTTGGGATCGACGGGATCCTCTTCACCGACGCAAAACAGGCACGGCTTGATTTGCAGAAACGCGGCATTTTGTAAGATTCAGGACCAGACTGAGCCGAGCCGGTCAGAAAGGTCCTCCTTTTTAATTATGGAATCGAAATTTCCTCCAAAGTCCCGCCCCACCGTCCGCCAGGCCGCGTACTCGGATTTTCTCGGTATTAAGCCCAGCGCAAAGGACACAAAAACGTCGATTTCCGGCCGAATCGGGGCACGTGTGGATGAAATCGCCGAGGGTGACGTCGAACTTTTCTGCCCAAACTGCGGGGAACCGGTCCACATTACGTACACGCGGCGGCGCTTCTGTGACGCGTGCCACAAACCGTTCTTTTTTTATCGCGGAAAGCTGCTCAGCGAGAAAGAAGCCAAACGGGTCAGAAATCCGTTCACTCAAGAGGACGTGAAAGCGTTCAACAAGAAAAACAAGGCAAAAGAGAAACAGCGCAATGCGTGGAAAATGAAACGGTTTCAGCGGATGAAGCCGCAACTCGCCTGTACCCAATGCGGCCATCCGGTCGATGAAGCGCTCAAACCGGAAAAGTACTGGATATGCCCATCTTGCGCCGGCATCAGTGTGTTCGACCTGGATAAAGGCGAGTTTCTTCCAAAAGACGAATACGAAGCGCGGCACTCCGTGTAAAGTCTTTTCAATCTTAAAAAATGAAACGAGGGGGCCGCTTCGATTTACTCCCCTCGAATCATTTCCACTCTTTCTCGATAAAACTCGTGTAACCCTGCGCGTTGATGAAAACCGGGTGGCGCAAGATCTCAAGCTGGCGCGAAACAGATGTTTTGATCCCCTCGACGTGGAACTCTGTGAGAGCGCGGATCATACGCAGACGGGCTTCCTCGCGGTCACTTCCCCAAACGATCAGCTTCCCGATCATGGAGTCATAGTACGGTGAAACCGTGTAACCCGCGTGAACGTGCGAGTCGAACCGGACACCATAGCCGCCGGGGATGAACAGAGAAGTGATTTTCCCCGGGCACGGTGCGAAGTTGAAATTCGGATCTTCCGCGTTGATACGACACTCGATCGTGTGACCATTCGCCTTAATATCTGACTGACGGAACGGAAGTTTCTCGTTCGCGGCCACAACAATCTGGGCCTTGATCAAATCCACACCCGTAAGCATTTCAGAAACAGGGTGCTCGACCTGAATTCGGGCGTTTAGCTCGATGAAGTAGAAGTTTTCTTCCTGATCTACTACGAATTCGATCGTCCCGGCATTGGTGTAGCCTACCGAGCTGACAAGCTTCACAGCCGCAGCGCACATTTTCTCGCGGGTCTTCGCGCTGATATGCGGGGAGGGGCTTTCCTCAATAAGTTTCTGATGGCGACGCTGCATGGTGCAGTCACGCTCATACAAATGGCACACGTTCCCGAAATTATCGCCGATGAGCTGAACCTCAACGTGACGCGGGTTTTCGATATATTTTTCAACGTAGCAGTCGCCGTTCCCGAAAGCGGCCTTGGCTTCCTGCTGGGCCTCAACGAACGCCGTGGCAAGCTGCTCGTCTGACCAGGCCAGACGCATCCCGCGACCGCCACCGCCCGCCGTGGCCTTCACCAGAACAGGATATTTGAATTCATGAGCGATCTCAATAGCCTCGGACACCTTATTCACGATCCCATTACTTCCCGGGACCGTCGGGATCCCCGCTTTTTTCGCCAAGCCCCTTGCCGTGTTTTTGTCGCCCAACATCGCCATAGCCTCGTGTGTTGGACCAATGAACTCGAACCCGCAGGTACGCACAACTTCGGCAAAATGAGCGTTTTCGGCTAGAAGCCCATAGCCAGGATGGATCGCTTCCGCTCCGCTGACCTCCGCAGCACTAATCAACCGATCGATTCTGAGATAACTGTCCCCGACTCTCGGAGCGCCAATGCAGATTTTCTGGTCTGCCAGTTTCAGGTAGGCCGCGTCACGGTCCGCTTCACTAAAGACTGCGACCGACTCAATCCCCATCTCGCGGCAGGCACGAAAAATACGCAGCGCAATTTCGCCGCGGTTAGCTACTAAAATACGTTGAAACATAAATGGAACTTTCTGCCTTATATGCCCCGGTTGACTGGCTGAAACCACTGACGCTGAAAGACTGACTACTTCACTTCCACCCTAAAAAGTGGCTTGCCGACATCAACCGCGTCGCCGTCTTTCACGAGAACCTCAAGGAGCTTGCCCGAAATTGGAGCCGGAAGCTGATTCATGACTTTCATCGCTTCGATGATACAAACCGTTTTACCTTCCTGAACCATATCACCGACGTTCACAAATGCAGGGGAATTAGGATTGGGTTTTGAATAGAACGTTCCCACAATTGGAGAATCGATCGTCTTTACATTCTGATTTTCAGCGACAGGTGAAACTTCCACTGGAGCAGCAGGGGCCGCAACAGGAACGACCGGGGATACTGCCGCTGGAATCGCCTGAACCGGAACCGGCGCAACGGTAGGGGCACAGGCCACCGCGCTTTTCAGCGAGATATGCGTCTCACCATCCTGAAGATTCAGCTCACAAAGGCCGAATTCCTTCATAATTTGCGCGTAACGGCGCACTTTCTGCGTATCAAAAACGTCGCCTGACGGCGCTTCCTTCGTTTGCTGAACGGGTTTCATATTTTTTCCTTTTGATTGTGTATGTTTTAAATGGTCAGACGATTCCTGACTAACCAAAAACTTTCATTTCATCAAACTCTTTTTCAACGTCACTGAGGACCTCGAAACCGTCTCGGGTCACAAGCACATCGTCCTCGATCCGGACACCGCCCCAGTTTTTAACGTAAATGCCCGGTTCAACGGTAATGACCATGCCCGGCTTGAGTATTATATCACATCCAGGACTGAAACTCGGCCCCTCGTGAATGTAAAGGCCGATTCCATGCCCCAGCCCGTGACCAAAGCATTCGCCGTAGCCGGCCTGGGCGATGTAGTCCCGAGCCACCTGGTCGATCTGGGAGCATTTCTTCCCGGGCTGAATCGCCTCGATCGCTTTGCGCTGCGCGTCCAAAACGATTTGGTAAACTTTACGGTACTCCGCCGAAACCCGACCGGTGATCAACACGCGGGTCAGGTCACTCGCGTAGCCCTTGAACTTCGCTCCCCAGTCGATCAGCAGTGAGCCAGCCTCCGAAACCCGGTGCTCTCCCGGAACGCAGTGCGGCAAAGCGGCCCGAGGCCCAACGGCCGCGATGGTTGGGAAAGACGCATCCCGCGCTCCCAATCGACGCATCGCAAATTCCAGTTCGTCAGCGATCTGCTTCTCGGTCCAGTCCGGCGTAAGTAAAGCACGAATCGCATGAAAAGCGTTTCGGGCAATTCTCGCTGAATCTCGAATCGTCTGAATTTCCTCACGATCCTTGACCTGACGCAGGGTTTCGACCAATCCACTCACCGGGATCAGTTCGACTCCCAGAGCCGATTTAAAACGTTCCGCAGTATCCAGTGTAACAGAATTACTTTCGACCGCCAGACGTGGTGAACTTGAGATTTTTTCCAATTCGTCGTGAATTAACGGCGCAAACCCTGTTTTCCCTCCTCTCAGAAGGAGTCGCAGCCCCGGACACTCCTCGCCAATTTGAATCGTATAGCGGGAATCACTCAGAATACACTCGTCTTCAGAGGAAACAAGGACGTAACTATCATCACCGGTGAACCCCGTAAGCCACGTAACATTCGTAAAATTCGTGACCAGCAGAACATCCACGCCCTGCTTCTTCATCAGTCTGCGAAGTTTCTCACGCCTTTTGCTGTAAATATCCGCCATAAAACCACTTTCTTTTAAAGCGTGTACAAAAACAAATCGTCTTAATTTTATCGATTTTTCAGATTTTCGCAAGGGGGGGACCGGAATTAGTGGATTCCTTTCAGGCACCAAATCTTTACAGTTCCATTTCCCTGGAACTCAAAAGACTGGAATTTCTCGCCGGCATCCTGTCGTCTCTCCGTTTTGTAGGCCGCGCCACACTGGGCGCTGATCTCGTACATAGGACGGTCGATGAAAACCCGGAACGTGATTTTGCCGTCCTGCGGCTCCAGTGGCATTTCATCCAGGTGGCGCTCGGAAGCGTTCCAGACGACCTGGTTTTTCCCAAAGATGAACGCTGCGTCCTGCGCCGCGTCGAGAGTCACTTCCACCTCGTAAAGCTGACCGTCGCCGAAACCGGCCAGATCGATCTTGGTCATGGGCCCTTCGGCGAGCGTTTCCTTTGAATCCTGGCGCAAAACCTCGAGTTCCTTAACCGGCTCCGCGAAAAGACGTATCCCGGCTGGCGTCGTGCGGAGCGTCAGCTCGATCGGAAGCGTAAACCCCTGGTTGAACGGCGTGTTTTCGTCCATCGGGATCCGCGCCCATCCGATCTGGATCAGGCGGCCCGGTGTGTTTGAGAAACACTGCGACGCGTAAAACTGGCCGTAGTGGACCCGGAATTTTCCCTCATGCTCCGGGAGGAAGGTTTTGCCGTCAAAGTCCCCCACGACGTACAGACCGTCCGCCCCCCAGAGGACCCACCGCGTATTGGCCGGGTCGCCGTCCACCGCCAGCCGGTTCAGGTTCGGGCACTCGTAAAAGTCGCGGATCTCGCCGGTCCGTTCCCAGTTTTTGCGGTCTTTGCTCTGGTAAAACGCGATCAGCCGCTCCGAGTCGCGCTCGTCGTAAACGCTCATGAGCCACGTTTTCGTTTCCGGGAACCAGTTCAACTGCGGGTCGCGGCCCCGATGCGGAACCAGGAGGCCCTCGTACGTCCACGTTCTTCCCGCGTCGTGGCTCACTGCGAACGCCTCACCGACCGATGTATCCGTGAAAAAGGCCAAAAGGTCTCCGTTTCCTGAATCCCACGCCGGCACCGCGCAGCCGGAAAAGCAATGCCCCACGGCCATCGACGGGACTTTTTTCTCTTTGGGAAGATCATGCCCAAACGGGCGCAACGCGAGCGGAAGCTCCTCCCAGTGAACGAGGTCCTTGGAAACCGCGTGGCCCCAGTACATGTTCCCCCACGGGAGGCCCACGGGGTTCGACTGCCAGAAGAGGTGGAACTCGCCGTTCCAGAAAACCATTCCGTTCGGGTCGTTATTCCAGCCCTGAATCTGGGAGAAACGAAGCTGGGGGCGAAGACGTTCGGCGTAAAGCGGCTCACGGCGTGGAACCTCGGCGAGATTCTGAACCAGCGCGAGGGATTCGGCCGTACTACCCGCTCCGGTCGTTTTCAGAGTCAGGGTTTTGCCCGTGTATTCCTGAACGTCGAGGAAGGACCACCAGTTCGCCTGCTCCGGCGCATTGGCCAAAGTCACCTCGAACAGATGAAGCCGGACGCCGTTTTCGTCCGTGATCTCGACCGTCTGCTTCTGGGCCGAATTGCAAATCGGGAGGATCAGGAAGCGGTTTTCGATCTGAATCTGACGAGCAGAATCCGCGTAGGCTCCAAGAGCGATGAAAGCACAAAAACAAAAAGCAAGGAAACGTTTCATAATCGATCAAAGAAAAAAGGGGGTAAATCGGATCAAATCGCGCGTCACGATCACTTTCTTTTTGGACGTTTGCCCGCGGGGCGCCAGCCGTCCGGCACGTCCATGGTTTTCTGGCTCGGCTCCAGGTTCTTCACGTCTTCCTGAGCGAGAGCAAACTCTTTTTTCAGGTACTCGACCCCCTGGAAGATCTGAATGTGGCTCCACGGGAGGCGCATTTCCGACGTGCGCGGCGTGTGCAGGTAAAGATTCAGGTCGAGCCCTTCCTCTTCAAGCGCGTCCCACCAGCGTTTTGCGTCAAACTGGTCCACCCACGAGTCGAATCGCGCGCCGTTCTTCCACGCCCGGAGGATGAGTTTCCCAAGCCGCCGGTCACCGCGGCAGAAAACTCCCTCCAGAAGACTTCCGTCCAGCTCGTGGTACTTGAGCGAGATCCAGCCCGGGAGCTTGCGGCAGCGCAAAAATCGTTGGGCCTGAGCCAAATATTCTCGAGTGGCCATGGGAAACCACTGAAGCGGCGTCTGCGGCTTCGGGACCAGATTGGAAACGCTCACGACCACCGTGGGGTAGCGGCCGGAAACCTCTTTCCCCAGCTCGCCGATGGTTTTCGCCAACTCGATCATCCCGTCCACGTCCTCAGCACGCTCGCCCGGAAGACCGATCATGAAGTAAAGTTTCACGCGCTGAAAACCGTTTTGGAACGCGATCTTGCAGCCGGCCAGAAGGTCTTCGTCCGTGACGCGCTTCCCGATGACCCGCCGCATATCGGTCCGGGCCGCTTCGGGGGCGATGGTCAAACCGCTGTGCCGCTCGGTGGAAAGCTGCTCGCCGACCTCGGCCAAATGCTCATTCACTCGGAGGCTTGGCACGGAAATCACCACGTTCTTCGGGTCCATTTCCGCCCGAAGCTCCGTGGAGAGTTGCTTGAACCACGGGTAATCGCTCGTCGAAAGAGAAAGGAGGGAAATCTCGCAGTGCCCCGTGTTCTCGATCGCCGCCCGCGCCGCGTTCAAAACCGACTCGGGACGACGCGACCGCACCGGCCGCCGGATGGGATTGCTCTGGCAAAACCGGCACCGCCACGGGCAGCCGCGCATGATTTCGAGCGAGACGCGGTCCTGAACCGCCTCCACGTTCGGAACGATCGGCTTTTCCGGCAGCGGGATCGAGTCGAGTTTCTCCACCCGCGCCTGCTGGATCACGGCCGGAATTTCGTCCGACTCGGGGAACGGGATTTCCAGACCGTTTTCGACCCGGGTTTTGTAGCAGTCCGGAACGTAAACCCACGGGAATTTCTTCGCAAGCCTGCGCAAATTCTCGCGGCGGGTCGCGCCCGGCACGGACTGAAATTCAAGCCATGCTTTGGAAAGCGCAAGGTCCGCTTCCTCGCCGTCCCCCATGACGAACGCGTCGATGAAATCGCTGATCGGCTCGGGATTCTGGACGCACGGCCCACCCGCGATCACCAAAGGGGCCTTTTCCGCGCGCTCCCGGCGAAGGATCGGGATGCGCCCGAGGTTCAGAATCGTCAGGACGTTCGAGTACGCCAGCTCGTGCTGAAGCGAAAAGCCCACGACGTCGAAATCGCACAAAGGGGTGGTGGTTTCCAGACTGCAAAGAGGCAAATCGTTTTCCGTCAGAAGCTTTTCCATGTCCCGCAGCGGCGCGAAAACCCGCTCGCAGTACCACTCCGGATCATTATTGATCGCCGTGTAAAGGACCTGGATCCCGTGGCAGCTCATCCCGATCGTGTACGTATCCGGGAAACTGAGGCAGAAGCGTCCACGGACCTGCTTCGGGTCTTTCACGACCATATTCAGCTCGCCCCCGACGTACTGGCCGGGAGTCTGAACCAACGGGAATATTTTGTGGCGGAGAAGTTCGTGGTAGTTCATCGGATTTGGAAGTTGAAACGCTTAAACCAGACGTCGAAGTTTTGAGGCTCGACTCACTTTCCGACCCGGATCTTGTACGCCAGTTTCAGCGTTTCGCCGGCGGGGATCGTCAGCGTGTGATGCATGACCGGGCACGGATTAATGAAGCAGTAGTTCGGCGAGCTTTGCGCGTAGAAGCACCCGTCCGCTGGGCCTTCCAGGACCGTCACTTTCAGGCCGTTCCCAGTCTTTTCGTCGCGGTACTCGATCCAGCTGGCAGGCTTTTCGCGGATCTTCAGCATTTCCGTCTCGCCGTTTTCACACCGGACAGTCATTTCGCTCGTTTCGTTCGTCAGACGAATTCCGAGCCCCGCGTAACCTCCGCCCTTCGGATGAGGCGGAGTCCGATCGAGCTCCACGTCCTTTGGACCGGCCGTAAACGCGTGGCGGAAGTCGATCTCATACGTACCCGTTTCGTCCGGCGCACCGAAAATCACGTTCCGGGTCTCGCTCAGAACCGTTTCCTCGGGTTTCTTCGAATCGCGGTAAATCATCTGGATTTCGGCTTTCGCGGACGCCCCGTCGATCTGAATGTCCACGTCCTTCACGAGCGTCTCGCCGCCCTGATTCGGCTCCCAGTAATTCACGCCGTTGAGGTACTTCCACGAAAACCAGACACCCAGGTGCCAAACGTGATCTTTCGGCCGCAAGTTCGCGATGTTCCGCCCGTCCGGCAGACAAAGCGGCGCGATAAACGGTTTATTCTCCGGCCCGTCAAGATGAAACTCCCAAACCGGCTGGCCGTCTTTCAGGAGGCACACGCCTTTCTGACCTTCCGGTAAAAGCTCACACCAGAATCGGGGAGCCCTGGAAGTCGGTTCCTCGCCAAAAGTTTGACTCAACGGAAGTGCGAACGCCGCGAGCGGTAAAGCCGCCAGTCTGGTGAAAGTTCGACGGGAAATGCAATGGTTCATCATTGACCTCTTATTAATTAATGCAAGATTTTCAAGCGTAAATCCCCAAAGCGGCAGCGATTCCGTAACGCAAAAACGCTTCTTTCTGAGTTACAACTCCATCAGCCTCAATCACCCGAGCGCAGGCATTCAGAAATTCACGCTTCCAATGAATCTCCATCTGATCAAGCTTTTGCAACGCTTTTTTGAACGCATCGTTGGTACAGGACTCCATGGGAAGAATATCCGCATCCGCCACTTTGAGACGCTCAAGTCCCAAGCGAAACGCTTTCTTCTGGGCTTCCGGATCATCGCTCCCAGCATAGGCTACACGAGACAAAACCAGGACCGCAGCACGGAAGCGTCCAAGCGTCATTTGACCGGTTCCCTTGGGAGGCTTGGCAAGTTCGAACACAATGTCAAGCTGACGACAAACCATCGAGAAAATGATGAATTCATTCAAATCCACCACCTGGTCAGCCTTGATCATCTCCACGATCGCATGACGAAGGGTTTTGTATTGCGCGAGGCTGAGATGACGCAATGCAGGAATCGCCATTTTGAGGTACATCAGTCTCTCGGCCGGGGACTTGTTACCCACTTCTTCCTTCAGCCAAAGCCAGTCTTTTACCAGCCCACCCTCGAAAACTTTGGCGACAATTTCTTTCTGAGCTGCAGCCGTTTCAGGTTTTTTTCTATCCGTGAGCAGAGCCAGAACATACGCGCTGGCACTTAGCGGGTTCGTGATCACCTGCAAAATCGTACGCATTGCCGGAACCACATCAGAATCTTCCTTTTTTACTGCTCGTGAGCTTCCGCCGGAACGCTTTTCATTGAGCATCTGCCCCAAAGAACCCTCGGCCCCCACATACGCCTGCTTGACAGCCTGGTTAAAATCCGAAATGGATGCAAAACCAGCGCTTGGTCCCGCAGTATTTACGGAAGTTCTGCCCGAAGTCAAACCGGAAGTGATTCGTTCGCGTGCCTCTTTATCCAATTCTTCCAACTGAGCCTTTAACTCAAGGTTAAAATTGGGGTCCAGGCGGGCGATTCGTTTCTGGAGAGGCGGATGCGTTGCGAAAAGCCCCGCCCAAAACGATGCAGAAAATTCACTGAAAAACAGGTGGCTCGCTTCCGCTGCGTGGAGGGATTTCATTTTTTGATCTCCCGCCTTAAATCCGCCGATTTTCTTCAACGCGTTCGCGATCCCTTGCGGATTCCGCGTGAATTGGACCGCCGAGGCGTCCGCAAGATATTCACGCTGACGGGAAAGAGCCGCTTTAATCACATTTCCGAAAAAGAGGCCAATCAACCCAATGACCATCGCGGCGAGTGAAATGAGGGCAATGACCCCTGCTCCACCTTCTTTTTTGTCCCGGCTGCTGGAACCAGAAAAAGATGCACGCAGCACAAACCACCCAATCATATAAATGAGTGTGATCCCGTACAAGTAGCCCATGAGCCGAATATTCAGGGTCATGTCGCCATTCAGGATATGACTGAACTCGTGTCCAATGACACCCTGAAGCTCATCCCGATCCAATGTTTCGAGTGTTCCGCGAGTGACAGCGACCACCGCGTCCTCAGGAGAGTTTCCTGCCGCAAACGCGTTGATCGACGGCTCATCATCCAGAACATACGCCGGTGGGACCGGGATCCCGCTCGCAAGCGCCATTTCCTCGACGATGTTCAAGTACCGGCGTTCTTTCAGAGTCAGGTCCGATCCGGGAGCGAGGCAACGTCCCCCAAGACTTTCAGCCACCGCTTTTCCGCCGCCGTGCCGAAGCGATCTGCATCGGAGCCACGATCCCAGGAGGATAATCATCAAAGTCACTAATCCCGTCCCGCCGACAATTTGAATTGCCTGATCATGCTCTTCGGGAGACTGAGGGTTGATTATCTGCTCCGCAAATATCATAAAGGCCATTCCGGTAATTGCCGCGACGACACAAATCACTGCCACGATAAACAGAAATACCATCCATTTGGAGTATTTCCGGGCAACGTCCTGCTGATGAAAAAAATCCATAGGTCAAACCTTTAAGTAAAAAAGGATTGGGCTGAAATACATCAATTTAAAAGGTCGAAACAAAACGTCTGAAATCCTTATGGTTCAGAACTGAACCTTCACCGCTTCCCGCTCAACCGGATTTTCAACCTCGAAGAGCTGCGCGCTGTGGAAGCCAAGCATACCAGCGAAAATACAGGCGGGGAAGAGTTCACGCTTTGTGTTGTACTCTGTCACCGCGTCGTTAAACGCCTGACGTGCGAAGGCCACTTTATTTTCCGTGGAGGCCAATTCCTCCTGGAGTGCCATCATGTTTTCGCTCGCCTTCAGATCCGGGTAAGCTTCCACCTGAATGTTAAAATTACGCATTGCGCCAACGAGCTGGCCTTCCGCCTTGTTCAGTTCACGCAGAGCCTCGGGGTTTGAGGGGTCAGCCGCAGCAGCCCGATTTGCCTGGGAAGCCGCGTTTCTCGCCGCGACCACCTTTTCAAATGTCTCACTCTCGTGCTTCATATACGCTTTCGCAGTCTCGACCAGATTCGGGATCAGATCGTAACGGCGTTTCAACTGAACGTCCACTTGCGCGAATGCGTTCTTGTAACGGTTCCTCAACGTCACCAGACCATTATAAACTCCGATGGCGAACAAAACCACGACGGCCACAACAGCCAGAATACCAATGAGTACACCCATTTTCTTCTCCTTTTTTTTGAGGTTCAAAAATAAATTTCAAAACCAGGGATCCAGGGTTTCAAATTTCTTTCAGTTACCAGGAATCCCGGGGACTATATGATCAAATCACAATGCCTTCCGAATCAACCAGCAGCCGAAAACTAAAAGGGCAAGGTTGGGAAGCCACAAAATTAATGGTGTCATCGCTGAATCTTTCACAAGGTTCAGGAGCAGCATAAAAGCCGGGAAAAACAAAAACAAAAGAGGCATCACCCTCAAGCTGATGAGAAGCAACGCTCCTTCTTCTCCTTTATGAAGCGAAAGCGGTACACAAACCAGCGTAAGGAAAAAACAATTAAACGCGAACGCCAAACGGCGGGTCGGCTCAATCTTTGCCCGATGGATCATTTTCCTGCAATTTTTGATTTCGTCATAAAACTCATGCTTCAGGCGTTCCGATTTAAAACCCTCAAAATTGCCGGTCTGAATAAATAAGGACGCTTGAAGCGCGAGTTCCAATTTCAGTGAATCGATCATCTGGTTCTGTTTCTCCACATAGTCGTTCAGCCTGGCAAGTGACATTCCAGAAACGTGGTTCATATTGCGGTCCTGCAATTTCTTCAGCTCATCCATCGAAACCAGAATCGTACGTTCGAGCGAAGTCGAAATCTGATTGGATTCGTATTGAATTTCCAAATTATTAAATGAAATCTTCATGACGAGCGAATTATCGTTGGGATTATAACGATAAACCTCATTCGTCAGTTTCAGATAGCAAACTTCATCAGGACGAACAATTTGTGATGCGGGACCGATACGCAATTCTGCGCTTTTCGCTGAACAAGTGTAGGAATTGGTGAAATTTTTACTCGTCAGAAAGAGACCGTACAATTTCCCGTCTTGAACTCTATCCACACTGAGAAAAAGGTCTTCACCAACGGTATAACTGCTTTTATTTTCCAGCGTCGAGTAAATGATTGATTCCAATGAGGAGAAAAACGTCCTCTGAAGCCCGTTCATTCCCCATGAGCAGTATACATCCGACATAAAAAACGAGACAATGCTCATGAAAAAAGCGAGGAAAAAGGCTGGAAACATCAAGCACCACGTCGAAATCCCTGAAGACTGAAGCGCCAGATTTTCACGTTCCTGCGTTATACGGGAATAGACCATGACAGATGTAAACACCATCACAAACTGTCCCCCGAAAGATTGCGCAAACGGGAAAATGTAAGGAATTAAAAGAGGAATTTTCGATATGGGAATTTTGCTCAGAAAATCCTGGAGGAAAAAACCAATAAACACAAAAAGGCACGTGAAACCAACCTGCATAATAAGGAATATGACTAGCATGACCATCAGAAAGCGAGTTGGAATAATTTTAAATATTTTCACGTCCCT
>JAUMVK010000028.1:0-53624 GCA_030530205.1 Thermoguttaceae bacterium | reverse complement strand
GTGTCTACTTTTCGCTTGCACTCAGCTGTCTACTTTTCGCTTGCACTTGACCAATGATGAATTATGAATCGGAGGAACGATGGGGGTGGCCCGGGATCAATCGAGGCACGCGTCCGGCTTGCGCGCACGAATGGCTTCGATCTTGGCCGGCGTGTAAATTTCGGTCACGTAAGTGATCCCTTTGCTGATGAGCGACTCGACCTCCATCTTGAAGCCGTGCTTCATCATCTTGGCGATTTCGTCCTGCCACGGTTTTTTGTCGGCAAACCACGGGTACTCGGCAATCTGTTTTGCACGTTTCCGGTCATTATCGTTCAGGGCGATCGTAACGCTCGGCGTCAGGCCGCACATCTCGAAGTCATCCGACCGGATCCCGATGAATTTGGCTTCCGGGACGGCCATGCGCTTCGACTCGAAGGCCAGATTAATGGAGCCCTGCTTGATGACAGAGTAAATGTAGTACCCCCACGGGTCATTATCGAGCAGGCAGTAAATGGGAAGCCCGAGTTCCCGATTCAGGCGGTAAAGCAGACGGCGCACGCCGCGGGAAGGCTGACCGCCGCCGTGGGTCAGGATGCAATTATGCTTTTTCCAGAATTTATCCTCGTTGAAGCGCTGCCAGACCGTGTCTTTTTCGACGTGCAGGACGAAATCCGCCTTGCAGAGTTTCGGGTCGAGCGTGATGACTTCCGGCTCGACGATGGAGGGGATCCCGTAGCCGCCGGAGCCCATTCGTGAACAGTCGATGCGGTCGCCGCGGTCGATCAGGGTGATGTTCCCCACCATGTCGCCTCGCTTCTGGGCGTAAAGATGAAGCTCCTCGCGCAGGGTGGAAAGGATCACCTCCAGATCCTCGATGATCGGGTCGCTTTCGGACTGGTCGTTGAACGTTTCTTCCTTCACGCCCTTGATCGTGTGCTTGGCCTGATAGTACATTCCACGGATGCTGAGCGTTTTACCCTGGCTGATGAGCTGATTGGCCCCCTCTGCGATGAGGAGCGTCTGCATAAAACTGCGCGCCTGCGAAAGGTTGAAAAGCGTTCGGGCCGTGGTTTTGTCGCCCATTTCGATGATGCGGTCGATCTCATTGAACCAGACGTTGGAAAGCGAACGTGACGGAATCGAGATCAGCGGATCCTCCCGCTCCGCGGCGCTTTGGGAAATGCCGCCCGCGAGGTTCCGGATCTTTTCGACGGTCCGAAGGTCTTTTTCAGTGAGTTTTGCCGCCTTAGCGGGTTTCGCGTCCATCGACAAAAAAGAGGGCGCAGCCGGTTTGGAAGTACGTTTTTTAGCCATGGAAAATTCAAAAAAGGTGCGTTGGTTTCTGGAAAATACTTCCTGAATTATACCATATTTAAAAAATATTTCAAGACCTCCGAAAAGAGACGAAAATCTCACTGATTTGCCCTTGCGCCGATCGTGAAAATCTGGTAAAATTTTGTATTGGAATTTGGACCTTTAAACTTCAGGAAGATTCGAAATGAAAGTTTCACCATTTTGGAGTGCGCTCTTGATTGGCACTTTGTTGATCGGAGTCACCGGATGCGCCCACTTGGCTGGGGTGGTTGCCGTCGCCATAAAGGGCGATAATGTGGACCCGCCGTGCATGGAAATGGAAGGAAAAGTCTGCGTCGTCTGCCGGCCGCGCGCTTCGACGTCCTACCAGTATGGAGACGTTTCCTGTGAACTGGCCAAAGCCGTGAACACGCGAGTCTCCATGGGGATCAAGGACTTTTCCAAAAAGAAAAAACGTGAAAGTATCACGATGATTTCGCAGGACGAAGTGGAAAAGTACTGCGACGGGATGGAAGCGGAAAGTGATTTTGTGGAAATCGGAAAAGCTGTCGGCGCCGATCAGGTCATCGCGATCGACCTGTTGAGTTTCAATCACGTAGCCGGTACGAACGTCTGGCAGGGACACGCGGACGTGAATGTTTCACTGATCGATGTGAAGTCCGGAAACATCGTGTACCAGCCCGAGTCCATGCCCGAATACGTGTACCCACGAAACTATGTCGTTCCATCCACGGAAAAAAATGAATGGAACTTTCAGCGCGAGTACATCCTGATGCTTGGGAAATACATCGCGAAAGTTTTCGTCCCGCATAACCGGATGGACGTGGACCTCTGAAACGAAGTTTAACGATTCATTAAAGATCGAAAGAAGCCGCAGTTGATTACGCTGCGGTTTTTTTGTTTCACTGCCAGGAAAAGCCTCATATTTGGAAGGCGGAATGGAGGCCGAAGGCCGGAATTACGCGCCTGAACCGGCCCCAACCTTTTAATTCCGGCGCATAATTTCGCGCTCCACGCTTCATTATAGTCTCACGTTTTAACGACGTTTCCAGCGTCTTCCCCGCAAATTGTTACTCATGGGGGGCTACCACCGCAACGCCCACTTCCAGGGGCGGGACTTGAGGGTTCTTCTGCTGGAATTTCAGGCTCAAATCTTTTTTGAAGACCGCGTTCGGGAAACGTTCTTTCACCTCGGGGATCACGTCATTGAGCGGGTCCCTGTCTGTTTTCTCCCAAAGAATGATCCCTCCCTTCCGGTTCAGATCCTCGTCACTGGCCCAATTTCCGATGGGTGTTATAACTCGCGGTTGAAACCTGCTGTAAACGGCCACGTTCCATGCTAGCACATCACTCCTCAAAGCAGTCGTGAAAGGGCAGGACGCTCCTGGGAAATTTTCAGACCAAACCTGGTCAGCTTCCGCGGCCAAGGCCTTTCCCGGGTAAAACCGTTCACCCTGTTCGTGCGAATAATAATGTAAATTCCAGCATAAAACCGGCAGGGAAACGAGCTGAGCGAACGTCAAAAGCACGATCCATAGGGCCGAAAGTTTCCAGTGCCACCGGACTTCCGTCGTTTGAAACGTCGTGAGAAGGTAAAGCCCGGTCAGGCCCCAAAGGTGAAAGCCATAGGAACGATTTGCAAACGCGACGTGCGTGTAAAACTGGAACCCGATCAAAACGAGCATCGGCAGGAAAAACATACCTGCCAAAAAAGTTTTTCTGAAGGGATAAACGTCTGTCTGTTCGATTTTTTCCCGTTTCATCGGAAGTCTGAAAAGCGGGAAAAGTGCCATAATCACTGCGGAGATGACCCCCAACTGAGTCAGCCAGCCCGTCAAAAGGCGGAGGAAGAACAAGCCCTCTGTCCCGGTTTTTTTGTTCGTGATGTAGGCGTACATGACATCCCAGTTTCCCAGAACCGCCAGCATGTGCGGCAGAAAAACGAGCGCGGCAGTTCCGACTGTCAGCCACGGGCCGGGCGTCTTCCAGAATCGGCGTACATCGCGTTCCAGAACGAGGTAGATCACCATCGCGAAGCACAAAAGGATGCACGTGTACTTGCAGTTCAACCCGATCCCAAGCATCAAGCCAGTCAGTACCCACCAGGAAATTTTCCCGCTCTTCAGGGCGAAGTAAAAGAAGTAAATCGCCCAGAGCCAGCACGGCATCAGCGTAATATTATTATTGAATCGGGTCGCTCCGATATTAAAGTACCAAAACGCCATCATCGCCAACGTTGCGAAAAGATTTTTCTCGGGCGATAAAAACTCCCGTCCCAGCCGCCAGATCGCGAAAAACGAGAGAAACACACACACCGCGCTAGCGAGGTAAAGTGCGTAATCCGAATGATTTGTCCCCACCCAGAAAATCTGAGCGATCCACGTCGTCAGGGCTGGGTGTTTGTTGCTGGTGAGGACCCACTCGCGACCGATCATGATCTGCTCAAGCAGGTCTTCCCGAAAATTCCAGATGCAAAACGGCGGGAGGAAAACTTCAATGAGACAAAAAAGAGTAATACTCCCCCATAAAATGAGGGAAATACGCGATTTTTCACTGGTTGCGGTTTGTATATTCATGAACCCAACAGCGTTGGTCAAAATCATAAAAAAAACCGCCTGGGAACCGCTCCCAGGCGGCTGATGGCGAAACCATCATTCCAATTCGTGTCAAATGGAAGGCAACAACTCACAACGACGCGGCTGGAGCTGCTTCTGCAAACGTTTCATCATCTGCGTGTGCATCTGGCTGACGCGGCTCTCGGAAAGGTCGAGCGTGGCGCCGATTTCTTTCATCGTCATTTCCTCGTAGTAATAAAGGATCAGGATCAGACGTTCATTCTGGCTCAAACCTTTTGTGATGAGCTTGATCAGGTCTTTACGCTGAAGCGAATCGAACGGGTCTTCCGAGCGGCGGTCTTCCAGAATGTCACCCTCGTTCATATCTTTTTCATCGTCGCCCGTGCATTTATTGCTCAGAGAAACCAGACCGACCGTCTGGGTTTCCTTCTTGAGTTTTTCGACTTCCTGCACGGAAATCTGCATCACCTCGGCGATCTCCTCGTTGTTCGGCTCGCGGCCAAGACGGACTTCCAGCTTATGCATGACGTCATTCAGCTTCGATGCCCGTGAGCGGATCAAACGCGGGACCCAGTCCAGATTCCGGATCTCGTCCAGCATTGCGCCCTGGATCCGTTGAATGCAGTACGTTTCGAACTTCACGCCGCGGTTCAGGTCGTACGACTCAATGGCGTCCATCAGTCCGAAATAGCCGGAAGAAATCAGGTCGTCCAGTTCGACTTCGTTCGGGAAGCGGGCGCGAATCTTCTCGCCGTTGTACTTCACGATCGGCATATACGCCTCCATGAGTTGGTTACGAAGTTCCACAGTCGGATGCTTTTTGTATTCCACCCAAACGGAATCAAGATTTGCTGAAATTTTAGGACTGGCCACGGAATTACTCCAAGGAAAAACATTAAAAAACGGGTTGGTAAACCACTGTACTCATCACAGCCTTCCCCCAAAGGAAGACCCAAAACGGAGATTAAAACGCATCCCCCAAAATATATTTTGCGAGCCGTTCTTTCTCGGCCGGCTCGAAATCATCCGGAACTTTTTGACCATTCGTCAGGTAACTGACCGGAAGGGTCGTGGACTGAAGAAGCGGGTAAAGATTTCCCAGACCCAGCGCTTCGTCCAGTTTCGTCAGAATGAGTGACGTGACACCAATCGGCGCGAACGACTGGACCGTTTTCATCAGGATCCGGCTTCGGGCAGTGCTGGCCAGAACGAGCATGATTTCATTCACCTGCGCCGCGTCGAAAAGGACACGCATTTCCTGAAGGGTCATCTCACCAGCCCGGCTTTGCCCTGCTGTATCGATCAGTACCAGATCAAAGTCCTCCATACGCGCGATCGCGTCCTTCATCTGACGGCGAGTAGCCGCGCAAAGCATCGGAATACCGATCACGTCAGCAAACGTTTGCAGCTGTTCCACCGCTCCCATACGGGAAAGGTCAAGCGTAATGAGGCCAACCTGACAATTCTTTTTCTGACGATAATCAATCGCAAGTTTCGCGATGGTGGTCGTTTTCCCGACACCAGTCGGCCCAACAAGAGCAACGGTACGGCGTTTGCCGGATGTGATCCGGATCGGCCCCGCCGTGCGAATTTCCTCTGCTACAAGGCGCTGGAGTTTCTTTTCCAGAAACGCGAAATCACTGTTTGAAACCTGTTTCCCTGCGGCAGTGTAAAGGATCTCTTCCTCACGCAAACGCGCCATGAGTTCCGAGATGGAACGCTCATCCATGTCAGCCGTCTGAAGTTTCGAGTAGATCTGAAACAGCGCGTCACGCAATTCGCCCTGGACGGAAGTGTTTTCATCCTTTTCCAGATTGGCTATCTGACGAAAAAAACCGCTGTCCGTACCGAACAAAAGACGGGAATCCTCACGCGTTGAGGTCGCCGGTGTTTCAGTCTGAATGGAATCCCAAAACGAAACCGGTCCTGAAAGCGTGTCTTGCGGCAGTTCCTGAACTGCCGTTTGTGTGACACTTCCCACTTCTTCAGCTGGTTCCTCGTCGCAAGCGGTGACTTCAAAACAGGACGCACCGCTCATGAGGCCAAAGAAACGCCGTGTCGGAATCTCCCGGGTTTCCAGAATCGTGGCTTTAAGCCCGAAATCTTCGCGAATCATGGCAAAAGCCTCGAACAAATTCTTCGCGCGATACTTTTTGACTGCCATTCCTGCTCCGAAACCCGAACCAAACAAAACCGTTCCGCATACTTGCGACTATGAAAGAAGAGTAACCGATTTTTCCATTTTATGCAAGAGTAATTTGGGCGGAAAGAGAAAAAAGTGATGAAATTTTTGTCAGAATACGCGCAAATGGGAGGCGGTAATGGAGGCCGAAGGCCGGAATTACGCGCAAGTGGGAGGCGGTAATGAAGGCCGAAGGCCGGAATTACGCGCAAATGGGAGGCGGCAATGAAGGCCGGAGGCCGGAATTACGCGCCGGGTTGAATTACCATAAACCTTACCCGGCGCGTAATTCCGCGCTGCGCGCTCCATTACCGCCTTCCGTCGTCAAAGCTCCACGCTCTTTCCGTCGATCAGCACTTTCACGCCAGTTGGCGTTTCCTCGAAGCTCACCGGGAGCGGCTCGGCGTTCGGGGCCAGCACCTGAAGCACGTTCAGAAAACGTTCGGTCTTGTTCGGCTTCGTCGCGTAAACCCGCGTCTGCCAGCCGTCCTGCACGACCGGATTTCGCCCGTAATTCGCGTACTGGTTCTGGATCTCCGCAGGAAGATCGTGCACGCTGCGCTTCTTCAGCTCGCGGTTTTCCTCCGCCGGAAGCAGGACCGTGAGCGAAAGCCGGCCCGGCTCGATCGTCGCACCGTCCGGAAGACGGCCCGTACTCAAAAGGCCCGTTTCCGTCAGCGTCGGCTCGTTCGGCGTGTGACCTGCCACGATTTCTCAAAATTCGGGTCTTTCACCGTCACGTCATCCAGAACGATCAGAGCCACCGGAACGTCCTCGCGTTCGAGATTCAGCCAGCAGAACGTACGCACGTGCTTCTCCACTTTGTCGGAGTAGGCCTTCGTCAGGTCCACGGAGTAAATCGACTTTTGGGGGTGCATGGCGTCCGGAAGGATCTCCGAGCGCAAAACCGTCCCGGTCCGGAATTTCTCGTTTTCCAGAAAGTCTTCTTTGGCTCGCGGCCAGTCGGGATTCATCCGCTGCCCGCCGTCGTTGAAACCGTTGCCCGTGATCGGCTCGTCCGGGTCCATCACGAACAAAACGTTGTGCGAGAGCGATTTCTTGTTGAAATTCATGTCGTACGGCGTCCCGTAGAAACCGTAAATTCCGAGGTCGAGCGTCTGCCAGCCGCGGTAGTAGATCTGGAACGCGCCGGCGTCGAGGTGCTGGTGGTTGCGCGAGTTCATCCCGCCGCCCTTGAGTTCCACCACGGTCTCGAGTGAGTCCGGATCCCGATTCTGGGCCGGAATTTCGTCCGCAAGCAAAAACTTTGGCCAGCCGGTGCGAAGGATCTGGGACGGACGGACCGACCCGGTATCGATCGCGAGCGGCTCGTTAGCGCAGGAGTAAATCGGTTTCAGTTCCGGATCGTTCACGAGCAGAAAGAAAAGCGCGTCGGAATTGGGGCGGATCGCGCGCAAGTACTCGCCCTTCATCAGCGGGTCGTGCGTCAGAGTTGAGATCGCCAGCGCGATCTGCTGCGAGTCGCGGTACGGGACGTGCGAGTAATTGTCGCCGTCGGGAAGGTACTCGCCGCTCGGAACGTAGAGGTGCAAAATGTAGTCGCGCAGTGAGCAGATGTTCGGGTTGAAAACGGGCTGACCGCCGACGAAGGGCCGGAGGAGAAACTCCGTGCGGAACTCCCACGAGGCGCGGCAGAAGCCGTAGCTGCTCCCTTCACTGTGGCGGGGGGACTGGTACTGGAATTCCCTGACGGGGATCAGCTGGTCGTAGATCAGCCACGCGCAGTACTTGTACGGCTCCGGGTTCACGTCGTGGATGGCGATCGCCATGCTCAGCGTGTCGCGCAGGATCATGGACTCGTTCCCGTGCCCGACGAAAATTCCCCGGCCAAACGGCGGGTACGAGCATTCCAGACGGACGGCCAGTTCCTGCATCCGGGCCTCGTAAAAAGCACGTTCCTCGGGGGTCAGCCGGTCGTAAAGCCAGTCGTAGATCAGCGCCGCGGTGTAGATCGTCGTGCCGGTCTCGCGGGTAATATCGAGTACGTTCCCGAAATCAACGCGGCGGAAAAATTTCGTAAAGTACCCGATCGTGTCACGGGCGAGCGCCTCGTCGTCGGTCATGACCGCTTTGAAGGCTTTGAACTGCGCCATGGCACAGATTTTCGAATCGTAACCGACCGCCATGCATGAAAAGTCGAGCGGGTTCCCGTCCGCGTCGAGTTTCTGCTCCGGCTTGCGCCAGATGTTCCGTTCCATGTCGCTTTGCGTGCGCCACGTTTCCTCTTTCGGCCATTCCCTGGACGCCATGGTCCTCACAGTCTCCCACGCGACGGCGTTTTCATTGAGCTCCAGCTGACTGCGGAGTTTCGGAAGCGTCTGGGCCGTGAACCAGAGCCGCGGGTGCGACTTCGGCGGGACGATGGCCGGGACGTAGCTTTCCGCCGCCTCGGGGACTTTCGGACCACGGTCGCGCCAGGCGAGCAGCCGGACGAATTTCACGTGCTTCGGAAGCCAGAATTTTACGACGTTTTCCCCTTCCTTCAGCTTGAGCTTGCCGAGTTCCTTCTCGATCAAATCGTTGGACCCAATGGGGGGCGAGGCGAGGAAAACCGAAACGACCGGCTGACCGTTGATCTGCATGAAGGCCGGGAGGCCGCCAAATTTGGATTTGGCCTGCAGAATGAAGTCTTTTCCTTCGTCCGTGACGGAAACGACCGAGCGGATCTGGTAAACGCCGGCTTCGGAAGCGTTCACGCGGAACGTCAGGTCGGGCGACGCGAGGTCCTGCGGCTGAACCACATCGAGCGGCTCCAGGCCGGGCTTCAGAATGACGTGATCGTCCGTGACGTCGAGACGCCGGGCGTTTGGCTGGCCTTCCGGGGCGGGAAATCTCATGATTTGCGCCGGAACCGCGGAAACCGCCAGCGCGAGAAAAACGACGGAGAGGATGAAGTGTTTCATGGGAAAAAAGGGGGGAAAAAAATTAAGGGGTGGGAAGGTGGGTCACGGATTTTCACGGCTTATGGGCAGGAACACGAAAAAACTCGTGCCGGGGCCGGTTTTGTTCGGGCGGACGCGGATCGTGCCGCGGAGCTGATGCAGGCACATCGTCACGATGTAAAGGCCCAGGCCGGTCCCTTTTTTGCGGCGTTCCAGCTCCCCGCCAAGACGCACGAAGCGCTGGAAGATCTTCTTCCGCATTTTTTTAGGGATCCCCGGCCCATTATCGGCGATTTTGACGATCAGCCGCCGGGAACCGTCCTGACGCACGTGAATATGGACCCGAGGCGGGTCGCCGCCATACTTGATCCCATTATCGATCAGGTTCCGGAAAATCATTTCGAGCAGGATCCGGCTCGCGGTGAGCTTCACGTCCTGGCCGCACGTGATCTCGATCCGTTCCGGGGGCAAATGGTGCAGAACCGCAATGCTTCGGGCCGCGCTTTCAAGAACCTCGCACAGGCTGACATTTTCCGGCTCATCGCCGATTTTCAGCCCCGCCTCGAGCTGACCGGCCCGAAGGACCTGATTAATTAAAAGGTCCAGCCGTTCCACTTCCTCCATCATGCCTTCATAAAAAAGGAGTTTTTGCTCCGGGGAAACATCGTACCGCGTGAGCATCTGAATGCCGAGTTTCAGCGAAGCGAGCGGCGATTTCAGCTCGTGGGTCACACTATTAATAAAATTGCTCTGGCGGCGGTTCAGATTCACCATCTTGATCGAAAGGACCAGATATGTGATCGTCCCGGCCAGAACCAGTGAGAGGAAAACCGACCCGAGCGAAAGGAAGACCCAGTACAGAGCCGGGTTCGACTGCGTACTCTTTGCCGCGAAAATGTTCGTGATGATCACGCCCACGAGAAGCACCACGACCAGCACGATCATGATGACCGCCAGCGTGATGGAAAGTTTCAGCGTGACGCGCGCAAAACGGGAGTCCTGAGCCATAAAAAGGTTTCCGCTTTCAGTTCAGTCTAGTTCAGTCCGAGCTTGTAATTCGCCGCCTTGAGCGTGTTGCCGAGCAGCATCGTAATGGTCAGCGGCCCAACGCCACCCGGAACGGGCGTAATGGCCGAGGCTTTCGGCTCCACCGCGGCGAAATCGACGTCACCGACAAGACCGGCGTCGGTACGGTTGATCCCCACGTCCACGACCACCGCGCCGTCTTTGACCATTTCGGCCGTCACGAATTTCGGCTTCCCGATCGCCACGATCAAAATATCGGCCTGGCTCGTGATGGAGGCGAGGTCCTTCGTGCGGCTGTGGCAGACCGTCACGGTCGAGTCGGCGCCCGCCCCGCGCTGGACCATCATCGCGGCCATCGGTTTCCCCACGATGTCACTGCGGCCCAAAACGACCACGTGTTTGCCGGAGGTTTCGATCCCGTACCGTTTCAGCATTTCCTGGATCCCGAACGGGGTGCACGGCAGAAAACGCGGGCGGCCCTGAAGGATCAGCCCCACGTTCGTCGGGTGAAACGCGTCCACGTCTTTGTCGGCGGAGATCGCGTCCAGAATGACCTTTTCCGGAATGTGTTTCGGAAGCGGAAGCTGGCAGAGGATCCCGTGGACCGAATCGTCGCGGTTCAGCTGGTCCACGAGTTCGAGGAGCTGGGCCTCGGTCGTTTCGGCGGGGAGACGGAAGAGCTGGCTCTTCATCCCCACGGCGGCGCAGGCTTTTTCTTTGTTGCGGACATAGACCTGACTGGCCGGGTCGTCGCCGACGAGAATGGCCGCCAGACACGGCGTCACGCCGGTTTTCTGAACGAAGTCCGCGACCTGCTGGGCGATCTCCGCGCGGAGGGTTTGGGAAAGTTCTTTTCCATTAAGAATGAGAGCCATAAATCACCTGTAAATCAAGGAAAAAGGTCAATGAAACGAAAGGTTTTTATTCCTTTTTTATTTTACCACAGAATCGGGCAAAGCGCAAGGGACCGGGGGGGATTTTTTCTGACTTTGCGGGAACGACACGTCCTGCGTCGTTTCAATTATGAATTATGAATTTTGAATTATGAATTGCTGAGACGACGCTGGAAGCGTCGTCCCCACAAGTTAATAAAAAGGAACTTTACCCACCCCCCTTTCATTTTTTAGAGTGTTTGGTAGAATTGATATATATTCCTCGACCACCCCTTACAGGAGAACAAAAATCATGTCAAATTCATCATTTCCCCCTCACGCGAACCTGGTCCTTGCCCCGGAGTGGGCGGCGCTGGCCAAAATCGGCAAAGTGTTTCACTGGATGTATCTGTTGATCATCTATACTTTGCTCTTCATCATCCTCCTCGTCGTTGGAGGCATTGTTGCAGGTTTCCCGGTCCCTGCGGAGAATCTTGAAGCGCTGTTTAAAGAGCACGCGCTCTTCTGTCTCTTTTTCCTGCTTGGCATCCTAACTCTCGGCATTTTTTCCATAATCGTTGGGATCATGATGCTCATTCGCATGTGGAATACGCCTGAATCAATCGTCCCTGGCGGTGGAATTGGCCGAACCTATGTGGTTTTGGTCATCGTGAACTTTATCCTCGGAATTTGCCAGGGGGGAATGCAGACCGTAGATCCGACCGCTGCCAGGTTGTTTGGAAGCCTGAATGGAATTCTCGGCTTTGTAATTTCGATCATGCTTCTGGTCTATATGTGGCGGCTCGCGGATGCTGTCGGCTCCGGGCGTGTCAAAAGCTGCATCAAGTGGGTCGTGTATGGTTACATCCTGTTTATCGTTCTGGTTATTCCCAAGATGTTTATTGCAGCAGCGATCAACGGGATCCTGGTCATTGCAGGCGTCATTTTTGGACTCATCGCGTTCCTGTCGTATCTGAATTCATTCGGCTATATGGCGAAAGACATCGAGGCGTTCATCCAAAAGAACTTGCAGGAATACGCCAACGCCCTCAACTCGCAGAACCAGCCGGAAGAAGGAACTGATTCCCAGGAAACCGAAGCCTGAATCCTGAAGGAGAGTTTTCCATGTCCGAATCCCCGCTTCCTCAAAACCCGAACCTGGTCCTCGCCCCGGAATGGGTGGCGCTGGCTAAAATCGGCCAATTCTTTGGGTGGGTGCATTTATGGATCATCCTCTCTTTGATTTATATGATTTGCCTCGCCCTGGCCTTTCTGGGGACCAGCGCGGTTTGCCAGCTGGGAGAGCCCGAGCTGGTGGCAGAAAACCACCCGTTTCTGCTTTCGTTGACCGTGGTAAGCACAAGGGGATTTTGCCTGGTTTCTTTGATCCTTTGGATCCTCATGCTCGTTCGTTTTGGGGCGATGCCGGAATCGATCGTTCCCGGCGGAGGGATCGCGCGGGCATTTGTGATTTTGTCCGTCGTGTTCACCGCTTCGGGACTTTTCACCGTGGCCTTTCAAGCCGTGAATGCTGAAATCAGCGCAAGCTGGATCTTCATGTGCTACAGCGGGCTCCTCGGGATCTTCACCTTGATCTTTTTCCTGATCTGCCTCTGGCGGCTTGCGAAAGCCGTGGAGTCGCAGCGCGCCCAAAGCTGCGTGACGTGGTTCGTGAATGGGAATCTCATCTTCTTCATTTCAGGCCTTTTGCTCGTCGTGCTTGCTTACAAGATGGATATGCCGCCGGAGCCGTATTGGATCTTCTCCCTGGCGATCGCCTGGTTCTGTCTGCTCATCGTGGAATACTTCGCGGTTTTGTCTTTCCTGAACACGTTCGGCTATTTGGCAAAAGACGTCAGGGCGTTCATCCAAAAACACTTGCAGGAAGACGCCCGCCCGCAGGGTGAAACCAACTGATCCACGAAAAAACCAAAAACCAATATTCATTTCCTTTAACTCCACTTTAGACCCTCATGTTTTACGAACCTCAGCCAACCCAATACGATTTGAATTTTCACCTGTTCGGATTTCCGGTCAGGATCCACCCGTTCTTTTGGCTTTTGACCGTTTTTCTCGGCGCGAATTTCGGGGGGCCTGCGCTCGTTATGTGGGTTTTGGCCGTCACGTTTTCCATTCTCGTGCATGAGCTGGGGCATGCGCTCGCGTGGCGGCTTTTCGGGATCCCAACGCGCATCGTGCTTTACAGTTTCGGCGGTTTGACGATCGCACCGCGCGGCTATAATCTGCGCTGGTTTGAAAATGCGTTCATCAGTTTTGCCGGACCGGGCGCAGGGTTCCTGGTTTACGGGATCTTCTCGCTGATTTCTCCCAGTCTGTTTTCAAAAGAAGGAATCGTTTTCCTGAATTTCATCCTTTACATCAATCTTTATTGGGGGATTTTCAACCTGTTGCCTGTTTATCCGCTGGACGGCGGGCAGATCGTGCGGGAAATTGCGACGCATTTCTCACCTGGTCGCGGCTTGATTTACACGATGAATATTTCACTCGTCACGGCTATTATGATCATTGGCGCGGCCATTTCGTGGAATCAGTTTTTCCTCGCTTTGATGTTCGTATGGCTGGCCTATTCCAACTACCAGGTTTTACGTCAAATAGGTTACCGTTGAAAGTGTTTCACTCCCTGAAAAAAGGGTTTTTTACTCCCAAATTGGCAAATATCAGGAAAAATTTCAAATATTTTGAAAAAAATTCCATTTTTTTGGCAAAATTTGACGGGGTTCCTATTGAAAAATCCGATAAAATAGTATAGTTTTAAGGTTATTAACTGGACTCAAGAAAGAGCGGTTAATTCCAAGTTGTCCAATACACTAAAACGCGTGACCCGCGGGAAGAAAAACAAACCTCCATGGAAGGTTAAGTTTGTTTTTGAAATCGATGGTCGATTTCCCCTGACGGTCCAAAGTCCTATGGAGGATTATTGTGGCTAAAGCAAAAGAAGAAGTGAAGAAAGCTGCTGTCGCAGCCGAAAAAGCCCCGGCGAAAAAAGCTTGCAAAAAGTGCTGCAAGAAAGCGGAAGCTGCCGCGGTAGAGAAAGCCCCGGCCAAGAAAGCTTGCAAAAAATGCTGCAAGAAAGAAGCCGCCGCTGCCGAAAAAGCCCCGGCCAAGACAGCCCCGGCCAAAAAAGCCGTGAAAAAAGCCGCTGAAGCGAAAGCCACGAAAAAAGCTCCGGCCAAAAAAGCTGCAAAAAAAGCTTGATTTGAAGGACGCCCAAAAGTAGTTTACGGGGAGTTTCGACTCCCCGTTTTTTTTAATCTTTAACCCCTTTTTTCTTGATCTTATGACTTCTTATCTCGTAACAGGCGGCGCGGGTTTTATTGGTTCACATATCGTTGAACGGCTTGTAAATCAGCGTCTGGATCAGATAGATGCCGGTCAGGAACCTGATACCATTCGTGTCCTTGACGATTTTTCTACCGGTTTTGAACAGAACATCGCTCCATATTTGGCCACGTTCAACATCGAACTTTTTGACGGTTCCCTCACCGACGCGGAAATAGTTGCTCGGGCCGTTGACGGCGTGGAGATCATCTTTCACGAGGCTGCCTTAGCAAGTGTGCCGCTGAGTATCGAACAGCCTCTTCGAGTGCATAACGCTTGCGTGACCGGTACGGTGCAGCTCCTCGACTGCGCGCGTCGTGCGGGAGTTCGGAGGGTCGTGTATGCCGCGTCCAGCAGCGCTTACGGCGATACGGAGGTCTGCCCGACGCCGGAATCGGTTCTCCCCGCGCCAATTTCACCTTACGGAGCCGCGAAACTCGCTGCCGAGTTGTACCTTGAGGCGTTTGCCGCGTCGTATGGGATCGAAACGGTACGTCTGCGTTACTTCAATGTTTTCGGCCCGCGGCAGGACCCGAAAAGCCCGTACTCCGCTGTCATTCCGCTTTTCATCTCGGCGATGCTGAAAGGGCAGGCGCCGACGATCTTCGGAGATGGTCGGCAGTCGCGTGATTTTACTTTCGTCTCGAACATTGTGGACGCAAACCTCCTGGCCGCACAAGCCCCAGCCCCCGATGTTTCCGGGAAAGTTTTCAATATTGCAAACGGGAAATCGGTGGACCTCCTGACGCTCGTTTCCACCCTGAACGAGATTTTGGGGACGCAGATCGAACCGAAGCATTTACCGCCAAGAGTCGGCGATATTCTGGAGAGCCGGGCGGACATTTCCGCTGCGAGACGTTTCCTGAAATACGAACCGCAGACCGATCTTTTGGAAGGTCTGCGGCAAACGGTGGAATGGTACAAAAATTCCTGAAAGAAAACTGAATAAGGATCAACGAATAGTGAGTGGAAAACCGCTCACTATTCTTTTTTCTTTGGTTCACTCATCTCAAGCACTTCTTTCATTGAGGGCATTTCGCCGCCCATAAGCTGAGCGATCCAGTGCGTCATTTGGAACTCAAGCAGGATCACCCGCAGCGCAGCGGTCAGCGGCGCAGCAAGCAGCATCCCGAAAACGCCCCAGATGACTCCAAAGTAACCAAGCGCGAGCAGGATCGTGACCGGGTGAAGCCGAAGCCCTTCTCCCTGCATTTTCGGATCGAGAAAGTTACCAAGGAACATCTGGATCAGGCACGGTACAAAAAACGCGATGAAAAGCCCTGCCTGACTTATGTCCATCGTGAGCATCAGAATCGGGATCGGCAGAATCGTCGCAATAATGGAACCGATGGACGGAATAAAATTCAGCACAAACGCCAAAACCCCAAACATAAACGCCATTGGAGCGCCAATGCAAAGAAAGACAATGTAAATACTGACACCCGTCATAAAGGAAATGAAAAACTTGATGTTCAGGTATTTCTGAATACTGAATTCCACTTCATTATAAATCTCATTTTCAATCTTGACAAGAGGGTTGCGCCCCATCAGGATGAAAATACAAAACAGAACCACCAGCGTACTAAAGGAGAAAAACGTTTGAAGAGTGGACAGGCTTCCACGCAAAATCGCGGGGATGTACGCGTAAACCGACTCAATACAGATCTTGGCGTTCAGGTACTCGGATTCCACACCGGCTTTCTGAAGCCAATAATCGATGGTTTCTTCCAACACCTGCGAGGGGTTTTTCTGGGGCGGCGCAGTTTCCGCTCCTCTTTCCATTGCGGCATTCTCACCGTTTTGTACTACCTCCGGGACCACTGATGGTGTTTCCTGGGTGGGCTGAGACGCCTGCACTGGTTGAGCCTCCTGCGCTGCGGGTTGAGTATCCGGTACGGCCACAACTTTAGCTTCTGAATCTAAATCCTCCGCCTCAGACGCTTCTTCGTTTTCTTCCCGATCAAGCGGTTCAGATTCCTTCTGCTTACCTAAATCGACGGTAACAGGTATTTCCGAAAGGGAAAGTGTTGGATTCAAATTCAAAAGGGTGGAATTCACGTCAGGAAAGGACGTTTTTTTACTCTCGGGGATTTTAATATTCACCGTCTGAATCGCTTTATTGATACTTCCAATCGCGTATTTTCCCACGAAAAAGACACACGTGAACAGGAATAAGATCGTCATAATACACGCAACGAACCCACACCAGCGCGGCATTTTCCAGTGATTCACGATCAAACTGTCAACCGGCGAAACCATCGCACAAAGAAAAACAGAAAAGACGAACGGAATCATAAAACTCCGTGTGAAATACATCGCAAAAGAAAACGCAATGAACGCGATCAGTAAAATGCCACCAGTCAAAAGCCAAAACTGCTCGTTTCGAAGCGGGCGGATCGATTTTTCTTCCATAGGAATAAAGCAGGACAAAAGGTTAAATGAAACGAATTCTAAAAAAGTTACTCCTGATTCGCAGAAATAAGCTTTTCGATCACCAGGGTCAGATAGCTCAGCGGCTCCACGTCAGTGAGTTCCATTTTCCGGGAAAGACTCAACAGGCGGGATTTCGCGCCCGAAACTGCGGTTTCATCCGAGGCGAGAAATTCCAGCTCGGCAAACGTTCCAATAGGAGGAACCTCATCAAACGAAAATTCAACCGGCTCGTCCTCCCACAAACTCCACGCCTTGGTGCGGACCTTGCGGACGTTCTGGACTGGCCGAAAACTCAATAGTTCGAGCATTTCACGCCACTGGGCAGCCGGGCGCGTCTCCTCCAGAGTGTCGAGCAAGTCGAAAAGGGGTTGAACGTCATGCGTCGCCAGTTCCAGTTCGGGCCTGACACCAAAACCGGGAAAACGGTCAGGCGGAAGCTCCATCCGATGCGAGAGCGGAAGTTCCAGTTCCTTACGAATTTTGGCCATCGAATCAAGTTTCGGCCCCTTGAACGTGATGAGTGACTCGACGCTGACACGCTCGGGCATTTGCTCCTTGCCGTAAAGCCCCTGAAACGTCAGGTGACGGCGGATCCGCAGGGCTTCATCCGTCTGAACGAAATCCCGGGCAGGATGCTGGAAATACGTATCGACTTCGACCACGCGCTTCTTCCACACGATGCCCAGCTCCCTCGCAGCGTCGAGAAACGCGAAAGGATCGGAAAGACGAAATTTTTGTTCAACTTCAAACATTTTGGACTCTACGGGAACGACGCTTGGGAGCGTCGTCTTATGGAGTGCGGCAATACAGAAGCTGAAGGCTTCCTTTGCCGCTTTCACTTCGCGACCGAAATTTTAGGTGACGAAAAAAGGTTTTTCACGTGGGGAACGCCCAGCGCGCTTCTGCGGCAAACGCCTCTGCGAGGCGGTATTGCCGCAAGGTAAAACGGTGAATGTCACTTGCGCGACTGTATCACCACACTCCAAAAAACTCACTCCGCCTTAAACTCTTTCGGCTCGACGCCAAGCATCTTCGCAACAGTCGGATCGACGCGGTTTCCCCACAGGATGTAACCTTCGCGGGTCGGGTGAACGAGGTCTTTCATCAGCTCGCGCGGGATCGTGCCGTCTTCGGAAAGCCACAGGTCGTTGATGTCCATGATCTCGACGTTTTTGTAGTCCTTGAAGATTTCCGGCAGAAGCTCATTCGTACCCTGGGCCTGCTTGCGGCAGATGTGCCCCGGCTGCTGGGCCATGAAAATGTCAAGGACCAGGATCTTGATGTCCGGGTACAGCGCCTGCAGTTTATCGACGATCGCCTTGATTCCCTGCGCGACACACTCGGAAGCGTTCGGCCACTCGCCCCACAGATTGTTGATCCCGATGAGCAGGACCGCGGCTTTCGGCTGAATTTTGTCCATCGGCGCGTTGTTCAGACGCCAGAGAACGTGCTGGGTCTGGTCACCGCCGAAGCCCATGTTCACGTAGTTGCGGTCACCATAGAAGAACTGCTGTATCTCCGCGCCAGCGCCGTCCCAGCCGTGGGTGATCGAGTCACCGATCAGAAGCAGGTCCACATTCCCCTGCTCGATCCGGGCGCAGTTGGCTTCGTGACGGGCTTTCCACCACGCCTGATCCATTTTGTTGGCCGGGATGCAGGTCTTGGGAAGCTCCGCTTCCTGAGCCAGAACAAAAGTTCCGGAAAAACCAAGCGCAAGAAACAGGACGGTACTCAAGGCGAGAATGAAACGTTTCATGTTTTTTCCTTTCATAGTTTATAATTGGGAAAAAGAAATGATGAAATCTGGGGAACGGCTGGCATACGGATACGAACCAGCATTTTCCCTTAAATCGTTCTAATCGTGATTTCAAACAATTTCTTCTTAATATACCATTTTTTCATTTCTAAAAAAGGTGGACCTGCGTGCTTTTCATATTTTTTTCCTGAAATTCCTTTGATCGCCCGATCTTTTTTTTCGTTTTACCCTGAAAAAACCGGCGGTAAATCAGTATTTTCTTATTATTCGGAATTTCCGTTAAAGTTTAAACCGGATAAATTGGAAAATTTCTTAAATTCGGATAATTTGCTATAATAGGGTTTATAGGAATACCGATGTTTAAAAAAATTAGGAATATTTCTAAAAAATTGTCCCTAAAGGAGAAGGAATTTCCCATGAGAAAAACAGTACTTACATTAACAATTGGCATGGTGATCACGTGCGCTTTGACCATGCTGACAGTGGTGAATGCCGCAGACCAGAAGTCCGAAGACGAATTTAGTCTGGGAACACCCCAGGAAAATTCAAACGTTAATTCCCTGGATGATTTCAGTCTGGAACTGGACATCACAGAAGACGTGTCTGATTCCAATAAGACGGAGCCTCTTCCAGTCCAGAACGCTCCTAAAACGGCTGAACCAAAGACAAAACCCGCACCGGAAAAGGAATTGAGCCTCGCGCAAAATACCGCTCCTGCTCCCGCTCCTGAGTCAAATGTGATGGATGCCGCGGCCAACGTTTCCAACATCCTCGCCGCACCGGATCTTGCACCCCCAAAAGTGACCGCTCCTGCTAATGTGCCAGCAGCTTCCGCTCCCGTGAAAACCGCGGCGGAACCGGTAATTCCGACTCTTCCTCCGGTAGAACAATCGATTGTAAAATCCGGTGCAAATGCCGAGACATTGCCGCCGGCAACTACGATCGATCCGATCGTGGAGATGAGCACTCCGATCTCGCAGCCTCAGCCAATCGCTGGAGCCCCTTTACAGGCCCGTGGTCCCGCTTACAATATGGGAGGCAGCTGCCCGAACTGTCCGGGAGCCGGATTCGGAAGAAACCCGGAACTCCTCCGTCCCGTCTATTACGGTGTTCAGCGTAATGGTGTCCCGGCCTACCCACGCGCTGGAAACTGCTGCGGTTGCGGCGGTCGTGGCTGCCCCGGTTGCTGCGGTCACCGTTATCCGATGGAGTATCCGTATTACACCCTTCGCGGCCCGCGTGATTTCGATGATCCGAACCCGCGCCCGATTGGACCGTGAGTTCCGAATTAAGAATGAAGAATTATGAATTATGAATTGAGGTTTCGCTTCCAAGCTCAGGCTCTCGATTCATAGTTCATGATTCACGATTCAGATTTCGCCTCATCCAAATATCCAGCCGTGAGTCAGACTCGCGGCTTTTTAATTCATCATTCATAATTAAACTAAAGTGCCTCTCGATTTCACTTCCAAAATGCGGCTGATTTGTGATGATATGACGCACCGTATTGCAGCGCTTCAACACATTCGTATGGAACGAGTCGCGGTGGGATTTTGTCAGACTCGAACGTCAAGTGAATACGGGGTTTACGCTGCCGTAACGCCGCTCCGATTCGAAAATGGAGCCCTTACGACGGTTCGTCGCGGGCAAAAGTACACTCTGCAGCGGATTCTCGACCCGAACGGGCGGGAGTATTTGTACCTGCTGAATTTTTACGTTCCCCGATTCCTGAACACGGACTTCAAAAACAAATTGATCACGACCGTCCATGAACTTCTGCACATCAGCGAGAGGTTTGATGGCGATATTCGGCGCTTTGAGGGCCGCTGCTACGCCCATTCCGGCTCACAGAAAAATTACGACGCTTACGCCGAAAAACTCGCCTCGCTCTGGCTCGCAATGAACCCTCCGCTTGAACTTTACGATTTTCTTCATGAAGATTTCGCCGGCCTTCAGAAACGCTACGGCGGTCTGTACGGCAAACGCTTTTCGGCGCCAAAACTGATTCGTGTGAAATGATCAGCCAGCGGGGGAAACTCGTTCCGTGGAAAGTGTTTCTTTTGTCTAAATTATTATCTTTTGGGAATTATTTTTAAAAAAGTCAAAAAAATTCACCATAACCTTTTCTGGCCGCTTGACATTTTCCGTAAAAATGATATTAATAAAGATATTGGTTTTTCAAATGGAATAATTATTTCGGAGAAACACAATGGTCTCACAGCCTTATAAAGATGACACCTTTGTAAAATTGTTCGATGTGGCGGACAAGATGCGCCTGTTGGTTCTTCAGACTTCCACCAACAAAAAGACGCAGGCGTTGATGGAATCATTGACTTACCGTCAACACAAGGCACTTGTGGCTGTAACGCTTCTGACGGAAAAAAATCCAGTTGGAATTACCTTGAAAAAACTGGCTGAACGTTTGAATATGACCGTTCCCGCGACCTCGGTACTGGTGGAATCGATGGTCCAGAACAAAATCTTCATCCGTGTCACGAGCCAGACCGACCGCCGGGCGGTTTGTATCAAACTCTCTGATTTGGGGATGAGTCTGATGGAAACGATCCGCCAGAAAATGACGGACTTCATTCACAATATTTACCTTGAAATTTCTGAAGACGAAAAGGATGTTTTCCGGCGGGTCATTACGCAGCTTCACCAGCGTCTATTCCCGGAAGATGAAATCCAGAAAGAAAACTAAACCATGAACGAAACCTCCCAACCGCTTTTTAATCAAATCGATGTCACGAATATCGTTGCCCCCGCAGGAGCCATTGATGAACGATACCGAGCCGAACAGCGTCATGCTGAATTACTGGGTGTTTTGAACGATATCGCCGAGCAGCAGAAACGCCAGAACGAGCTTCTGACCCAGTTGATCAACCTCCAGACAGCCCCACAGCGTCAGCGGGTTCACGAACTGCAGACCTGGCGGACTTCCCATCCTGAACTCGCGAAAGGGTGCAGGCAGCTGCTTGACCGTATGTCTTCCATGCAAAACGAATACTTCACCAAAATGGTGGAAGAGTCGGCAGAAAACAGTGAGGACTGGGACTACAGCGAATTTATGTTCAACGACTTCGTAGATCGGTTCGGCCCGCGTCTGATCCATCTCAACTCGCTTTTGCAGGCGCTTTCCCAGCTTGCGGCTCCACCGGAGAAAGATAAATAGTCTGCCAGCCGAACCGCTAAACCCAAACTTTTTAAAAGAAGGACTTTTCCCATGCCAGTTCCCGTTCAGATGCCGCCGATCCTCCGTGAAATCGCGGGGGTTCCGATTCCCGAAATCGTCAGGCAGTTCGGCACGCCCGTTTTCGTTTACGACGAGGCACGGATACTCTCCCAGCTTCACGATCTGGAAGCGTTTGACGTCGTGCGTTACGCCCAGAAAGCGTGCAGCAATCTCGCGATCCTGCAGATCCTGCACAAAGCCGGGGCCAAAGTGGACGCGGTGAGCGCCATGGAGATCCGCCGCGCGATCGCCGCCGGCTTCAAACCCCGACCGGAAACCGAGGAGGAAATCCCCGAAATCGTCTATACGGCTGACATTTTCGACCGGGAAGCGCTCGACCTTTGCGTTGAGTACGGGATCCACGTGAACTGCGGCTCCATCGACATGATCCACCAGCTCGGAAAAGCCCTGAACGCCCGCGAAGATACCGAGTACCCGATCGAGATCACGATCCGCATCAACCCCGGCTTC
Organism: Thermoguttaceae bacterium; assembly: GCA_030530205.1. Lineage (GTDB taxonomy): Bacteria > Planctomycetota > Planctomycetia > Pirellulales > Thermoguttaceae > RGIG3701. Next base: position 31,538 of record JAUMVK010000028.1, on the reverse strand, counting down.
GGGCACGGCCACAGCCAGAAAACGAACACGGGCGGCCCGCTCTCGAAACACGGGATCTGGTACCAGGACATTCCAACGGCTCTGGCGGTCGCGGGAAAGTACGGGATCGCCATCACCGGTCTCCACATCCACATCGGCTCCGGGACGGATTTTGAGCATCTCGCGCAGTGCTGCTCGAAGATGAAAGACTTTGCGATGGTGGTCGGGAGTTCCGTCCACACGATCAGCACCGGCGGCGGCCTTCCCACGGTCTATAAAGAAGGCGACGAGTACGTGGACATTCAGAAGTACTTCGAGCTTTGGGACCGTACCCGCTGCGAGATCGAGCAGATGAATCAATCGCCCGTTACGCTGGAGATCGAGCCGGGGCGCTACCTCGTCGCTGAGAGCGGCTACCTGCTCGCCGAGGTGCGGGCGGTCAAGACGCAGGGCGGAACGGACCTTTTCTACCTTCTGGACGCCGGCTTCAATAATCTGGCGCGCCCGATGCTTTATGGCTCCTACCACCCGATGTCGCTCTGCCCGATGAGCGGCGAACCAAATGAGGAACGCCCGATCGTTCCCGCCGTGGTTTGCGGTCCGCTGTGCGAATCCGGCGACGTGTTCACGCAGGAAGAGGGCGGTTACGTCGTCACACGCCCCATGCCCCGCGCCTGGACCGGCGACATTCTGGTGATGGGCTGCGCGGGAGCCTACGGCTTCGTAATGGGCTCCAACTACAACTCGAAGCTCTACGCGCCGGAAGTCCTGATCCGAGACAAACAAATGATTTGCGTCCGCAAGCGTCAGACGTTTGAACAACTGATCGAGAACGAGATCCTGCTCGACGGCTGATTGATTTGATCCGGAGGGCGGTCAAGTTACGGGGACGACACTTCCAGCGTCGTTTTAAGCCCACCTCCTTGAGGGGGGTGGCGCGTTAGCGACAGGGGGAGTTGGGGGGAGCGTCAACGAAACTCCCCAGTCTCGCTCCGCGAGCCAGCCCCCTCAATGAGGGGGCCTTAAAACGCAAGACATACCTAAACGAAAGAGGGCCGCGAAAACGACCCTCTTTTTGTTTTTCTATGACCTGTTACGGTCTGTTGCTTTCGATGATGATGGCGTCAATGATTCCACCCACGATTCCACCCCAGGTCGGCGGCGGTGGCGGCGGAGGAGCTACCGGAGCCGGGACCACAACGACCGGACGCGCCGGTGGCGGTGGAGGAGCCGGGTGATGATGGTGGTGCGGCGGTGGCGGCGGAGCCGGATGGTGTGCCGGGCCCGGATGATGCGGCGGACCCGGACGATGCGACGGTCCCGGAACGGGGCCCGGATGATGCGGCGGAGCGGGGTGATGGTAACCCGGAGCCGGACCTGGACCCGGCCCTTTCCCCGGCCGCGGACCTTGGGCCTGGACCGGCGCAGTGAAGGCAAAAATGACCGCCACAACAAGCGCGGCGATTAACGAAATCAAGCCGTTCTTCTTCATGGTTTCATCTCCTGTGTTGAGGGTTAGTTGGACTTTCTATAATTATATATAACACTTTTCCAAAAAAAGTTCAAGGGGGGATGGGGAAAAAACTCAAAAAAATATAATATTTTCCAAATTTAAACTATTTTTTCCCTTTTTTCGTAAAATTCTCCCTGATTCCACCCATTTTGTTTCATGGTTTTGATGATTTCATCAAGAATTTCCTTCTTTTTCATGATCCAGTCGGGCGCAACGAGCATTTCCCGCGCACAGTCACCCGAGATTCGATGGATCACCAACTCCGGCGAGATGTGAGTCAGGACGTACAGAGCCCAGTCGATGTACTCCGCGTAAGTGATCGGCTCGAATTTCCCTTCCCGGTAAAGTTCCGCCAGGCGTGTGCCGGCCAGAACGTAAAGCGAGTGCATTTTAAGTCCCTGCAAATCGTGACTATTCAGAAACTCGACGGTCCGTTTCACGTGCTCCTTCGTTTCGCCGGGGAGCCCGAGCATGATGTGCGCCACGACGTTGAGGTTTCGCCGCCGCAGGATCTCCACCGCTTCAGTGAACCGCGCGCTTTTGTAGCCCCGATTGAAAAACTCGGCCGTCTGGTCGTCGGACGTTTGAAGACCCAATTCGACCTGAACGTAATACTTCTGAGCGTACTCCGCCAGCAAATCGGCAATTTCGTCTGAAATACAGTCCGCACGGGTTCCAACGGCCAGCCCGATAATTCGTTCATCTCCGTCAGCAAGCGCACAGTCATATTTCGCCCGCAGAACTTCCACAGGCGCGTAAGTGTTCGTGAAATTCTGAAAGTAAACGATGAATTTCTCCGCGTGATGCTTGAGGCGGGCCTTTTCCATCGCGGTAACGATTTGATTCCGGATCCCTGTTTCGGTGATGAACTCGCCGGAACCTCTTTCCCCGCAGAAAATACAACCGCCGGTCCCGCACGTCCCGTCCCGGTTTGGGCAGGTGAAACCGCCATCGACACAGACTTTGTAGCACTTCGCGCCGAAAGTCTCTTTCAGGAAGCGGCTGACATCACGAAACGGTTTGCGTTCCTGTGGAGGCGGAACCCCCGGGCCGAATTTACGTTTACGGATCCTTGGCATAAATCAGCCTCCGCTCCTTCCTCTGTTTTGCAGCTTGACCCACACGAGCGGCAGCGCGAGCAGTACACGCCAGCCGAACGCGAGGAGAAAGAAAGTCGTGAAATAGTTTGGAAGGCCTGAAAAATCGCTGCAGATCCACCCTCCGAGGAAAACAGCGGCAAAACCGGCCAGACTCCCGGCAAATCCATACGCCGCCAGCCACGGTGTATCGTCCCGAGGATCGGAAATCTCAAGCATAAATTTCGGAAGCGCGACGTTCAAACCAACGTAACTCCCCCAAAGCACCGCTGCCAAATAGAGCATCCACCCCATTCCCGGCCTCGCAAACGCGTAGAAAAGAAGCGGAACGGCCGTCAGCAACTGCGAGCAGATCATGACATTCAGCGTTCCAAACCGGTCCACCAGTTTTCCAACCCACGGAGCGAGAAATATTTGCGGGAAACGAGGGATCACCCGTACCGCCTGCATTCCCAGGAGGGGTACAAACGCTCCGCAGAGAATGATTTTCTGAAACATGGTCTGCGAGACCTGCTCGAACTGAAGAAAAAACGAAAAGAACGCGCTGTAAATCAGGAACGGCCAGAATTTTCTCTCACGGAACGGACTTGCGAATCGTTGAAGTTCACGGACCAGAATACTTTCGGCAGTGTGTGGGATCTCATACCGGCTCTCCGGCAGGAACCAGAGAAAAAACGTACTTCCCAGAATGAACAGTGAACCGCATGCGATAATTCCGTCTTCGAAATGATTGGGCAACCAAATGAAAATATTCCCGCCGTAATGCTCAATCGTTTTGGGAATTCCCATGAGCACAATCATCAGGACTTCACCGATAAGTTTGTAAACCTCGCGGCGAGAATAGAACCTCCCGAGCGTTTTACCCGGGAAAAGGAGGCGATTCCACGAGAGAAAAACGGCGTAAGCCATGATTTCCAGAAGGTTGGCCAAGGCCCAGAAACCAAGCATCAGCCAAAATTTCACGCTTCGATCAAAGGGAAGAAAAGCGCTCCCAAGCATCAGCCAAAAGACCAAAACCTGCGCCGCGTACAGGGAAATACAGAGGTTTCGCCGGAAGGGAAACAGTTCGAGGATAGCGGGAAGGAATGGCTGGAAGACCCGACCCAAAAATGGAGCGGCAAAAACCATCGCCATGACCATTGGAGAGTGGAAGTTAAGCGCCGCGAGCACGAAAATGACCACGATCGAGGAAGTCATCGCGTTTCCAACAGACCAAAGCAGCGTACTTCCATAGAGGATACGTCGCTGGGTATGGCGGGCTCGAATGGTGGAATGCATGAAGGAAATCCTTTAAAACAAGATTCCAGACTGGCGAAACAGAGGAATGGCCCCAAAAGCCAAACCTCCGTTTTTTCAATCACTCAATCCGTAGAGTCTGCTCCTCATCCAGCGCCAGCTCCGGCGGCATTTCCACATCTTTCAAAACTTCCGGCGTGAAGTATTCCATCAGGTCGTAGTACTCGAACGGCCCTGTAAAACCATTCAGGCACGAAAACGCCAGATTCGCGCGAACGGCCACACCCGTGGAAAGCGGTGACGAAATCCAGCAGTTTACGCCCTCTTCCCGGCAAATTTCCAGAATTTCTTTCGCACGTTCAAAGCCGCCAGCCCGCATAGGATTGATCTTCACCAGTTTCGTACTTTCGAGTTTCAGCGCTGCGGCTGCTTTTCCCGGCGTGGAAATACTTTCATCGAGGCAGAGCGGGCACTGAAGCATTTTTTGTAGTTCCGCATCCTCCACCAGTTCATCGGGCGCAAATGGCTGCTCAAACATAAACGGGAAGAAATCGCGCATCCGGAACAAAATATCGTAGTTCAGCGGGGTCAGCGCTCCCTCAAAATCAATGTGGAACGACGCACCGGGATTTTCCTGACGCACTTCCCGAACCATCGCGACGTCCCAGCCCGGACGGATTTTCAGTTCCAGGTGAACGTAACCAGCCCGGTAGAGTTTCTGAATCCGATCGAGGAACTCGTTCGCATCGGGAATCCCGTCCCGATCCATTTCGGGTTCATCGAGCGAGGTGAAAACCTGCTGGGAAATCGGTTCCGCTCCAAGGATTTGACAAAGAGGTTTGTTCTTTTCCTGCGCCTGCAAATCGTACCATGCCATTTCCACGAGAGGATAAATAATCGCGTGCCGTGACCACTTTCCGAGTTTCTCACGAAGTAACTGCGTATCGGAAAAGCTCTGACCTTTAAGCAAGGGCAGGATTTTCTCATCAATCACACCTGCCAAATACTCGAAATCCTCATCCGGGAAAAGGGTAATCGGCACTTCCGCCTTTCCCGTTCCTGCGCTGGAAGTGAGCGAAAGGATGAGGCTCCTGAACTCGGCCAAACGTCCGTGTGGAGTACGGAGCGGTATGGAAAGAGGCAAGTGGACGAACTGAAGATCGGCATTTTGAATCAACATGGCACACGTAAAATTTGGAGGGAAAATGATTGCGGAGGGACTATGAACGAGTACTTTATCAGAAACGAGCCCCAACACTACAAATTATTTTACCCGAACTTGAAAAAAAATCAACCCACCTCCCAAAAAAAGTTTTTCATCTTGACAAAAAAAACGAAATCTAATAAAATGTAACAGAAGTAAATTTTGGTCAGACTTTTTTCACACAAAACCAAATGAAATGTCAAAAATGCAATAAGGAAGCGACGGTTCACGTCACGGATTTGGTCGGCGGAAAGCCTATTTCGTACCACTTTTGTGAAGAACACGCTAAAGATTTTCTTCAGAATACGCAAGCCGCTTTACCCGGCGAAGTCAATATGGCCTCCGCTCTGGCGACCCATTTGGCTCAAAAAATGGCTTTTTCCAAGGCGAACAGTGAATTTCTCGAATCCGATCAGGAAATGTGCCCGGTCTGCGGGATCCACTTTTCTGAATTTCGCTCGTCCAGTCTGCTCGGCTGTCCGGAAGATTACCATGCTTTCGCGAAGCAGCTGAAACCCCTTCTGATGAATATGCACGGTGAAACCCATCATACTGGCAAGGCTCCAAAACGTTCCGGTCAGGCGGAAAGCCAACGGTTTACACGTCGTATTCAGATGTACCACGAGATGGAAAAAGCCGTCTCGGAGGAAAAATACGAAAAAGCAAAGGAACTCCGTGATCAAATTTTAAAAATGGAAAGCGAGGCGGGGATCGAATGACGATTGATGAACTCGTTCAGTCCAAGCGTGATTGGCTTCGGAACGAAGGTCCGGATTCGGAAATCGTTGTTTCTACCCGAATTCGACTCGCGAGGAATCTGGCTCCATTTTCGTTCGTTTCACGGTTAAGTAATGCCGAGCGTACCCGTGTGATCGAAACGCTTCGTAAGGCAATTCGTAAAACGTCCTTCGGCCAGAATTCTACCCTTTTTCATCTGAATGACCTGAGCAGTCTGGACCGGAAACTCCTCGTGGAGTGTCATCTCATCAGCCGCGAAATGGCAGAAGGAGAAGGTCCACGAAGTGTTATGATCTCGCCCAACGGTCAGTTCAGCCTCATGTTCATTGAAGAAGACCATCTGCGGATCCAGTGTGTGAAAAGCGGTTTCTGCCTTCAGAAAATCTGGACTGAAATCAACGATCTGGATGATCAAATCGAACAGAACCTGGTCTATGCCTGGTCGGAAGAACTCGGTTACCTGACTGCCTGTCCGTCCAATGTTGGTACGGGGATGCGCGTTAGTGTGATGCTGCACCTTCCGGCTCTCGGAATGACACGGCAAATCACGAAAGTCCACAACAGTCTCCAGAAAATTTCTCTGACTGTACGCGGGCTTTACGGTGAAGGTTCCCAGGCGTGGGGTGATTTCTATCAGATCAGCAATCAATGTACTCTCGGCATGACTGAAGAAGAAATTCTTTCCCAAGTCCAGGATGTCGTTGGGGCCGTCATTGATTACGAGAAAAAAGCCCGCGAGTTTCTGCTCGAACAGAACAGTGAAAAGCTGAAATCCGGAATTGAAGAATGTCTTGAACTCATTCGTGAGTCGGACGCGCTAAACCCACAGGACACGATGAAATGCCTTTCCGCGATTCGGCTCGGGATCATATTGGGGCTTGTGGAAGACATCTCTCTCGACGTGGTGAACCAGCTTCTGCTTCAAATCCAGCCGGCCTACTTGCAGTGGATTTACGGTGGCGTGGAATCGTCGCTCGACTCGAACGAATTTCGCGCCCAGTACCTGAAAAAGTTCCTGCTGAAAATTAATTATTGACCCGGATGAGCAAGATCACGGGGATGACACTTTCCGCGTCGTTTAAAACATCCCTCATTGAGGGGGGTGGCGTGTTAGCGCCGGGGGGAGTCGGGCGGCGCGTTTACGAAACTCCCCAAGTCTCGCTTCGCGAGCCAGCCCCCTCAAGGAGGGGGCCTTTAAATTCTTTTAAAATCTGGTATAATATAATCAAATATTTTCTTTTTCCTTTTTTAGCAATTTCAAGAAATAGATCATGAAAACCAACGAACTTCGTGAAATGTACCTTTCGTTTTTTGAATCGAAAGGCTGTGTCCGCCGTCCGAGCGACGTTTTGGTTCCGAAATGGGACCCGTCGGTCCTCTTCACCCCCGCTGGAATGAACCAGTTCAAAGACCACTTCCTCGGTCGCGTCAAGCTCGATTTCACCCGCGCGACGACGTGCCAGAAGTGCCTCCGTACCGGCGACATCGACAACGTGGGGCGCACCGCGTACCACCACACTTTCTTTGAAATGCTCGGAAACTTCAGCTTCGGCGACTACTTCAAGCACGAAGCGATCAACTGGGCGTGGGAGTTCCTCACCAGTCCGAAGTACCTCGGCCTGAAGAAGGACACGCTCAGCGTCACCGTCTATAAAACCGACCAGGAAGCGTACGACATCTGGAACAAAGAAGTCGGTCTGGCCGAAAATCAGATCGAACGCAAGGACGAGGACGAAAACTTCTGGCCCGCCAGCGCCCCGAGCGAAGGCCCCGACGGCGTGTGCGGCCCGTGCAGTGAAATTTACTACCACACGCCTCTGGGCGAGGTGGAGATCTGGAACCTCGTGTTCACCCAGTTCAACCGCCAGGGCGCGCCGACCGGCGTCGATGAAAACGGCCTTTTCAACAATCTGTCGCCGCTCCCGAGCAAGAACATCGACACGGGAATGGGTTTGGAACGCTGCGCCAGCGCTTTGCAAGGCGTGACGACCAACTTCCACATCGACATTTTGCGCCCGATCGTCGAAGCCGCCGGCGAAGTCTGCGGGGTCAAGTACGATCCGCTCTCGGATAACGGCCGTCGTCTGCGCCGCATTGCCGACCACGTGCGCGCCTGCACGTTCTGCATCCACGAAAACGTTTACCCCGGCCCGAACAAGGAAGAGTACATCGTGAAGCGTCTGCTGCGCCGCGGTGTTCTCGACGGCCGCCGCATGGGGCTCACCGAGCCGTTCCTTTGGAAAGTCGTGCCGGAAGTCGTGAACCAGATGAAGGCGCAGTACCCCGAACTGGTCGAGACGCAGGAGCAGGTGCAGGAAGTCATCCGCCGCGAAGAGGCCAACTTCCTCGCCACCGTCGATAACGGATTGGGCAAAATCGAGCGCGTCTTCAATCAGATGCAGGCCGAGAACCGCTCCGAGATCACGGGTGACGAAGCGGCCGAAATGTACACGACGTACGGCTTCCCGCCGGAACTTTTCGCCACGATCGCTGCCGAGCGCAACTTCTCGTTCGACTGGGACGGCTACAAGGAAGCGATGCGCAAGCACGGCGAGGAATCGGGCGCCGGCCGCCGCGTTGAGCTTTTCAAAACCGGTCCGATCGAGGCGCTGAAGTCCGAGATCCACAATTCGATCTTCCTCGGCTACGAAACGCTGACGGTTCCGAATGCGGCCGTCATGGGGATCATTTCCAATAATCAGGCGGTCTCGACCCTGACCCAGGGCGCGGCCTCGACCGAAGAAAAACCGGTCATGCTCGTCCTTTCCAGCACCCCGTTCTACGGCGAGATGGGCGGTCAGATCGGCGACACGGGAACGATCACGTCCAAAGGCGAAATGTATGCCGTGAATAATGCGGGCAAAAACGAACCGTTCCTTCATCTGACTGAAGAGGAGCGGGCCTTGCTGCTCCGCATCGTTCCGGCTGGCGAGTCCGGAGCTGAACCGTTCGAGTTCGAGGTGATCGACACGCAGAACAACGGCGGGCTTTTGATCCACGTCGGTTTCCTCCGCAAAGGGTCCATCCGCGTGGGTCAGCTTTGCACTGCCCAGGTCAACGAGAAACGCCGCCACGCGATCGAGCGCGCCCACTCGGCCACGCACCTTCTGCACAACGTGCTCCAGAAGTACCTCGGCGCTCACGCCCAGCAGCGTGGTTCCAAGGTCACTGAGGATATGCTGCGCTTCGACTTTTCCAACCCGCAGGCCGTTCCGTCGGACATTTTGCTCAAGGTCGGGCGTGAAGTGAATATGCGCATTCTGGAAGCCGCCGAGGTTTCCGGGAAAGTCATGCCGCTGGAAGACGCGCGGAAGACCGGCGCCATGATGCTCTTTGGCGAGAAGTACCCCGATAACGTCCGCGTCGTGACGATGGGTCCGTCGAAGGAACTCTGCGGCGGGACGCACGTGACGAACATCGCGAAGATCGGAGCCTTCAAGATCCTCTCGGAAGAAAGCGTTTCGACCGGGACGCGCCGCATCACTGCCATCACGGGCATGAAAGTCCTCGAGTATATGACCGCCCGCGAGCAGGTCCTGACCGAACTGGCGCAGGAAATGCGCGCCTCGATCGATGAACTGCCGGTTCGTGTCGATGCGCTGATGAAAGAGGTCAAGGCTCTGAAGAAAGAGGTGATCGAACTGAAACGCGCGGGTGGCCCGACCCTTGACGAACTGCTCAAGCAGGTCGAGAAGCGTGACGGTTACTCGGTCCTGACGGCGCAAGTCCCCGGCGGTCCCGAAGTGCTGCGCGAAATGTCGGACCAGCTCCTGCGTCACGTTCCGCGTCTGGCGGTCATGCTTGGCAGCGAAATGGAAGGCGGGAAAGCCGCGCTGGCCGCTTCCATCAGCCGTGACCTCCTGAACGAAGGTTTCGACGCGGCCAAATGGATCCGCTCCGTCTCGAAGATGATCAAGGGCGGCGGCGGTGGTCGTCCTGACTTCGCGCAAGCCGGTGGAAAAGACGCCACCATGCTCGGCGAAGCTCTCGAAGCTGCCAAAACGACCGTGAAATGATCAATGTTGCGGGGAGGATGCTTCCAGCGTCGTTTTCAATTCCTGATTCAAAATTAAAACGACGCTGGAAGCGTCGTCCCCGTAATTATTCTCAAAGGACTTTCTCCCATGGCCAATTTAATGCCAAAATCCGTTCCGTACCTCGTGGCAAATGAGGGGGCGGAACGGTTTTCATACTACGGAAACAATGTGATCCTGATGGTTTACATGACCGGGGCGTGCATTGGAATGTCGGAAGGTGAAGCGGCTGGCTGGATCCATTTGTTTAAAGGCGCGGTCTATTTCTTCCCTCTCTTCGGTGCGCTGCTCGCGGACGTTTTTTGGGGCAAGTACCGCACCATTTTCTGGCTTTCGCTCGTGTACTGCCTCGGCCATCTCATCATGGCTTTGCCGGGGTCGTGGTTTCAGGACCTTCGCGTCCCGCTTTTCTGGGGCCTCGCCTTTATCGCGCTTGGGTCCGGCGGGATCAAATCCTGCGCATCGGCCCTGGTCGGGGATCAGTTTACGGCCGAAAACCAGCACCTGATGAACCGCGTTTACAACTGGTACTACCTGGCCATCAACATCGGCGCGTTCGTTTCGTCCCTTTTGACTCCGTGGCTTCTGAAACATTACGGGCCTGAATGGGCGTTTGGCGTGCCGGGCGTTCTGATGGGAGTCGCGACGCTGATTTTCTGGCTCGGCCGGAAAAAGTACCGGGTGGCGAAGGCTTCGGGCAAAAGTTTTCTGAAGGATCTGACCGACCGCACGAGTTTATGGTGTTTGGGCAAAATTTCGCTGGTCTTCGTTTTTCTCATCATTTTTTGGTCGGTCTATGACCAGAATTCCACCCGATGGGTCGAGCAGGCGACGGCGATGAACCCCCATCCTTTTGAGGCGTGGAGTTTCCTGCCGGCCTCGATTCGCGGGTTTGAGGTCCTCCCGTCGCAAATGCAGGCGGTGAACCCGTTCCTGATCCTCGTGCTGATCCCGATTTTCACGCGGTGGGTTTACCCGTGGTGGAATCGGGTCCTCGGTCCCTCGACGCTGCTCAAGATCGCGGTGGGGCTTTTCCTGCTCGTGGCCGGGTCGCTCTTCCCGCTCTGGTTCGAGTCGGCGAGGATCTCGGGCACGGTCCTGAATATCGCCTGGCAGTTTCCGGCGTACGTCGTGCTGACGATCGCGGAGGTACTGGTATCGGTGACGTCGCTGGAGTTCGCATACACGCAGGCGCCGCGTACGATGAAGTCGCTGGTCATGGGCGTTTACCTGCTCACCATCACGATGGGGAACTGGCTGACGGCGGGGGTGAATTTCCTCTCGCAAGTGTTCCCGACCTACCTGACGGGCATCGGCTACTTTCGTTTTTTCCTGATCCTCGCCCTGGTCAATGCGGTCCTTTTCCTCATCGTCGCCCGATACTACAAAGAACAAACCATCCTTCAGGAAGAATGATCGGAACCAATTCATAATTCAAAAAATCATAATTAATTTATGCCTCATTCCCTTCAAATCCTCAATGGGCTGAAAATCCTCCACGTGGCTGGTTCTTCACAGAAAGAACCGTGGCTTGCGAAAGCGGTACATGAAGTGAAGGGTGTTTCGTTTGAAGTGCAGGAAGTTTGCGGGAAATTCGACGGTTTGAAAGCGCTTCAGACTGAGGTTTACGACGCGGTGCTCGTGAGTTTGCAGCCAACTTTGGCCGCGCTGGATTTCATCACCGGCTGCCGGACCAGCGGGACGGGTGTCCCAATGCTGATTTTGGGGACAAAAATTGAGTCAAATCAGTTCACTCTCTGCTGCGAACGCGGGGGCGATGGTTGGATCTCACTTGAAGGGAGCACGGTTTCGGACCTTTTATGGCAAATCGCGCTGGCGGTACAGAATCGCAGGAATGCGGACTTGCAGAATCGTCACCTCCTTTTGGCGGACCAGGAATTTGCAGAGTGTTGTGATTTTCTGGAACAGCAGAGAAATTTTGTGCAGGGCCAAAACGCGGAAACCGCCATCTCAGACGAATTGAGTGAGTTGTACCTGAAACTCCTCAAAACGTTTATCCCCGGCACGAATGGGAACGCAGAAAAAGAGTTTCAGGCGTTTCTTCAAACGTTGATCACAAGGAAAACGTCATCGTGGGAGCTTTTGACAATCCACGCAAACGCACTGGAAACGATTCTCGCCGCTCCGGGACGCAAAAGCCCCAGCCATTTAATGAATCGGGCGAATCTGCTTTTGACGGAACTTCTGGCGATGCTTCTGGACGATACGGAAGCGAAAAGCCCGAAGACTGATTCATTCGCAGAATCCGAGGAGTTTATAAACTTTCCAATTTTCCGGCCGAATGATTCGTAATTGAAGAAAAAACGACCAAAAACCGATTGACTACAAACAACGCAAAACTGATAACCGATAACTGACAACTAAAAAAAAATGACCTCACTCAAACGTATACTCGTCACTGGCGGCGCGGGTTTTCTCGGGTCGCACCTTTGCGAACGGCTTCTCGAACAGGGGCACGACGTGATTTGCCTCGATAATTTTTTCACGAGCCAGAAATCGAACGTCCTTCACCTCCTTTCCAACCCGAATTTTGAGTTGATCCGCCACGACGTGACGGTCCCGATCTTTCTGGAAGTGGACGAGATTTTCAATCTGGCGTGCCCAGCGGCGCCGGGCCATTACCAGTTTAACCCGATCAAGACGATGAAAACGTCAGTGATTGGCGCGATCAATATGCTCGGAATGGCGAGACGATGCCGGGCAAGGATTTTGCAGGCGTCCACGAGTGAAATTTACGGCGACCCGGAAATTCACCCCCAGCCGGAAACTTACCGCGGCTGTGTCAACACGCTGGGGATCCGCGCGTGCTACGACGAAGGAAAGCGGGCGGCCGAAACGCTCTTCATGGACTACCACCGGCACAACGGCGTCGATGTGCGTCTGATCCGCATTTTCAACACTTACGGGCCGCGCATGCACCCGTATGACGGCCGGGTCATTTCCAATTTCATCCGCCAGGCGCTGACCGGCGAGGACATCACGATCTTCGGCGACGGCTCGCAGACCCGCTCGTTCTGCTACCGCGACGATTTGGTCGAGGGGATGATTCGCATGATGGACCACGAGGAGCCGGAAGGGTTCACGGGCCCGGTGAATCTGGGGAATCCCCACGAATTTACAATCAAGCAGCTCGCCGAGCTCGTTCTGGAGATGATCGACACGAAATCGAAGATCGTGTACCGGCCGCTCCCGATGGACGACCCGACACAGCGCAAGCCGGACATTACGCTTGCGAAGAAATATTTAAACTGGGAACCGACGATCCAACTCCGTGAAGGGCTTCAAAAGACGATCGACTGGTTCAAGTCGATTCGTTTGTCAGATTACAGACCGCCGACACCGCGGTATTGATCGAGATGGAAGACTACACGATCCAAACGACTCCGCCAACAGAGTGCTGCGTGACGCACCGTGCGTTTCAGCCGGGGGAGGAATACGTTGCCGTCCTGTTCGAGATGAACGGGGGACTGACGCGCCGGGACTATTCGCTCGAAGCGTGGGAAAAGCATCCGCCGGAAAAGTATGCCGCGTGCTGGCGTGCGCGGGTCCCGCTGCCCTCGTCGGCGCCGCGCCGGTCCCGGGAGGCGATCAACGACGTTCTGCTCGAAATGTTCGACCAGCTTCGCACGCAGTACGACGCGCCGGACAAACTGTACATTCTGTCGCTTCTTCTGGTCCGCCGGCGAGTGATGCGGCTGGAAGAGTCTTTCGATAAAAATGCGGAGGAAACGCTGCGCCTCTACAGTCAGAACCGGGACGAGTACTACCAGATCCCGGTCGTGCCGCCGACGCCGGAACGTCAGGCGGAAATTCAGACGGAACTGACGGAGGTCCTGCTGGGCAACGCGCCGCACCCGCCGCAGAAGATCGTTTCGCCGGAGGAAGAACAGACGGTCCAGATCTGGAACCCGGACGAAATCGAACTGCCCGAGGTGGAAGAAATACCCAAAAATTATGAATTATGAATTTAGAATTATTAATTAGCGACGACGCTGGAAGCGTCGTCCCCGTAGTGTCTTCTTTACTTCTTTTTCCGCCAGAACATCAGCCCACCGAATCCGAGCAGGAGCATGGCCCACGTAGAGGGTTCCGGGATGGAGTTGGGATTCTGGTAAAACGCGATCTCTGCGAAACCGACGCGGTCACCGCCGCTGGTTCCATACCATCTGAAGGCATTATCCAGAACGGTCAACGTGGCTGTGCTGAACTTGTAATCTTTGCCGAGAGAGAACGTCGCGAACTGGTTGGCGTTATTGGATCGATCCATAATGAATTCGTCCGCGAAAACGATCTCGCCGTCGCTGTTCTTCAGTTCCAAAATGAAGTTGGTCAGCTGGTTGCCCTGCGAGCCGTAGCCCCAGACGGAGAAACTGTCGTACAGGCTTTCTTCCGACATTTTAAATTCGATTACGGACGAGTAACCTTGGTTCAGGTAGTCATCCCCCGAGCCATTGGTGTACCAGACGTCTCCGCTGCCGGTGCCTTTTCCGTCAAAAAGGTAGTTCAAGGACCGAGCGGACCCGTTCGTCCCGCCGAGGGTCAGGAATGACGCCGAGGTGGGCCGGACGATATTATTCGCGTGCATCGGAGTGTTGTTCATCGTTGGCTTTGTCGGCATGTTCGTTTCATTCGTGGTGAAATAGACCTCCGCCAAGCCGATTCGGTCGCCGCCGCCGGCGTTGAGGTTCCGGAAGTTGCTCGTCACCGTCATTTTCACGCTGGCGACGCCTTCAACCTCGGGGAATGAGAAATAATTCTGCGTGGACTGGGTGGAATCCCTCATTTTGAAACTGTATTTGGAGGGATCTTTGACCGCGATCTCGTTTCCGTTGGCATCAAGGAAGCTCAACTGGAAATCTTGGATGGAGTTGCCGATCACATTGTAGGCCTGAACCGTGACGCCCGTGAGAGTTTTCGCGCTGTCAAGCGCAAACGTGAATTCCGGGTTGGGGTTGGTACCGTTAAAATACCCGTTCGTCGTATCTGCCGCAGCGGAGCACCATGTGCTTCCCGCATTTTTGTCAAAAAGGTTGGAAACCTGGTAGCCGCTGAGGTTAGTCACGGTGCAGGTCCCGGAGGTCGGTGTCACGGTCGAACTGACATCGAACATGATGTTCCCAACGCCGAAACGGTCGCCGCCGCGGTTCTCCGTCAGGGTGAATTTCACATACTTGGCGTTGACGGCTTCGGCCAGATCCAGATTTACCGCCGGATTGCCCGCCTGAATATCAAGGCCGGTAAACGTCTGCGAATAGGTGGGTGTCCCTGAAAGCGCAGGCGTATCGTAAAAATCCGCTCTAAAGGAGACGATGTTATTACCGTTGGCGCTGTAAGGGGTGATGGAAAGACCATTGATCGTCTGCAGGGCCCCCAGATCACAAAGCATGACCGGAAGCAGTGACGTATCGCTGGTCGGATAGCTTGGGGATTGGGCCTGCGTACACCATTGATTCGAAGTCGTGCCGCTAAAACCATAGTTGGTATAGTAATTGCTGTTGCCAATGGCGTTCAAAGCATTGACACGAACCGCGCTGATCAGTTCAGCCTGAGCGATCGTGCTTGTGAAGGTCAGAAGCAAAGTCAACAATATAAATGGTCTTAATGATCTCATGGTATTTTGAACGGCAAAAGTTTTTCGGGGACTTAAAGAGGATGGCTCCTCTTAAAAACTTAATTCATAATTATTATACATCGAAGTGCAGAATCTAACCCTTTTGGGACAAAAAAATCCCAAAAAAACGAAATTTTTTTGGGAAAAATTCATGTGGAGTGCGGCAATACAGAAGCCGATGGCTTCATTTGCCGCTTTCACTTAGTGACCGAAAAACAGGGCGGTGAAAAACGATTTTCGCGTGGGCAACGTCCAGCGCACTTCAGCGGCAAATGCCTCTTCGAGGCTGTATTGCCGCAAGGGAAAGCGATGAATGTCGCTTGCGCGACTGTATCATCGCACTCCGAAAGGCGCATTTTATTCGTGCCTGAGCGCTTCGATCGGGTCCATCATCGCAGCACGGCGGGCCGGGTAAAGGCCGAACACGATGCCGATCGTCACGGAGATCGCGAACGCAAGCGGGATCGACCACGGGACCAGAATCGGCGCCATCGTTTTCATCAGGTCAGGAAGCTGCTCCATGATCTGCGGGAAATAGAAATTCATCAGGAACCGCACGACTTCGGTGAACGGCCCGCACAGCAGCCCACCGAGGATCCCCACCAGGCCACCGAGGACCGAGAGCATGATCGTTTCGGCGAGGAACTGGCGCGTAATGTCGCTTCGTTTGGCGCCCAGAGCACGGCGGATGCCGATCTCACGGGTACGTTCCGTCACGGTCGCGAGCATGATGTTCATGATCCCGATGCCGCCGACGGCCAAAGAGATCGCCGCGATCAGCCCCATGAAGAGCATGAACATCATTTTCGTCGTCTGCGCCTGTTCGAGCAGTTCCAGCGGGACAGTGATGTTCCAGTCTTTCTTCCCCATGTGGTTCTGATTCAGCACGAACTTGATCAGCTCGCTCGTCGAGTGGACGTCTTTGGTCGATTCGACCTGGAACGTGATCTGGTTGATTTCGATCTGGGTCGTTTCATGCGAACCACTGCGGTTGGTGGAGATTCGGTCGCCCAGCTCGGACCAGAACGTCTCGATGGGGAAATACACGTCGCGACTGTAGTCCTGCGACTCGAACGTCCCGCCAATGGCGGCCGAGGCGTTTTTCGGCTGGCATACGCCAATTACCGTGTAGAAGTAACGGCCGATCTTGACGTTCTGTCCGATCGGGTTTTCATACGCGAACAGCTCGGTAGCCATACCGTTAGAAAGGACACAATAGTTCTTCTTGAACTGGCAGTCCACGTTATTCAGGAACCGGCCGCGGGCCATTTTCAGGCCGTTCGCCTTCATGTAGTGAGGGGTGCAGCCGACCAGACGACCGTCGAGCATGATGGCGCCGTTGCTGATGCGCTGTTTGATGTGGCGGATAGGGAATGCCTCTTTGATTCCTGGTACTACCTCGCAGATCTTCTCGTAGTCGTAACGGGTCAGGCCGTAAATCAGGACACGGACGTTTGCGGAGGCGTCGTCCGGCGGCGGGCTGGACTGAACGATGATGTTCGTGGCGCCGAGGCTTTCGATCTGTTCCTGCGACTTCTGGCTGATCCCCTCGCCGATCGCGAGGAGCCAGATGACGCTCGAAACACCAATGAAAATCCCCACGATGGTCAAAAGCGACCGCATCGGGTGAAGCATCAGGCTCTTAAAGCCAAGCTGGAATGTACGATACCAGGTATAAAGCATAATTATGAATTATGAATTATGAATTGGAAATTCGTAATTTGTAATTCATTCTGTGTCTCGGGTGGTGTGGACGATTTTACTTATAATTCGGAGGATTTCCTCAATGTCGGGCTGAAGGCTTTCGTACTGCGGTCGGGTCAAAAAGTCCGTGGCCTGTAACAGGTCCAGCCAGTACTCTGTTTCGGCCGCTTCTTTCAACGCAATATTCATTTTGGAAAGAAAGTCGGGCCGGCTTTGGGCGCGTATAGCCTCTTTGATGTTTGCACCGATACTCGTTCCACTTCGAACCAACTGTTTGGAAAGAACGAACTCCTTCTTTTCCTTCAATAAATATTTGTAAAGGTTAATGATTCGAATTGCAAACTGACGGCTTTTCTGTTCAATTAAATTTTCCCTTGAGTCGTTCATAAAAACAAAAATTAATTCATAATTCTTAATTTGTCCGGTCGCTGACTATCAGTCCATCCCTCAGTGTAATGACTCTTTTTGCCTGTGCTCCTACTTCGGGTTCGTGGGTTACTATGATAATGGTTTTTCCTTCGTTATTCAACTTCTTTAAAATGTCGAGGATTTCATTCGTTGTGGCCGTGTCGAGGTTACCGGTCGGCTCGTCAGCGAGGATGAAGGCCGGATTGTTCACCAGTGACCGTGCGATGCCCACGCGCTGCTGCTGCCCGCCGGAGAGCTGGAACGAGCGGTGGTTCAAACGGTTTCCAAGCCCCACCATCTCGGCCAGTTCGCGACACCGATCACGTGTCGCAGGAGTGATCCGGCCCGAATAATGAAGCGGGACCTCGATGTTTTCCAGAACCGTCAGCTGCGGGATCAGATTGTATGCCTGAAAAATGAAGCCGATCTTGCGTGCGCGGATCTCGGAAAGTTCGTCGTCGCTCATCGCACTGACATCTTCACCATCGAGGTAGATTTTCCCTGATGTCGGCGGGTCGAGGCAGCCGAGGAGGTTCAGAAGCGTACTTTTCCCGGAGCCGCTCGTCCCCATGATGGCGAGAAAATCCCCCTGAGGAACATCGAAGGAGACGCCCCGAAGCGCTTTGACCGTTTCGCCAGTCAGGAAGTAGTGCTTTTGAATGTCGATGAGCGAAGCCGCAAGGTGGGAATTGGCCATGGGACTTTTTCAGTAAAAACGAATAATGAATAACGAATAATGAATTTGCTACATTGACGTAGTGCCGCCGGTTTCGGGAGCGCTGCCCCCAGGAGCGCCGGAACCTTCCGTGCTGCCAGTTCCGCCGGGGCCTCGGAAGTTGCCGCCTCTGGGACCGCGTCTTCCACCGCCGGGCGGGCCGAATGAAGGCGCACCCGAGCCACCGCCGGGCGGGCCGAAGGACGGCGCACCCGAGCCGTCACCGGTGGGAGCCGGGAACGAACCGTCTTTAGGCGGTCTGGGCATTCCTTCCGGGAAGGAACCGCCATTGGGTCTCATTCCCGAGCCACCGCCGGGGCGCGGGCCTCTCATTCCGTTTGGACCACCTCCCGGGAACGCAGCCTTGGGTTTTTCCTGATCATCTTTCTTTTCCACCTGGGGCCGAATATTCGCGGAGGAGGTTTGACCCACTTTGAGTTCAGGAAGGGTCACTTTGTCACGGTTTTCAAATGCCGCGGACAGGATCGGCGTGTTGGGCTGAATGTTCTTGCTGGTAACGATGACCATTTTATCATTGCTGTGGCCCAGGGTGACGACGAGCGGCTCCAGTTCCCCCTTTTTGTTTTTGGTAATGCAGTAATACTTCCCCCCATGCTCGAAAACGGTGTGCGTTGGGACCATGAGCACTTCGTCAGGGGTTTCTTCCACGAGGATCTTCGTCTCGGCCGTCATTCCCGGAAGTACACCTTTCGCCTGTTCCAGCGCGATGGTGACCCGGTACTCCTTCACGTTTCCCATCCAGTGGTTTGTCGGCTGGGGGTTTTCGTCCACTTTGATGACAGTCCCTTGAATGTCACGCTCGCCAGTCGCATCGGTACGTACGTTGACGGTTTGGCCCTCGTGAATGTAACTGATTTTCCCTTCGTGAACATCGGCGGTGACCTGCAGTTTATCGGAGTTCGGAAGGCGCAGGAACGTCTGGCGTTCCCGGACCATGGCGCCCTGGCAGACAAGAAACTCGGAGGAACCAAACCGGTTCGTCTCGTTCACGTAGAGGACTTTGCCGTCCGCGGGGGATTTGATGGTACAGAACTCGATCTGCTGCTCAATGTCCTTGAGTTTGTATTCGTTCTGCTGATGAACGGCAGTTGTGGCAGCCAAATTGGCACGGGACTTTTCAATGTCGGAATCGTAATTCTTGCTTTGCTTGTTGTGGGTGAATTCCTTCAGGACGTAAATATCCAGTTCGGCCGCACGCAGACTCAACTCGGCTTTGCGGAGAGAGAAAACGTCCGCTTCCAGCTGGGATTTGGTAACAAAACCCTTTTCGTAGAGGATCTTGCTGTGCTGGAGGTACTCAGCCAGACGGTCACGCTCTTCTTTGGCCTGGATCTGATTGCTGACGAGTTTTTGAAGGTTGACTTTATAGGAACCGTTTTCGTATTCTTCCTTGGCGATAAGCGATGTGGAGAGGTTGTTCTGGGCTGCCTTGACTTCCGCTTCGCTCTGCGCCACTTTATTGACCTGAGAGTCCCGACTGTCGATCAGGGTCGAACTGTCAAGAGTTGCGATGACGTCGCCTTCTTTGACCTCGGTCCCTTCGTCCACGACCCATGTGATCATGACACCGCCGGTACTGCGGACCTGGCACTTCACGTCTTTGTTCTCGGAGCTGCTGATGTCGCCGCGGACGGTGATCTCATGGCGGAATTTGGCCACAGTGGGGTTTACGAATTTCATCGTTCCCGAATCAGTTCTGGTAAAGAGTTTTGGCCCCAGGAAATGCCCAACCAGGAATAGAATGCCAATGATTACCAGAAGCAAAATCAGGATTTTCTTCCAACTTCGTTTTGAGCCTTTCCTTGACCCTCGCTCAGATGTCGGGCTTTCCATTTTTTTCTCCACAAAAAATCAGGTTATTGAAGGTACATATTTTCATTCAGTTCCATTATAATCCGAGTCGCTAAAAAAGAAAGAGTCCGCCGGGAAATTTCAGGATTTTTGGCAGAAAGAATGATTTTTGAACGTTTCAATCCTTAAAAACGGAAAAAGTTAAAAATCGGAGGGACCGCGAGAGCCGCGCAGAAAGCGTGACCCTCGCGATTGGTTTTTGTCTTTCAACGGCGTTACCAGGAACGTCGTTCCAGGAATTCTTACCTCTCGATCAGCGCACGCATTTCGGGCGTGATCTCCATGTACTCGAAGTTCTTGAACCAGACTTCCGCATCGGCGCCGCCATGGAGCTGAAGGCCGAATTTACCGGTCAGTTCCGCTTGCTCGTCCACGAAGTCGATCGTGCGGAACGTGTTCAGCAGGTGGCACAGACGTTTGCCGACCGCGACGGTGCAGAGATTGTTCCATTCGCCGTTGGGCTTTCGGACCTGCTCGACGTACTCTTCGTTCGTGGCGAGCCAGCCGCGTCCGGGCTGTTTGTCGCCGGCGGTGTGCCACAGGCCCGAGTCTTTGCCATTCCCGGCGATCTCATTCTGGTTTCCGCGCAGAAGCCACGAGGTGGGCACTTCCTCGGCGCGGTAGTACAGGGCGCTGTTCCCGTTCAGGAAGCGGTAATCGACGCGGACGGCGAAGTCGTTGTAGTTTTTGTCGGTGACGACCAGACCGTCGCGGACCTCCGATTTGTCGTGCTTGCCGCAGAGTTCACCGTTTTCGTTGAAGCTCCAGCATTCCGGTACGAAGAAATAGCACTCGCTCAGCTTCCAGACGCCGTTTTCGTCCTTCACGAAGAACGGCTTCCACTCGGAGTCGGGGAGTTCCTTGATGCGGATGTTGCGCCAGGCCATTTTTCCGGATTTGCCTGCGTGGATCTGCAGGCCGATGAAGCCTTTTGATTCGACCGTGTCCAGAATGTTCGCGACCGGCATACCATTGATCCACGTGCGGATGGACGGACCGACGCACTGGATCTCGACCTCGTTCCACTCGCCTTTTTTATAGGTGGCGAAGGCGGCTTCTTTCGTTTCCTGGGTGGTCAGGTCGTCGTCAAGGAACGTGCGGCCGTACTTGAAACCGCGGCGGCCTTCGTCATAGATCTGCCCCATGACCGGACCTTCGGCCAGTTCGCACTGGTAACCGAAAACGAGGTCCCTGTCGTTGACGTGGGAGCGGACCTGAACACCGGAATTGCCCGGTTCGAGGAATTTGAACTCGAGTTTCACGATGAAGTTAGCGTACTCTTTGTCGGTGCAGCAGAACGTATTGTGCGGCGTGTTGGGCGTGCAGGTGCCGATGATGCAGCCGTCCTCGACGTGGTATTTGGCACTTCCGCCATGGACGGTCCAGCCGGTGAGGTCCTGACCGTTGAAAATGGAAACGAAGCCGTCTTCCTGAGCGAAAACGGACCCGCAGAGAGCGGCCGCGAACAGAATGGCGGCGCTTGCAAGTTTTTTAAGCATGATAAACTCCTTGATTTGGGAAGGATGGGTTGGAAATGAAGTTTTTATTTATTTTAGCACATTTCGGGGGCTTGACTAGGTGGGGGAATGGAGTTTTTTCGATTTTTTTGGAATATTTGAGGAAGGAAAGAAACCCGCCCTTGAAGGAAAATAAAAAAAGGGTATAATTTAGAGGTGTTTAGCCCTTTTATTCATCATTCATCATTGATAATTAAAATGTTGATCCCGGTTTATACAGAAGAAATTCACATCGATTCGAGTTTTCTCGACGTTTTGGGGCACGTGAATAACACGTGGCACGTCCACTGGATGCAGGAGGTTGCAACAAAACATTCGGCCCTGAATGGCTGGGATTCGCAGCGGTATCTGGACTTTGGCGCATGCTGGTTCGTCCGTCAGCACACCATCAACTACCTGCGGCAGATCCGTGAGGGCGATACGGTGCTGGTCCAGACGTGGGTCAGCGAGATGAAGCACGTGACGAGCGTCCGCCAGTACCGCTTCCTGCGCAAGTCGGATGGAGTGGTTCTTGCCGAGGCGCAGACCCGTTGGGGGCTGGTCGATCTGAAAACGGCCCGGCCTCGAAAAGTCCCTGAGGAAATGCTGAAATGCTTTCTGGAAGTCACACAATGAAAACTTACGGGGAAGACACTTCCAGCGTCGTCTCTTTCATTTCAAAAGTATTAAATTTCAAGGACGCTGGAAGCATCGTCCCCACAGTAATTCTAATTTCTCCCTCCCCGTTGAAATTTTTTGAATTCTTTGTATAATTAAGAGTTGAACAGAAACGTTTCGCTTTTATTCATTTTGGGTTAAAGATCAAAGGAAAAACAAATGGCTGACTCTTCCAAAACCATGGCCGCTCTGGAACAGGCGGTTTCGGAAAAACTTCTCACGGAATCCGCGCTGGAAAATATTCGTCTCTGGCTCACTGCGCCGCAGTACGCGAAGTACGTCCCGACGATCGAAAAGCTCGTGGCGGACGGCGAGTGGAAAGCGCTGGACGACGCGTTCTGGACGGTCATTCCGTTTGGGACGGGCGGCCGCCGCGGCAGGATGTTCCCCGTGGGGACCAACGCGATCAACGACGTGACCATCGGCGAAAGCGCCCAGGGGCTGGCGACGTACGTCCTCGACTTCCTGAAGTCCACCGGCGCCAGTCATCGGCCATCCTGCGCCATCGCGTACGATACACGGCACCGTTCCCGCGATTTTGCGGAACTCTGCGCGGGGATCATGGTCGCGAACGGGTTCAAAGTCTGGTTCCTCGACGGCTACCGCAGCACGCCTGAAATGAGTTTCATGGTCCGCTACAAGAAATGCGACTGCGGCATCATGGTCACCGCCAGCCACAATCCCCCGAGCGATAACGCGGTGAAAGTTTACTGGTCCACGGGCGGTCAGGTCCTTCCGCCCCACGACGCGGCGATCATTCAGAACGTCATGACGCTGCGCGAGGTCAAAACCTCCGATTTCGCCCAGGCCCTTGCGGCGGGTGACGTGGAGTACTGCCAGGACGAAGTCGATAAAGCGTTCATCGACGCGGTGCTTGCCGTGAGCGTGGACGGTCCGCGCGACCTGAACGTCATTTACTCCCCTCTGCACGGCGTGGGAACGAGCTGCGTTCTCCCGGCTCTGGCGGGCGCGGGCTTCAAAAACGTGCAGCTTTTCGGCCCTCACGCGGAACCGTCGGGCGATTTTCCGAATGTTCCGAATCACGTCTCCAACCCGGAAAATCCGGCCGTTTTCGATCTGATCATCGACGAGGCGAAGCGTCAGGGGAATATTGACCTGATTCTGGCGACCGACCCCGACTCGGACCGCCTGGGCGTCGCGGCCCCGCTGACGCTTGAACCGGGCGCAGAGTGGAAGACGCTCACCGGGAACCAGATCGGCTCCCTCATGGCGGAGTACCTCCTCGCCGAACTGAAAGCCGCCGGCAAACTCACGCCGGAGCACTACGTCGTGGAAACGCTCGTGACCACGCCGCTTCTGAAGAAGATCGCCGACGCATACGGCGTGCGGACGATTCGCGATCTGCTCGTCGGCTTCAAGTACATCGGCGGCGCGATCGAGGAAAACGACCCGGCCAAATACGTGCTCGGGATGGAAGAATCGTATGGTTTCCTCGTTGGGACACACGCCCGTGACAAAGACGCGGCCGTCGCGGCGATGGTCTTCTGCGAGATGGCCGCCAAGGCGAAGGCGCAGGGGAAAACCGTCCATCAGAAACTCGGCGAGATCTACGCCAAGTACGGGAAATTTGCCGAGAAAGCGTTTTCCGTCGCGATGCTCGGCTCGGACGGCATGACCAAAATGAACGCCCTGATGGCCGGTTTCCAGAATGACCCGCCGAAGACTCTGGCCGGGCTGGACGTGGTTTCCGCCGACGATTACGAACACGGCACGACGCTGAACGTCCAGACGGGCGAGCGCACGCCGCTGGCTGGCCCGAAGGGAAAACTGGTCATTCTGCATCTTTCGGCCGAGGGGAATTACATCGCGGTGCGTCCGAGCGGCACGGAGCCGAAGGTGAAGTTTTACCTCTTCGCGAGCCTTCCGCCGGGAGTTGAGGGCGACGTGTTTGAGCGGCTGGACGCGCTGGAAGCGGCACTAAAAAAATAAAATAATAAAAAAAATCAAGTCATTTAAAACATCAAAAAGTTTTTGAAAGAGGGGGCCCCGGGGGAGGAACAATTTTCAAAATGTTCCTCCCTCCGCGGCGTTTCCGTCTTCACGGGCGAGCCTTTTTTCTCCCGCAGGGTGAAAAAAGCGAGGGCGTTTACCCCAAAATCCCAAGTCCGTCAGAATTAATAAATCCTTCCTTAATCCCCACTTCCTGATTCCCATGAAACCTTCCTTTTTTCTTTCGTTTACCCTGTTTTTCTTCACCGTTCTGGCGCAGGCGCAGGACGTGCAGCGCTTCACGTTCACCGATTCGGGTGAGGCGCTGATCAATCCGCAGATGGGCTGGACGATGCACTTTTACTCCAACGTACCGGTAAATTACGGCTCGAAGCTGGACCCGTCCGATTCGCTCGACTGGTTCGAGGGGTGCTCGACCGTCTATCTGCGCATCCCGTGGGCGTACTTGGAACCCGAAGAAGGAAAATTCAACTGGGCGATCCTCGACACGCCCGCGCAGAGGTGGATCGCCGCCAGGAAGAAGGTCGCACTGAGGCTCACCACGTCCGAAAGCTGGCTCGAGTACGCCACACCCAAGTGGGTTTTCGACGCCGGTGCGAAAGGGATCCGCTTCTCATGGGAAAAACGTGGCCCGGATGAAAACGGAAATCTCGTGGACCCGGTTTTTGACGATCCGGTTTACCTCGAAAAACTCGAAAACTTCCTCGTGGCCGCCGGGAAGCGCTACGCGGGAAACCCGAACATCGCGTTCATCGACGTCGGGACCTTCGGCCTTTGGGGTGAGGGGCACACCGGGTTCAGCTCGCACCTGACTCCGGAAGAAACGCTCCGGGTCACCAAAATTCACATCGACTTGCACCTGAAGGCGTTTCCGGGGACGCTTCTGTGTATCAGCGATGATGTGGACGGCGCCCAGAACCAGACGGGCGATTACCCCGCGACCGATTACGCCCGGTCGAAAGGCGTTTCCCTGCGCGATGACAGCATCATGGTTCAGGCTCCGCCGAATTCGTGGTTCCACGCCGACATGGCCGACCGTTTCTGGCGTGAACTGCCGGTCATCGTGGAGCATGAGCATTACGGCAGCTCCGTGCAGAAAAAAGCGTGGAACCTGGAACTGCTCGAAAAATCGGTCGAGGAGTACCACGCCGCGTTCATGTCGATCCACTGGTGGCCCCAGCAGGAATGGGAAGAATCCAAAGACGCGATCCGCCGGATTAATCTGCGTCTCGGCTACCGGATCCAGCTCCGTGAGATGGACCTTCCGAAAACGGCGGAAATCGGGAAAACGTTCCGCGTGAAAAGCGTCTGGGCGAATGCCGGCGTTGCGCCGTGCTACCCCGGTGGGTTCATGGCCCTGACCCTGAAAGACGAAAAAGGCGGCATCGTCGCGGTTTTGTCGGACGAAACGCTCGACTTCCGGACGCTTGCGGTCGGCGCGAAGGACGCAATCCCCGTGACGACGCATGAGTCTGAATTCCGGGCGGGCTACATCGCACCGACGACCCGGCCGGGCGTTTACGACGTTTACGTCTCGGTGGGGCAGCGCGACGGAACTCCGGTTTTGGCTCTTCCGCTCCCCGGCGATGATGGGCAGCGACGCTACAAAATCGGCCAGATGGAGTTAAAGTAAAGAAGAAAAAGACTGCTGTTCAAAAATATTTCCCCCCCCTATTGACAGAATTTTTATTTCTGGTATATTATAGGACATAATCAACCGCCACTGTAGCTCAATAGGCAGAGCACAGCTTTCGTAAAGCTGGGGTTAAGGGTTCGATTCCCCTCAGTGGCTTTTTTCGTAAATTAAAATCGTTAACGGATTCATGGCAAGGGGATGTTCTATGTTGGAGCAGGCCCCTCTTTGAGTTTAGGGACTTGTTAAGGAGGAGAAAGTCGCATGGCTTTGGGACAGGATTTCGATTTGAAACAGATGGTTCTGTTGAACTGTTCGTTTGGACCGCAGGAAATCGCACGCATCAACCGCTGCATTTCCTCGAAATACGCGAATTTCCGCATTTTTCACGAAGCGGTGAATGAGCTTGAATCTCACGAAGACGAACAGAGTCCGGCCGGCATGGTTCGCTTGGGGGTTTGTCTTTACCTGCTTGGCAAGTACCGCCGCAGTCTCACTGTTCTTCAACACGGTGACGGCGGAGCGCTCGCCCATTTCTATATGGCCAAAGACCAGTTCGCTTTGAAAAACTACGACGAAGCCGAAAAAGAATACACTCTCGCCCGTACGGCTGGTTACTCCGCTGACGACTGCGCTCTGGGGATCGTCGAAGCCCGACGTTCTGCCGGTAAAGTACAGGAAGCGCTCAACCTTCTCAACGAGCTGAGCGGCTCGGTCCAGCAAACGGCTGAATACCTGTATCAGCGTGGAATTACCGCAATGGTCAGCGGCGGTACCAGTGACGAAGTTGGCAACTGGTTCTCCCGTGCGGTCGATACGGACCCGATGCACCCCGGTGCGCTTTTTGGTCTTGCGATGGAAAATGATCGCCGTGGCAATGACGACGACGCTCTGGAACTTTATAAACGTGCTGCGGCACAGTTTCCGTCTCACGTTGGCTCTTTGATCAACCTCGGCATTATGTACGAGGACCGCGGTGAAAATGATTTGGCGGTCCAGTGCTACGAGCGTATTTTGGACGCTTACCCTGAAAATGAACGTGCGCGTTTGTATCTCAAAGACGCGCAGGCGTCGAGCCAGACTCAGGAAGATGTCGTCCCGCACAATCCGACGCAGCAGATCCTCCGCACGCGGGTCGCCGACTTCGAGCTTTCGGCCCGCGCCCGTAACTGCCTGCAGCAGATGGGTATCCAGACGCTTAATGACCTTTGCAGCTACACGGAAGCGGAGCTTCTTTCGAGCAAAAACTTTGGCGAAACGAGCCTCGAGGAAATCAAGCAGATGCTCGCGTCCCGCGGTCTCCAGTTGGGGCAAACGAGCGCCAAAACCTCGATCCAGGATCTGCCGGAAGTGGACAGCTCGATCGACATCGAAACGCTCAACAAACCGATCGCCTCGATGGGCTTTTCTGTTCGTGCGCGTAAGTGCATGAGCCGCAGCGGGATCACGACGCTGGGTGATTTGATTCGCAAAACGGCCGACGAGTTGCTCCAGTACAAGAACTTCGGTGTGACGAGTCTTGCAGAAGTCCGTGACAAACTCGAGACGTACGGCCTGCATTTGCACGGCGAGTGATGTCCACAGAGGAGGGGTTCTTCCGGAGAGTCCCTCCTCAAAGTTTTTTACTTCAGTGAATTAAACCTCGTTCGCCCCTGAAAACCTGAGAATCGATGAAAGTCAAGTTTGAATTACAGAATACAGATCTGACGACCAAAGCCCGGGCAGGGATTTTGCACACTCCTCACGGTGATGTTCCCTCGCCGATTTTTATGGCTGTTGGAACGGTTGGCTCGATCAAGGGGATAGAGTTGGGGCTTCTGGAAGGGACGGGCGTCCGAATCATTCTGGGCAATACCTACCATCTTGCCATTCGTCCGGGGGAGGAAATCATCCGGCGGCTTGGTGGTCTTCATAAATTCACCGGCTGGCGTGGTCCAATGTTGACGGACAGCGGAGGCTTTCAGGTCTTTTCGCTGGCCCAAAGAACCAAAATCACGGAGGAAGGCGCGAAATTCCAATCCCACATCGACGGCCGCGCAATGATGTTCAGCCCGGAACATTCGATCGAGATCCAGGAAGCGTTGGGGAGCGACATCGCGATGTGTATGGACCACGTTCTGGGCCTTCCAAACACGGACCAGAAAATTTACGATGCAATGTGCCGTACCGTCCGTTGGGCCAGACGCTGCAAAGATTTTGCCACACGTGAGGATCAGTCTCTCTTCGGAATCGTTCAGGGCGGCTTGAATCGGGATTTCCGTCTCGAATGCGTCGAGCGTCTGGCTGAGATGGATTTTGAGGGTTACGCTGTTGGCGGGTTAAGTGTTGGTGAACCCCCGGAGATGATGTACGCGACCATGGATTACACGGTCGAGGCGCTTCCCCAGGACAAACCCCGCTACCTGATGGGCGTCGGCACGCCGGGGGATATTCTGGAAGGAATTGCACGCGGGATCGATATGTTCGACTGTGTGATGCCGACCCGCAACGGGCGCAGGGCAATGGCCTTTACTTCACATGGTAAAGTGCGGCTTAGGAATTTTAAGTACCGCGATGATGAGCGCCCGCTTGAAGAGGACTGCCCGTGCCCGGCCTGTAAACGGAGCCGCGCGTATTTGCGTCACCTTTTTATTGCGGGCGAGATGTTGGGGCCGATTTTGCTCTCGATTCACAATATTACGTACTACGAACGACTTATAGCTCAGGCTCGTGGAGCGATTTTGGCTAATCGGTTTGAAGCGTTTAAGCGTGAATGTTACGAAGGGTGGGCGGAAGAGAATGAATAATGAATAACGAATAATGAATAATGAGGAGAATGAGTTCCAGCTCAAGCTGGTGATTTTTTTAATTCGAGGTTAAAGTCTTTCTTCTCATTATTCGTTATTCGTTATTTATTATTCATTTTGAAAAAATTTCCCATTTTTTCCACAAAAACCGCAAAAAACCCCCTAGTCCCCCTTGATGATTTTTCCATTTCGATTTATTATATGACATTTAATAAACGAATTTTTCCTTGAACCATTAAGACACAGGAAGAAATGATGAACACAATGCTTTTGTTGGCTCAGGCCAGTGACGCGTCTTCAACGGCCGCACCTGCATCCCAGAACCAATTACTTCAGTTGATTCTCTGGCTGGTCATTATTTTTGCTTTCATGTGGTTCTTCATGATCCTTCCTCAGCAGAGGGAGCGTCGCCAGCGTCAGCAAATGTGGGATTCTATCAAGGTTTACGACAAAGTCGTGACCGCCGGAGGCATCCACGGTGTAGTGACGCAAATCAATAAGGACGATGGGACATTGACTCTGCGCATTGATGAAAGTAACAATACAAAAATCAAGCTGGAAATCAGCTGCGTCGCCATCGTTGAATCGTCGGACGACGATAAAAAAGAGTAATAAACCTGATAATTTAAAATAGTTCGTTTCAAAAAAGGATTTACGAATGATCGGATTGTTGATTTTCCTTGTACTGGTCGTGCTTCCGTTTGGACTCGCGGCCTACCTCTCGAGTTCGTGGAATATGCCGAACCATTTCTGGCGTTTTGGCTTGTCCCTGTTCGCACTTGCGCTTGGTCTCCTGGTTCTGTATCATAGTTATTCCAACAACTGGGAAAACGTGAAAAAAGGTATCGACCTCGCAGGCGGTACGATTCTTCACTACCAGATCATGGAGACGACCAACGTCGATTCCAATGAGCTTGCTTCCGCTTTGAAAAAGCGTATTGACCCGGACGGTATGGCCAACGTGACCATTCGTACGCTGGGTGTCAAGAAGGACCAGATCGAAATGATCATTCCGAATACGGATGAGTCCCAGGTCGATATGCTGAAACAGAAAATCGGGAAAATCGGTTCTCTTGAGTTCCGCATCACGGCCAATCACGCTGATAATCAGGACGTGATCACTTTTGCCGAAGGCAGCGAAGACGAGAAAATTTACCTCACCAACGACAAAACCAAGCCGGACGCCTGGTGGGTCCCGGTTCAGGTCGGAAACGAAGATAACTTCGTGAATAAAGACCTTTCCGACGTGGGCAAAACCACTCGCTATATCACTCGTTGGGTGAAGAGCAACCGCGGCTCTAATGGTCAGATCATCGACCCGAAGAAACCGGCTGTCGAAGTCCTGGTCGTCGGTGACTTGTGGGATGTGGAAGGCAAATACCTCTCCAACGCTTCGAGCGGAATCGAAAACAACGGTCAGCCGATCGTGCAGTTTTCCTTTAACGCGGACGGTGCCCGTCGTATGGGACATCTGACCGGTGAGAACTGCCCGGTTAAGGACCCAGGGGCTCCGGAAGGCCGCCGTACCCGTCAGCTTGGTATTATTCTGGATGGCTGCATCGTCAGCGCGCCGAGTATTCAGTCACGCATTTCTGATAATGGTCAGATTACGGGCATCAAAACCCGCGAGGAAGTGGATCTTCTGGTGGACGTCCTGAAAGCTGGCCGTCTGCCGGCTACGTTGAGTCCGGAACCGATCAGCGAAATGACGACCGGAGCCCAGCTCGGCGCTGATACGATCCAGCGTGCGCAGTACGCAATGTTCATCTCCATTTTGATCGTTATGGGGATCATGCTTTACTACTACCGTTTCTCCGGTGTGGTTGCGGTGATTTCCCTGATGTTGCTGGTTCTGCTTACGTTTACCTTCATGGTCCTGTTCAACGCGGCGTTTACCCTTCCTGGTCTTGCCGGTTTAGTCCTGACGATCGGTATGGTGGTGGACGCCAACATTCTGATTTACGAGCGTATGCGTGAAGAAACCGACCAGGGAAATGGTGTTGCGATTGCTGTCCGCAATGGTTTCAGTAAAGCTCTCACAGCTATTATTGACTCCAACATTACGACCGCGCTGGTCGGTGTGATTCTGTTTATGATTGGTACGGAAGAAATTCGTGGTTTTGCCATCATCCTTCTGGTTGGTATCGCGACTTCCATGTTCAGTATCATTTATGTTGGCCGAGGAATTTTCGATGCCGCCATCAAACTTGGCTTCCTGAAAGAAATCCGTATGCGCCGCATATTTAATAAGACTTCAATTCCTTTCATGAATTACGGCAAAAAAACCCTTGCGTTTGGTACCCTTTGCATGATCGCGTGCGTCCTGCTCGTGGTGGCTCGTACACACGGTGTTGCAGGTGCGTCTTCTCTGCTCGACATTGACTTCCTTGGCGGTATGAACGTTCAGGTCCTCTTTACCGAAGCGCAGGAAGGCGAAGACGCCATTCGTGCCGACCTTCGCAAACAGGACGAAAAATTCTCTGACGTTGTGGTCACGGACGTTACGCTCAAGACCGACGAAGCTCAGGGGTTGTTGAAGAGACGTTATAACATCATCACACCGATGCCCAAACAGGACGTCGTTGAAGGTGAAAGCGCTGAAAACGAAACGACCCGTGCAATCACGGAATTTAAAGAAGCGCTTAATAACGCTTTCCCGGGTAAAATCGCCACGCGCCAAATCGAGTTCGAGATCCTGCCCCCGGCCGCTGAACCCGCTGCAGAAACTCCGGCTCCGTTGGAAACCACCCCGGCTGAACCGGCCCCGGCTGCTGAAGCCGCTCCGGCCCCGGCTGAAGAACCCGCTCCGGCTCCGGCTGAAAATGCTACGACTTATTTCACG
>JAUMVK010000027.1:0-53689 GCA_030530205.1 Thermoguttaceae bacterium | reverse complement strand
GACGCTTCCAGCGTCGTCTTAAAAATATTTGATGACGCTGGAAGCGTCATCCCCGTATTACTTTCTGGAAAAAGGGATCGAAATTAAACTGACAAGGCAGCCGAGGAGTATTTCGCCTATAACCGTACAGAAAAACACCATGGCCGTAAACTGACAGGCGGCAGAAAAGGTCACACCTCTGTAGAAAGACCAGACGGCCGCGAGGATGGCGGGGGCGATGAGGGCGCACAGGATCACGGCGCAGCACCCCTTGTGGAATTTGCGTTCCGGCGGGCCGGGCGGGGATTCCCGGATGATTTCGTAGAATTCTCCCAACGTTAGCGTCGGACGCCACGGGACCGGGTCATCGTCGGTGGATAACGTGCGCTGGAACTGATCTTCCACTTCGCAGATGAACAGGAACAGATCGTCGGAATCGAAGATGATCTGAAACAGTTCGTCTTCCGGCAGGAACCAGCCTTTGTATCTGGACCAGCTCTCGTTGTTCAGGATCGTGTTGAGCCGCCGCCATTCGGTTTCCTCCACGCCGACCAAGGCCCACATCTGCGCAGCCTCCGCCTCGGAACGCCCGGCGAGGACGGCCTTCTGGATTTTTTCGCATTTTGAGGTATAACCGAAGTCAAACCAGCCCGACCGAGGCGGCAAATCGGCTGCGCGAAGCGGCGGCATGAGGGAAATCCTTGAAAATGACGGGGAATGGTCTTAAAACTACGAGTGGATCTGATTCATTTTTAACCCGAAAGGGACCAAAAGTCAAGGAGGCCCGCCGGGAATTTGGGGAAAAAAGTGGAAATTTCTCGTGGTCCGACTGCGAAAGTGCTGAAAAAAACATCCTGTTCCAAACTTCAAGCCTATTCCACTTCAGACCTTGTATTTAAACACGGATTTTCACGGATTTAATGGATTAAAAGGATTTCGTTTTTAATACTTGAAAATCCTATTTTCAATAATCTGTGGAAATCCTTTTAATCCGCGGAAATCCGTGTTTAAATTGAGGCTTGAATCAGGCAGAGCTCGCACTTTGGAAAAGAGGTTGAGGTCTTGGGACTTCCTTAACCGAATTTCAACCCCCTTGACGACGGGTTTTTCCTGGATTATAATGGTCTGGTCCGGTCTGGAATGATGATGTTTTGAAGGAAAAGTGAAATGAGATCTTTTGCTCTTTGGAATTGCCTGTTGATTTTGTGCCTGTTTGGGGAACCGAAAAATTTGTCCGCCCAGAGCTGCGAAGACGCGATCGGGGACCGGAACGACCCATCGCCGGAATTGTCAGAGGAGGGGATGTTCGCCAGGGAGGAACTAAGCGCCATATTGGATTTTCTGGAGATCAAAGACAATAAAGGCATTTCAAACAAACAAAAAATACTCGAACATAATACTGGAGATTCATTTGAATCCAGTCCTTTATTTTGGCCTGGAGTCCTTTGGGGAAAAACCAGCGAAGTTTGGCATGTCGTAAATATCACCTGGCACAATCACGACTTGACAGGCATTTTGGATTTGACAAAATTTCCTGAATTAAAACGGCTTATAATATTCGACTGGAGCGGTGACAGGAATGCCTCGATTCGGGAGAAAGACTTCCTTGAACTGCGTCTCCCGGAAAAGTCGAGTTTGAATTTTCTCGTTTGTTCGGGGGCTGGTCTTTCACGGCTGGAACTTGAAAAACAGACCCAGCTGGAGCATCTCGATTGTGACGCGAATGCCATTGAAACATTTGATTTGTCCCGGCTGCCGTTGCTCAAAGATTTCTCATGTGCCAGTCCTTATGTGAAAAAGGTCGTTTTTTCGTTTCCGAACAGGCTGCGGTCCCTGTCTCTGTCGAATGACTGTTGCCAGATCGAAGATATTTATAAAATGGAGCATCTGAAAAGTTTCCGATGGGATGTTTCCAGGAATTTGCCTGCCGATTTCCCGCAACACTTTGCAGAATGCCATGATTTTGAATTACATAAAATTCAGAGCGAATCGCTGGATTTCTCAAAGAATCGGGAATTGCTTTTCCTTACCCTTGCAGACCTCCCCAATCTGACGGCTTTGGACCTTCGAAATCAGGAAAATCTCGAAGAGCTGGAGCTTGTGAATTGTCCCGAACTGACGGTTTTGGACCTTCGAAATTCGGAGGATATACTTTATTTGAAACTTATCAACTGTCCCAAACTCCGTAAAATTGTCTTCCCAGCCTGTTGCCTTGAGGCAGTTTCAGGCGATGAAAAGATTGAGGAAGATGAGTTTAGGGAGGTTTTCCCCTCTGTTAAAGTGGAAAATGTCCCTGTGAAAGAGATCGAATTTCCCGATGGAACCCGTGTTTCGATCGGGAAATTCAGTGATGATGTATCAGAGTGACGGGAAGAAACTCTGGTTCATCCGACAGGAGAGACGGACAGCAATCTTTGAGACCTCACGCGGAGCTGCGGAGGATCGAGAATGGAGATGAAAATAAAACTCCGCGGCTCCGCATCTCCGCGTGAGATAAAAAAAGCCTAGAGTCTCCTTGTCTTAGTTTTGGTGTTCCAATCAAAGCGGTCAATCAAAAACATTTTTAGCCGCAAAGAACGCAAAGAACGCAAAGAAATATGATTAAAATTTCAGTGTGCCACGTGTTGATCGGTGACAAGAAAAACTCTTTGCGTCCTTTGTGGCCAAAACAATCAAATTTGAAACCGCAGACAGACCGCACCTCTTTCCAATCTCACGCGGAGCTGCGGAGACGCGGAGGATTCGAGGATGGGGATAAAAATAAAACTCCGCGGCTCCGCATCTCCGCGTGAGGTAAAAAGTAAGGTTCATCTGACAAGTGCGTATCGACCTCTTTTGATCCTCAAGAAAAACTCTTGGCGTTCTTTGCGTCCTTTGTGGCTTAAAAAATCATTGTGGTTTTTTCCGGAAATGGCAACGGCTCGGTCTTGACGAATTCCTTGCTTGGGGTATAATGCAAATACAGACGGATAAACCATCCATTTCAGGGAGAACAAAATGAAACCGATCGTTTCGCTTGGCGTCGTGATATTTGCCGCGCTTTTTTTCGCAGGGGTTGCTTCGGGTGAGGTGCCGCAGGCTGAAGGGCAACGATTTCGCGTTTACTATCAGGGCGAGGAATATTTCTGTGTCCCGCAGGGAGACGAGGCGTATGCGCTCTATAAGGATGAAAAGAAATGGGCCACGTTTTATCGTTTGCGTCCATTTAAGAAGATGTCTTATCCTGAATTGACGGATCGTATGCCAATTACCGCGAACGTGCGCTGTTTTGCCCTTGAGTATGAGGACGGCAAATCGGTTTTTGCAGGTTATATAAACAATTCGAGTGAATTGCGGGATGCGATGGACCTGATCTCCCGGAATCAATGGGAGTATCACGAGTTAGTCATTTGTGAGTTCACTCCCGGTTTGAAGGATCTGAAGAAACTCGCGAATGTTCAGCTTGACGATCTGGCATTTGTAAGAAGTTCGTTTCCTTCGGACATGCCCGCGCAGTGTTACCCGTCCTGCCGTCGTTTGTCATTGCTGATTACCGCCATTCCCTCTGATTTTTTGGAGGGCCTTGCCGAAAACAGGACGATCGAAGGCCTCCGTATTTTGTCCCCTCCGACCGCGTTAAGCAATGCGGATTTTGTCAGTATTTCCAAAATGAAATCACTGAAAATTTTGGAATTATGGACGACGTGGCAGAAAGATCTGGACCTTTCACCTTTGGCCGAATTGCCTCATTTGGAAGGGCTGCAGCTGGGCGGTGATTTGAAGGCGTTAGACCTGGGATTCCTTTCGAAAATGCCGGCGCTCGAAATACTGTCCGTCCCCGAGGATTGCCAGCTTCCCGAGACGTTAAAAAAGGAGGTTCAGGTTTTACGTGAATAGACCTGAAACGTGTACGCCCCACGCGGTTTTTCATTGCAGAAAGAGTTTCGCAAGGAGCAAAAATGAGTCATCAAAAACAGGGCATTCAGGTTATCGGCAATCACTGCAACCAGGAACTGAAGCTGGCGATTTGCCGATTCGTAAAATATTTGAAGACACAGTACGAATTTCCTGTGTTGTTAAAAATTATTTTATGTGATTCTTCCGAACTGATTTCTCCATTTGATCAAGATACGTGTGTCAGTTTCAGTTGGGTCCCCGACGAACCCACCGATATTTATCGATATCCTTATATTTTATGCACAACAGGGGATTATCTCAAGGATAAAGCAAAGCGCGGGAGGGATAACGCTCTGGCCGCCTATATTCATGACATAGCAAAGCACATTCTGAGATATCAGAAATGGCTAAAAACGGGTTCCAACAATGTCTATGCCATTAATATCAAAGCGACCGAGATATTGGATCAATACGCGGAAACAAGGGAGCATCCCTGAATACGCCTGAAATGGAGTCTTTGAGTCCAATGAAAATCAATGGAAGCCTCTTTTTTTCCTGGCTGCTTTACAGTATTTTGGTTTCGGCGGCGGTCATACAGTTTGTCGGCTATCCCGTGCTTGAATCACGAGGAAGCCATGACGTTGAATTATTTCTCGAGTACGGCTTCCCTTATTGTATCGTCATATCTTCCGGCTGGGACCCAAAACAGGAATCCACTGCGTTGTCGGCCCGCCATTTTTCTGTTCCGCGGCAAATTGCGGACGTGCCAATGAAAACCGATATTCCCCGAAAAGGGCTATTCCTTTGGGAAAACCGGGATTTTCAGACCTTTGCTTTTCCTGCCGATCCCCAGTGGCGAAAGCGGTTCGTACATCCATGGCACCGTTTGTGGTACGCGATTTACGACATACTGCCGGTCTCAAGTGTAACTGAGGATTTGAAGTGGCGCGAGTGTGTCTGGCAAAGATGCGCGGCCGCGAATGGGGCGTATTGCCTTTTGCTTTTGATCTCGGTCTGTTTCTCAGGCCGGAACCAATGGACCGATAAACACGCACGTTTTTGTAAATGCTTTGTCGTTTCCTGGTTTGTGTTTTTGGGCTTAACGCTCCTGGTGCACCTGTTTCCCCAGACGTTTTGCCTCGCGCTGGATTACTGCTGGCTTTATCTTCTTCTCTGGTCATTGAACATGGCGGGGATCGTTTTGATCCTGGCCCAAATTTGCAGATTGGTGAAATACATTTTGAAGATTTTTAATGGGTCAACCCACGGCCTTTAACTTGACCGGCGAGGACGCCGGCCCTCCGAATCTCCCCCTTGATTTTTTTCCCGTTTCCGGGTACAATTCAGAAAAATTCCTTCCTCGTTCTGAAATCGAAAGGTTCCCCATGTGTCACACATTCCATTTCACGCTTGTTTTTGCGGTATTTGCCGCGCTTTGTTCGACCCGGTGGACTCAGGCCGCGCCGCCTTCCGAAGAGTATAAACTCGTCTGGTCCGACGAGTTCGACGGCACGCAGCTCGATGAGACCAAGTGGTTCTACCGGCACGAAAACCAGGTCCGGCGCGACGCGATCAACTCCCGCGACGGCGTTTCGCTCGACGGGAACGGCCATTTGCTCCTGACGACTTTCAAACGCGACGGCAAGTACCTGACCGGCTTCATCGCGACCCGCTACCAGTTCCGTTACGGATACGCCGAATGTCGGGTCGAAATGCAAAAAGCGCCGGGCCACTGGTCCGCGTTCTGGATGATGCCGGAGCAGATGAAGAATTTCGACGAGCCGAACCCGGGCGAGGGGGGCGTCGAGATGGACATTTACGAGTACCTGTGCCGTTACCCGGACACGCTAAAACAGAATCTGCACTGGAACGGCTACCAGCAGGGCAAACACCAGCACATCGGCAAAGACCAGCGCTGGCCCGGACTGGGCGAGGGGTTCCACATCATCGGGATGGAATGGACGCCCGGCGAGTGCGTGTTCTACGTGGACGGTAAAGAGACGTGGCGCACAAGCGGCGCGGTTTCGCACGTCAATTCGTACATTCTCCTGACCCTCGAAGTGGGCGAATGGGGCGGCAAAATGGCCGAGTTCGAGGACCAGCTCCCCGACTCGGTGAAATTCGATTACGTGCGCGTTTACCAGAAGTAAGGCTTCGAACCGTCGGAAAAACGGAACTTTTGGGGGGATTTTTCAGAAAATTTCCAGAAAATTACCCCCCCCCTTCAAAATGCCTTGACGCCCTGTTTTTCTTATGTTACAATGGGGTTGTGTCAGGGCAGCTTCTGAGTAAAAACGAGGTTCTTAGAGCTGCCTTGTATCTTATCCGTAAAGGGGACCGTGATGATCGACGAAGAAAAAGAATTGACTTGTGAAAGATGCGGGAATAAATGTAAAGTTGGTTTTCTCAACTCGCACATGGGAGGACGAGTTCGTTTATTGTTCTTTACTTCAATCCTTTTTTATTTTTTGGGTCCTCGCGGCATTCCCCAAATAAGACACATCGTGGCAATCTTTTGCCCATATTGTCACAATGTTCGTTTAAGGTACATCGAAAAGGATGAAAAATCCGAATGGAATAAATTTGTCCAAAACCAGGCGTGTGGTAATAAGGAAGGGGAATAGAATGAAAGGGCGTGTAGAATGTTTTTCACCAAAAGAAATCTTTTAATTGCGTGTCTTTTGCTCGGCTGTTTGGCTGGTGGATTTTTACTCGGGAGAAGTACGCGTCCGAGTCAGAATCTTGATCTGGAATCCACGGCTGCGCAGGTCCGGAAAATGTTTCAGCAAGATGACGGTTTGGGGCATTCCTTTGAAGTCTTCGTTTTTAGGTTTTCTTTCCACTCCTGATGCAGTTTTCATGGATTTGTTCGCAGGAAGGTTCTGGTCCTTTGAGGGATGAGGGAGATAAATTTCCCGAAAAACCCCCAAACCGGTGAGAAAACGCCCCCTCCCCCCCTTGAAAAGAATCGCAGAAAGGTTAAACTAAAGAAAACTCAAGAAGTTTTCAGGCCTTGTAGCTCAATGGTCAGAGCAGGGGACTCATAATCCCTTGGTTAGGGGTTCGAATCCCTTCGAGGCTATAGGGACAGGTGATTTTGGTTCGTCTGTCCCTTTTTTATTTCCTCTCTTTTCGTCTCAGGTGCCCTTTTTTACGACACTTGAAAAATCTTTCCTGCTTTTCTGTTCCTTTCTATGAATTTTCTTGCGTACCTGAATTTTGACCCGAATTTTGTTTGTCACTTCCCAAAAGTGCCCCGTATTCATTTTAAGTGTGGAAGCAGAGAGTTTCAGGGCATAAGGCATCTGGATCAGTGTTTCACTTGCGTTTGGAAGCGGTTTTGACGCGGTGCCGGGATTTTGTCTTCGGGCGGGCCTTTTACAGTGCAGGGCCGGTTTTTTCTTCACAACTGGTACATTTTCCTCAAAAAATTTAATTTTTTTGACTTTTTTTGAGAATTTTCAGTTTTTTTTGTTGACTTTTGACGTATCCCAATTACAATAGAGTAAACGAAATTAAAATGTGTTTTATGTTTCAAGGGGGCATTCAATGTTTCGCCATCAACTTTCAATACTTCATAAAGCGGTTTGGACCTCATTCGGGGCTGCAGTAGTTTTGGCTGTCGGCACGGCTGGTGTACATGCCGCGAGTATCCAGAAACTTACATTTACTTTTGGAGATGAATGGAATCAGGGCCTTCCTGAAACCATCGCGCCGGTTACGGATCCAGCATCGGTAACAGAAATAGCAGACTCATCTTTTTTAAATGTTACAAACGCACCGACGATTAACGCATCAACGTATAATGGAGCGACGATCATTGCGAATACCACTTTAAAAGTAGGTGATGATTACACGCTGAATAAAAAAATCAATACAGCGGATGGTGTGAATATTACGCTCGAAGGTGTTGAAGGAAAGTCCGTAACGATTAAAGACTCAAGTTTCGCTGAAAACAGTAATGTGACTCTCGGCGGTTCGAGCAATTATTACGTCTCGAATGGTTCCAGACTTAATGGCAATCTGACGGTTGGCGAAAACGCGACCTTTGAAATTGGTTCGGCCTCTGAGACATCGGGAAATCACCCAACGAATATTGTTTTGCGTAAAGCCCCTCAGCCGTTGGCGGGTTACGCGGCCAGTACCTCGCCCGCCCAGTTCCAGGTTGGCTATAACGCACAGGAAGACAGCACGATCCTTAATCAGGTCGGTGTGATCGATGTGAACGGAAACGTGCGTGTCGATGGCCGTCTGGTCGTCAATATTAAAAATGGTCAGGTGGACGTGATCAACGTCGAAGGAGAGATCGGCCTCGGCGAGAATTTCAAGTTCGTCGTGATGGTGGATTCGTATGACGACTACGTGGGGATGTTAAACGCCAGCATCCTGAACGGCGAGTTTGATGAGGAAACGATGGCAATGCTGGAAACGATGATGGAAAATGGCGAGCTTCAAAGCCATCTCGAGACCGAAGCCGGTGATATTCGTCTTATGCTGAGTCCGGAAGGTGTGCTTGGTCTTAACGATGCCGCGATGGTGCCGGAACCGGCGACCTGGACGATGCTTCTTTTGGGATTGATGGGGCTTTGTTACTTCCGTAAACGCAAGTAGTTTTTGGCGGTTGCGCTTTATCATTGGAATTGAGTTTTCCGAAACAGGGATTTCAGGTTTTCTGATTTCCCTGTTTTTTTGTTAAAAAATGTAGTCGCGGGTCGGATTCCTGCCATCTTCTCGTGTTTTTTTCTCGAAAATCGGCCTCTCCCCCCTTGCGGGAAAGTAGAAATCGGGTATAATTCTATTTCCTGTTATATATAATTGAATCCCTGTATTTGATGGACTCGTACCATGTTTGATTCCCTGCGCGATGGATTAAGTACTGCCCTGCGTTCCCTGAGTGGCCGTGGGAGACTCACCGAGAGCAATATGCGTGAGGGGCTTGGCCTGGTAGAAAGCGCATTGCTTGAGGCGGATGTCAGCTACGACGCTGTGAAAGCCTTCATGAAGAGCGTCAGCGAAAAAGCGTGCGGGGAAGCGGTCCTGAAACGCTCCGATCCGACTCAGCAGGTCGTCAAGATCGTGTACGACGAGCTGGTCGAATTGATGGGCCCGGTCGATAATGACCTGCATCTGAAGGGTTCCGGTATCACGACCATTATGATGTGCGGTCTTCAGGGGTCCGGTAAAACGACCACGACCGGTAAATTGGGGAAACGTATTCAGGTCCGCGGCCGCAAGCCGATGTTCGTCGCGGCTGACCTTCAGCGTCCGGCGGCTATCAAGCAGCTGGAGACCCTTGGCGAGCAGCTCGGGATCCCGGTTTTTGCCGATTATGAGGAAAAAGACCCCGTCAAAGTTTGCACTCGCGCACTGGAAGCGGCGAAAACAAAGGGCTGCGATGTGGTGATCCTCGACACGGCAGGGCGTCTGCACGTGGACGAAGAGCTGATGCAGCAGCTCATCAATATCGATAAAAAATGCGCGCCGGATCAGGTCTATCTGGTCGTTGACGGTATGACCGGTCAGGACGCGGTGAATAGCGCCAAGGCGTTCAACGAGGCCCTTGAGCTCGACGGCGTGATCATGACCAAGCTGGACGGCGATTCCCGTGCCGGTGCCGCGATCTCGCTCAAATACGTGACGGGCGTTCCGATCAAGTTCATCGGGACCGGTGAGCAGATCGGGACCACCAGCTCCCTGGAAGATTTCACTCCGGAAGGTATGGCAAGCCGGATCCTAGGCGGTGGTGACCTTCAGGAGCTTCTGCGTCAAGCTCAGCACGCGTTCGACCAGGACGTGATCGAGTCGCAGGAAGCCCGTCTGAAAAAGGGAATTTTCACGTTCAACGACTTCCAGACGATGATGGCACAGACCCGTCGTTTGGGTTCGTTCGGCAAGATCCTCAGTTTCCTCCCGGGAATGGGAAATCTTCAGAAGATGCTCGGAAACGTGGACGCCGACGAGCAAATGAACAAAATCAACGGAATCGTGAACTCCATGACGATTTCCGAGCGTGAGAATCCGAAGAGCATCAACCCTTCCCGCGTGAACCGAATCGCAAAAGGCGCGGGCGTGCAGCCGAAGCAGGTGACGGACCTCATTAATCAGTTCAACATGATGGCTGAAATGATGAAAATGATGTCCGGCATGGGCGCTGGCGGCCGAATCGGCGCGATGCAGGAGCTTATGCGTCGTATGCAGGGCGCTCCCGCAGGAATGGGTGGGGGGCACAGACCGCCGAAGGAGAAAAAAGTCGAGGAAGGCGGCCTCACCGCGGCCGAAAAAGCGAAGCTTCGCAAAGAGCGCGAAAAAGCGCTGAAGAAAAAGAAAAAATAAAGAAAATGAAGCACGAATAATGAGGAGAAAGCCCGACGCGTAATTCCGGCCTTCGGCCTGCATTACCGCCTCCCCAAATCATTATTCGTTCTTCATTATTCATTGCCCTTTTGGGCGTACCCGTACATTATTTGGTTCCATGACGTTTGGAACGGTAATGGTCGCTGACAGGTTGTTCGTCTTGTCAGATAGTTCATGTTCAATAAGTAAGGAGTAAATTCATGGCAGTCCGAATTCGTATGAAGAAATTGGGACGTCTCCATCGCCCGTTTTATCGTATTTGCGCGATGGATTCTCGTGCGCCGCGTGGCGGTCGTGTTCTGCAGGAACTGGGCACTTACGACCCGATGGTTCCGGAAACCGACGCTCGTGTCGTGCTGGACGTTGAGGGAGTTGAGAAGTGGCTGAGCGTCGGAGCGCAGCCGACCCCGAAAGTCGCGGTCCTGATCAAGAAATACGGCAAGAATGGCACGCACCTCGAAGCGCAGAAAGCCGCCAAGGAAAAAGTGGCCAAGGCTCGCGCCCC
Organism: Thermoguttaceae bacterium; assembly: GCA_030530205.1. Taxonomy (GTDB): domain Bacteria; phylum Planctomycetota; class Planctomycetia; order Pirellulales; family Thermoguttaceae; genus RGIG3701. The sequence continues at coordinate 42,975 of JAUMVK010000027.1, read as the reverse complement.
GCGTCCGACTTCGACCCGTATGCTCAAGCAGGCTCCGGTCGCTGAAGAAGCTGCTGAGTGATTCAGCTGCAAAGTGATTTTTAACGGATAAAACCCATGCGCTTTGATGTTTTGACGCTTTTCCCTGAGATGTTCACGAACTATTTGCGGGAAAGTCTTTTTCATCAGTCCATCGTCAACGGACTCGTAAGCGTGGGGCTTCACAATATGAGGGATTGGACGCACGACCGACATAGAACGGTTGATGATCGTCCATTTGGAGGCGGTCCCGGAATGGTTCTGAAATGTGAACCGGTCGTGGACTGTGTGGAAGCGGTTCAGCAGGGAATGGGGGGTGAAAGCTCCATCGAAATGAACTGCGAAACCGAAAATTCCGACCCGGATCCTGTCGTTTTTGACGGATCCATCCGGTCAGTGCCAGGGCATTTGATCATGCTCACACCGGCGGGCAGAGTATTCAGGCAGACGATTGCGGAAGAGTTGGTTCAAAAGCCGCGGCTTGTTTTCCTCTGCGGACGTTACGAGGGGTTTGATGACCGCGTACGTCAGATTTTGCAGCCGGACGAGATCTCCATCGGGGATTACGTCCTCAATGGCGGCGAAGTGGCCAGCATGGTGATGATGGAAGCGATCATACGCCTGATTCCCGGTGTTTTAGGGGATGAAATGAGTAACGTGACCGACTCGTTTTCGAGTGGGAACCGCTTGCTCGAATCGGCCCAGTACACCCGACCGCGAGTTTTTCGGGGGCTGGAAGTACCTGAGATCCTCTTTTCCGGTCATCACGCGAATATTGAGAAATGGCGCGTCGAGGAAAACCTCAAGCTGACCAAAGAACGCCGTCCGGAATTGGTTCCGCCGGGGTACGAGGAATCCCTTCAGCCGAAAAAGAAACGTCGGCGCCGTATTGTGAAGGAAGAAGAAACCGAATAAGTAAACAAAGAAATTGAAAGGATTTACTCATGAGTCAGAAAATCATGCAGCTGGTCGAAAAATCCAGCATGAAGCCGGAAGTCGCTCATTTTGAAATCGGCGACACGGTAAACGTTCACTGCCGTATTGTTGAAGGTGATAAAGAGCGTATTCAGCTCTTCACCGGTGTTGTGATCGCCCGCAGTGGTTCCGGCACGCGTGAAATGTTCACGGTTCGCCGCATTGTTCAGGGTGAAGGCGTCGAACGCAAGTTCCCGGTCCAGAGCCCGCGTGTTGCCAAAATCGAAGTTGTTCGTTCGGCTGAAGTCCGCCGCGCGAAGCTCTACTTCCTGCGTGACCGCGTTGGTAAGGCGACCCGTCTGGTCGAGCGCCGCGTTGAAAACAAAAAGGTCGAAGCCGAAGCCAAAGCCCCGAAAAAACTTCGTGGCCGCGCGAAGGCCAAAGCCAAAAAAGCCGCTGCTGAGGCGAAATGAGTTCACGCGTGCTTGATTGAAATGTCGTGACGACCAAAAAACTGAGTCAGGCGAGTGGGAAGTTTCTCCCGCGTTAAGCCTGGCTCCTTTTTATTTGTTCTTTGTAGTATTTTCTTTCTTTTTTCTCCTTTTTTATGAAAACCCGAAAACCACTCTTGCGTTAAATTGAAAAATCAGGTAAAAAAACAGATAAATAACCGTTTCTTTTTTGGTGAATTCCGGAACGATGAGATCCTATTTAGCTGCAAATCGTGTCATTTTGTTCGTTTTGGCGTTCTTTTTGAGCGTTCAGGGGGTCATCGTTTATGGGCAGGTAGGAGCTGGCAGTTCGACACTTCCTCCCGCCCCGGCTCCACCAGGTTCCTCGTCACTGTACATTCAGGACCCATACCAGGCCCCTGCCTCATCAGGCGGTCCTCTGCTGAAGAATCCACCGTCCAATTCGTTTAACTCTCTCTCGTTTGGCAGTGATGAAGGGATGAAATTCATCCAGAATTTGGGACTGGATGTGACGTGGATCGTGTCTGGTGCATCGAAAAAGAATATGGGGCTTTTCCGCTTCGATGTTTGTCTCGATGTGCCGCTTCCATATTTTGACAATCCAGAGAATTCACTGTTCTTTGAACCTCGCTTCGCAATGAACCTTTTCAATGGTCCGAAGGGGGATTTTGACGGCAAATATGAAAATTATACGTCAAACGAGTTTGACGTTTCCCTGGGGTTACGCTGGCTTCCGAAATTTCAGCTTAGCAAAATGGCTACCCCACTGGAATTTGATTTCTTTTTCAGTGTGGGGCTTTATACCGACTTTAAAAGTGTCAACGGTAACAGCTTCCGATTCCCGAGCTGGGCGTATCTTTCTTTAGATGTGACGAACAATATTAAGGCCAAAATCGGGGTTTGGGTCCTGGATCGTGTACGTTACACGATTCTGCCCTCAGGTGGTGTGATTTGGACACCAAACGACCGCTGGGAATTTCAGATACTCTTCCCCAATCCCCGTGTTACGTACCGGCCTGTCAACCCAGTGCTGAAGGATATGAGTTTGTTCGCTCGCGGCGAGTATGGAGGAGGAAGCTGGACGGTCCATAGCGACATAGGGACCTTCCAAAAGGATTACAATGACTACAGAGTCTTGTTCGGTTTCGATTGGAGAGGCCCCGCCAATGGAATTGGATTCTTTGAGTTTGGCGGTTCGTTTGGACGTGAACTTTATCTGAATAAAGGGGTCGGATCCTACCATCTGAACCCGGGATTTATTTTGCAGGCTGGTCTGCATTTTTGACGAAAGATTTCTCTGCTTTGTCGTGAAAAGAGCAGGGTACAGAACTTGGACTAATGATTCAGATACCTCCCAAGATTCGACGATTTCTGGAGCAATCTCCACGAATTAATCCCCGTCATTCCGGTTTCGGTCAGGAGTGGACGGTCCTGAAATACGTTATTGGTTTCTTTCGGAGGAAACAGGTAAAAAGTACGTTCATTCTGTTTTACGCGGTCTGGGCGGTGGTGCTTTGGGCGTACATTCCGCAGGCCCCGCGGCTCTTTACACTGGATGCCACCGGGAACGTGGTGGTGAATCAACCAGATTGCGCTTCACTTTCGCCTGCAGAGCGTGTGATCTTTCTGCTTATGGACTCTCAGCAGCTGTGGGGGGCGTTCGTTCTTTTCGGCCTTTTGCCGATGCTTTTCGTGAAATTCCTCTTTCGGGAAAAGCTCTCCGATTATGGGATCTCGCTGGGAAAACTGAAGCGAGTGCGGAATCTCGTCCTGGTGTTCGTGCCACTGAGCATTTGGCTGACTTGGGTCACGGGCGAGAACATCGATTATTTCGGCACGTACCCGTACAATCCGATGATTCTGGGCGGGCACTCGTCCATCGCGGAGGGACACAGCTTTCTGCTGATTTACTTCACTCTGTACGTTCTGCTCTACTACGTGAGCTGGGAGTTTTTCTTCCGGGGATTTTTACAGATCGGGACGGAAAGAAGCGTCGGCTGCTTCAACGCGATCCTGATCGGAACGGCCTTTTCCACGTTCGCGCACCTCGGCCCGCACGCCATGGTCGAAACCATCGGAGCGATCGGCGGCGGGATCCTCTGGGGCTTTTTCGTTTACCGGACCCGCTCCATCCTGCCGAGCCTCCTGATGCACGCGACGCTGGGAATCGGGCTGGACTTTTTCCTGCTTTACTACTTCCTCTGATTCGGGGACGATGCTTTCAGCGTCGTCATTTTACCCCGTAATTCCCGCAGTTTCTCGCGACATTGCATGAAGAACGGGTGGTACGTCGTCTCGCGGTAGTCGGGGAATGTCCACGGGAAGTCGGTCCACTGCCCCTTTGTGAAACGGAGCGTGATCTCGGCGAAAATCCCCTGACCGATGTATATCCGGTGGTAAAAGTCCTTCGAGGACGCTAAAACCAGCTTCGCCAGATCGATGAATCCCGGGTCGATGTTCAGCGGCCGTTCCTCATCTTTCGGGAATTCCTGCGCGTATTCCTCCTCCCAAAGGTTCGACTGGTTTTTCATCTCTGCGAGCCGGATCGGGTCGATGAGTGGCTCCATCGCGAAGAAGATTTTCTTCAGACGCGGCCCCATCGAAGCGTCGTAGTAGTGGGTCTGCTCGAACGGAAACGCCTCGCTCTCCAGGACGATTTTCCCCCAGTTCGTCCCGATTTTCTCCCTCGCCCAGTCGATCGCGTCCGGGTAATGCGTAAAAACGGCCGTGATTGGAAGGACCGGCTCTGGTGTATGGATCAATCCCATTTTTCTGCTTTCCTGAACTCTTGAATCGTTACGGCTTGACCGCCAGAATTTTCATCTCGAACTTTTCAAATGTGATTTTCTCCACCGACTCGCAGGGCGTTTTCTCCCCCGTCGCGGCATTGAGCCAAAAACGTTCCCCGGCGGGCAGGTTGGCGAGCGTGATCTCCGCGGGCTGGTCGATCTCGTTGAAGAGGAGGATGCACTCCACCCCCATGAGGCGTTCCTGACGGAGCCGGATCGCGGAGGCATTCGTTCCGGAAACCCGCACCACGTCGGAATTCCCGTCGTGAACCAGCTGCGCGGCCTTTTCGGCGAAGGCGTTCGCGTTCCAGGTCCAGCTCATGAGCCGGCCGGACGCTTCGAGCGTTTTCATCATTTTCGACTCGCGGAACCCCTGCGGCTCCCGGTCGCCCATGCACGGCAAAACGACCACCTTGTACGTCTGTCCCGCCAGATGAAGCCCCTCGGCGTCGGCGTAACCGTCGGCCAGCGCCTGCTCCATCTGGACGTAGTTGAAGTCGAGCTGATTCTCAAAAAGGGGCCGGCACGGTGCGTCCGGAACCGCCACGCCGTCGGTCAAAATCGCGACGTGGATCACCGGCGTTCCGGTATTCAGCCACGAAATGCGCCGGCAGGCGTCCGCGTACTCCCGGAAACCATCGTTCCACCACGGCGAGTTCGGCCCCACATCCGGCGGGCGTTCCTCAAGGCGCGGGCCTCGCACCGAGTAGTAAAACGCGTGCGGGACGAGAAGATTCTGCCCGCGGATCAGGACCCACTTCGCGAGCCATTTCACCTCTTCAAACGTCAGATTGTGGCCGTAAGCGCCGTAAAGCTCGTTCAGGTTCCGCGTCCGGCCGAAATTGGTCATCGCGCTGGAGGCCGCTTTTGCGTTGGTCGAGTGCACTCCCGCGATGGCTTTTTCGCCCGGCTCGACGTACCGCCACACGATGTCCTGCCCGGGGATCTGGAACACTCGCTCGGAGGCCAGATCGTTGGAGTTCCCCGGGTGACCGCACAGGGCGGTCCCGTGCGCCTTGCACCACGCGGAGAGTTTTTCGTAGTATGTCTCAACGAGGACCTGATGAGCGGCCCGGAAGTAGTCACTGCGGCGTTTCTGCGCCTCCGGCGTGTCCGCGTACCAGAGGTCGGCCAGGTACGGCGTGAAGTCGTAGCCGAGGAGTTCACTCACGCGCTTGAGAGCCCGGGCGTTTCCCGGAACCACGCCCCGCTGCGCCCCGCGGCCCAGTTCGGACGGCTCGTCGGTGAAAATCGCCATGACGGTTCCGTCCCGGAAAAACTCGGCAAACTCCGCGTAGTACCGGTCATACACGAGTTCCATGAAGCACGCGACGGCTTCAGGCGACATGATGTCCCCCGCCTTGGGCAGAAATTCCTGCGGTCGGCCGGACTCCTCGTTGATGTAGTGCAGGCCGCGGATCACGCCGCCGGAGGGACGCTCGTAGATCGCCAGCCGTTTCCCGTCCGGACGGTCCAAAACGGTGATCAGGTCCCAGAGTTCCTGCGGGTGCTCCTGGGCTTCCTCGCCCTCCTTCAGTTCGACCGAAAAAAGGCCGCGGGCGGCGAAACGCGGGTTTCTCTCTGCGACCTGGCCCGCTGAGGAGCCAGACGGGTACATTCCCTCGTCGTACAGTATGACGTACATTTTGCGGCTTCGCGCCTCCTCGAGCGCTACGCGCATTGCTTCCAGGAGCCGAGGCGACATCCAGCCGGAATCTTGCGGGAGGCCGATCCGCGGGTGAATGACGAAACCGTACACGCCGTGGGCCTCAAAATCAGCGATTTGCCGTCGGATCTCCGCATCATCGAGCGCGTCGTTCCAGAACCAGAACGGCATGACGGAGAATTCTCGCGGCGGGTTCTGGAACCGGGTGAAAAAGTCCTCCGGCCCGTTCGTTTCTTCGGCCTGCAAATGGACTGCGCAAAGCAAAAGCAGGATCGTCCAAAGACCGGCGGGAATGAAAAATCGGTGATTCATAAAAACTCCGTTTCTTTCAGGATTAAAGTGATTTCTTGGCCAGCGCGGTTTCCAGCTGGTTCATTGCTCGTTCCAGCACGGGTCGGGGCAGGGCGATGTTCATCCGCATAAAGCCGTTTCCGCCCAGTCCGAACGCAGTGCCGCGGTGGAACCAGAGGAGCGCCTCGTTCGAGAAAAACGCATCCAGATCATCGTCGTTCAGGCCCATTTCACAACAGTTGAGCCACATCAGGTACGTGCCTTCATGCGGCGTGACACGAATCGGGGCGCGCATTTGTTCCAAACGTTCCGTCACGAGCCGGATGTTTCCTTCGAGATACGATTTCAACCCGTCGAACCACTCCCCGCCGGACTGGTAGGCTGCGGCGGTGGCGGCGTATGCGGTCGAACTGACGCCGTGCCAGGCGAAACGGAGGCACTCGCGAATAATCTCTTTGCGCCACGTCGGGTTGGGGACCCAAACGTTCGCGGACTGGAGGCCCATCAGATTGAATGTTTTGCTTGGGGCGGTACAAAGAACGCAGTTTTCTTCAAACTCCGGTCCAAGTGTGGGAAAAAGCGTGTGGCGATTCCCGAAAAGAGAGAAATCGGCGTGAATTTCGTCCGCGATGATTTTGACGCCGTGACGGAGGCAAATCGTTCCCATCAGGCGCAGCTCGTCAGGTGACCAGATCCTCGCGACGGGATTATGCGGCGAGCAGAGGAGGAAAATCTTCACGTTTTCGGTAACTAACTGACGTTCAAACGCATCGAAGTCGATCATGTACCTGCCAGTTTCGTCTGTCTTCAGCTCGTTGACGATGAGTTTCCGGCGATTGTTCAGGACGATTTCCCGGAAGGGGGGATAAACCGGTTCCTGGATCAGAACAGCGTCCCCCTCCTGCGAGAGTGCCCGAATCACGGCGGCCACTCCAAACATCACGCCGGGAATCGTGTAAGTCCATTTCCCTTGGGCGTTCCAGCCGAATCGGGAGCGGAACCAGTTGGTCAGCGCGTCGAAATAAGATTCCTGTGCCTGTGTATAGCCAAAAATCCCAAAATCAGTGTGTTTTTTTAGAGCTTCCAGAACACACGAAGGTGAGCGAAAATCCATGTCCGCGACCCATAGTGGGATCACGTCTGCCGGTTTCCCGAATTGCTTTCGAAAATCGTATTTCACGGAGCCGCAATGCTCGCGGTCGAGTTCTTCATCAAACAAAGAGTTCATCTTAAACCTCCGGAAAAAATTGTACCATAGTTGAGGAAAAAGAAAAGGGGGGGAGATTTTTCAGGCGAGGGGTTTTCCACCCGTGAGAATTCTGCTTTTTTCACTTCGTACTCTTAAAAAAATTAATCTCCCCCCCTTTGAAAAAAGTATAAAGTATGGTATAATTAAAACGTATATTTTCAGTTATTCCTTTCAGGGGGCGTCGTTTTATGTTGGATCGAATCGTAATCACTGGGGTTGGGCTTACTGCGCCGAACGGCAATAATCTGGCGGAGTTCCGTCAGGCGCTGCTCGAGGGCCGCGGAGGGATTCAGAATTACGAGATCCGCTACTTCGGCAAGACTCACGCCGGAATTTGCGATTACGTCGCCACGAAGTACCAGACCAAAAAGGAGATCCGCCGCGGAACTCGTGCGGGGAGCATCGCGATCTACTGTTCCCGTGAGGCCGTGAATGATGCCGGGATCGACTGGGAAAACGTCGATAAAGACCGCGTCGGCGTGTACATCGGGATCACGGAACACGGAAACGTCGAGACCGAAAACGAGGTTTACAATATTTCGCAGTACGGCTACGACACGAGCGTTTGGACGCACCACCACAATCCGCGCACGGTCGCGAACAATCCGGCCGGCGAAGTGACGCTGAACATGAAAATCTCCGGCCCGCACTATACCATCGGAGCCGCATGCGCCGCAGGAAACGCGAGTCTGATCCAGGGCGCGCAGATGCTCCAGCTCGGCGAGTGCGATCTGGCTCTGGCGGGCGGCGTTTCGGAGAGCATCCACACGTTCGGGATCTTTGCCGCGTTCAATAATCAGGGGGCGTTGGCCTCCAACGAGGACCCGCTCAAGGCGTCCCGGCCGCTCGACAAAAACCGCAACGGGATCGTGATTTCCGAGGGCGGTTGTATGTACACGCTGGAACGTCTGCCGGACGCTCTGGCCCGCGGCGCGAAGATCTACGGCGAGATCGTCGGGCACTGCATCAACAGCGATGCGACGGATTTTGTACTCCCGAATCCGGAACGCCAGGCGCAGTGTGTGGAAAAGGCTCTTGCGTCGGCGGGGCTCAAGCCGCAGGACATCAGCATCGTGAACTTGCACGCGACGGGGACCCACAGCGGAGACGCTCAGGAATGCGCGGGCCTGCGGAAAGTCTTCGTGGACTGCCCGAACACGTACTTCAACGCGACGAAAGGATTTATCGGGCACGCGATGGGGGCGGCTGGTGCGCTGGAACTGGCCGGGAATTTGCCCGCGTTCCAGGACGGTTTGTGCCACGCCTGCCTGAACATCGACGAGCTGGACGAGGAGTGCGCCCTTCCGAATCTCGTCATTGACGCGCCCCGCCAGATCGGCGACGTGAAGTACATTTTGAACACGTCATTCGGGATGCTTGGAATCAATTCCGTCGTGATCATTAAAAAATACGATGAATAATGACCCCTGGGAGATTGGTTTTCCCGGGCGTAAATGTCATTATTCCTTTTTTGTTTAACGCAACCATTTAACCATTAACATTTTAGAAGGTTATAACTATGACCAAACAGGAGATCCGTGAAGCCGTTCTTGAGATTCTTTCCGACATTGCGCCCGATGAAGATTTAAGCGGGCTGAAAGATGACGTTTCTTTCCGCGAGCAGATGGAACTCGACAGCATGGACTTCCTCGACATTGTGATGGAGCTGCGCCGCCGTTACAAAGTCAACATTCCGGAAGAAGAATACACCTCGCTGGGAAGTATGAACAGCACGGTCGAATACCTCGCCCCGAAAATGGCAGAACTTTAATAAGTAACGAATAATGAATAACGAATAACGAATAATGAAGAGAATGAGTTCAAACTCAAACTCAAAGAGGCTGATTATCAAACAAAGGTTAAATTCTTTCTCCTCATTATTCGTTATTCGTTATTCATTATTCATTCCATTTGAGTCTCCTTTCCTTTTTACCCAAACCATGTACGATACGATCATCATCGGTGCCGGAATGTCCGGTTTGTCGGCGGGGTGTCGTTTGGCGCACTACGACAAAAAAGTCTGCATTTTGGAAAAGCATTCGCTCATTGGGGGGCTGAATTCTTTCTACCGTCAGCATGGCCGGGACCACGATGTAGGGTTGCACGCGGTTACGAACTATGCGGAAAAAGGGGTAAAACGTGGGCCGCTCAATCGTCTTTTGCGTCAGCTTCGTCTCACTTGGGAGGAGCTTGCTCTTGTGCCGCAGCTTGGTTCAAAGATCGTATTTCCTGATTGCACACTGAATTTCACCAACGATTTCAGGTGTTTTGAGGAGCAGGTGGCCAAATTCTTCCCGAAGGAAATTGATGGTCTGCGCCAGCTCGTTTCGAGGCTCGTGGATTACAATCAGATGGGCGAATTTCCGGCGGATGTCTCGGCGCGTGAGGTGGTTTGTTCGTGCATTAAGGACCCGAGTCTGGTTGAGATGATTTTCTGTCCGCTCATGTATTACGGCAGCGCACGCCAGCGGGATATGGATTTCAACCAGTTCAGTATCATGTTTCGCTCGATTTTCCTCGAGGGCTTCGCGCGTCCTTGGGAGGGCGTACGGGTTTTGCTCAGGACACTTCTCGAGCGTTTCCGCAAGGCTGGCGGTGAACTGCGTCTGAAAGCGGGTGTGAAGCGGCTGTTGATGGACTCCGCCAAAAACGTCTGCGGCGTGGTGCTGGAGGATGATACGGAACTCGAAGCGAAAACGGTCCTTTCCTCTGCCGGCCAGCGTGAGACTCTTCGTTTGTGCCAGGATTATTTGGACGATAAATCGGTCATGGACTCCTGCAAGCCTGGCGAGTTGGGGTTTGTGGAAACGATTTCCGTGTTGGATCGTCAGCCGAAAACGTTTGGTCACGGTGATACGATCGTCTTCTTCAACGACTCGGAAAATTTTGACTATGAGAAACCGCAGGATTTCTGCGATTTGCGCAGCGGCGTGATTTGTTCGCCGAATAACTTCGCGTACAGTGAACCTCTGAAAGAGGGCGTGATCCGTATTACGGCTTTGGCAAATTATGACCTTTGGAACTCACTTCCGAAAGAGGAATACAAGGCCCAAAAGAAGGAGTGGTACGCGAAAATCACCGAGACGGCCTCACGCATCATTCCGGATTTTCGTCCTTATATGATTGATTCCGATATGTTTACGCCCAAAACAGTTTACCGCTTTACCGGGCACGAAAACGGCGCGATTTACGGCGCTCCGAACAAGAACTACGCCGGCACGATGCCGTTCAAGAATCTTTTCGTCTGCGGTACGGATCAGGGAATGGTAGGGATCATCGGCGCGATCATCAGCGGGATCACGGTCGTGAATAAGTATCTGCTTTCCAATTAGTTCGCATTCCGGATGGGGCGGAAGAACTAAACTATACCAGCCCCTTGCGCACTGCCCAGACTGCCGCTTGGGTACGGTCATGGGCGTCGATCTTGCGGAAAATACGGATCAGATGTTCTTTAATGGTATCCGCGGTCACATTGAGCTGGGCCGCGATTTCTTTGTTGCTTTTCCCCTGGGCCAGAAATCGGAGTACTTCCTGTTCACGAATCGTGAGTTTGTGATAGATTTTCTGAAACTGCGGTGAACTGAGCATTTCCAGCGTCTGGTTCCACTCTTCATTCAGCGATGTACCTGTTCCGTAATAAACGTTTTGAATATTCTGGATCAGTTCCAGCCCTTTGATTGAGTCAAGAACGTAATCTTTCACCCCAAGAGAAGCCGCTTGCAGGAGAAAAAACGGGTCGTTGGAACTGGTCAGTACGATGATTTTCTGCCGTGGAAACATTGGCGCGTACTTGCGGAGAAATTGGACGCCGTCGAAACTTTGAGTCTGTATATTCAGGAGAAGAATGTCCGGGAAACGTTCTTGAGCCAGCGTGAATGCTTCGTTTTCCGAAGCGGAGGAACCGACCAGGTGAAGCGACGTGTCGGAAAGAATGGAACGAATACCGGCCCGAATCAAGTCTCTGTCGTCAATGTGTAAAAGGCGTATTTCCATAGCAAAAAAAGAATAATGAATAACGAATCATTAAAATAAAAGCTTCCTCCATTATTTGTTATTCATTATCATTATTCGTTAAATTAATCGATCGTTCCGAAGGCCAGGCGCTGTTCCTGACGCTCATACTCAAGCAGAGCCTCGATGACTGGCTCCATATTTCCCGCCATGATCGAGTCCAGCTTGTAAATCGTGAAGTTGATCCGGTGGTCCGTCACGCGGTTTTCGGGGAAATTGTACGTGCGGATGCGCTGGCTGCGGTCACCCGAGCCGACTTTCGTCTTGCGGTCCTCGGAACGCTTGGCCGCCTCGATCTCGCGGTAGTGGTCGTACACGCGGGATTTCAGGACCTTCAACGCTTTCGCGAGGTTTTTGTGTTGGCTTTTTTCATCCTGGCACTGCACGACGATGCCCGTTTCAAGGTGGGTCAGACGCACGGCGGATTGCGTCTTGTTCACGTGCTGACCTCCCGGGCCGCTTGAGCAGAAACGGTCGAGGCGGTAGTCCTCCTCCTTGATGTCGATTTCGACCTCTTCCGGTTCCGGCATCACGGCGACGGTCGCGGCGGAAGTCTGGATACGTCCCTTGGTCTCGGTCTCCGGAACACGCTGGACACGGTGGCCGCCGCTTTCGTATTGGAGTTCACGGAACACGCCCTCACCCTCGATTTCCATGACGATTTCCTTGAAACCGCCCAACTCGGTGGCGTTCATGTCCATGATCTCGAACTTCCAGCCCTTTTTCTCGCAGTAGTGCTTGTACATGTCGAACAAATCGCGAGCGAAAAGAGCGGCTTCGTCGCCCCCCGTTCCGGCACGGATCTCGAGCATAACGCGCGTACGGTTGGCGTCCTCACCGCCGATCGTCAGATCAAGGAGTTCCTCCCAGAGTTTCTCACGGGCTTCCTTCAAATCGGGGAGTTCCATCTCGGCCAGTTCGCGCATTTCCGGGTCAGAACCTGCGATCATTTCGTTCGCTTCCGAGATTTGCTGGTTCAGATTCCGGAATTTGCGGTAACAGGTTGCCAGTTTCGCAATGGAGCCATGCTCACGTACGACGTCCACGAGTTTCGCGGAGTCGGCGAGAACTTCCGGATCGACCATTAAACGTTCAAGCTCTTCAAAGCGTGCCAGCTTTTCTTCGAGCATTTCGTGCATTGCGCCCATGGTGAGTTTTCAGTTGTCAGTTGTCAGAAAAGTTTGCCAAAAGTCCACAAAAAAGGCGCAAAAACCCTTGCGGATGATTGCGCCTGAAAGGAGAATTGGTTATTTTTTCTTCTGGAGCGAAGCGTAACCTCCCTGGGGGATTTTGGCCTTGAACTTCTCAATGCGCCCCGCAGTATCGACGTACTTCAGACGACCGGTGTAGAACGGGTGGCATTTGTCGCAAATATCGATCTTCAGCTCCGGTTTGGTGCTGCGCGTGATGAACGTATTGCCGCAACCACAGGTGACCTTGGTTTCGACGTAATTCGGATGAATTTTGTCTTTCATTTTTCGGTTCCCTCTAAAAAGAAAATCTCAATTATTAATTTTCGTTAGATTTTACTCTTTTTGTCGATTTGTGCAAGGGGGGGCGCAGAGAAAAACTCAAAATTTCCCCGGAAACCTTCATTCCCGGAAGGATTCTTTCGAGTTTTTTGGCCGGAAATCCTTGACTTTTCCTCTTCGTTCGTCTATAATGGTCGAAAACGAAATTTTCTTGTAGGGGTTTACCATGCGCGTACTGATTTTCCTTTTGCTCGCTTTCCTTTCCGCTCCGTTTTGTGCTTACGCCGAGATTCTGGAGGAGTTCATGCCGATCACCATCGACGGCGACCTGAACGACCCGGCATGGGGCCGCGCGCCCAAAGTCGAGCCGGAAAAGGGCGTGACCTGCTGGACGCTCGCCTCCAAAGGCCAGCTTTGCGTGGCGGTTCAGAGCCGACGTCTGGATGGCGCGCCGCCTATTGCCCGGGCGGTCCCGCGGGAGGGGCAAAACTCCCCCGCTTTCATCGACGATTGCGTCGAAATCCGGATTTCCGTTTGCGGGGACGATGCTTCCAGCGTCGTTAGAAAGTACGGGGACGATGCTTCCAGCGTCGTTAAATCCTTCTTCCTGAACGCTCGGGGCGCGGTCTGGCAGGATGACGAGTCTTCCGAAAGCGCCCGAGTCCCGTGGAAAACCGCCAGTAAGATCGCGCTGGACGGAACGTGGACGCTGGAGGCCTCGGCGCCGCTAGACGCTCTGAAAATCACCGACCCGAAAAAGGCCGCCGCGCCGAAAATCGTGCGCCATTGGTTCCAGGCCGGGAGCACTCAGGACCAATTCCTGATCGGGTTCGATTTCGCGTACTACCCGACCGCGAACGTGATCCGGGCGAAAGCGGACCTTTCGGCTTTTCCTGGCGGCGAGAAAGTTCAGGGGGCCGAAATTCGTCTTCTGGAAAAAGCCACGGGAAAGGTTTTGGCGGAAAACCGCTTCGACCGTTTCGTGAACGCGCAGGCGCTGCTCTGGCGGTGGGACGTGCCGCCGCTCGCCGAGGGGGAATACGAGCTGGAACTCGTGCTCGACGGCGTGAAGCACAGTCGGATCACGCGGCCGTTTGTCCGTCACCACTTCGAGTGGGAGGGGAATCAGCTCGGGCTGAGTGACCGCCTGATCCCGCCGTTCACCGCGATCCAGCTCAAGAAAAACCGGGTCAAAACGATCCTGCGCTCGCACGAGTTCGACTCGCTTGGGCTCTGGTCTCAGGTCGAGATCAAGGACTCACACGGCCGCCGAAAGGAATTGCTTGCCGCGCCGATGAGGCTGGAAATTCGCGTGGACGGCGGAAAGGCGGCGGCGGTTGGAAGCGCGGGCCTGAAGTGGAAACCCATGCCGGAAACCGGGACGCGGCTGAACGGCTCGGCCAAATGGAAAGTCGAGGCCGGGGACCCCGCGAGGCCGATCCATGGGAAAGTCCGCGTTCACTGGGATTTTGACGGCCTGATGACGTGGAAATTCACCATCGAGCCGACCGACCGGAAAATCGACGCGCTCACGCTCACCATCCCGATGAACGACGCGCTCGCGCCGTTGATGCACGCCTGCACGGACGGGATCCGGTTCAACTACGCGGGTTTCGTACCGAAAGGGGATGGGACGGTCTGGAAGTCCCAGGATGCGCCGCGGCGGGAGATCGTCGGGAATTTCGTCCCCTATTTGTGGGTCGGGGCCGAGGAGCCGGGAATCACCATCTGCGCAGAAAACGACCGCGGCTGGATCAATGACCCGGAGAAACCGTGCCAGGAAATCGTTCGAGACGGCAAAACGCTGAATCTTGTGTTTCACCTGATCAGTCGGCCGTCGAAGATCAAAAGTCCGCGCATCATCACGCTGGCTTTTCAGGCGACGCCGATCAAACCGATGCCGGCCGGATGGAGGCGTAAGGCGTACGGCGACTGGCAGGCGCAGACCGTGGTGCCGCCGGAAGATTTCATCAATTTCTGGGGTTCCGGTTACTACTGGGGGACCGAGACGGGAAGCGGTGACCTGAAACCGCGCGACGGCAATTACGAGTACCTGCGCAAAATCGCGGTCCGGCGGGAAGGCGGCGAGATCGACGAGACGTTCATCAAGGAGTGGATGAAGGGGTACACGAAAATGCTCGACTCCATCCCCGACCCGAAACAGAAGGAGGAGCGGTACAAAATGTACCTCGCGCACGTGAACGCCGGGTTCCACATTCGGCCGCACTCCGCCATCAGCGCGTACACGAACGGCCGCGGGCTGCGTCTTGACCTTCCGGAGGGGCAGACGTTCCTGAATGAATGGACGGTCCCGCCATACATGACCCGCCTCTGGCCCTACGGCGGCCACGTCGATTACGAGATGGAAACGGTCGCGAGTTTCCGGGACTACGCGGTTTGGCACTACAAAAAGATGCTCGAAACGTGCGTCGATTCGATTTATTGGGACGATTTCTTCCTGGTCTCGAACTTCAACACGTACCAGACGGCGGCGTACGTCATGACCGACCCGGAAACGGACGCGCCGATCCTCGCCAAAGACGGGCTGACTCCGGTGGTTCAGCCGTCGGTGGGACTTTTCAACATGCGCGAGTGCGTACGCCGGACCGCCACGCTGATCCTGGAAATGGGCCGCGAGCCGATGAACATCATTCACGACACAAACACGGCGATCAACCCGATCCTCTCGATGTGCCAGTTCCACTATACGTGGGAAGACCACCCGGGAACCAAGGACTTTCAAGACCGTTTCAGCCGCGACTACATCCGGGCGGAAAGCATCGGCCGCCAGCAGGGGACCATCCCGTTTAACCTTTGGCTCGTTCGGGGAGGAACGGAAGAGGAACGCGAATGGGCGAGCCGGACCGGCACGGGCGTGGCCCTCACGCACGAGATGCGAAACGGCGGCTCGGACTACTGGCGCACCTCGAAGATCCTCCGCGATTTCGGCTACGGGCTGGACTCCGTGAGGGTCGAAAACTACTGGGATGAAGATTTTCCCGTGCGCGTTGAGGGGCTGGACACGTCGGCGCTCTTCCTGACGAAAGGCGGCGAGCGGCTTCTGCTCGTCTGTGACTGGGGCGGCGGTGGGGACGGAACCGTTTCCATCGCGGGTTTCCAGCCGAAAACGGCCGAAAACGCAGAAACTGGCGAGAAGTTGGAAGTCACCGCGGACGGGAAGGTGAAAATCCACCTGAAGAAACACGACTACGTACTGGTTTTAATGCATTAACGAGAATTTTTCCATGAAACATTTCCTTTTTTCCTTCATCTTCCTCACCGCTTCGTTTGCGTTCGGAGCGGATCCTTTCGACGGGATCTTTCGGGATTTCGCGCAGGACGTGACGTTTTGCGCCGACTTTGACGCTCCGGAGGCCCTGATCGCCGCGGGGTCGGAAAAACCCCTGAGCGTCAGCGAGGACGCGCAGTTCGGCGACGGTCTTTCCGGCCGGTGCCTGACGAAAGGGAAAGTCGTTTTCGACGGCGCAGAGAACATTTCGCCCACGACGGGAAGCATCATTTTCTGGATGAAACTCACGCGCCCGACGGAAACGCCCGACACGAAAGAGGAATCATTCCGCCCGATTTATGCCGGTTTTCAGGCGGAGACCCGGCAGGAGATCCTGATCGGAAAGATGGACGTCCTGAACCAGGCGCCGATGTACGCGTACCTGCAGGGGCATCCGGAGATCCCACTCGTGCTGGTCAATTCCGGAAAAACGACCAAAACGTGGAAATCGGACGTCTGGCATTTGGTCATCGTTTCGTGGAAACCCGGCGAGCTGAAAATCTCGCTCGACGGCCAGCCGTTTGCGGCCAATACCAAACTGCCGGCGCTCGGGGGCGAGGCGAAAGAAATCTCGATCCGCGCGACGGACCATCCCCTGTGCGCCGTGGCGGTGGATCAGGTGATCGTACTCAAAAGACCGGTGACGGATGAAGAAGTGGCAAAAATCGCGAGAGAAATTCCGACTTTTTGAGAGATCAGATCCGGAGGGCCGGCGTATTTGGGAGGCGGTAATGGAGGCCGGAGGCCGGAATTACGCGTTTGAACGGGCTAAACCATTTCAACCCGGCGCGTAATTCCGCGCTTCGCGCTTCATTACCGCCTCCCATTTCTTCAATTTTATTTCTTCATCAAATCCTGGTACATCTCATACGCCTGGGCCGGGGTCGCGCCGTTGTGGACGACTTCACGAACCGCCTGGAGCATGCTGCACGGGCACTGGGCCTGGAAAATGTTGCGGCCCATGTCCACACCGGAGGCGCCAGCGTTGATCGCGTTGTAGGCGAGGGTCAGCGCGTCGAGTTCCGGGATCTTCTTGCCGCCGGCGATTACGATCGGGACCGGGCAGCCCGCGGCCACTTCTTCGAAGTTTTCGCAGTAGTACGTCTTGACGAACTGGCAGCCGATCTCCGCGCAAACACGAGTCGCAAGGCCCAAGTAACGTGCATCACGCGCCATGTCTTTACCCACGGCGGTCACGCCGAGCGTCGGGATACCGTAGCGGATCCCTTTGTCGATCGCTTTGGCCAGATTTTCGAGCGAATTGTGCTCGTACTGCGCGCCGGCGAAGACCTGAATGGCCATGGCGGAGGCGTTCAGACGCACCGCGTCATCAATGTCAACGCCAAGGCACTCGTAGCTCAGCTCGTTCAGGAGCGTCGCGCCCGTGGTGCAGCGCAGAGCGACCGGTTTGTTCGAGTCGGACGGAATGCAGGAACGCAGCGCGCCGCGCGTGCACATCAGAACGTCGGCGTACTCGATGAGCGGGCGGACCGTGATGTCCATGCGTTCCAGACCGGCGGTTGGACCCATGATGTAGCCGTGGTCAAACGCGAGCATGACCGTGTGGCCCGATTTTTTGTTGAACATGCGGGTCATACGGTTCTGGATCCCCCAGTCGTAACCGTTGAGACCCTTGAGGTAGAAACCTTTGTTTTCCGGTTTCACGTCCACGTAGAAGTTTTTCGCGATTTTGTTGCCTTGAGCATCAGCCATTGGAAAGTTCCTTTTTGGTTAGTAGGTGAAAAAATGTATTGGAGTGCGGCAATACAGAAGCCGAAGGCTTCATTTGCCGCTTTCACTTTAACGAATGAAAAATGTGGCGATTAAAAAGAGGTTTCACGTGGTTTACGGGAACGACGCTTCCAGCGTCGTCAAATTATAATGTATTTCTCAGACGACGCTGGAAGCGTCATCCCCGCAAAGTCCCGCGAGTTTCACCGGCAAATGCCTCTTCGATACTGGATTGCCGGAAAGGAAAGCGGTGAATGCGCTGTGCGCTGTATCACCGCACTTCCAAAATTACTCACAAAGTCCTGCAAAAATGAAGCTCCAGCTCGTCGCGCCGGGGTCTGCGCTACCCAGCACACGGTCGCCCAGATTGCGGGCGCGGCCGAATTTGGCGAGCATCTGCTCGGTGGCTTTGGCTCCCGCGGCGGCGGCGTCCCGGGCGTCGCAAAGGGCGGTTTCCAGGTCTTTCCCGGCTTCCGCAGCGGCGTTCAGGGCGTCCACGGCGGGTTTCAGAGCGTCCATCATCGTGCGGGCGCCGACTTCCGCTTTGGAGAATTTGAACATTCCGAGGTAGCCGGCCTCGATCAGCTTCGCGATTTCGGGCGTTCCGACCGCTTGCGTGTCAGCCGGGATCCCGTTGGCCAGCCCCATGAAGAACTGCCCCATGAGCGGCCCCGCGGACCCACCGCCGGCGGACATTGCGCCCATTCCCATCGCTTTGAAAAGGGCGGCAAAATCGCCGAAACCTTTGGTTTCGATCGCCTTTTCGGCTTTATCGACGATGCGGACCATGGTGACGCCGTGGTCGCCGTCGCCGGTGTGCGCGTCAAGGGTCGTGAGGATCTCCACGTTATCGCGGATCAACTGGAACGATTTGCGGAACCGTTCGACGAAAGATTGGAGTGTAATGGGCATTTTTGATTCAAATAAGGAATAAACCCCCGATTTAAAGCCTCCCCTGAAAGGGGAGGGGGACCGCCGAAGGCGGTGGAGGGGTTAAGAAGTACAACGGATTTTCCCGGTACTAAAACCCCTCCGGCCCTTCGGGCCACCTCCCCTTTCAGGGGAGGCTTTAAAGCGGTCTGAAGTACAAAATACAATTTCCTTTAAAATACCAAATTCCCCGGTTTCTTCAAGGGGGGGTAAAGAGGTTTGGGAAGAAAATTTCCGCAAGAAAACAAATATTCCAGAAGAAAAAGAGCAGCGGGCAAAAAGCCCACCGCTCGCCTGAAGTGTACAGCGGGCAAAAAGCCCACCGCTCGCCTGAAGTGTACAGCGGGCAAAAAGCCCGCCGCTCGCCTTTTCTCACCAGTTCCACGCGAACGTTTCGCACGGGTCGTTCCACAGGTCGAGGATCTCGTCATCGACTTTGGCCAGGAGGAACTGGAAGCCGGCGGTTTCCTGAACGGTCAGGAATTCACCCGCTTTGCAGACGGCCAGCTCGATGCCGCGGGCGTCGAAGAATTTCTTGGCGGCCCGGGCCACGATCAGCATTTCCATCATCGTGGTCGCGCCGGAGCCGTTCACCAGAAGCAGGACTTTGTCGCCGCTGCCGGCTTTCACCGCATCGACGAGCGGAACGAGCATCTTTTCGACCGTTTCGTCAGCGGTCAGCATCTTGCCGCGGCCGGTGCCGGCTTCGCCGTGCTGGCCCATGCCGATTTCCATTTCGTCATCGCCCAGTTCGGAAATGACCATTCCGTTGGACGGGTGCGTCGCGCCGCGCAGAGCCACGGCCAGCGTCGCCATATTGTCGTTGAATTTGTTCGCGACACGGGCCACTTCCTGGAGATTCCAGCCGCGTTCGGCCGCAGCGCCTGCGACTTTCGCAAGCGGCACGCATCCAACCAGACCGCGGCGGTCAGCGATCGGAGCGTCGGCGCCCGGGGCGATGTCTTCGTGCGTGTTCACGTTCACGATGTTTTCCAGCCCGAAATCAGCGGCCATCTGCTGCGCCATGTCGCTGGAAAGGACGTCACCGGCGTGGTTGAGGGTGATCAGGAGCGTCCCGGCGGGGCGGTTCATCATTTTCAGCGCTTCAAGGACTTCCATCGGGCCAGGAGCCGCGAAAATGTCGCCGACGACGCTGACGTCGAGCATTCCTTTTCCGACGAAACCGGAAAGGGCGGGTTCGTGGCCCGCGCCGCCGAGCGTGACGAGCGCCACTTTATCTTCGGCTTTCTTTTCCTTGCGGCAAACGAGTTTGCGCTCCTCCAGATCGCCCGCTTCGAGCGAAATGATGTCCCCTGCGCAGACTTCGAGCCCTTCGAGCAGTTCCGCGGTGAGATTGGCCGGATTGTTGATGAATTTCTTCATGACCATGATGGTTTTCTCCGTTGAGTGTGGGAAATTTGAGTGAGAAAAAAATACTATTTCGGCTTAGAATACCACAATTCAAAGAAATCTTCAAGGGGGGGAGAGAAGAAATTTTGCAATTCTCCGGATTTAAATGAATAATGAAGAACGAATAACGAATAATGAATCGGGTCAAGCCCGCCGCAAACACCATGCCCGTTTCACTTCCACCCTTTTATTTAAACACGGATTTCCACGGATTCAATGGATTAAAAGGATTTGGTTTTGAGCAATCAAAACTCGAAATGAAATCCTTAAAAAATCCTTTAAATAATCCGTGGAAATCCTTTTAATCCGTGAAAATCCGTGTTTAAATGGAAGTTTGAACCTGGCGGCGCTTGCACCTGGAAAAAGGGTTTAAGCTTTTTTGAGGCTTCTTTAATTAATTAAAAATCTGCCCAAATCCGCCTCATCCGCGGGGCCTATTGCGGCTTCGGGCGTTTTCTGTGGGCTTCGGCGTCGCGTACGCTGGTTTTTATGAGTTTTCCCGTTTTTTCAGTTAAAATATTCCACCGCGTTGCGGAACATCTGGAGGCCCTCGCCCTCGGCTGGCTGGGTCTTACGGCGGGTCCACTGCGGGTGCTGCGTCGGGTCGATGTGACGTTCCGGGTGCGGCATCAGGCCCAGCACGCGGCCGGTTTCGTCGCCCAGGCCGGCGATGTTCGCCACGGCTCCGTTCGGATTGTCGGGGTACTGAAGGATCCCGTTCGTGTCGTATTTTGCCGGTTCCTCGAACTTCGAGAAATTCAGTGGGGCGTACTGGAGGGCGATCTGGCCGTTCTCCTCGAACTTTTTGAGCGTCTCGGCGTCTTTCACGACGAAACGCCCCTCAGCGTGCGCGGCGGGAATGTACAGCCGGTCGATCCCTTTCAGGAAGACGTTTTTGCAGTTCGGGTGCTTCTTCAGCTCGACCCAGCGGTCCTGGAAGCGCTGGCAGTTGTTCCACGCCAGCGTCGCGAGCGGCTCCCCGTCCACCGGGATCAGAAGGCCGGTTTTGATCAGGATCTGGAAACCGTTGCAGATCCCCAGCACGAGTTTGCCGTCGTCGCGGAACTTTTGAAGCTGGTCGGAAAGGTGATGGAGGAGCTGGTTCGAAAGGATCCGGCCGGACGAAATGTCGTCGCCATAGCTGAACCCGCCGGGGAAACAGAGGATCTGGAAATTATCGAAAAGCGACGGATTTTCGAGCAGACGGTTCACGTGAATCCGTTCCGTCGTGGCACCGGCCTTCTCGAAGGCGTAAGCCGTTTCCAGGTCGCAGTTGGTGCCCGGGGCACGCATGATCAAAACGTTTGGTTTCATGGGTTTTTCTCGATGAAAATTGAATTTTAATTGAAATGTTATTTTGGGAACGTCTGGGAAAGGATTCCCCAAACGATGTTTCTATTCCGTCAGTTGCTCGATGGAGATCCCGAAATAATTCGCGATTTTCAGGAGCGTTTCGGTATGATTTGAGTTGGATTTCTCGATTTGGGAAAACGCACTTTGGGTGATCCCCAAAGCCGCCGCCACTTCTTTTTGCGTTTTTTTCAGGTAAATCCGCCACGCTTTCACGAGGCTGTACCCCTGAAGAACGTTCATTTCCGCAACATCAAGGGGGACCGTGACCTGTTCGGATTTCTTTTCCGCAATTTCAAGCCGGCGGCGCATGTCCTCATACTCCGCGTACGGAATGACCGCAAAAGCCGGCTGATTGTTTTGTGTAATAAACTGGACCGAGGTTTCCATTAGTAGGTCCTTTCGTCACGTTTTTTTACTTCTTGAACTTCTAAAATACGAACGTCGTCCTCTGTATCAAACAAGACCCGATAGTTACCAACGCGCAGACGGTATTTGTATTCGTGATCTGTTAAACGTTTCACATCGCCCCAAGTCTCCGTGTCTTCCAGCTTCCGAATCGCTGCAAAAATATTGGCGTTAAACGGCTTTGGAATGGCTCGGAGCTGCTTCAGGGCTTTTTTGGTGATTTGGACTTCGTAACGCATTATATTATAACGAATTCACGTTAAAAGTCAAGTAGATATAAGAAAAATCTGCAAGATTTTCTTATATTTTTAGGGTTCAAGTGGTTTGTTCCAGCGCTTTTAGGAAAGGATTTCCCAAAAGATGTAACAAAGCGAAAAAAGGATGGGAAGTCCGGCAAGGTACTGCGTCCAAAGGGCACAGGCTACACATTTCTCGCGAAATTTGGCAAAAATCTGGCGTGTGGCAATCAGAAGCCAAACCTCCGAAGTCACGATCGCCATGAAAACAAACAGCCAAACCGTTTCCGACCTCGCATGATACGGGCTTAAAAAGAAAACGGCGCAAATGATTCCCAGGAAAAAACATTTGTTCAAAACTTTCCGCGACTTCACCCAGGATTTTGCCCCTGGCTCGGAAAGACTTTGAGGCGAAAGTTCACTCAAAGCTGCCAAAGCTGAAAGCGGAAAGACCAAAAAAAGGATTGGCAGCGCGACGATCACCCAGAGGTAATTTTTCGTCACACAGCCAAACCCGAAGGAAAGGTCCGCCAGGATCGTCAGCACCAGCCAAAGCCAGGAAGTACGAATCGCCGGATTCAGGGACATACTTTCCTCCAGGGTGGCTTAAAGGTCTAAAGGCTTGATCCACGCGTCCTTCAAATCGGCCAGGTTCGCGTCAATGACCGCCGCGCCGGTGAGGCCCTTGACCGTCATTTTCACGCCGTCGTTCACGGAGCCGATCTTCGCGCAGGCGACGCCCTCAAGAGCGGCCTGGAAGGCGGCTTCGTTTTCCGGAAGGACTTCCACCAGGAAGCGCGTGTTCGACTCGCTGAAGAGGATGGCCGCGTCGGAGGCGTTTCCGTCGAACGGGACGGCCGTCAGGTCCAGCTCGATCCCCAGCTCGCCGGCAAAGGCCATTTCCGCCGCGGCGACCGCCAGCCCGCCTTCGGAAAGGTCGTGGCACGAACGGACCAAACCGGCCTGGATCGCGTCGTAAACCGCTTTGAGCGTCTTTTTCGTCGTCGGAAAATCGACCTTCGGGCATTCGCCGCCGGGGATTTTGTTGACGAGTCCGAAGTGGGAACCGCCCATTTCCTCACGCGTCGCGCCGACGATGTAAAGCGCGGAGCCGGCCTCTTTCAGGTCCATCGTCACGCACTTGCGCACGTCTTCGACCTGGCCCATCGCGGAGATCAGCAGGGACGGCGGAATACTGATCGGCTCTTTGCCTGCCGGACGGAATTCGTTGTTCAGCGAGTCTTTGCCGCTGACGAACGGCGTCCCCAGCGCGACCGACATATCGCGGCAGGCGATGGCCGAACGGACGAGCGAGCCGAGCGTTTCGGGCCGGTCCGTGTTCCCCCAGCAGAAATTGTCGAGGATGGCGATTTTTTCCGGGTCGGCGCCCACGGCGACGGCGTTGCGGAGGGCCTCGTCGATCGCGCTGGCGGCCATCCAGTACGTGTCGCACTCGCCGTAGCAGGGGTTCATGCCGTTGGAAATGACCACGCCGCGCATGGTTTCGGGCCGCGGACGGAAGACGGACGCATCGCCCGGCCCGTCGTTATTCACGCCGACGAGCGGTTTGATCGCGGAGCCGCCCTGGACTTCGTGGTCGTACTGACGCACCACCCAGTGCTTCGACGCGACGTTGTAGGAGCCGAGGATCTTCACGAGGTCTTCGGTGTAGTCCGGACGGATCGGGAGGTTCATCGGTTCGGCGACCGGCGGCGTGTAAACCGCTTCACGGACCACCGGCGGGCGGCCGTCGTGCATGAACGCCATGGTCAGGTCGCAGACCTGCGTGCCGTCGTACGTCATGATGAGTTTTCCGGTCGGGACGAAACGGCCGATGACCGTCGCTTCGACGCCTTCCGAGTCACACAGGGCTTTCATTTCCGGCCATTTGTCGTCCGGAACGCTGAAAACCATGCGCTCCTGCGCCTCGGAGATCCACATTTCCTTGTAGGTCAGACCCTCGTATTTGAGCGGGATCTTGTCGAGCCAGACTTCCGCGCCGATCTCCTCGCCCATCTCGCCCACAGCGCTGGAGAAACCACCGGCGCCGCAGTCCGTCACGGCCGTGTAGAGGCCGCGGTCGCGTGCTTCGAGCAAAATGTCGAGGACCATTTTCTCGGTGATGGCGTTCCCGATCTGGACCGCGCCGCCGGAGAGGGATTCACTCTCGTGGGTCAGCTCGGCGGAGCTGAACGTTGCGCCGTGGATCCCGTCACGGCCCGTGCGGCCGCCGACCGCCACGATCAGGTCGTTCGGATTGGTCTTTTTGAACGATTTATCGACCGGGATCAGACCGACGTTTCCGCAGTAAACCAGCGGGTTTCCGAGGTAGCGCTCGTCGAAAAAGACCGCGCCGTTGATGGTCGGGATCCCCATGCGGTTTCCGTAGTCACGCACGCCGGACACGACGCCGCGCATGACCCGTTTCGGGTGAAGAACGCCCTGAGGAAGATCTTCGAGCGGAATTTCCGGCGGAGCGAAGCAGAAAACGTCCGTGTTGGCGACCGGCTTGGCGCCCATTCCCGTCCCCATCGGGTCACGGATGACGCCGCCAATCCCCGTGTTGGCGCCGCCGTAGGGCTCCAGCGCGGACGGGTGATTGTGCGTTTCCACCTTGAAGCAGATGTTGTACTGGTCGTCGAACGTCACGACGCCCGCATTATCCTTGAAGACGCTCACGCACCAGTCTTTGTCGCCGAGGTTTTTGCGGATCTCCTGCGTCGAGGCGAAAATCGTTTCCTTGAGCATGTTCTTGAAGACGATCTCGCGCTCGCCGTCCCGGTACGAAATGCGGCCGGCCAGGGTTTTGTGGGAGCAGTGCTCGCTCCAGGTCTGCGCGATGGTTTCCAGCTCGACGTCGGTCGGGTCACGGTCCAGTTCCTGGAAGTGCTTCTGGATCGTCTGCATCTCGATCAGCGAGAGGTAAAGCTGGCCCTTGAGCGCGAGGGTTTTCAGCTCGTCGTCGTTCATCGAGCGGATCGGGACGACCACGAGGTTGAAGTGGTACGGACTGCCGACTTCGAGGTGCTCGAACGTGAACGGGCCTTTCACGACCTGCTCGATCGCGTCGTTGGCGAGGATCTTCCAGCACAGTTTGTCGATCTGGGCGGGATCAAAGCCCGAGATGAAGAACTTGCGGAACGTGCGGACGGCGGCGACCGGCTCGTCCATTTCCTTCATGGCTTTCAGGGCCGAATTGGCGACCGGGTCCATGACGCCGGGCTTGGGCAGAACGTTCAGGAGGATCTCGCCGTTTTCGGCGTCTTTTGCGTCGCTGACCGGGAAAACCACCGGGTCCTCAACCACGCAGTCGGCCAAAAGCTCACGCGCGATTTTCGTGGCCTGCGCCTCATTCAGCTCGCCCTGGAGCAGGTAGCCGTGGCAGGTGCGGACCTTCATGGAAGCGGTTCCCAGACCGAGAGCCTGAGACTCGGTCAAAACTTCGTTCGCCAGCGCATCGACCTGACTGGCTTTCGGATAAATATCAATTTCCCAAAGCATTTCGATTCCCGAAGTAAAAAAGGTAATTGAGGCAGACCGAACCGAGGCGCACTGTGACGATGAACGGCAAAAAGGTCTGAAAAGAAAAAAACTTAATGCTATTATACACGATTTCCCAGACGTTTCAAGGACGGGAGGCGAGATTTTCAGAAGATTTATGGAATTACGGGGATGACGCTTCCAGCGTCGTTATATGGAGTGCGGTGATACAGTCGCGCAAGCGACATTCACCGCTTTCCCTTGCGGCAATACTGCCTCGAAGAGGTGTTTGCCGCTGAAGCGGGTTAGACGTTTTCCACGAGAAAAACCGTTTTTTACCGATGCATTTTTCGGTCGCTAAGCGAAAGCGGCAAAGGAAGCCTTCGGCTTCTGTATTGCCGCACTCCGAAAGACGACGCTAGAAGCGTCGTCCCCGTAAAAATGCTTAATGGACCTCCAAAACCCAATCCTCGTCATTCGGCTTTTGGGGAAGCGCGGCGGTGCCGTCTTCGGCAACGGTCACGCAGACGGGCTCTTTCGACTCGCCGGTCTGCGGGTCAAACCAGACGGCCGAAAGCACGCGCCCGGCGGGAAGGGCCTGGAGCGTTCCCGTGGCGGTTCCCGGCGAGTAGAAGTAAAAGATGAAACGCGCGGCCTTTTCGTGCGCTCCGACGTAAAAAACGTTCTGATTTTCCGGAACGAATTTCATCTCATCCCCCGCGAATTCCGGAACGAGTTTCCACCACTCACGCGCCTGGAGGAACTGCTTCATGAGCGTCATTTGGCGTGCGGACGGGAACTCGAGGGCCTTGGGCCACGGCACCGCTTTGTCTTCCGGGGTCACGGCCGAAACGCCGTCGTGGCGGGAAGTCGTATTCATGTCGTACGTTCCGCGGTAGAGCCATATATCCGCCGCGCCGTAGCCGTAGCCGTAAAGGCCGGTCAGAAAGGCATACCACCCCTGCGCGCGGGCGCCGAAATCTTTCGTCCAGAGGAAGCAGTACTTCCCCTCGTAGAGGATCGCGGGCTTGCCTTTGCCGCCGTCCCAGAAATCCTTCGGGACGCTCAGGTCAAAGGGCCGATTCAGCTGGCGTGACCACTGCACGCCGTACCACGTGTGGCCCGGGACGTTCTGGAAAAGGGACGGCTGGATCTTTTCGCCGTTTCCCAACCGACCCACGCAGGCGGCGTTTTCCTGGTGGCCGGTGATCGGGTGCTTGTAGGGGTCGTACCGGTGGAGCCACTCGCAGACCTTCACGTAGGGGTTTTTCTCGCGGCTGAATTTCCCGTAAAAATCGTCATCGACTTCCTGACCCAGCGTCCAGAAGACCGGGTAGGCGGCGTAACGCGCGGCCCAGTACCGGGTCAGGCGTTCGAGGTACGCCTCGTCGTTTTCGATCGCTTTCATCTCGGACGGATAGAAAAACTGCGCGTTGGCGTGGGTCAGGCCGGCCTGCGCGATGTAGGCAAAGTAACGGTCCATGCTCTGGAAGCCCTCCACGTCGCTGATCTGGATCCCGTCGGCGAACTGGATCTTCTTCCCGATCGGTTCGGACTGGTAAACGGTGAAACCCTGCTGGACGCGGCGGTCCACGATCGTTTTGAAATGGGACTCGACCTTCAGATCGCCGGCGTTCGGCCCCGGCTCGTCAAACTCCTCGGCCATCATGCTCCAGTGCGTGTCGCCGAGGTAGAAAAACGGCGTTCCATCGGCGTAAACGAAATATTTCAGTCCCTCGCGCGTCGTGACGAAACCACGGCGGAAAACCTCAAGATCGCCGGCGTACGGGACCGCTTTCAGGGAGCCGGTTTGACCGTTCAGGCCGGGATCCTCAGGCGCGCAGTGAGTTTCAAAGCGCCAGATGCCGGTTTCGGTCGGGGCGAATCGGACACGCCAGACGTTTCCGCCGTCCCAGAAAGCCGGAACGACCAGAACGGTCCCTTTTTCGGAGGTGAACGTCACGTCGAGCGTCACGTCACTGAACGCCTGCGCCTCGGTCCAGTCTTGCGCGGCGTGGAATTCCCATTCTGCGGCGGTCCAGCGCTCGACCGTTTTTTCGTCGGCAAAAGTCAGGGAAGCAAAGAGTAAAAAGAAAATGGAAAGGGGGGAAAGGACGGAAAGGAAACGCATAAAAGCCTCCGGAGGAAAGGTGAAGGGCCAGCGGACGAATCAGGAAAAAAGGAAAACCAGTCCCGCTTTAACGCGGGATTTAAACACGGATTTCCACGGATTTAAGGGATTAAAAGGATTTCTTCTGGAAAGAGTTTACGCCTTTTTCTTTAAAAATCCGCGTAAATCCATTTAATCCGTGGAAATCCGTGTTTAAATCGGGGTTTGAAGTGGGATGGGCTTGCGCTCTGGAACCAGTTTTGAGGTTTCTGGAACTTCTTGAGCGTTGGACCTTTTGGAACTTTTCTTTACGCGTTTCCATTTTAAATGGAGTCGAGAAAAAAGTCAAGCGGGGGCGCGGCGTTTTGGGGAAAAGAACTTCCCGGCCCTCCCCTTGCGCGAAAAAAGAAACACGCTATAATTAGGAAAATTTTGAGCGAAGTGCCCGTTTTTTCTTTGGGCGTTTCCCCTTTTTTGTTCTTTTTCCCTTGAACCGAGGACTGGATCAATGACCGAACCGCTGAGTGATGTGATTGCGGAACTGCGCTGGCGCAAGCAGATTTTTCAAACGACCGATGACGCGAATATTTCGAACTGGCTGATGGAAAAACCGCGCGCCCTGTACGCCGGTTTTGACCCGACCGCCGACAGTCTGCACGTCGGGCATCTGATGGCGCTCATGATCCTGCGCCGTTTCCAGAAGGCCGGCCACCGCCCGATCGCTCTGGTCGGAGGGGCCACGGGAATGATCGGCGACCCGAGCGGAAAGAGCGCCGAACGCAAGCAGCTCACAGCCGAGACCGTCGCGTATAACGTCGAGTGCATCAAGAAGCAGGTCGGCCGGTTCCTTGAATTCGGCGACGGGCCGATGGACGCCAGGCTGGTGAATAATTACGACTGGCTCGCGAACAAAACGTTCATCGAGTTCCTGCGCGACGTCGGGAAGTGCTTCCCCGTGAATGTGATGCTCTCGAAAGACTCCGTGAAATCCCGTCTCGAACGCGAGAACGGGCTGAGCTACACGGAATTCAGCTACATGCTGCTCCAGTCGTACGACTTCGTGCATTTGTACCGCGAATTCGGCTGCGAATTGCAGGTCGGCGGAAGCGATCAGTGGGGTAATATTACGACCGGGATCGACCTGGCCCGCCGCATGGAAGGGGTCCAGCTTTACGGGATCACCGCGCCGCTGCTCACGAAGTCAGACGGAACGAAAATGGGCAAAACTGAGTCCGGCGCGTTGTGGCTCGACGCGGAAAAATGCTCGCCGTACCAGTTCTACCAGTACTGGATGAACGTCGAGGACTCCGAAGTCGTGAAACTCTTGAGCCTCATGACCGACCTGACTCGGGACGAGGTGGAAGCGATCGTGGCCGAGCATACCGCCGCGCCGGAAAAACGTTTCGGCCAGCGCCGTGCCGCGGAGGAGATCACGAAGATCGTGCACGGTCAGGCGGGGCTTGAGGCGGCTCAGAAGGCGACGGAGATTTTCTTCGGCGCAGAAATTCACGATTTGAAAGACGAGCAGCTTCGGGCGATTTTCCGGGACGTTCCTTCCGTGGAGTACACCCGGGCGGAGCTGGAAGCCGGAATCGCAGCGAACGAGGCGCTTGTGAAGGCTGGTGTTGCGAAAACCCGGTCGGATGTTCGCCGCGCACTGGAGCAGGGCGGGCTTTATGTGAATAATAAACGCGTGACGGACTTTGGGTTGAGACTCACGACCGAGCATTTGGCCAGTGAAAGCGTGATCGTGCTGCGTCTGGGGAAGAAAAAATACGCTGTAGTCGTGATTCGTTAGAAAAGTAAAACGAAACAAAACAAAAAAACGTTTTTGAGGAGGGTTCAGGGAGGATCCTCTCTCAAAAACGTTTTTCATATTAAGGTTTTTTTCATTAATTGGTTTCTGACGCGGGAATTTCTTCCAGAATAAACGGCATTTCTTCGTCTGCCGGTTCCAGTGGGATGACTGGCTCTGCTTCTTTCCGGGTGGTTTTTTCAGCAGGACTGTCTGGTATTACTTCCGATTCCGTCAAAACACTTTCCTGAGAGTTCTCCTGAATAATGAAATTGTCGCCCGGTTTCGCGACAGCTTCGCCGGGACGGTCCGTCATGATTTCACAATTAATAAAGCGAATGTTCTGGAACTGAATTGTCGGAAGTTCCATTTCGAGCATCATGGGAATCTGCGGTAAAGGATCAGGCCTGCGGAAAACAGGCTCCAGATAGTACTCATTGGCCAGCTTCTCGAGGAACTCGGCTGAAGCGGAATAGGCCAGAATAACCGGGAAATGTTTCGGAATCACGAATGATTTTCCCTCATTCTGAACGAATTCCATGAACGGGTCGTTCTGATGTTCCAGAATCCTGATCGTCTGGTGTTCACCCTGATAAACTTCCAGGAGATTGATCGGGAACGCCTTCACGATGTCGCGGTACAAAAATGGGAAATACAGGTTTTGCAAGGCATTTTCTTTTTCGTCGTAAAAAGTCATTTTCCCGACCGGGACCAAAGCCGCGTATTGAGCCAGGATTTCTCTGCACTCCTTGGGAAGTTTGTAGGATTTATAATTGCCCGTCCCGTCGGGAACATTCAGAGTGACTCCTTCCCGAATCATTTTCCTTCCCTGAAGAGGACGCTGCTGGCCGACTTCATTTTGAAAGGACAAGGAAATGATTTCCAGAGCGGCTTCCAGCTCGGCCTGAAATGCCATAAACGATTCCGTATCGAACGAAATCACCACAGGGATCTGCATCTGAACGAACTGATTATTTAATGGTTGGCTCTGCGTGTTTTCAAGGAGAGCTTCTGCCCGAATGAAAGCGTAAGGGAACTGATGCTTCTGGAAAATGGAAATGAGGAAATTTGCAGGGTCTGTCACGGCATAACCGGCTTCATAGTCCCCTGTTTCCTGCGTCGATCCAGAGGGATTGAAAGGAATCAGGCCAGAAGACGTACGAACTGACTGGGCTCCGGAATCCATGGCGGGAACATCGTCGATGATGGTCTGCGGTTCCGGGGTAGGAATCTCTTCCACTACCGGGAACTGATCGGAGGCCGTTTCCGCTTCTTCCCATTTCGTCGGCTCGTTTTTTAAAATGGAAAACGCTTTTTCGGATGTTTTCTTTGGATTTGGCGCGGGGGCTTCAATGACATCAGGTGTAAGTTCCTCTTCTGGAATTTGTACCGGAACGGGTTCCGCTCCCGGAAGACTGGAAACAGGGAGAAAAACCAATGTGAGGAGAATAAAGAAAAACGGTTTATTCATCGTGGTCTCCTTTTCAAAAAAATGATTCTTTTATTTTAATGTTAATGGGTAACAGCGAGCTCACTCATCCTGCTTTCTGGCGCGGTTCCTGCGTTTCATTTCAGAAACACTCAAAGCTGGCGAGTCCGCTGTATGCGAATCCTGACTTCGGGAAACGTGCGTTTGTGTCTGTTCCTTCGGTCGTTTGCCGGAAGCGGTTTTTTTCGGCGTGTGTCTGGGAACGTCATCCACCTGTTTCAGAGCCGGAGCATTCGGATGCTCGCGGATTGC
Source organism: Thermoguttaceae bacterium (assembly GCA_030530205.1). Classification (GTDB taxonomy): domain Bacteria; phylum Planctomycetota; class Planctomycetia; order Pirellulales; family Thermoguttaceae; genus RGIG3701. The sequence continues at coordinate 11,611 of JAUMVK010000027.1, read as the reverse complement.
GCGTGGTTTGGCTTTTTGCTGATTCAGATGTTCGATTCTCTGATCCAGCACAGAATTGCTGAGCGTTGTAGTGGGGTCGTTCGGCATGGGGGTTGGAAACGTGTTGAACGCTCCCACGACCGGCAGGACGCTGACCACGAACGGAGTTTCCGTGACGTCCTGGAAGTACCCGCCCTGGCCATTCATAAATGTGACAGATGGAATTTGTGTCGAGTTGGAACGGCTTGCGTTCTGATGCGCCCAACCGTTAAAATACCCGGACGTTCCGCCTTTCTGGAACTGGAAACCGGTTTTCAGGCCCCCTTCGCTGAAATTTCCAAATTGGGGAGGCATTCCGGTACGACCGCCGCCAACGTCAATGAACCAGTTTTTCCCGGAGAGACCCCAACTGGAACCTATGGATTCGCTGAATGAATCAGACAGGTTATGCATGGGGCTGGATGTGTGGATCTGCTGTGCCAATGCTGGAAAAGCGAGCAAGAGCAAAGCAGAAAACAGGCTGAAAACCATTCGGGAAAATTTGGGCACCGAGCGAAAATTTTTCGTTGTCATGGCGAACCTCCTCAAAATATTATTAGTTACAATTTATTAATTATACCCAATAAACAAAAATATTCTACCACTTTGAAGAAAAAAAAGGAAATTTTTTGCTAAAATTTTTAGGTTTTTTTCTCTCTCGCCCCCTTGCCTGAAAGAATTAAAGAAGTAAAATAAAAAAAAGAATGAAAAATGGGAATGTTGATACCCATCACAATTTCGATGGATTTACGTCAAGACGGTATTTCCCTTTCAGTCAGGTGAATTATGCAGGAAGAAAAACCGAATCAGGAAGATTTCTTTGAATCGATCAAGAACAGCCCAATGTCGGAAGCCGATCTTTTGATCGCGCCGCAGCTTCTTCAGGGCCTCAAGAAACTGGAGCTTGGTGACGTAGAAGAAGCATTGGGAGTTTTCAAAGATGCCTCGGCTCTCTCGCCTAAATCGTTCAAAGCGCTTTATCTGCTTGGTCGAAGCGCCATGGAACTGGAGCTGTTCGACGAAGCTGTTATTGCTCTGAGATCGGCGTTGGAACTGGAACCGGGAAATATTGAGGTGCAGTACCTCATCGCTCACGTGCACGCTCTTCAGGATTTAGTGGAAGAGGCGGCGGGTGAATTGTTGGCGATCCTTGCGAAAAATCCTGATTTTGTGGATGCGTATTATGATTGTGGGGTCGCGCTTCAGATTTTGGGCCGGTATCAGGAGGCGATCGATATTTTCGAGAAGCGCCTGAGTTTTTCGCCGGACTTTGAAACCGCCATCATGTGTGCCATGACCTATGAAATCATTCAGGATTTTGAAAATACTGAAAAATATTACGCCCAAGCCATGGCCCTCGACCCGAAAAACATCATGGTTGTGGAAAGTCACGGTAAGACACTTCTTGAACTGGAGCGCTATGAAGACGCCCTGCAAGACTTCAATGCGGCCTTGACCCTCGACCCGGAAAGTCCCGATGCGCTATGCGGCCGGGGCCAGACGCTTTTCCACCTCGGCAGGATCGAAGAGGCTCTGAGGGATTTGAAAGCTACCGTTCGGCTGGATCCGGAAAATGTGATCGCGTGGGGAATGCTCGGCCAGATCAAGCTCTATGAAGAGGATTACGAAAAAGCGCTCAAGTATCTGGAAAAAGCAATCGAAATCGATCCGGAATTATTGGTTTATGACTTCCGTGCGAGTGCGAAACGGGCACTAGGTGATTTGAAAGGCGCGTTGGCCGACATTAAACTCGCAATCGAGAATGAACCCGAAAATGTAGACTATTTGATCGATCAGGGGTCAATTCTGGTCGAAATGGATCGAATCGGCGAGGCGTTGAAAGTCTTCAATGAAGTCGTGCGCCGTGAGAAAACCCCCGAGGCGTACCGATTCCGCGGGTTGGCGTTCATGGAAGAGCTGGAATACGAAAAAGCGATTGCGGACTTCACCGAGGCGGAAAAACTCGGCGCAGACACCCCGGACGTTTTTCTCAGTCGAGGTCAGGCTTTCTACCATCTCGGTGAGCAGGAAAAGGCGATGGCCGACTTCCAATTCGCGAAGAAACTGGCTGAGGAAGAAGGAAACGTGGAATTCGCGAAGAAGTGCGAGAACTTTTTGAAAAAGATGAGTGAGTAATTCCAGCAAAAAGAGTCAGGGGAGTTTAACGCAGAAATGTTTAACTCCCCTGATTTTTTTAAAGGCATTTGGCGCTCAAAAGGCGTTTCCTCAGGCTTCCGCGGAGGTCAGTTTCAACGCCGTCTCGTGGATCGCGTATAAATCGGGTTTTCCGGTCCCAAGGAGCGGAATCGATTCTACCTGGTAATACGCATCCACGTTGGGGATCCAGAGGGCTGGGTAACCCAGTTCCAGAAATTTTGTGTTGATTTCTGAGGGTTTCATGTTCAATCCTGTGTGCAGAACGATGATCCTCTCACCCTTTTTCTCGTCGGGGATGGAAGTCACGGCAACTCTCGGCTCTGCGTCGGGAGGATTCCCGAGTATCTTGTTCAGAGCGTCTTCGATCCCTTCCTGCGGGACCATTTCACCGCCCAGTTTGGCAAACCGGCTCAATCGTCCTGCGATGAAAATAAAGTTTTCCTGGTCCTGATAAACCAAATCACCAGTGCAGTACCAGCCGTCCTTGAGGACTTCTGCGGTCTTTTCCGGTTCGCCGTAGTAACCTTGCATGACGTTGATGCCGGAGATCCAGAGCATCCCCACCTCGTTCGCTTTGCACGGTTTGCCCGTTTCAAGGTTTCGGACCTGAACGGAAGTTCCAAAGAGCGGGAGGCCGATCGATGCGTCTTTCTGCTTCGGGATCCAATCTTCGACCTGGCGGTCCACAGGAATATTGACACCCACGACCGGCGAGGCTTCGGTCACGCCGTAACCCTGGACGGGACGTACCCCAAATTTGGCCTCATACTCATCCATTAACGCACTTGGGCAGCGTTCCGCGCCGGAAACAACGATTTTGACATTTTCGAGGTCTTCGCGCTTCAGCTTGCGTGAGTACATACGCAGGAAAGTCGGCGTTCCGACAAGAATGGTAGGCGGGTACTTTCTGCAAATCCGCGTGACTATACTGAAGTCAAGCGGTGAGGTATGGAACCAGCTTTGGTATCCCTTTGAGAGCGTTCCCCATAAAATGCACGTATAACCGAAAGAATGGAAGAACGGCAGGATCCCCAGCGCACTGTCACGCAGAGAGTTGACCTGCAGAATGTCCATGAATGCGTAAATATTTCCTGCGATATTTTGGTGTGAAAGGACCACGCCTTTCGGGATCCCCGTCGAGCCGGAGGTGAAAATGATCGTCAGTGTGTCAGAGGGCTTGATTTTGTGCAGACCCAACTGGCGATCTACCAGCCAGAGCGGGAGAACAAGCGCTTGCGTGATGGCGCAGATTTTGTCCCAAAGGGTCACAGACGCCTTGATGTCTTCGAGGTAAATCAAATCACATTCCGGCTTGAATTTGGCGAAGTTTTTGTCCGCCATCACTTTTTTGCTCGTGACCACGTGCTTCATGTCCACTTTATGAATACAGTGGTTCAGGATCTCATTGCTTACCGTGTAGTTCAGGTTCACAGCCGCGCGGCGGTCGAGCGTCAGAGCGGCATTCGTGAGCGCGGAAGGTACGCAAGGCGGGATCAGAACGCCAACGTTCTGTTCATCTTTGCCAAGCAATTTATGCAAACGCCGCCGAAAAATCAGTGAACCAATGAGTGCCTTGCGACGTGTAATTTCCATGGAAAGGTCCGCGAACGCGACCCTGTTCGGAAGTTCTTTCTTCCAAAGGCGAAGCATCTGACGGACGGGAATAAGGTCACGACCGAATTGATCCGTGCGCGAGCCGTTCGTCATCCAGTGCTCTGTGTACCAGCGATGCTGGAGGGCCTGAACCGCGTCGGGCAGGGCGCGAACGTCCTGGTGACAAAAATCCGTGATCGGCTTTCCAATGTAAACCGTGACGTCCCGCCGGAAATGGAGCGTCAGCAGCTTGCGCCATGTAAAACGTTGCGGCCATTTCCAGAGGAATTTCCGGTCTTTGTGGCTGAAAATGCTTCCCCAAAGCCCGCCGATGTACATCGGAACCACCGGAATGTGGTCCCGGCCGCGGAGCATGTGGGCGATTCCCGGCTTGAACGGCATCAGGGTCCCGTGGCGGGTAATTCCTCCTTCAGGGAAAATTCCGATGGGGTGGCCCTCGTCGAGTACTTTCGTGGCCTCACGAATCGCTTTGACCGCCATCTTGCCGGGCTGGATCGGAATGACGCCGTTCAGCTCAGACAGTTTGTGCAAAAGCGCCGGCTGGGTGAACGCGGCCCAGACCAGAATGTGCGGTTTGTCCCGGAACGGAAGCATGTAGTACATGAGCATCCCGTCCAGGTAGCTGACGTGGTTGGAAGCGAGGACGAACGGGCCGTCTTTCGGGAGGTTTTCGGCTCCTTCGACCCGAATCCGGTAGAAAAGCCGGTAAAACAGGTGGAACAAAACGGCCACTGACTTCTGAAGGAAGACGAAAAAGACGCAGATCAGGCCGACCAGAATCGTGATGATCCCCGCGAAAAGCCACACGCCGCGCGTTCCCAGAGCGGAGATCAACACGCCGAAAACTGCCACGCCAAGCGTCATGGCGGTGAAACTCAGGAAGTTGGAGCCGCCGATGATGCGTCCACGTTGGGATTCCTCCCCGTTCTTTTGCAGGTACGCCATCAGCGGAATGTCGAACATCCCGGCAAAAGTTCCAAGGAAGACCAGAGCGATGAGGGCGTGCTGGCTGGCCGCGGACGGCATTTTACCCGTTCCTTCGGGTGTGAAGTAAAGCGCGATCGCGCACGCCGCCATTCCAAACGCCGAGAAAACGATCGGTTTGAGTGTCGTTTTGCCGCGCATGAAAAAACCGACCAAAACGCTTCCGATGGCGATCCCGATTGCGAGAATGCCGAGGAAGAGCGCCACGTTTCCCTGCGCTTCGGTGATTTCCGGAACCACGAAGCGGTCGATGTTCGTTTGGGCGAGTGAGGCGAGGCCCCAGTAGTACGCGCTTCCCAATGCGACGAGCAAAAGCGCTTTGTGCCGCCACAAGTACGCGAAATCGGAAAGACTCTGGCCCATTGGGAGCTTCTGGAATCCTTCCAGTTTCGCCTTTGTACCAAGCGCCGGCATTTTCTGAATACAAAGGGATGTCAAAAGACCGAAAACCGCCACGCCGACGAGAACCGACGCGGAAAGCCAGAGATTGTGTTGGCCCGGAGCAGTCGCGAGATTGCGAAGTCCGTCCGCATCAGGGAGCGTGGTCCAGTCGTACAAATTGTTCCCGATCAGCGTCCCGGCCAGAACCGCTACGATGGTGCTCATTCCGATCAGACCGTTGGCAGTGGGAATGCTTTTATCGCCGACGATTTCCGGAATGCAGGCGTATTTTGCCGGGGAATAAAACGCGCTCTGCGTCCCCATGAGGAACAAAACGACGAAAAGGAGCCACGGGTTTCCGATCCAGATGAACAGGATCCCCAACAGCATGATCAAGACTTCCGCCGCCTTGCAGAGGATCATGACGCGGCGTTTGCAAAACCGGTCCGCGCAAAAACCTCCGTAACCGGAAAAAAGGATGAACGGGATGAGGAACATCAAGCCGCCGACGGTCAGGGCGATGTTGGCCCCGAAATCGTAATCACCACCGTAATAAACTCCCAGCCGAGCCTTACCGATGGGAACCAGCAGCCAGCGGAAAATATTGTCGTTCATCGCGACGGTGAACTGGGTAAAGAGAAGCCCCAAAAAACTTAATGAAAAAAGCCCTCGTGGTTTATTATTGTTTTCTATGCTCATAGTATCTCTTTCAAAAAAAATAAATCTCAGTAATAGTATAGCGAATTTTTAGAATTTGGGAAGAGAGAAAGTAAAAGTTTTGTAAATATTTTGAGAAAATATTGAGATTTCTTACAGGTTATAATAAAAACGACGCTTCCAGCGTCGTTAGAAGTGCGACGAGACCCTGCGAGGACGACGCTTCCAGCGTCGTCAAATAAAAAAGTTACGGGGACGACGCTTCCAGCGTCGTCAAATTCAGATTTGGCAGATGGTTTTATTGACGACGCTGGAAGCGTCGTCCCCGCAGGTGTCCGTTACACATCTGACGACGCTGGAAGCGTCGTCCCCGTAAAATGCGTTCATGAATTTAAAATTTATTCTCTTTTTTCCTGTTTTTTTGTTGACAAATCAAAGCACCGGCATATAATAAAGCGTGTAAATTGATTTTAGCCTTTTTATGAGGTTCTGCAAATGAAAAATTCCCTGATTTCCCTCTCATCTTTCGTTTTGGCGCTCGTTTTCGTCCTTTCCGGTTCGGTTCGGGCTGAAGACTTCGTTTTGACGGCCAACAAGAACACGTCGTCCACGGAGCTTGGAAATTCTACCGATAATTACACGACCGGTGCGGAGGACACCAATTTTTACACCATCACGATCAACCCGAACATCAATTACAACGAGTTGATCTACCAGGGCGTTTTTTCCGGGAATCTGAATGTTACTCTGAGCGGTTCTGATTCCCTCACTTTCGCTTTCGGGAAACCGCAGACCTTCAAAGGAAACACGACGGTCAATAATGGAGTCCTGATTGTTACCGGGACGTCTGACCTGAGCACCGGCACCGTGCCCTTCATGGGAGCGGCAATCTGCACACGGGGAACCATTCCGGCTCTGCGGTGACGCTTGCGAACGATTTTTACTTTGGTTCGGCCGCGGTCCTGAATCCGGGCTGGAACAAAACGCTCGTACTGACCGGGAAACTCTCTGACGAACCGGGAGTCACGGGGAAAATCAACATCAACTCGAATAACGGCGCGGTGCGGCTTTCTCCTGCGGACGGGCAAGTCTCCGTCTCGGGCGGCATTTCCGTCGGCGGAAGCGGCTACCAGCCGATCGGAGCCTCCACCTACACGGGCCGCCTGCACTTTGGGACCGACGTGACGCTCGCCTCCAAACTGACCGTGAACGGCTACATCGATCTGGAGGGCCACACGGTTTCCGTTCCGGATTTTGCGGCAGGAGACGCGGGAGTCGTGAAAAACTCGACCGGCACCGGAACGTTCAATCTCAGCCTTGCGGATAATGCCACGCTTTCAACCCCGGCCCATTTCACTGCGGACAATAATGCGTCGCTCGTCATCGTGAAGGACTGGACCGGAGGAACGCTCGGGCTCACCGGATCGGGGTCGGGGAATACGACGCTCAAAGCCTCCAGCGGAACCGTGGAGCTGGGTCTGGCCGGCGACGGCTCCGTGGTCAAGGACCTGGATCTTGAAACCGGTACCGAAGCGGACCACGTGACCGCGAAGGTCACCGGAACGGGCGCGAAGCAGGTTTCCGGCTCGGTCCTGATGGGCGATTACGCCGTCTTTGACCTGAACGGCCACGACCAGACCGTCACGCAATTTCACAGTTCCGGCACGAAAGGCCCGCAGGATCAGCGTTACACGACCGGGAACACGCATTCCGTCCTGACGAACAGTTCCGAAACGCCCGCGACGCTCACCATCACGGGGGAAGGGGCAACGAACGTTTTCGACGGAACGGTTTCCGGGAAGGTAAACGTCGATTTGAATCTTTCCGGATGGTACCTCTTCAACAGTCCGAACCCCGACTGGGACGGCTGGCTCAAAGTCTCCAATAATATGCTGCTTGCAGACGGAACGGCTTTGCCGGGAACGGTGATTTTGAATAATGCGACGCTCCACAACGGCGCAAGGACGACCGGAAACTACACGTCGGCCATTAAACTGACCGGTTCCGGCGGTTCGATCATGGCCGGTTGGGGCACCAACATGACGTTCAACGGCGTGATTTCTGACACGGAGGAAGGGGTTCCGGGCAAACTGTCCGTAAAAGGTGACAGCGGAACGGTCATTCTGGCGGCCGCAAACACTTATACCGGCGGGACCTTTTTAGTGGAAAACGGGGCAAATACTTCGAAAGTCCAGCTTAATGCGGACGACGCTCTTCCGGCCGGGGGAGACGTGACGTTCACCAATAACGTGGCCTCCTACATCAACCTGAACGGCCATACTGCCTCGCTCGGAAAGCTGAATTCCGAATTCGCCGTTTCGAAAATCCAGAACAGCGCATCCGATCAATCCACCCTGAAGGTCGGTTACGGCATCACGGACACCGCGACTACGGCCACTTACGCCGGCGAGTTCACGGGCTCGATCCTGCTTGAAAAAGTTGGGGCCGGAACCCAGATTTTGAGCGGAAAATCCACCACGCTCGACGCGAAAGTCACGGAGGGCGTTTTGGATCTGGCGGGTTCCAGCCAGATGCTTCGGAACGTGGAGATCGCGGGCGGAACGCTTCGCACGAGCGGCTCCGGGACCCTCATCGGCGGGACCACCACGATGGCCAGCGGCACTTACGACGCCTACGGCAACAACGCGTCGATCAACCCCACCAACGTCACCGGCGGGACCCTCACGAACACGAACGCCGGGCAAAAGTCGGTCTTCACCCTTTCGGCGGCCGGCCAAACGACCACGGTCAATTTTGCCGGCAATACCGAGATCCGCGTCACGGGTTCCGGGAACCTGACCCTTTCCGGCGACAGTTCGGCCAATAATTACACGGGGGACATTTACCTCGAGAACGGTGGCCTGCTTTACCTCGCCAATCCGAAAGTTCTGGGTGACGCGGTCATCCATCTGAACGCCAACATGATCAACCAGAACAACAGCCCGGTCATTAATAATCAGGTCGTGCTGGAAGGGACGAAAAACGGCCTGCGCGCCGGCTACGGAACCGATAAAAACGTGACCGTGAACGGCGTGATCTCCGGTGATTACGCCCTGAACCTGAACAGCGGCGAGGGGAACGCGGGGATCATCACGCTCAATGGCGCCAATACGTACACCGGAGGGACGAACCTCATCGGAAACCGTTCCAACGGAAACAATTCGGCCGTTCCGTACGTGATCGGGAATGATCAGGCGCTGGGGACCGGCCCCTTGACCGTGAAGGGAAAGAGCGACCTCCAGCTGAACGCATCGGCAGGAAACCGCACGATCTCCAACCCCATCGAGGTCACGCAGAATATTGAGCTGACGGTTTCCCGCACGGGCACGAATCAGGCGGTCTTTACGAGCAAGGTGAGCGGCGCAGGTACGCTGATCGTTTCGGACGGCGTGACGTTTGGCGGGACCGGCTCCATCGCGAATCTGCGCCTTGCCGCAGGAAGCGTGTACGAGATGAACCTGAACGACCTGAAAGCCGCGGGAATTCATGACGTTCTGACGGTCACGGACGCATTGACGATCGATTCCGGCACGACGCTGAAATTCGTTTCGGACGCCCCGGAGGATCTGGTCGGCTGGGAATTCAACTACCTGAACCTGGGGACGCCGCAGGAAAACTGGAACTCGAACGTGACGTTTGACTTCAGCAACGCGGGCGGTCCAGAGCTTTGGCTTAACCTGATGGACGCTTCGGGCGGTTCGCTTCGGATCGATGCCAGTGCGGTGCCGGAACCAGCGACGTGCGTTTTACTGCTGCTCGGCATTTTCGGCCTGATAAAACTGCGGGGACGACGCTTCTAGCGTCAAATGTAAGGCGGTAATAGAGTACGGAGCGCGGAATTACGTGCCGGGCTGAACGCTCCAGATGCGTAATTCCGGCCTCCATTACCGCCTCCCATCTTCTATCCCTCCGAATCTTACGGTGGCATAACTGCCACCGCTCGCCAATCTAATTCTTAATTCTCAATTCTTCCCCTCTTGCACGAAATTTCATTTGTGGTATAATAAACCAAAAATGTGCGGCCCTGGAGCCGTCGCCTGTTGAATCGTTTCCGAAGGAGGTTTTTTCATGAGAGACGAAACTAAATGTCTGCACGCCGGTTACACGCCGAAAAACTCGGAGCCGCGCGTCGTTCCCATCGTTCAGAGCACTACGTACGTTTACGATTCGACGCGGGAAGTCGCGGCCGTTTTTGACGACCCGACGCGGAGTCTGATCTACTCCCGTTTCGCCAATCCGACGGTGATGGCGGTCGAGGAAAAAATCGCCGCGCTCGAAGGCGGGATCGCCGCCATGTGCACATCGTCCGGGCAGGCCGCCTCGCTTCTTTCGATCCTGAACCTCTGCCGCGCCGGGGACAGTTTCATCTCCACGCCCCAGATTTACGGCGGGACGATCAACCTCTTCGCCTTCACGCTCAAAAAGTACGGCATTGAGTGCATTTTTGTGGACGCCTACGCCGACGAGGAAACCATCCACAAAGCCTTCAAACCGAACACGCGCCTGATTTTCGGCGAGACGCTGGCCAACCCGGCGCTGACGGTCTTCGACATTGAAAAGTTCGCGAAAGTGGCCCACGAGCACAATGTGCCGCTCATCATGGACAATACATTCCCGACGCCGGTTTTGTGCAAGCCGTTCGACTTCGGTGCGGACATCGTGGTCCACTCGACCACCAAGTACATGGACGGCCACGCGGTCCAGGGCGGCGGCGTGATCGTGGACAGCGGAAAGTTCGACTGGACGTGCGGCAATTTCCCCGAAATGACCGAGCCGGACGAATCCTACCACGGCACGATCTACACCGAAATGTACGGCAAAGCGGCCTACATCATCAAGGCGCGCATGCAGTTGATGCGTGACTTCGGCTGCTACCCGGCGGCGCACTCGGCGTTCCTGCTCAATCTGGGTCTTGAGACGTTGGCCGTTCGTATGCCGCAGTACTGCAAGCACGCGATGGCGATTGCGGAAATGCTGGAAGCGTCCGACAAAGTAGAGCGCGTGAAGTACCCCGGCCTGAAGAGCGACCCGGACTACGAACTCGCGCAGAAGTACCTGCCGAAAGGGTGCTCGGGCGTCATTTCGTTCGTCATTAAGGGCGGACGTGCGAACGCGGAGAAGTTCATGGATTCGCTGAAACTCGCCTCGAACGAGGTCCACGTCGCGGACATTCGGACGTGCGTTCTGCACCCGGCCTCCGAAACGCACCGCCAGTTGACGGAAGAACAGCTCGTCGCGGCAGGCATTAACCCGGGCCTGGTCCGCTTCTCGGTCGGTCTGGAAGACATCGACGACATCAAGGAAGACGTTCAGCGCGCTCTGGATGCGATCGACTGAAATCAAACCGGGAGTGAGTGAGGCTTGAGGATTTTTCCTTGACTTTTTCTCTTTGGAAGCCAAATTTTTGAGCCTCTCTCACTCCCGGTGCTCGTTGACCTATAGCGGTTTTTTAGTTAAAAATGACAAACCGGGTGTTTTAGGTAAAATCTTTTTCGTTTTTTCTTTGAAAATGGGTAAAAAATCCTTACCCCCCTGCTTGACAAAAAAGCACTTTCTAATATATTAAGATGATAATAGGGTAAATTTATTACCTCTTAATGAACTGTATTCGTTTTTGTTCATAATTTCCGTCATCCTATAATTCATTTTGGAGAGAACACAATGAAAAAGTCCCTCTTCCGTCTTTCCTTGCTGCTGGCCGCCGCGCTGGCATTCACGGGAATGACTGTCGCTCAGGACGCTGCTCCGGCTGTTGAACCGGCTCCTGCCGTGGAAGCCGCACCTGCTGAAGCTGCACCTG